>NZ_VBTO01000020.1:0-75852 GCF_013277615.1 Pseudomonas sp. MS19 | reverse complement strand
AATTGGAACCACCTGATCCCATCCCGAACTCAGAAGTGAAACGATTCATCGCCGATGGTAGTGTGGGGTTTCCCCATGTGAGAGTAGGTCATCGTCAAGCGCCTATACCAAAACCCCAGATCGTGAAAACGGTCTGGGGTTTTACTTTAAGTATCAGATTCGAAGCTGCGTCGCTGACGAAGCTTCAAGCAAATTGCTTGACGACCACAGAGAACTGGAACCACCTGATCCCATCCCGAACTCAGCAGTGAAACGGTTCATCGCCGATGGTAGTGTGGGGTTTCCCCATGTGAGAGTAGGTCATCGTCAAGCATCTATACCGAAACCCCAGATCATGCAGATGATCTGGGGTTTCTTTTTGGCTGTAGAAAACTATGCGTACGGTTAAATCGCCAGAAAGACGGCTGTCTTGCAGCGACTGATAACGATCAGGCTGAATCGTGTTCGCGTCTGGTGTACGGTAGCTTCGGTGTTACATCAGTCGCGGAGTTGAGATGAGCGTTAATGATCAGGATTTGACTCGTCTGGCTGCCGAGTTGGGCAAGCAGCTAGTCAGTGCACAGGCACAGGTTACAACCGTCGAGTCCTGTACGGGTGGCGGTATTGCTGAGGCGATAACCCGAATTCCCGGCAGCTCTGCCTGGTTTGAAGCCGGCTATGTGACCTACTCCAATGCACAGAAGACTCAGCAGTTGGGGGTTAGCCCAGAGTTGTTTGGCAGCGTCGGAGCTGTCAGTGAAGAGGTCGTTGTCGAGATGGTCCGTGGTGCACAGGCTAATAGCGGCGCTCGCTATGCGGTTGCGGTTAGCGGTGTTGCAGGCCCGGATGGCGGTTCGGCAGAAAAGCCCGTGGGGACTGTCTGGGTGGCCTGGGCTGAGGGTTCGAAGGTGTTCACCCACCGCTGTTTGTTTGCTGGAGACCGTGAACAGGTCCGCCGACAAACGGTTTATACCGCGCTAGAGGGGCTGCTTCGTCTGCTCGCAAAAGAAAATCCAATTGTGGGGTAGGCGTGCGGCCTAGCCTATGGAATAATACTGTCTACTTATACAGTTGTTGGCGGCCGTCAGGCCCTCTTAATCACGTGGGGATTTCAATGGACGAGAATAAGAAGCGCGCTTTGGCTGCTGCCTTGGGCCAGATCGAAAAGCAATTCGGTAAGGGCGCAGTCATGCGCATGGGCGACCATGATCGCCAGGCTATTCCAGCGATCTCTACCGGCTCGCTCGGGCTGGACATTGCCTTGGGCATTGGTGGTTTGCCGAAAGGCCGTATCGTCGAAATCTACGGCCCTGAGTCGTCAGGTAAAACTACCCTGACTCTGTCTGTTATCGCTGAAGCTCAGAAAGCCGGTGCGACCTGTGCATTCGTCGATGCCGAGCACGCACTCGACCCTGAGTATGCCGGCAAGCTGGGCGTTAATGTTGACGATCTGCTGGTATCGCAACCGGATACCGGCGAGCAGGCGCTGGAAATCACCGACATGTTGGTGCGCTCCAATGCCATTGACGTAATCGTTGTCGACTCCGTGGCTGCACTGGTGCCGAAAGCGGAAATCGAAGGTGAGATGGGCGACATGCACGTCGGCCTGCAAGCCCGTTTGATGTCGCAGGCGCTGCGTAAAATCACCGGTAACATCAAGAACGCCAACTGCCTGGTTATCTTCATCAACCAGATCCGCATGAAGATCGGCGTAATGTTCGGCAGCCCTGAAACCACTACCGGTGGTAACGCGCTGAAGTTCTACGCATCGGTTCGCCTCGATATCCGCCGTACAGGTGCGGTTAAAGAGGGTGACGAGGTTGTGGGCAGTGAAACCCGGGTTAAAGTCGTCAAGAACAAGGTTGCTCCGCCGTTCCGTCAGGCTGAGTTCCAGATCCTTTACGGCAAGGGCATCTACCGTAACGGTGAAATCATTGATCTGGGCGTACTCCACGGTTTCCTGGAGAAGTCTGGCGCTTGGTACAGCTACCAGGGCAGCAAGATCGGTCAGGGCAAGGCCAACTCGGCTAAGTATCTGGAAGATAACCCGGAAGTCGCCGCCACTCTGCAAAACCTGATCCGTGAAAAACTGCTGACGCCGGCAACTCCCGCCAAGGCTGCAGCAGAGTCGGTTGATAGCGCCGAAGTAGACGCTTAAACCGATAGGTTAGTGAGGATGGCCGTCATACTCGACAATTTGACCGCTGTACGCCGCACGGCAATGGACTTGTTGGCGCGGCGTGAACATGGTCGAGTCGAGTTGACGCGCAAATTACGTTTGCGCGGTGCTACTCCAGAATTGATCGAACCAACCCTCGACCGCCTGGCGGAAGAGGGTTTGTTGTCTGAGGCGCGCTACCTCGAAAGTTTTGTCAGCTACCGTGCACGCGCAGGTTACGGCCCTTTGCGGATTCGTGAAGAGCTAAACCAGCGCGGACTGGCCCGCAGCGACATCGAACAGGCCTTGCGCGATTCAGGCATCAACTGGGCCGAATTACTGCTTGATACCTGGCAACGCAAGTTTGCCGGTGAATTGCCCGCAGACATGCGTGAGCGTGCCAAGCAGCAGCGCTTTCTCAGCTACCGTGGCTATCCCCAGGATTTGATCAGCAAACTCTTGCGCGGCGCGCTGGACGATTAGTTCGCAACCCGTCTTTACCGTCCTTAATACTTATCTGTTAAACCCGCTCACAGGCCGCAAGTTTTCGCACGGCCTGCAATGCGTTATGCCTGCACATACTGCGCCGATATTTTTACCAACTGGGCGCAGCAGTCCGTAGCGGAGCAAATAGCTGCAGTCAGGCTTGCCAGTGTTGCGGTTGATTGATGAAATTCAGTAGCTCGCGCAAACGCCCCAAGTGGCGGCCGGTGAAAGCAAAAGCCAGGCGGGCGAGGTGAGCAAGTTCGGGCTCATCCATTTCTGCCACCCCGCTAGCCAACTGCTCGAAACCACCGCTGATGCATAAGTCGCCGAACTGCTCATGTAGCAACTGCATGGCGGTTGAGTTGAGTGGATGGTTGATGCGGATAACAAACCGCCCTTTAAGCCAGCGGCTTGAGTGGAAGTTGGCGTAGAAGCGGGCTATCTCGCTGGCGGCATCCTCGACGCTATACACCAGACGCATCAGGTGCATGTCGCTCGGCAGGATGTAGGCGTTGTCGCGCAGTTCTGCCTCGATAAATTCCAGCGCGCGTTGCCAGTAAGTACCGCCTGGCTGATCGAGCAGGACGATCGGCACTAACGGGCTTTTGCCGGTTTGAATCAGGGTCAATACTTCCAGCGCTTCATCCAGTGTGCCAAAGCCGCCGGGACATAAGACCAGCGCGTCTGCTTCCTTGACGAAGAACAGTTTGCGCAGGAAAAAGAAATGGAACGACAACAGGTTGTCCGAGCCTTTCATGGTCGGGTTGGCGGTTTGTTCGAACGGCAGGGTGATATTGAACCCCAAGCTGTTTTCACGGCCTGCGCCCTCATGCGCGGCAGCCATGATGCCGCCACCGGCACCGGTGATTACCATGAGGTCATAACGGGCCAGCGTTTGCCCAAGATCACGTGCCAGGCCATACACCGGATGGTCGGCTGGGGTGCGCGCAGAGCCGAACACAGTGACTTTGCGCCGACGCTTGAACCGCTCCAGCGCGCAGAATGCATGCTCCATCTCACGCAGTGTCTGCAGCATGATCTTGGCATCCCAGCGATTGCGATCGGCCTGCGCCATGCGCACAACGGTGGTGAGCATTTCACGGTACAGAGACTGATTAGGGCTGTCGGGCGGGGTGATCAGTGCGGTCAGTTGATCCAGATACGACGCCACATCAATGCTGGTGGTTTGCACATGGCGTGACAGGTAGTCGTCAGCTTCATAAGGCATAAAGAGTCTCCTGTTGAGCGTAACCGTATCGCCAAGCATCCGTGCTGTTACGGTTCTACAGAGAGAGTATGGCTGCAGGATGACGTTTTGCGGCGTTACGCAGCGCTAATTTGCACGCAGCTAGAGTGATGCAGCGTAATGCGAGGGCAGTCTGGCTGCCGCAGTCGCCTGTGCAGTGCGCTGAGGCGCTGGACAGGCAAACCGGGAGGGACGTGCGACTTACTGGATGTTGCAGTCGGTTTTGTCGTAGTTCTCATTGGCAACCGGGCGGTTGCTTTTGTATTCGGTGAACTCGTAGCGCAACACTGCGCCGCGTGAAAGCAGTTGGCGGAAACCATTGTTGTTGCACACGCTGGCAGCAAGTTGCGCACGCATTGCATCCGGGTTGGCGCGCATTTGTGTGGCATGAGCCTCGCGGACACTCAAGTGATTGATTAGCACGTGGCCATCAACGGTGTAGCCCTGATCCAAGATGTCGCCATTGATGGCGCGTGGCGTGCCAGCACTGCTTTGCTTGGCAACCTGCTGCAGGAGCTTGGTCAGTTCAAAGTCTTTCAGTGACGATGCATGAGCAACCACTGGCAAGGTGAGTGCGATGGAAAGGGCAATTAATCGAAACATCAGGGTCTCCGCAATCATTTGGAACCTTCGACAGGCTTGGGTCTGCATAGGTTCAGCTTGCAATCATAATACCTATAAGCGGGCGCTTTGTACCTTCAGTCGTTAGCTCCGCTGTTGGCACGCAGGTTTGCTAGAATGCCGCACCCTGAATTTGAGTGATGTCATGCGCCGCTTAACTGTACGAGTTATTCACTGATGAGCCATGCCGTAGCGCGTCTGCGCACTGCGCGGCTTGCCCGCAGTGAGAAACCATTTATTGCCCGTGGCTCGCGTTCGATTCGATGTGAGTCCTGTCGCATCGCGCTGTCTCACTGCATTTGCGCATTGCGGCCAAATGTTCAGGCGCATTCGGGGATGTGTCTGCTGATGCATGATATCGAGGCCCTCAAACCGAGCAATACCGGTTGGTTGATTGCCGATGTGGTGGCAGACACCTGTGCTTTTGGATGGCAGCGAACAGTCGTCGACGAGGCGCTGTTGGCCTTGCTGGCTGATCCAGCCTGGCAGCCCTTTCTGGTGTTTCCGGGGGAGTACGCCGCGCCAGAACGCGTAGTCAGTGAAGTGCAGCCTGTGGCTGGCAAGAGGCCGCTGTTTATCCTGCTGGATGCAACCTGGACCGAGGCGCGCAAGATGTTCCGCAAGAGCCCTTATCTGGCAAATCTGCCGGTGTTGGGTTTGCAGCCGGAGCAGGTTTCACGTTATCGGTTGCGCCGTTCCAAGCGTGATGATCACTTGTGTACCGCGGAAGTGGCTGCACTGTGCCTGGAGTTGGCCGGTGATCAACGTGCGGCAGATGCGCTGAATACCTATTTCGATGTGTTCAGCGAGCACTATATCGCCGCCAAAGGTCCGCGAGCAGTGGACCTCAACGATGAGCTGCACAACCAGCTGCGCACCTTTCTCTAAGCCAGAACATCGTTGCGCAGCACTCGGTACTGCGCAACGCTCCGCATGCTTAGTGTTGAGCCAGCGCTTCGACCTTTGCCTGCGGCTTTTGCGGCCATAGTTGCGCAATCAACATCCCGCCCAGCATCAGCGCGCAACCCAGATAACCCCGCGCGTGCAGCGATTCACCGAGCAACAGCGCGCCGGCAATGGCAGCAAATACCGCCTCAAGCGACAGGATAATGGCCGCATGCGAGGCGATTGCGCTTTTCTGTGCAACCACTTGCAGGGTGAAGCCGACCGCAACACCGAAGATGCCGCCGTAAAGCACTGCCGGGCCAGCTGCGATAACCGCCTCCAAGGAGATGGTCTCAAACAGTGCGCCGCAAACCAGGCTGATGATCGCGCAGGTCGCAAACTGGATGACCGCCAGGCGCAGTGGATCGTGACGGCTGGCAAAGTGACCCACCAGTAATACATGAATACCCCAAACGAATGCGCCTGCCAGTTGCAGCCAGTCGCCCGAAGCGACATGGAAACCTTCGCCAACACTGAGCAGGAACATGCCGACCACCGCGAGTACGGCGCCGAGCCAAATGCCCAGGCCGCTTTTCTGGCCGATAAACAAACCCAGAATCGGCACGATGATCACGTACAGCCCGGTAATAAAGCCCGAGTTGGTCACGGTGGTGAACAGCAAGCCAACCTGCTGCAAGTTGATGCCGATTGCCAGCGCCAAGCCCATCAGCCCGCCGCCAATTAACAGGCCGCGATTAACAGGCTCTGGCTTGCTCGCAGGGGTGCGCCGTTCAAGCAGGGAAAGCACTGGCAGCAAAATGACGGTCGCGAGCGCAAAGCGCAGACCGCTGTAATAAAACGGGCCGATGGAGTCCATACCCAGACGCTGGGCGACAAAAGCCGAGCCCCAGATCATGGCCGTGAGCAGCATCATCAAATCGGCCCGTAAGGCGTTGCGTTGCATAGAAAAATCTCGGCAGGATTAAGGGCGCAGACTTTGCCGTAAAGTAATCAACTTGACCACCCCGAGTTCGCTCGGCATGCTGGGCACCGCCAGCCGCGTATAAACATCGGATTGATAGACTACCGAGCGTTTTTTGCGTACTCGCCAATAGCTCAAAGTGGTAACTTGGAGCTGATTTATAATCAGCTCCAGCGCATTGCAGTGCGCATAAACCTGTGCGTTACCCGGTAACTAACTATGCGTTGTGAGCGATGCTTGCAAACGAAGCCCCTATAAGAAGAACAGGATCCGCAATGGCTGCTTATGAAATCCTGATTGCAGATGACCACCCGCTGTTTCGCAGTGCATTACAACAAGCGCTGACACTCGGGCTGGGCAGTGGTGTTCGGTTGGTAGAAGCGGCAAGCATTGCCGAGCTGGAAGCCCATCTGGCTGAAAAGTCTGACTGGGATCTGGTCTTGCTCGATCTTAATATGCCTGGCGCTTATGGCTTTTCAGGGTTGATCCTGTTGCGCGGTCAATACCCGCAGATCCCCGTCGTCATGGTGTCTGCACAGGAAGAGGCGGCCGTGGTCACGCGAAGCCGTGAATTTGGTGCCAGTGGTTTCATTCCCAAGTCGAGCTCACTTGAAGTTATTCAGCAAGCGACGCGTCAGGTACTCGATGGTGATGTGTGGTGGCCGCAGACCAATGAGGAAGAGGCTGCTGTTTCCAGCGAAGCTAAAGCTGCGAGTGCCGGCCTTGCGAGTTTGACGCCTCAGCAGTTCCGCGTTCTGACCATGGTCTGTGATGGTTTGCTCAACAAGCAAATTGCCTATGAGCTGAGTGTGTCTGAGGCCACTGTGAAGGCTCACGTGACGGCTATCTTCCGTAAGCTGGGAGTGCGTACCCGAACTCAGGCTGCACTGTTGTTACAGCACTTGGAAAGCATTCCTTCAGCCTAGAAATCAAATACCTGCGCAGCTCTCTCAATAACAAGGCACGCTGTTGCCTTGTCGTCGTTTATTTTTTGAGTCGTTCCAGATGTCCCCATTCAAAGGTAAAACCGGTTTTAGGCGCGTCCTCAATGCGACCGGCTATTCGTTCGATGGCTTGCGCGCCGCATTTCTCGGTGAGGCGGCTTTTCGCCAACTGGTTTTGCTCAACGTTGTATTGATCCCGCTGGCCTTTTGTTTCGATGTCAGCAAGGGTGAGCGCGCGCTGATGGTCGGCGTTTGCCTGCTCGCGCTGATCGTCGAACTGCTCAATTCAGCCGTCGAGGCGGCGATCGACCGCATCTCGCTGGACCTGCATCCGTTGTCGAAAAATGCCAAAGACATGGGCAGTGCTGCCCAGTTCGTCTCACTGTCGCTGATTGGCAGCGTCTGGCTGATAATCCTGCTGGGCTGAGATCAGGCAATATTTGGCAGCACAATCTGGTCGCTGCGCTTGATCCCGTGCGTCAGTGTCTGGCACAGCTCGACAAACTCGCGCATGGCCGCCGTACGGTATTTCTGCTTGTGCCAGATGAAATAGAACTGCCGGCGCAAGTCCAGCGTCGGTGTTTCGACGGCGACCAGGCTGCCGCGGCGGAATGCATCGCGCAGCGCCAGGCGCGAAATACAACCAATGCCTAGCCCCGACTCGACCGCGCGCTTGATCGCTTCGGTATGTTCAAGTTCCAGGCGGATGTTCAGCGATGTGGGGTGATGACGCATCGCCCGGTCGAAGGTGAGGCGGGTGCCGGAGCCCTTTTCTCGTAAGATCCACGCCTCCCGCGTGAGGTCATCAAGGTTTGCCTCACCGCGTTTTGCCAGCGGATGTTGCGGGGCGCAGAACACCACCAGTTCATCCTCGATCCAAGGCAATACTTCAATATTCGGGTCCTGGCAGTCGCCTTCGATCATGCCCAGATCCAGTTCATAGTGAGCGATTTGCTGAACCACATGTGCCGTGTTGTGCACTTGCAGTTTCACCTTGCACTCCGGATGCAGCTGCATGAAGTTGCCGATCAGCAATGTCGCCAGATAGTTACCGACCGTCAGCGTGGCGCCGACGCTGAGCGACCCCAAGCCGCTCTCACTCTTCAGCAGCCGCTCAATGGTTTTGACCTGATCGAGCAGGGCGATAGCCTGGGGCAGTAACTCGCGGCCCAGCGCGTTGAGGTTAAGCCGCTTGCCTGCACGGTCGAATAATTGGCTGTCGGTCTGGCGTTCCAGCTCGGTAAGGGAGGTGCTGGTAGCCGATTGCGAGAGGGCCAGCGACTCGGCTGCGCGTGAAACGCTTTCCTGCTGCGCCACGGCGACAAACACTTGCAGTTGTCTGAGAGTAAATCGCATATCTATATAACCGATAACCTATATCTTAATTATTCGCTTAACAGATATTCTGCGCCCCACTAGAATGCCGCGCAATCACCAATTTTGACCTTTGAGGTAACCTGCATGAGCAACCTGAACGTCGAGCGCGTGCTTAGCGTCCATCACTGGAACGATACCCTGTTCAGTTTCCGCACGACCCGCAGCCAGGGTTTGCGTTTCGAGAACGGCCAGTTCGTGATGATCGGCTTGCAGCAGGAAAACGGTCGGCCGCTGATGCGTGCCTATTCAATCGCCAGCCCCAACTACGAAGAACACCTTGAGTTCTTCAGCATCAAGGTGCAGGACGGTCCGCTGACCTCGCGTCTGCAGCACCTCAAGCCGGGTGATGAGTTGATGGTCAGCCGCAAGCCTACCGGCACTCTGGTGCTGGACGACTTGTTGCCGGGCAAGCACCTGTATTTGCTGAGCACGGGCACGGGCCTGGCGCCGTTTATGAGCGTAATCCAGGACCCGGAAACCTACGAGCGTTACGAGAAAGTCATTCTGGTTCACGGTGTGCGCTACGTGAACGAAGTCGCTTATCGCGAGTTCATTACCGAGCACCTGCCGCAGAATGAATACTTTGGTGACTCGCTCAAGGAAAAGCTGATTTACTACCCGACCGTAACCCGTGAAGAGTTCGAGAATCAGGGCCGCCTGACGGATCTGATGCGCAGCGGCAAGCTGTTTGCGGATATCGGCCTGCCGCCGATCAATCCTCAAGATGACCGCGCCATGATCTGCGGCAGCCCAAGCATGCTCGACGAAACCAGCGAAGTGCTGGAAAGCTTCGGCCTCAAGGTTTCCCCGCGTATGGGCGACCCAGGTGATTACCTGATTGAGCGTGCATTCGTAGAGAAGTAAGTTTTAGCTGGCACGTTAAAGCAACACACAAAAAAACCACCGGTTCAGGTGGTTTTTTTGTGTCCGCCGTTTGGCTTAGTGCGCAGTAGTACGCTTGATGTCGAGTGCCCAGCGCTCGTCATCGCGGAAGGCAATTAGCAGCAAGCTGGCCGCGAAGATAATCAGCGATGGGTAGAACAGCGCGTTGGAACCCTGCAAAAACCAGCCCCACGGATCTATTACCGAGCCCAGAACAGCCAGCAGCGTCAGGCCATTGAGCAGCGCTTGTAGCGGGTAGGTCCAGCGGCGTAGCAGCCCAATGACGATCAGCACGCCTATGGCGATCTGAATCACCCCCAACACCTGCATCGCACTTTCAGCCGTGAGCAGACCGAAATAGAACTTATTGGCGACGGCAACGCTGTGCGCAACATTGAATAGCTTATCGGCTCCCCAGATAACCAACAGCCAGCCGAGTGAGATGCGTAACAGTAATAACGTCCAGTGTTTCATGGCAATCAGCGCTCCAATGAGAATACTGCTGGAGTCTAATATAGGACTCTTCAGTCCTAAATAGATCGAATGGACTGTAACGTGGTGAACTGTAAGTTAATCTTTCGCTGGCCCTGAGCCGATCCTGATTATTCGCCTGATTCTCAGCCGTTTGCCAGAACCACGTCGAGTACGCGAATCTCAGCAGGTGTCGGGTAATGCCAGTGCACATCGAGATCCCAGAACTTCGCCCCGTAACGACGTTCGGGTTCCGGCGTCTGATAAGCGGGGCGCGGGTCCTGGGCCAGGCATTGTTCGATCAGCGCCACCAGCGGTTCACTCAGGCGCTGTGCGTGCAGCTGTGCTTGCTCAAGCGCGGGCTGACTCCAACTCACGGGCAGGAGACTGGGGGCCGCCGCAGCCATGTGATTGAATGCGCCAGGCACTTGGTCTGCGTAGGGTACATACGGCTTGATGTCGAGCACCGGCGTGCCATCAAGCAAGTCGATGCCCGACAGCCACAATTTGCCCGGCTCGACTTTCTCCAGCGCCACCACCGATTGGCCGATGCCGTTCGGGCGGTGCGTGGCCCGCGTCGCAAAAACGCCCATGCTTTGATTACCGCCCAAACGCGGCGGCCGGACCTTGAGGCGCGGCTTGTCTTCAAGGGCCTGATGGAAAACAAACAGCAGCCAGACATGACTCACCTGCTCAAGCCCCTGAATCGCTTCGGGCTGATCAAACGGCGCCACCAGTTCCAGCACCCCGCGCGCGGCAGGCGCCAGTTGCGGCTGGCGCGGAATGGCGAACTTCTCTTTGAAGCAGGAGCGCACAAAGCCGATGGGCGATACTGAGTAAGTCATGGAGGCGAGTCGCGGCAGATAGGTCGGCTATGGTAACCGCAACGCAGTGGCAGGTTAAATCCGCTGTGCCGCTGCGTTGATCACTGGTGCTGGTGAGGTTGGCGCCTCAGAGGCTGAAACCGCCGTCCAGTGGGATGACGTTACCGGTCATATAGGCACCAGCGGCACTCGCCAGACTAATCGCCAACGCTGCCATTTCCTCTTCGCGCCCCCAGCGTTTCATCGGGATGACGTCAACATCGGCGGCCATGGCGGCGCTGTCCTGTGCGATGTGTTTGGTCATCTTACTCGGGAAGCGTCCGGGTGCAATTACGTTGACGTTGATGTGCTCGCTGACCAGTTCGCGCGCCAGCATGCGTGACATCTGATGCAGCGCCGCCTTGCTCGGGCCATACGCCCAGGCATCTTCGCCAAATGAGCTGATGCCGGCCACCGAGCCGATATTGATGATACGGGCCGGGTTATCAGTGCAGCCGGCCTTGCGCAGCAGCGGCAACAATTGCTGGATGCAGCCGAACACCGAGGTCACGTTGAGTTGCATGACCTTATCCCAGCCTTTGGCCGGATAACTTTCCAGCGGCGCGCCCCACGTGGTTCCGGCGTTATTCACCAGAATGTCCAGTTGCGGGGTTATTTCGCCAATGGCGGCGGCAAAAGCCTGAATGCCTTCCTCGGTTGCAAGATTGGCAGCGATTGCGTGGCATTCGCCGAGAACGCTCAGCTCTGCCGCTGTGTCTGTGCAGGCTTGGGCGTCGCGGGCGCAAATGATTACCTTGGCACCTGCTTCGAGGTAGGCCTTGGCGATCATTTTACCGATGCCGCGAGTACCGCCAGTAACCAGCGCGGTGCGGCCTTGCAGCGAGAAGTACGGGTGCATGGCGAATCCTTGAAGGAGGAGAGAGCCATTACCCTAAACGTGCGCGGCCACCAAGGGAGGCACTATTGCGCACGTAAATGCAGGGTTATACAGAACCTAGTTCTGCTCGCGCAGTGCCAGGCCCTTGAGGAAATTGCGCAGGAACTGGTCGCCGCAGGTGCGGTAGTTGCTGTGGCCGAACTTGCGAAACAGCGCGCTCATTTCCGGCTTCGAAACCGGGAAGTCGACACTCTGCATGATCTGGTGCATGTCATCTTCCTTGAGCTCGAAGGCAACGCGCAGTTTCTTCAGGATGATGTTGTTGGTGATTGGCAGCTCGAAAGGTTGCGCCGGGCGACCGTCATCCTTGCCACGCTTGAAGTACACCAAGCCATCGAGAAAGTGCGCCATCAGCTCGTCATCACACAGGACGAAACCTTCCTCGTCTTCTTTCTTCAGCAGCAGGCTGACCTCATCGGCGGTGATGGTCTTGTTGCTCAGCTGAAAGATTTCGGCCAGCTCTTCATCATTGATGTTAAGCGTGTAGCGCAGGCTACGCAGTACGTCGTTATTGAGCATTAGGGTTCCTGATAATGGGAGAGCAGTAAATTGACATGACTGCGTTTAGAAGCGCTCTTTGGCTGCCAGATAGCGCCATTGGCCCGGCGGGACTTTGGACATGGGTACACCGCCCACACGGATGCGCTTGAAGCTCAGGACTTTCAGCCCGACTTCATTGCACATGAACACGATTTGTCCCGGAATCGGATTTTTCAGGGCAAAGCGCAAGCGAGTCTCGTTCTGCCAGCTGACCTTGCAGGGCGGCAACGCGTAGTTATTGAAGACCAGGCCATGATTGAGGCGCTTAAGATCGCGCTCGCTGAGCTGGCCGCTCACTTCAACCACATATTCCTGCTCCATCTTGACGATGTCGTCGCGCAGTTTGCGTTCGATACGCCAGTCCTGAGTCATCACGTGCTGGCCTTCTGCACCGGCTTGCAAGGGTATGCAGGACGTCAGATTGATCAGGTGGGCTTTCAGAGGGCGGATTTTCGAGGCGTCTTCGGCCCAGTGATTGGCCTGGCTGAGTTCTTCAACAAAACGCTCTGCACTGTTGTGCCCGGCCGGGATGTGAACCAGCAGCGTGACCGGATCTACCGGCGCGGCCACGGCATCGGGCAGTAACTCCACCAACTCGTCGGTGACTTTGACGTGCGGTACATCGACCACCTCGCCATTAACCGTCACCCAGCCTCCCTCAATGTACAACTCGGCTTCGCGGCGGGAGCAGCCGACCAGTTCGATCAGGCGTTTGGAAAGGCGTATTGGGTCGGTCATCAGGTAGTCATCGGCAAATTAATCCACCTATTGTAACTGCCCGCGACGGTTGTGTACGGATCAGCTGGCGGGTGGCAGCAAATACCCCGGCAGTTAATCCGTTTGCCAGCGAGTAAAGCGCTTTACATTGGCTTGGAGGATTCATCGGTTTGCCCGGCCGCGGCAATCGACCAATCGCCGCCCAGAGCCTTGTGCAGCAGCACGACCTGAGTGGCGGTATTCAGGCGGGCGACAACTTCGGCGTCTTCTATCGAGTTCTTCTGGCGCTGGGTGTCGAGCACGTTAAGGTGATTGATCATGCCCGAGCGATACAACGAGTCCGCCTTGTTCGAGGCGATCTGTGCTTGCTCGCTGGCCTGCTGAATCAACGCGTGATACTTCTGGCTGTTGCCGTACGCCGTCAGGGTGGTTTCGACCTCGTTGAAGGCCGAGTTGACTGTTTGCTGATAGCTCAGCGCCGATTGCTTGAAACCGGCTTCCTGCATTTCTACCAGCGCCTGGCTGCGCCCGCCGTCATACAGATTCCAACTGATACCCGCGCCGAGCATCCAGGCTTGTGAGCTGGACTTGAACAGATCATTGAAGTCGCTGGAGAGCAGGGCGGGGGAGCCGGTGAGGAAAATCTTCGGGTATTTGGCGGCGATGGCGGCGCCGACCTCTTCATTCTTGGCCGCCATTTCACGTTCGGCCATGGCGATGTCCTGGCGTCTTTTTAGAAGATCAGATGGCAGGCCGGTTGGAATCAGGGCGTTCATTTGCGGCAAGCGCTCAGGGCTGAAGTGCTTTTCAGTCTCGCCGATGTTCTCACCCAGCAGAATCGCCAGCCTGCCCATGTGCACACTCTTGGCCGTGTCCAGCATCGGCAGCGTGGCCTGGGTTGCGGCCAGCGCCGACTTGGCGTTGGCCACATCCATGGATGAGCCGTAGCCGTTGCGCTCAAGCGACTGCACCAGTTTGAGGGTTTCCTGTTGCTCGCTGATGTTGCGCTTGGCGATATTGATGCGCTCAACCGCCCCGCGGTATTGCAGGTAGTTGTTCACCACGTCGGCTGTGATCAGCGTGTTCATTGCGGTTTTCATGATTCGCGCCTGTTCCAGCCGGATGCTGCTGGCCTTGCTCAGGCTGTCTACGCGCCCGAACAGATCCATCTCCCAACTGGCACTGAGGCCTACGGTAAAAGCGTCCGGGTCGCGATCAGCAACTTTGATTTCACCGCCACCAAACTGGGCGGGCAATTGCACGCCACTCACCGCGTCACCCAATAACGGATCATTCTCACTGATGCGCAGATCGTAGTAGCCAGCTGTTAACGCAATGGTCGGCACTTTCATCGAGGAAATGACTTTGTGATAGGCCTGCGCCGCTTGAATTCGCTGGCTGACAATCTGCAAGCTGACGTTCTGGTTTTGCGCGCGAATCACCAGTTGATTGAGTTGCGGGTCATTGAACCGGGTCCACCAACTATTGCTGTTGGCCGGCGCAGTTGTCACCCCGGCGGTGTTCTGATTGAGATACAACTCGCTCACAGGCACGCTCGGCTTCTCGTAAGTTGGAGTCATCGAACAGCCACTCAGCAGCAGGGCGGTGGTCAGTGTGGTCAGCGCTAATTTAGTCATGGGTAATCACCTGGCGCGTGTCTTTCTCGGCATCAGGGTCGCGACCGAAAAACAGTTTGTAGAGAGCAGGCATGATGAACAGCGAGAGCACCGATGCCGCCGAGAGTCCGCCAATGATGGTGGCGGCCATCTGGTCAAACAGCCGGTCTGTGAGCAGTGGAATCATGCCCAGTGCCGTGGTCAGTGCCGCCATCGAGATCGCCATGGTGCGGTTCAGCGTGGCGCTCTTGATGGCCTCGCTCAAGGGCGTGCCAATGCTTCGCTCAAGCTCGATCTGATCCATCAGCACGATGCCGTTTTTGATGATCATGCCCGAGAGGCAAATCATGCCGACAATCGCCATGAAGCCGAAGGGTTTGTCGAGTAGCAGCAAGCTCCAGATGATGCCGATGAGGGCCAGCGGCAGGGTGATCAGAATGATGATGGGCTGGCGGTAAGCGCCAAACATGGCGACCAGAATAATCAGCATCAGCATCGAGGCTTTCGGTGTCTGCGTCATCAGGTCGTTGATCGAGCGATTCTCGTCGTAATACTCGCCGCCCCATTCCATGGTGTAGCCATCCGGTAACTCGATCGCCTCGATTTCATCCTTGAGCGTATTGCGCACATTCGAGGCCGTGTCGCCACTCACGCCGGCTTGCGCGGTGATGGCCGGCAGCCGGTTGTAGCGCCAGATCAGCGATTGTTCGCCGACTATTTCGATGTCATCCACCACTTGCCCCAATGGCACGCTGTGCGTGGCGATCAAAGAACGTACCGGAATGTTCTTGAAGTGCTCTAGCGATGCATTGGTGCTGCGCAACTTGATCGGCACCAGATCATCTTCATGGCGCAAGATGCCGATATCGACGCCTTCGGTTACCCGCGAAATGGCCAGAGCTATGTCTGTGCGGGTCACGCCTGCGAGCCGAGCTTCTTCCTGGTTGATTACAGGGCGCATCAATTTACTTTCCTGACGCCAGTTGTCGCGCACATATTTGGTGTGTTCATGCGCGCGAAAGATGTCTTGTGCCTGCTCCGAAAGCGTATGCAGAACCTTTGGATCGGGGCCGCTGAAACGGGCCTCGATGCTGTATTTGTCTTTGGTTGCGAGCTTCAAATCACGGAAGCGTGGCTCTGCATACGGGAACTCCTTGGCCAGCCATTTATCGCCGGCGACGATCAGGGGCGCGATGTCTTCGAAGGTTTTGGTGTTGATGAGTATCTGGCCGTAACTCGGATCAAGCGGCTCCGGCTCGACAGTCACCGAAAAGCGCGGGGCACTTTCGCCAACATAGCTGGAGATGCTGCTGACCTGGGGTTGCTTGAGCAGCCACTGCTCGATTTTCAGCATGTCTTCCGAGGTTTTTCCGATCCTTCCCCCATTGGGCAGCCAATAGTCGAGAAACACGATAGAGCGATCCGAGGAGGGCATGAAGTTGACACTCATCAGCGGGTACGCCAGCGCGGTTATCAGCAGAAAGGGCATCACATAAAGGATGGCTCGTTTAGGGTTATCAACCGTCCAGCCTACAGCTTTCTCATAGGCCAGCGCTGCTTTGCCAGGTGGTTTAGGCGTCGTATCCGCATCCGGTTTGATAAACATCCAACACATCAATGGGGTGATGATCATGGCAATCACCCACGACAGCAGCAGTGAACTGCACAGTACCTGCACGATCGACAATGAGAACTCTGCCGAGTCGGTCTTCGAGAACAGCACGGGTGTGGTGCCGAGCATGGCGATGAGTGTGGCGGCGAGCAGTGGCGTCGCCATTTCCTTGATGATTTGGCTCACCGCCTCGCTGCGTTCAATGCCCGCGCGAACCTTGGCCTGAAACAGATCGGTGATGACGATGGCGTTATCCACCAGCATGCCCAGTGCCAGAATGAACGAGCCGAGCGACACGCGCTGCAAGTCGACATCGTTGATATTCATGTAGATCAGGGTGAATACGATGTTTAACAGTAAGCTGATGCCGACAATCATGGCGCTGCGCCAGCCCATAAATATCAGCAGAACAGCGAAGACGATGACGATACTTTCGATCAGGTTGAGGCCGAAGTTATTGATCGACTTGTCGACTTCGTCGGGCTGGTAGGCGATGACGCCGACATTGGCGCCGAGCGGCAGCTCTGCCTGAAACTCGGCAAGCACGGCTTTCAAGTCATCGCCAATGTCCACCACGTTGATCCCTGACTCGGGGCTGACCGCCAGCGTTACAGCTTTCTGGCCGTTATACCGGCTCAGGGTGAATGCCGGGTCCTGATAATCCATGGTCACTTCGGCGACATCGCCAAGGCGGATAATCCCCGATTCACTGCCGTTGACTCCGGTGTGAATCAGCAGGTTCTTGATGTCTTCCAGCGAGCTGAAGTTACCGGTCTGTTCGACCCGCAAATTGCTGTTGCCGAGGTCGAAGTCACCAGAGACCACGGGCAGGTTCTGGCTGTTGAGCTGGTTGGAAAGCTCGGCGACTGAAATATTGGTGTCGGCTGTGCGTTCGTCAGACACGCTGATGTTGACCACTTGCTCGTGAACACCATGCAGCTGGACTTTCTTGATGCCGTTGACGGCCTTGATGCGACGTTGCAGTTCCCGCGCATAGTTCTTCATGTCGTGCATCGGAATGTCGTCGCCGTACACCGCGAAGACCATGCCGTACACTTCCGAGAACTCATCCTGAACGATGCTGATCTGCGCTTCGGCCGGCAGCTCCAGCTTGACGTCCTCGACCTTGCGCCGCAGCAAGTCCCACTGCTGGGGCAGTTCTTCGGAGGAAATGCTTTCCTTGAGGTCGATAAAAATCATCGAGCTGCCGGGGCGCGACAGCGAGCGTAACTTCCACTGGCTGCTCATTTCCTGCAGGCGGGTTTCGATTTTATCGGTCACCAGCTCTTCAACTTCCTTTGCGGTCGCGCCCGGATAAAGCGTGACGACAACGGCACTTTTGACGGTAAAGGACGGGTCTTCGAGCTTGCCCAGTTGGAAGTACGAAAAGATTCCGGCAAGCAGGCACAAGGAACTGAAAAAGATGACGAAGGTTTTCTGGCGCAGGGCAAAGGTCGATAAATTCATCACTGCTGAGCCTCCAGCAGATTGCCCACGGCGTCTCCTTCCTTGAGAAAGGCGCTTCCCGCCGTGACGATGGTATCGCCCGTGTCGAGCTCGCCGGTGACGCAAACCTGATTATGCCGTTGGCTAACGACCTTCACCGCAACATGCCTGGCATGGGCACTCACCAGTTTGACGACTTGGGTCTGGCCTTCGGTGCTCTTGATGGCGCTGGGTAGCAGGCAGAAGGCTTTTTCCAGTTGGGTGCTCAGGTCTACCTGCACATTCACAGCCTTGCCCGGAAACACGGTGGTGAGTTGCGTCGGGTCGAGCTTGAAGGTTACCGAGTAGGTGCGTTTGAGCGCATCGGGCAGGCTGGCGATCTCGGTGCTTTGCGCCTTGATTCCGGCGGGGTTGCCGTACCAGCTCACCAACCCGGCCATGCCCTTGCTGATGAGGCCGATCTTGCTCTCGGGCACGTCGACAATAGCCTTGAGCCGTTTCGGCTGGTGCACGGTCATTACCGTTATACCGGGGCGGGTTTGTTCGTGCTCATCAATCAGGCGCTGACCCACGACGCCATCGAACGGTGCCTTGAGCTGTGAGTAGCGCAGTGCGTCTTCGGCCTTCTTCAGTGCTTGCGCCGTGACATTAACGCCGGCGGCAGCTCGCGCCTGCGCACTGATGGCGCGGTCCAGGTTGATTGCCGCAATCGAATGGTCCTTGACCGCTGAACGGGTTCTGCGCAGCTCTACATTGGCAAGCCGGGCACTGGCTTTGGCTTCGCTGAGGCGGGCCTTCAGCTCGTCAACACTGACTTTAAAATCGTGTGGGTCGAGCTGCGCAATAACCTGGCCCTGTTTAACGGCATCGCCTTCCTTGAACAGAATTTTGTCGACTGTGCCGGGCACCCGGAAGGCCAGATTGGCCATTTGCTGGGCTTCGATTACGCCATTGAATTGCAGCGATTGGTTGGAGTTCTGATCGGAAAGCTTGACCACATTGACGGGGCGGCCGGGGGAGGTGTCTGCGGCTTCGTCGCCAGCGCCGCAACCGGTGAGAGACAGTCCGCACGTTAGGAGCACTAATAAGGATATTTTCGAGTGCGAACTGCACATAGCTACATCTCCCTGAGTCTGTATGTTTATGGAACAACAGCCTAATGGAGATTAATCGTTGGATAATCCGGCTAGGATTCCGAACAGTGTCCTGACAAGCAGGACAATCACTTAATCATCGGAATTTGTTCGAGCAGGTATTCAATCAGCAGGCGGGAGGCAAAGGATTGGCCGGTCCGGCTTGGATACACCAGCCAGATATTTTCCAGCTGCATTTCGTAGGCGGGCAGCACTTCGACTAACTCTCCTTCAGCCACGTGCTTGTGCGCGATTATTTCCGGCAGCAGCGCGATACCCGCACCCTGGAAAACCGCGTGGCGGATGTAGTTGGAGTTGTTCGAGATCAGTCGGCTTTCGATACTGATTTCTGCCTGTTTGAACCGCCAGAGGTTTTCCAGCTGACCACTTGGCCAGCGCAGCATGATCAGGTTGTGCTGGTGCAGGTCCTCGAGTGACCGCGGCGCTCCGTAACGTGCAATGTAGTCGGGGCTCGCGTAAAGCTTGCGGATGAACGAGGCGATAGGGCGGGCGATGAAGCTGGTGTCGCTGATCGGGCCGACATGAATCGCCATGTCGAGGCCGTAATTCATGATGTCGTAGTAACCCAGATTACTCAGGTGGGTTTCGATGCTGATGTTCGGGTAGCGCGTCAGAAAGTCTTGCAGCACCCAGTGAATCAGAATGTCTGATTCGGTGAGCAGGCCGATCTTGATCTTGCCGGTCGGATTTTGATTTTGAGTGCGGATCGAGTCGTTGGCGTGTTCAAGCCCAGGGATGATTTCCTGCAGGCTGGTCAGGTAGCCCTGGCCAATCGGGGTGAGGGTCAGGCGGCGGGTCGTGCGGGTGAAGAGTTTGCCTTGCAGTGCGGATTCGAGGTCGTTGATGCGCCTGCTGATATTCGAGCGAGGCAAGTTCAGGGCGTCGGCCGCAGCGGTGAAGCTGCCTAATTTGGCGACGAGCATGAACAGTTTCAGGTCCTCGATGCGCATCAGTCTTTCATCCTTGTAAGCTGGGGCTTTGCCACCCTAACAAAAAAAGCCGCTGATCACAGCGGCTTTTGGATGCAGCACTGAGGTTAACCGCCCAGGTACGCGTCCCGTACTTTCGGGTTGGTCAGCAGCTCCTGGCCACTGCCTTCCATGACAATACGGCCGTTCTCCAGAACGTAGCCACGATCGGCGAGTTTCAATGCCTGGTTGGCATTTTGCTCGACCAGAAACACCGTTACACCGTCCTTGCGCAGTTGTTCGATGATGTCGAAGATCTGCTGAATGATGATCGGTGCCAGGCCCAGTGATGGCTCGTCAAGCAGCAACAGCTTGGGTTTGCTCATCAGCGCGCGGCCAATCGCCAGCATTTGCTGCTCACCACCGGACATGGTGCCAGCGCGTTGCTCGAAGCGTTCCTTAAGGCGCGGGAACAGGTGCAGCACCTTGTCCATTTGCGTTTGGAAGTCTTCTTTTTCAGTGAAGAAACCGCCCATGGCGAGGTTTTCTTCAACGGTCAGACGGGCAAACACACGGCGGCCCTCAGGTACCACGGCAATACTCTTGCGCATGATGTTCGGGGTGTCCATGCCAACCAGTTCTTCACCCTGATAACGGATGCTGCCGCTGGTGGCCTGCGGATTACCACAAAGGGTCATCAGCAACGTCGACTTGCCTGCGCCGTTGGCGCCGATCAGGGTGACGATTTCACCCTGACGCACTTCAACATTGACGTCGTGCAGCGCCTGAATCTTGCCGTAGAAGGTCGAGACGTTTTCGAAATAGAGCATTACGCTTCCCCCAGATAGGCTTTGATTACGTCCGGGTTATCGCGGATCTGCTCCGGGGGTCCGTCTGCCAAAGGCGTGCCCTGATTGATCACGAAAATGTGGTCGGAGATGCTCATCACCAACTTCATGTCGTGTTCGATCAAAAGCACCGTTACGTTGTGCTGATCACGCAGCACGC
Organism: Pseudomonas sp. MS19; assembly: GCF_013277615.1. Classification (NCBI taxonomy): domain Bacteria; kingdom Pseudomonadati; phylum Pseudomonadota; class Gammaproteobacteria; order Pseudomonadales; family Pseudomonadaceae; genus Pseudomonas; species Pseudomonas sp. MS19. Next base: position 55,059 of record NZ_VBTO01000020.1, on the reverse strand, counting down.
CGATCAGGGCTTTGAGGTCGTCGGTTTCGCGTGGGTTGAGGCCCGCCGCCGGTTCGTCGAGCATGAGGATGCTGGGGCGCGTCATCATGCAGCGGGCGATTTCCAGGCGACGCTGCTGGCCGTAGGCGAGGGTACCGGCAGGGCGGTTGGCAAACTCGGTCAGGTTGACCTGCTCCAGCCAATGCGCAGCATATTCCATGGCCTCACGTTCGCTCTTGCGAAACGCCGGGGTCTTGAGCAGGCCAGCCAGAAAGTTGGTGTTGAGGTGGCGGTGTTGCGCCACCAGCAAGTTTTCAACGGCGGTCATGTCCTTGAACAGGCGCACGTTCTGGAACGTACGCACCACGCCCTTGCGCGCAATCTTGTGGCCCGGCAGGCCTTCGATTTGCTCGCCATTAAGGCGGATGCTGCCGCTGGTGGGCTGATAAAAACCGGTGAGGCAGTTGAATACCGTGGTTTTGCCGGCGCCGTTAGGGCCGATCATCGACACCACTTGTTTTTCTTGCACGGACAGATTCACGCCGTTGACGGCCAGCAGGCCGCCAAAACGCATGGATAAGCCGCTTACTTCTAGAATCGGGCGGCTCATTGTTTCAGCTCCAGGTGCGGGCGCTGCATGGGCAACAGGCCCTGCGGACGCCAAATCATCATCATTACCATCAGGGCACCGAAGAACAACATGCGGTACTCGCTGAACTCGCGCATCAGTTCAGGCAGGAGGATCATCACGATCGCGGCCAGAATGACCCCGAGTTGTGAGCCCATGCCGCCAAGAACCACGATGGCGAGGATGATTGCCGATTCAATGAAGGTGAACGATTCCGGTGTCACCAGGCCTTGGCGGGCGGCGAAGAAGCTGCCGGCAAAACCTGCGAAACTGGCGCCGAGGGTGAAGGCTGAAAGCTTGATCACGGTCGGGTTCATGCCCAGTGCGCGGCAAGCGATTTCATCTTCACGCAGGGCTTCCCACGCGCGGCCGATTGGCATGCGCAGCAAACGGTTGATCACGAACAGGGTCACCAACACCAGCAGCAGGGCGATCAAGTACAGAAAGATAACCTTGTTGATCGACTGGTACGCGGTGCCGAAGAACTCGTGAAAGGTTTGCATGCCTTCAGCGGCTTTACGCTCGAACGACAGGCCAAACAGTGTTGGTTTGTCGATGTTGCTGATGCCGTTCGGGCCGCCGGTAAGCTCGGTCATGTTGCGCAGCAGGATACGGATAATTTCACCGAAGCCCAGCGTCACAATCGCCAGATAGTCGCCGCGTAAACGCAGAACCGGGAAGCCGAGAATGAAGCCGAAGAACGCTGCCATCAGGCCGGCGATTGGCAAACATACCCAGAAGCCCAGGCCGTAGTAGTGCGACAGCAGCGCGTAGCTGTAGGCGCCCACTGCGTAGAAACCAACGTAACCGAGGTCGAGCAGGCCCGCCAGACCCACCACGATGTTCAGGCCGAGGCCGAGCATGACGTAGATCAGGATCAGGGTAGCGATGTCCACCGCGCCACGCGAACCGAAGAACGGCCACGCCAGCGCCACTAACACCAAGCCCAGAATGATCCAGCGTTGGGTCGAAGGCAGGGTCAGGAAGTTGGTCGCCTTGCTTGGAACAGCCGGCAACTTCGGTGCATGTGACCAGGCGGAGCTGATCTGATCGCGGAACAACTGCCAGAAGAACATGGCAATGGCGCAACCGGCGATGGTCCAGAGAACCGCAGGGCTGGCATTGTGCACTTCAAGCTTGATGCCGACGGTGGTCAGTTTCAGTCCCAGCACCGGATAGGCCACGGCCACCACCAGCAGGGCACTGAAGAATGCCGTCTTGAGGTTTTTTGTGATTGCCGAACTCATACCTTTTCAACCTCCGGACGACCCAAAATGCCAGTCGGGCGGAACAGCAACACCAGCACTAACAGGCTGAATGCCACAACGTCTTTGTATTGGTCACCGAAAATATCGGCACCAAAGGCCTCAGCAACACCGAGTACCAAGCCGCCGAGCACTGCGCCAGGAATACTGCCGATACCGCCCAATACTGCTGCGGTGAAGGCTTTGATACCGGCCAGGAAGCCCAGGTGCGGGTTGATCACACCGTATTGCAAGCCCAGCAGCATGGCGGCCACAGCAGCCAGCGCCGCACCAATCACGAAGGTCAGAGCGATGATGTTGTTGGTGTTGATGCCTAACAGGTTGGCCATCTTCAAATCTTCAGCACAGGCGCGGCACGCACGGCCCAGGCGGGAGCGGGAGATGAACCAGGTCAGGCCAACCATCACCAGGAACGTGACGATGAAGATCAGCACCTGCATATAGGAGATAACCACGCCGTTCATGCTGTTTTCACCGAACACGAAGTTACCGGGCAGCAAGTTGGGAATGGCTTTGTCTTTGGAGTCCTGCGCCAGAAGTACTTCGTTTTGCAGGAATATCGACATACCAATCGCGGAAATCAGGGGAATCAAACGGTTGCCACCGCGCAAGGGCCGGTAGGCGACTCGTTCAATACTGTAGCCATAGGCACTGGCCACAATAATGCTGGCAGCAAATCCTGCGATCAGCACAACGGGCAGACTATGGATGCCAAACATGGCAAGACCGGCAACTACGATGAACACCACGTAAGAGCCAATCATGTAAACCTCGCCGTGGGCGAAGTTGATCATGCCGATGATGCCGTAGACCATGGTGTAGCCGATGGCGATCAGAGCATAGGTGCTGCCAATGGTCAGGCCATTAACCAGCTGTTGCAGGTAGTGATACAGATCAGGCATTGCCTAACTCCTGGGTCGTTGCGTAAAGCATCGCTTGTGGCGCCGCGCAAGACCGGGATTCTTCTAATAAACAAAGCCCACTGCGGATGCAGTGGGCTTTGGGTTCGGACAGGTGAGGCTTATTTAGCTTCGGTTTTTGTACCGTCCTGGTGCCATTCGTAAACCACGAAGCTGAAGTCCTTCAGATCGCCCTTCTCGTCGAAGGAAAGTTCACCGGTTGGGGTCTTGAAGCTGTTGGCGCGCAGTGCAGCTGCAACCTTGTCGGTGTCAGTGCTACCGGCTTTCTCGATACCGCCAGCGATCACTTGTACCGCAGCGTAAGCTGGGAATACGAATGGGCCGGTTGGGTCTTCGTTCTTGGCTTTGAAAGCATCAACCAATGCCTTGTTGGCTGGGTCCTGGTCGAAAGACTTCGGCAGGGTAACCAGCAGGCCTTCGGAAGCCGGGCCAGCGATGGCCGAGATTTCCTTGTTGCCCACGCCTTCCGGACCCATGAACTTGACCTTCAGGCCTTTCTCAGCCGACTGACGCAGCAGCAGGCCCAGTTCTGGGTGGTAACCACCGTAGTAAACGAAGTCCACGCCCGCTTGCTTGAGCTTGGAGATCATCGAAGAGAAGTCTTTGTCGCCGGCGTTGATGCCTTCGAACACGGAAACCTTCACGCCTTTGCTTTCAAGCGTCTGCTTGACGGCAGTGGCGATGCCTTCACCGTACTGCTGCTTGTCGTGGATTACTGCAACGTTCTTCGGCTTGATGTGATCAGCGATGAAGTTACCAGCAGTCGGGCCTTGCAGGCTGTCGAGACCGATGGTGCGGAAGATCAGCTGATAGCCACGCGAGGTGATGTCCGGGCTGGTCGAAGCCGCGGTGATCATCAGGATGCCTTCGTCTTCGTAGATGTCAGACGCTGGCTGAGTGGAGCTGGAGCACAGGTGGCCAACCACGAACTTGACTTCGTCGTTGACGATTTTGTTAGCAACAGCAACGGCTTGTTTCGGGTCGCAAGCGTCGTCATAAACCACGCCTTCGAGTTGAGCGCCGTTTACGCCGCCAGCCTTGTTGATTTGTTCGATGGCCATTTTAGCGCCAATGAACTGCATTTCCCCGTATTGAGCAACGGCACCAGTAACCGGACCCGCCAGACCGATTTTAATGGTGTCGGCAGCCATGGAGTAGCTAGCTGCGCCAGCCAGTGCCATTGCTGCGAACAGCTTGGTAATTTGCTTAGTTGCCTTGTTCATAATGCTCCACTCTTATGTTTGTCGTTGTTGTAGTTCTTGCGGCCAAAGCTGCAGAACCGGGTTGAACTCCCCGGCCATACCCCCGGCAACTGTACCGGTACAGTGTAGAGCGCGAGTTCGCGCCTTGAAAAGCTAGGTTTTGGGGGCAAAACGAGAAGATGTCGCTTTAATGCAATAAATGTATAGAAAAACGGCGTGTCCTGATGCGCAGATTGGACGTCAGGCGACTTGGTCGACGTTATCATGATGCCGATCAATTTCGGCAAACAATTCAAGGCCCACCATGACTGAACAACCTAGCACCCTCTATGCCAAACTGCTCACTGAAACTGCATCTATCAGTTGGCAAGAATTACAGCCCTATTTTGCCAAGGGTGTTCTACTCTGGGTGGATGGCTCAGCGGACTTGGTGGCCGTCGCCGAGGCGTTGGCCGAGAACGAACATGGCAAGGTTCGCCAATGGCTTGAAAGTGGTGTTCTGAGCAAGATGGAAGACAGTTGTGCAGAAGATCTGGCCACGCGCGACCCGCAACTTTGGGCGGTGGTCATAGTCCCATGGGTGTTGGTGCAGGAGCGCGTGCAAGCGTCTACTGCGCACTAAAGCGGTGCGTTGACGGTCTCTTTTGTGGCCGCGTCAAAAACTTAGTTAGGGAGTTCGAACATGTTCAAGCCGGGACATTTGCATCGCGTTAACCGCGACGAGGCCGACGGCCAGCCTGTTTACAGCGTCGACTTGTACTACCACATCAAGTTTTTGCCGGATGGCAATCGCAAGTTGGTCATGACCATGTTGGGCAATGTGGCCGGCGAGGCCTTTCAGGAAGAGTTCGAGCTGAGCAAGGAAGAAGCCCCCAATTTTGGCAGTGTCGCCAGCCGGATCGCGCAAAAGTACGGCTTGCCGACCCAGACAGGTCTGATCGCCAAGAACCACGATGAATACGATCAGATCTTCGCCGACATTCGCTCAAAACTAGAAGCGCCGGAGCCTTTACCGGTCAGCGCTGCACCCGCCATGACAGTGGATCGTTACATTCCCGGCCACTTGCATCGGGTGAATCTGGTGGCGACCAAAGACCGGCCGGCATTCAACGTCGATATTTATTACGATGTGGTGCAAGACCCGGCGGAAGGCAAGATGCTGCATATCGAATTGATCGGTCAGGTGTCGGGCACCTCATTTGAAGAGTCGTTCAAACTGCATAGCGATACGGCATACAACTTTGCCAGCGTGATTACCCGCGCCGCGCACAAGCACGGGATTCCGGTGAACCAGAGCCTGATCATGCGCAATCACAAGGAATACGACCTGATGTTTGCCGACATTCGCAAGCGCCTGGATTTGCACGCAGGCGATCCGATCAATCTCGATCATCTGGACAGCGACGGACTCTGATCGCCGGATGCTGGGTTGGCCTCAGTTGCTGACCCAGCGTTGGCGTATCCAGCCACTGAACGCATCGACGCCAAGCACCAGAATCAGCATGGCGATGATCACGCTTGAAGCCTGTGCTTCCTGAAACAGGCTGAGGTGGAAGTAGAGCATCTGGCCCAGCCCACCTGCGCCGACAAAGCCGAGCACGCTGGCCATGCGGATATTATTTTCCCAGCGGTACAGGGTGTAGGCGATGAGTTGTGGCCACACCTTGGGCAACGTCCCATAACAGAACGCGACCAGCTTTGAACCACCCGCCAAGCGGATTGCCTGTGCCGGTTCATCCGGTGTGTTCTCCAGTGCTTCGGCAAACAGCCGGCCTAGTACGCCCGCCGTGTGCAGGGCCAATGCCAGGGTGCCGGCATTGGGGCCAAGACCAGCCGCGAGCACGACCAGCGCGGCCCAGACCAATTCCGGAATCGCCCGCAGGGCGTTCAGCAGCAGCCGGCTGCCATTGAGCGCCAGCCAGCCAAAGCGTCCCGCCGCAGGCAGTGCCAACAACAGGCCCAGAATTGCCGCAAGCAAGGTGCCGATGGATGACATGGCCAGAGTTTCCAGCGCGCCTTTGCCGATGGCGCACCAGTGTTCGGCTGAAAAATCAGGGCTGAAAAAGCCGTTGGCGTAACTGGCCATCTGGCTCAGACCATCAGCAGCGAACAGCAGGCGCAGATCAATGTTGAGGTATTGGAACGACGTCACCACTGCAATCAACAGCAAGGCGATCAGGCCATAATTGACTGCGTACTTCATTGCAGCCTCGCCCGCAGCACACGGCTCAGTTGATCGGCGAGTAACACCAGCAGCAGGAAGGTCAGCAGCATGCTGGCGACTTCACCGCCGGCAAACATGCGCAACGACAAATCAATTTGCTGGCCCAGCCCTCCGGCTCCGACAAAACCCATGACGACCGAGGCGCGCACCGCGCATTCCCAGCGATACACGGTGTACGAGAGCATTTCGGCAGAGGCATTGGGCAGCACGCCGTAGGTGAAAGCCAGCAGACGCGGGCTGCCGGCGACCAGCAAGGCCCGGCTTGGGCGTGGGTCGACCGACTCGAAAATTTCCGCGTAAACCTTGCCAAGCATGCCGCTGTAGGTAATCGCAATCGCCAGCACCCCAGCAGTCGGACCCAGGCCAACGGCGCGCACGAAAAGCAATGCCCACACCACCTCTGGCACGCTGCGCAGCAAGATAAGCACGCCACGTACTGGCCAGCGCAGCGCCTGCGACCACCACGCCGGACGCCCGTTACGGTGCGCAGCAGACAACGACAGCGCGCGGCTGGCAAGCAGTGAGCAGGGAATGGCAAGCAGCAAGGCTAGCGCCATGCCGGCAGTGGCGATGGCCAGGGTTTCGAGTGTGGCCTTGAGCAGAATCTGTAGAAACTCGGGATCATGCGCCGGCGGCCAGAAACCGCTGAGGAACTGGCCCATGGTTTTGCTGTTTTCAGGATCGAACAACACCGCCAGATCAACTTCGCTGAGCCTGATACCCGGCCACAGCAGCACGATTGCCAACAGCGTCAGGCCTAACCGGGGCAGTGCAGCCGGATCGCGATCGTGGGCTTTCAGCATCGTGGAATCTGAATCACGGTGGGTGTCTGCACAGTAATGCTCGGCTCGGGCTGCAGCTGTTCATTGGCGTACAGTGCGTCGAGTTGCGCCTGGCTGATCTGCTCGCTTGGCAGGTCAAAAACAATGCGTCCGGCGCGCACGCCGATTACCCGTGGGAAATGCGCCATGGCCAGATCCACCGCATGCAGGCTGGCGAGCAGGGTGACGCCACGGGCGGCCGCTTCACTGCTGAGCACGCTGAGCGTATGGCCGGCCAGAACCGGGTCCATTGCCGACACGGGTTCATCGGCGAGGATGATTTGCGGGCTTTGGTAAAGCACGCGGGCGATACCGACACGTTGTAATTGACCACCGGAAAGCTGGTCGCAACGCTCAAACAGTTTGTCTGCCAGATCCAGCCGTGCCAACGCCGCTTTGGCGCCGCTGATGTCGACTGGATAGAGCAGGTTGAGCAAGCTCTTGAAGGCCGACCACTCACCGAGTTTGCCGGCAAGAATCGCCGTTACCACGCGTTGGCGCGGCGGCAAAGGCGGCGCCTGATGGATCAGGCCTATACGCGCACGCAGGCGCTGGCGTTGGCGAGTGCCGATTTGCCAGGGCTGTTGTTCGAGCAGGCTGATTGCGCCGCTGGTGGGCTGCAAGCTGGTGGCAAGCAAACGCAGCAGCGTGGTTTTACCCGCACCGGAGGGGCCGATAATCGCGACACGCTCAGCCGGTTTTACCCGTAAATCAATATCACTGAGCGCAACGTGACCATTGGCGTGGGTAACACCCACGCCTTCAAGCGTTAAATTCACTTCAACAGGCCGGCTGCGCGCGCTGCTTCCTCAATGCCTGCATAGTTCTCAGGCTTGGTTTCGATAAAGCGGCTGGCGGCTTGCAGATCCAGAATGGCTTTCTGCTCCGGGTTAGCCGGGTCCAGCGCGAGGAACGCGGCCTTGATTTTGGCTTGCAGGGCTGGATCGAGAGTGCCGCGAACGGTCCAGTTGTAATCGTAGTAAGTCGGGGTCGTGGCGATCACTTTGACTTTAGTGGTGTCGACCTTGCCAGTCGCAACCAGTTTGTCCCACACCGATGCGTTGAGCACGCCGCCATCGGCCTTGCCAGCCTGGACCCAGGCGGCGGTGGCATCGTGAGCGCCCGAGTAGGCAACGCGGCTGAAGAATTCTTCCGGTTTGATCCCGTCTTTAAGCATGAAGTAGCGCGGCATCAGGCTGCCGGAAGTCGAGGAAACCGAACCGAAGGCGAAGGTCTTGCCTTTGAGGTCTTTAACCGATTTCACGGCAGGGTCGGCGCTGATGAATTTGCTGGTGAACTCGGCGTCCTGCTCACGCTGCACCAGTGGCACGGCGTTACCGGTTTTCAGGCGGGTCTGCACGAAGGTGAAACCACCCAGCCAGGCCATGTCGAGACGGTCGGATGCCAGCGACTCAACCACCGCGGCGTAGTCGGCTACCGGCACAAACTCGACCTTCATGCCAAGTTGTTGTTCAAGGTAGGCGCCCAGTGGTTTGAACTTGCGCAGCAGTTCGGTTGGGGCTTCATCGGGAATGGCCGAGACGCGCAAAACATCAGCAGCGTTGGCGAAAACAGCAGAGAGCGACAGGGCGATACCTGCAGCGAGTACAAAAGTACGCTTGATCATGACGGGTTCTCCGGTTCAATAGCGGGGAAAGCGGGCGAATTATAGAGGTAATTGCCAAGCAATGGGCGCGCGCAGCATACCGTGTTGCAGGTTTATCGGTGATAAATGTTTAGCAAAACTGCGCATGCGCGGCTGAGGCCACTGCTGATGCGCGGAGAATGTGCCCCGTTGGATACCAAGCCGTCTAGTTGACGTGCATTGCTGCGGGCTACTGCGCCAGCGCCTGACCCCACACCGCAAACTCATTACCGCTGGGTTCGGTGAAGTGAAAACGGCGGCCACCGGGGAAGCTGTAAATCGCTTTGTTGATCTGCCCGCCAGCTGTACTGACCTTGTTCAGTGTCGCTTCCAGATCATCGCTGTACAGCACCAGCAGCGCGCTGCCGTTGGCGGTGGTGGCGGCCATATCGGCGCGATAAAAGCCACCGTCCAGGCCGCGTCCTGAGAACGCGCAATAGTCCGGGCCGTAATCGTCGAAGGCCCAGCCGAATGCGCGATTGAAGAACGCTTTGGTTGCTTCAAGATCGCGCGCGGCAAACTCGACGTAATTGATTGTCTCGTGGCTGGGCATTTCAGCTCCTTTGGCTGAGCGTATGAAGGTCTTGTCAGTAAAGGGTATTTTTCTTCAATCCGCACGCGCGCAAGGCCGTTACCGTGAGTGCCTGATAACCACGAGTGAGGGCTGTGTATGAGTATCTGGGTGTCGATGGCCGCATTTGCGCTGGCCTCATCAATCACACCGGGGCCGGTGAATATCGTTGCGCTGAGCGCGGGCGTGCAGTTTGGACTGCGGGCCAGCTTGCGCCATGTAACCGGCGCCACGGTTGGCTTCTGCCTGTTGCTGGTGTTAATCGGGTTGGGGCTGCACGAGGTGTTGCGCGCCTGGCCGCCGCTGACCCGGTTCATTCAGTTGGGCGGCGTGGCTTTCTTGTTGTTCATGGCCTTCAAACTTGCGGTCGATGATGGACAGATCAGGCGTGACGAGAAGGCGAGTGCGCCCTCAATGCTCTATGGCGCGACGTTGCAGTGGCTCAACCCCAAGGCATGGATGGCCTGCGTTGCCGGCATGGGCTTGTTTGTTGAAGAGGGAAATTTGCGTCAGGTTGCCGAGTTCAGCCTGATTTACTTCGCGGTCTGTTATGTCTCGATTGCCTGTTGGGCAGTGGCGGGCAGTTACTTGCGCGGCGTACTTGAAACACCGGCGGCAATGCGTCTGTTCAACCGGCTGATGGCAGCTCTGTTGGTAGCCTGCTGCGTGTATTTGCTGCTCAGTTGATTCAGCCGCGATATTGCCCCGGCGTCGCCGCGAGGTGCTGTTTGAAGGTGCGTTGCAGGTGAGCCTGATCGGCAAAACCGGCGGCCAGCGCCGCTTCGGCAATTACCTCACCGCGTTGCAGTAAACGCTGCGCCAGTTGCACGCGTTGATTGGTCAGATACGCGTGCGGAGTCATCCCGAAATGCTGGGCAAAGGCGCGGATCAGGTACGAGCGTGAAAGCCCCGCGACAGCACAGATTTGCTCAAGGCTCAGTGGCTCGGCGCAATGGGCCTGGATATAGTCGGCGGCGCATTGCAGCTTTGCATGCACGGCAGATGTGAGTTCAGCGCCTGGCTCATTTGCCGTCAGTTCGGCGTGCATTTGCACAAAGAACTGCTCGGCGGCGGTGTATTTTTGCGCTGTGCTCAGCGCCGCGTCAGTTAACTGCATATACAGCTGGTTCAGCGCGCTAAACAGCTGTTGTGAGTGCGTAAGAATCGGCTTGTAAGGTTGAAAACAGTGCGCGGCCGATGAGTCGAGCTGCGCCTGTATGGCGGCCAGCCATTGGCAGTCGACGTAGAACATCCGGTACGACCAAGGTTCGCCATCAATCGGATTGCAGGCATGCACCACCTGCGGATTCATCAACACCACGCAGCCTTCGCTGATTACTTGCTGCTGGTCACCGCTGATGTAGGTGCACTGGCCCGAGGTGATGGCGCCGATTGAAAAGTGCGCATGCGCGTGGCGCGCATAACAGACCTTGCGGCCATCGAGAATTGACCGCGCCTCGATAAAGGGCAGCGCTGCGGCTCGCCAGAATGTCGGCACGGTCAGGCTCATGGCGCTTACTCGGCAATCGCGGCAATAACCGACACTTCAACCAGCAGTTCCGGGCTGGCCATACTCGCCTCGACACAGGCGCGGGCTGGCGCGAAGCCTTCTGGAACCCAGCTGTCCCACACGCTGTTCATACCGGCGAACAAGCTCATGTCCTTGATGTACAGCGTGGCGGAAAGGATGTGCTTGCGGCTGCTGCCAACCGATTCCAGCAGCGCATCGACCTTGGCCAGCATGGTCCGGGTTTGTTCCTCAATGCCCGCCGTGCGGTCTTCTGCAACCTGGCCGCAGAGATAGGCAGTGTTGTTGTGGACGACTACGCGGCTCATGCGGGCAGAGGTTTCGTGACGGCTGATGTTCATGGGATTCCTTATTTTTAAGCAGGGTCAATCAAGGCCACAGATGGCGATTTACACCAGTATTCTGCAGGCCTGCGAGCCCCTAGTCTAATCGGCAAACAGGGTGAATGACGAACCGGCTTTGGGTTTAAGATAAGCCCTCGCCAACCATGGAGTCATTTATGTCTGGGTCGCTGCCTGCTGTAGCTTTTGCCGGAATAGGCCTGATGGGCCTGCCAATGACCCGCCGCTTGCTTGCGGCGGGCTATCCGTTGACGGTGTGGAATCGCTCGCCGGACAAATGCCAGCCGCTGCTTGAAGCCGGTGCCCGCGCCGTCAACAGCCCGGCCCAGCTGTGTGACGATGCCGAGATCATCATGCTGTGTCTGGCCGATACAAGCGTGGTGCGCGAGGTGGTATTTGGCCCGGGCGGCATTGTCGAGAATGCCAAGCCCGGCCAGTTGCTGGTGGACTTTTCCAGCCTTGAGCCCAGCGCAACCCGGCAGATGGCCGCCGAGCTTGAGCAGCGCACCGGCATGCGCTGGGTTGATGCGCCAGTATCTGGCGGTACGCCTGGCGCTGAAAACGGTACGCTGGCGATCATGGCCGGTGGCCGCGTGGAGGACATCGAACGGGTGCGGCCGCTGCTCGATAATGTAGGTCAGCGTCTCACGCGTATGGGCGATGTTGGCGCCGGGCAGGTGACCAAGGTCTGCAACCAGATGATCGTCGCCTGCAACGCGCTGGTGATCGCCGAGGTTGTGGCCTTGGCGGAAAAGTCGGGTGTCGATGCCACGCTGATTGCCTCGGCGTTGGCGGGCGGTTTCGCCGACTCAAAGCCACTGCAGATTCTCGCACCGCAGATGGCCAGCAGCGAGTTTGAGCCGATCAAGTGGCATGTGCGTACACTTCTCAAAGACCTCGATACAGCGGTCAAATTATCCCGCGAGACCGCGTCGTCAACGCCCGCGACTGGCCTGGCTGCACAACTGATGCGCCTGCATGCCAGTCAGGGCAACGCGGCGCGAGACCCCTCCACCCTGATTGAAATGTACCGGGAGCCGAAGGCATGAAAATCGCTGCAAACCTGTCGATGATGTTTACCGAAGTCCCGCTGATCGAGCGCATTCTGGCTGCTCGCGTGGCTGGCTTTGACGGTGTCGAAGTGCAGTTCCCGTATGAAGTCCCGGCAATTCGCTTCAAGGAGGCGCTGGAGCGTGCAGACATGCCGCTGGTACTGATCAACTTGCCAGCCGGTGATTTCATGGATGGCGGCGCTGGTCTTGCCGCCGTGCCGGCACGCCAGGCCGAGTTCGATGCGGCGCTGGAGCAGACGCTGAGCTACGCCGCGATGGTGCGTCCGGCCTCGGTGAATATCTTGCCGGGACGCCTTGCTCAGGGCGTCAGTCGTGAGCAGGCACTGGCCACTCTGGGCGCCAACCTGCGCAAGAGTGCCGAGGCCTTTGCACAGCTGGGCATTAAACTGGTCGCAGAGGCGATCAATCCGCTGGATATGCCAGGCTTTCTGATCAACACGCCGGAGCATCTGGATGAGTTGATTCGTCTGGTTGATCATCCCAACTTCATGGCTCAGTACGACCTGTATCACATGGCGCGGCAGGGCATTGCGCTGGACGCCGGGATTGCCTTGTTGGCCGGGCGAATTGGCCACGTGCAATTTGCCGATTGTCCGGGACGCGGAGCGCCTGGGACCGGTGAGGTCGACTTTGCACCGGCAATGGCGGCGCTCAAAGCCAGTGGTTATCAGGGTTGGATCGCGGCGGAATATCGTCCCGGCGATGCGGGCACGGCGGCGAGTCTGGGGTGGTTGGCTGGGTGGCGCGAAACCCTCGTCAGCTAAGCCTGCTGCGTTTACTGGGTTGAGGCGACCACGCTCACATTGCCGGCCTCGACCCGATTACGTCCCAGCGCCTTGGCGCGATACAGGCGCTGATCGGCTTGCTGGATCAGTTCGTCAAGGTTTTGCCCCTTTTGCCATTGGGCCACCCCGAAGCTTGCGGTGAACGACACCTCAGGCGTTATCGGCGTATTGGCGATCAGGCTGCGCAGTTTTTCAGCCATGCTGCTGGCTTGCGAAAGATCGGTGTGCGGCATCAATAACAGGAACTCTTCACCGCCCCAACGGCAGAGGCTGTCCGCTTCGCGCAGGTGCTGCTGGAGCAGCTCGCTGAGGCAGGCCAGGGTTTGATCGCCAACCTCGTGACCGTATTGGTCGTTAATGGCCTTGAAGTGATCGATATCAAAAAACAGCAGGCTCAGAGCAAAGTCGTAGCGCTCGGCACGGCGGATTTCGATGTTGGCGACTTCCTCCAGCTTAAGGCGATTCCACAAGCCGGTAAGGCGATCGGTATTGGCCAGTTTTTCCAATTGCTGGTTGGTTTTCAGCAGTTCGTGCTCAACCTCTATTCGCGCGGACACCTCGCGACGCAGGCGGCCGGTGAGTCGCGCCAAACGCAAGGCAAAAGCGCCCACCAGCAATAAAACCAACAGGCTGGCAGCGAGCAAGGCATACAAGCGGCTGTAATCGACGGGTTCTTTGTGGTGATAAATGAATTGCTCAAGGTCGAGCGGACCATCGGCCATGCCCAGCTCTTTATAGCTGGCGGCGATGGTTTTCCAGCGACCCGGGTTCATGTGCCCGATTTGTACCAGTTCCGGCATCACCAGCTCGCGGATTGCCTCGGCTTCAAAGCGCAGGTGCTCAAGGCTCTTGTTTGGCGCGTATTGCGCGTGGATAACCGCAATCGTTTCTTCGATATGATCCAGCGCGTATTGCCAGCCCTGCAAGCTCGCACGAACAAAAGCGTCGACCATCTCCGGGCGTTGCTCGATCAGGGCTGTGCGCGTGGTAAGGATGTCGTTATAGAAGTTGACCCCGTATTCGCGGGGCCGGATCAGCCGGTACGGCACACCTTGTTGCTCGAGCCAGAAGGGCTCGTTGGTGCTGTAGCCGTCGTAGGCATCAATCTTGTGATCGATAAGGTCCTGTGGATTGAAACTGGCGTTGGTGATGTTCAGGTTGTTGAGGCTTATCCCTTCGCGCAACAGGGTCAGACGTAGCTCGGCACTTTCTGGCAAGGGCAGCAGCATCAGGCGCTTATCGGCAAGGTCTAGCGGCGTGAAAATATTTGAGTCCGCCAGCACAATCCAGGCGCTGGGTGAGCTTTGCATGATCGCCGCCAGTGCAACCACCGGCTTGCCTTGCATATGTGCGATTACCAGCCCACTGTTGGCGATGGCAAAGTCGCTTTCACCGGAGAGCATGCTGTCGATGGCTTTGGGCGCATTCGGCCCACCCTCAACGATATCCACATCCATGCCGGCCTCGCGATAGAAGCCTTTTTCCTTGGCCATGTAATAGCCGGCAAACTGAAATTGGTGCAGCCAGCGGAGTTGCAGGCGAATAGGTTCTGCAGCGGCGAGAGGCGATGTCAGACAACAGAGCAGGGCTGTTGTGATAATCAGCAGATTCCCGAGCTTGGTCGCTCGGCAGAAGCGGCGTATCGCGCTCATGGATTCCTTTCGCAATCGGCGAGTGTCGAGTACTGGTGTGCAGTGTGCCATCAAATGGGCATCATCTGAAAGCCAAGTGTAGAACACCCGCGCCTGTACTCGAGTCCGTTTGCTTGAACCTTGTAAAGAGACAGTCTCCATTAGTGCCCTAAAACCCTGAAAAAAACAAGGTTACTCGGGCACCCTGGACTGTTCTTTATCCCGCGACCAACACCCGAATGGCTTCCAGCCGCAGCGCTGCCTTGTCCAATGCTGCCAGGCCTTTGCTGCGGATTTGGCGTAATGTTTCCAGTTCGCTGTCGCGCACACTCGGGTTGACTGCCTGCAGGGCGGTCAAGCGGGCAAGCTCTTCATCGAGATCAGCCGCCAGACGATGTTTAGCGTCGGCAACACGCTCCAGATGGCGCGGTGAAACCTTGTCTTCGCCGACACTGATCTGCGGGTTGAGCGCATCACGTTGCGCCTGCACAAACTTGTTGGCGCTGGCGCGTGGCACGCTTTCGAGCTGGTCGTTGAGGGTTTCGAACGCCACCTTGCTGGCCAGATCATTGCCATTGGCGTCGAGCAGGCAACGCAATGCAGCGGGTGGCAAGTAGCGACCCAATTGCAGTGCGCGTGGCGCTACTACTTCACTGACGTAAAGCAGCTCAAGCAGAACGGTACCTGGCTTGAGGGCCTTGTTCTTGATCAGCGCGACGCCGGTGTTGCCCATTGAGCCTGAACGCACCAGATCCATGCCGCCTTGAACCATTGGGTGCTCCCACGTGAGGAACTGCATGTCCTCGCGGGCCAATGCCAGGTCTCGGTCATAAGTGATGGTCACGCCTTCGTCGCTGCCCAGCGGGAAGCTGGCATCGAGCATTTTCTCGCTCGGGCGCAGGATCAGGGCATTGTCGGAATGGTCTTCGCTGTCGATACCGAAAGCGTTGAACAACTGTTCCATGTAGATCGGCAGGGCGAATTGGTCGTCCTGTTCGAGAATTTCCTCGACCAGTTGCTCGCCTTCGCCAGCACCGCCCGAGTTGAGTTCCAGCAGGCGGTCGCGGCCAGCGTGCAGTTCATCTTCAAGGCGCAGGCGCTCGGCCTTGCATTCGTCAGCCAGTTCCTGCCATTGGCCGTCATCACCGCCTTCAAGCAGTGGCAGCATGCGGCTGCCGAACTTATGCTGCAGCGCGTTGCCGGTTGGGCAGGTTGCGAGGAAGGCATTCAGTGCTTCGTGATACCACTGGAACAAACGCTCTTGCGGGCTGTTTTCCAGATACGGTACGTGCAGTTGAATGCGGTGCTTCTGGCCAATACGGTCGAGACGGCCAATGCGCTGCTCAAGCAGATCCGGGTGAGCCGGCAGATCGAACAGCACCAGATGGTGGGCAAACTGGAAGTTGCGACCTTCGCTGCCGATTTCCGAGCAGATCAGTACCTGAGCGCCAAACTCTTCGTCTGCAAAGTATGCCGCTGCCCGGTCGCGCTCAAGAATGCTCATGCCTTCATGGAACACAGTTGCCGGAATGCCGGAGCGAACGCGCAGGGCATCTTCAAGATCCATGGCCGTTTCGGCGTGGGCGCAAATCACCAGCACCTTGAACTTCTTGAGCATCTTCAGGGTGTCGATCAGCCACTCGACGCGTGGGTCGATGCGCCACCAGCGTTGCTCGTCCTCAACCTCAGGCTGGGCCTGATAGCTGACTTCGGGATAAAGATCCGGATGCTCGCCAATTGGCAGCTCCAGGTATTCGTCCGGGCTCGGCAGCGGGTAGGGGTGCAGTTCGCGCTCGGGGAAGCCTTGTACCGCCGCGCGGGTGTTACGGAAAAGCAGGCGGCCGGTGCCGTGGCGGTCGAGCAACTCGCGCACCAGTCGCGCTGATGCTTCGGCGTCACCCTTGTTCACGGCTTCCAGCAGCTCTTCGCCTTCGGCGCCGAGGAAGTCATGCACAGTTTTATGTGCGCCGGCAGAGAGCTGGCCGTGGTCGAGCAGCTCTTGAACGGCTTCGGCGACCGGACGGTAGTTGGCACTTTCGGCGCGGAACGCCTCAAGGTCATGGAAACGGTGCGGGTCGAGCAGGCGCAAGCGCGCAAAGTGGCTGTCTTGTCCCAATTGCTCTGGCGTTGCGGTAAGCAGCAGGACGCCCGGGATAACCTCGGCAAGCTGTTCGACCAGCGCATATTCCGGGCTGCTTTTTTCCGGATGCCAAACCAGGTGATGGGCCTCGTCTACGACCATCAAATCCCAGCCGGCAGCAAACAATGCGTCCTGAGCTTTCTCGTCTTCACGCAGCCACTCAAGTGCGACCAGTGCCAGTTGGCAATCTTCAAACGGGTTGCTGGCATCGCTTTCGATAAAACGTTCGGCGTCAAACAGGGCGACGTCGAGGTTGAAGCGGCGGCGCATTTCGACCAGCCACTGGTGCTGGAGGTTTTCCGGCACCAGAATCAGGATACGGCTGGCACGGCCCGAAAGCAGTTGGCGGTGAATTACCAGACCGGCTTCGATGGTTTTACCCAGACCCACTTCGTCCGCCAGCAATACGCGCGGCGCAACCCGGTCGGCTACTTCGCGGGCGATGTGCAGCTGGTGCGCGATCGGTTGGGCACGCACGCCACCCAAGCCCCACAGCTTCGACTGCAATTGTTTGCTGGTGAACTCGAGCGTGCGATAACGCAGGCCGAACCAGGCCAGTGGATCAATCTGCCCGGCAAACAGGCGGTCGCTGGCAAGACGGAACTGGATGAAGTTGGAGAGCTGAGTCTCCGGCAGCGTAATGCTCTGATGCTGCTCATTGAGGCCGTGATAAACCAGCAGGCCGTCGATATCGTCGACTTCCTGTACGGTCAGTTTCCAGCCTTCGAAATGAGTGATCTCGTCACCAGGAGAAAAGCGCACGCGGGTTAGCGGTGCATTGCGCGCCGCGTATTGGCGTGTTTCGCCCGTCGCCGGGAAGAGCACAGTGAGCATGCGGCCTTCCTGCATGAGGATGGTTCCCAAGCCCAGCTCCGCTTCGCTGTCACTAATCCAGCGTTGCCCCGGTTCAAACTGCGCCATGCCTGTCTCCTGTGCGTGAAAAAGCCGACTATGGTAACGGAACCGGGACCCAAGACCCAAGGCGCATTATCAGATTCCGCTTATGATTAATGGCAAAAGTGTAGCGAGGCTCGACTCAAGTAGTGATCACCGGGGCCGACAGTCTGACAAAAGGAGAATCAATGCATGTTGCCGCCGATACCGCAGAGCCTGCCGCCCGTAACGGCGCAGCAAGATGTCAATAAACCCAAACCGGTGGTTGCCGCGGTGACGCCGGCTGCCGAGACGTCGAGCGAGAGCGCGTTGAATCTCGACAAGCGCCATCCTCAGGATGTTCAGGACTTATTGCGCGAAGAACAGCGTCGCCGCCAGCGTCAGGTTATGGACGCTGCGCCGGACGGCGAGGAAGAGGCCGAGTCGGCTGAACCTGTAGCGGAGCATCCACTAATCGAGGACGACTTGCCGCGTCAGGGCGTGTGGGTTGATATTGAAGTTTGAGGCCTGCAATTATCTCAAGTCACCTGCAATTGCCGAGAACACCCATGAGTTTGTTTGACCAGAGCACTCTGCCGTTAGCCGATGGCGAGCTTGAATGGCACGCGCGCTGGCTGGACGCGGAGCGTGCGAATCAGCTATTGCAGCAACTGGTCGAACAGACGCCCTGGCAGCAACCCGAACTGCAACTGTACGGCAAGCGCCACCTCGTGCCCCGGCTGGAGGCCTGGTATGGCGATGCCGAGGCCAGTTACCGCTACAGCGGTTTTACCCATGTGCCGTTGCCATGGACACCGCTGCTCAGTGAGATTCGCCAGCAGGTGGAGGCCGCCGCAGGCCAGCCATTCAATGGGCTGCTGCTTAATTATTACCGCGATGGGCAGGACTCAATGGGCTGGCACAGCGATGATGAGGCCGTGCTGGGGCGCAATCCGGTGATCGCCTCGTTGAGCCTCGGCGGCACGCGGCGCTTCGATCTGCGCCGCAAAGGCCAGAGCCGAATTGCACATTCGCTTGCACTTGAACACGGCTCGCTACTGGTCATGCGCGGCCCAACACAGCATTATTGGCAGCATCAGGTGGCGAAAACCCGCAGTGCGTGCGAGCCTCGCCTGAATTTGACCTTTCGTTTATTACGGTTACCAGCATGAGTGGCGACGATAATCTGATCGACTTTTCGACCGAGCGCAGCAAGCGCATCCATGACCTGCACGACAAAAAACTCGATGACATGCGCAAGGTCTTCGAGCTGGTGCTGCCTCTTAGCAAGGCTAAAAAGAAGCCGGGCAAGAAACCCAAGAAGCGCTAACTCCCTCATCTACAGCTGATTTTCTTGATCCAGATCAGTGTCTATAGCTTGCTCTCGCCAATGCCTGCGGCCTGTTGATCCAGGTCAAGTTTTGCATCGCGCTGATCCATTAACTTTAAGCCATCGAGACAAGGTTAGTCCTTAGGAGGCTTTTATGTTTTTTGATCATGTCGTTTTCGCTGGTGTTGCCGTGGTAGCGCTCATGTTCGTCTTCTTTGGCGGTGTCGGATATTTCATCTGGAAGGACGCTCACGACCACAAATAGGGTCTGGTTCTTCCGATCAAGAGCACGCAAGGCAGTTTGGGCGACTTCAATAAGTCGCCTATTTTTTTGACTTTTTTCAGCACTCTTCGCCCTGAAGTAGTGGCATTTCGCCGTGGCAGAACAAAAAGCCTGCGGCTGCATCTTTCCCTTCATATGCTTCATTGTATATAGTTAGCAGGCTAATGGTTTGCTTGCTATCACTGTCGTTCTGGCTGTGATCCGCTACCTTCTTATTGTGTAATCCTATTGGTTCCCGCCATGCGCGATTCCTTGTTGGCGCTTTTCGCGCCAAGTCCCCAAGCGGTGCAATTCGCGATCAAGACTGTGCTTGGCGGTTTACTGGCGCTTTGGCTGGCCATGCGCCTTGGGCTCGAAGAACCCGCATGGGCACTGATGACTGCTTTCATCGTGGCCCAGCCGTTATCCGGCATGGTGGTGCAGAAAGGCTTGGCGCGTTTGGTCGGCACGCTGATCGGTACATCGGTTTCAGTGGTGTTCATCGCGCTGTTTGCACAAACCCCATGGCTATTTCTGGGAGCGTTGGGCTTGTGGTTGGCGCTGTGTACCGCCGCCTCCACCATGCTGCGCAGTGCATGGTCGTATTCATTTTTGCTCTCGGGCTACACGGTTGCGATTATTGCTTTGCCCGCGATCTCGGTACCTTTGACCGTGTTTGATCAGGCGGTGGCGCGCAGCACCGAAATTTGTCTGGGCATTATCTGCGCTACGCTGGTCAGCGCCATTCTCTGGCCGCAAAGGGTTGAGCACCAACTCGCCCAGCAAGCCAAAGTTGCCTGGCAGTCGGGGATCAATGCGGCACGCCTTGCACTTAACGGAGAAGCGCATGCCCGCAGAGGCTTGCTCGAAGTCCTGGGCCGGTTGGTGGCCGTGGACTCGCAGCGGGAACACGCCTGGTTTGAAGGCAATCGCGGCCGCCAGCGGGCGGCGGCACTGCGGGTGTTGAGTCGTGACCTGCTCGGGGTCTTGCGTCTGGCTCGGGGTGTGGCGCGTCAATGGCGGCAATTGTCGGCTGAAGAGGTGGATGCCTTGCAACCCTGGCGTTCGCAAGTGAGTGATGTGCTCAAGCAAACGCAGGTCGAGCAATTTCAGGTGCTGGCCGAAAAGCTCTCGAAAGAGGCGCTGGAGCCGCACTGGAGTGCCGAGCAGCAATTTTGTCTGGAGCGCTTGGCGCTGTTGATGCACCGGGTGCAAACCGCTAGCGAGTCGTTGCATGCCGTCGAGGTGGGCGTCGCCCCCGATGATGCGCCGGAGCCTTTGTCATGGCACCGCGACTGGCAGACTTCGGCGGTTTACGGGGCACGCAGTGCGCTGGCTTTCTTGTCGCTGTCGGCATTCTGGATCGCGACAGCCTGGACAGCGGCATCCGGCGCACTGTTGTTATGCGCGGTGGTTTGCAGCCTGTTTGCCAGCCGTGATAACGCGGCGCAAATCGGCATGATGTTTCTGCGCGGTATTCTCCTGGCGATCCCCGTGGCATTTGTGGCCGGCGAGTTGTTGTTGCCGCAGGTCACCGGTTTCCCCATGCTGTGTATCGTCATGGGCGCGCCTTTGTTCTTCGGAGCGTTGGGCATGGCCAACCCGAAAATTGGCGCCACGGCGACCTCGTTCTGCCTGCATTTCATTGTGCTCATCTCGCCGCAAAACAGCATGACCTACGATGTCGACTACTTCCTCAACAGCGCATTGGCCATGCTGATCGGGGTTGGTTTTGCCGTGTTGGCGTTCAATCTGGTGACGTTGCGAAATCCGGTATGGCATGGGCAGCGCTTACTCAAGGCCATTCGCGCGGATCTGGCGCGGCTGACCAATCGCCGCCTGGTCGATGCCGAGAACTGGTTTGGTGGGCGCATGGCTGACCGTTTGTTGCAGTTGGCGCGGCATTACCCGGCGCTGCCTGATGCAACACGCAGCCGCTGGGACGATGGCGTCGCCAGCCTTGATCTGGGGGATGAGTTAATCCACCTGCGCGGCTGCCTCGCGGCTGCGGGTTCCGGGCTGGAAGCGGTCGAGAGCGATTTCATGGCGTGTCTCGAAGAGTTCTTGCTCGATGGCCCGAACAATGGCCGTGAAGACGCACTGGAGCAGGCTGGCGAACGACTGCTGGCCGCTATTCGCAGCCAGCCGTCGCGCATTGAATTGCGTCTGGCGCAAGCCGCACTTTTGCAATTACGCGGTGGCTGGCGGCATTGGCGCGCCATACAAGGGGAGGCTTATGGGGTTGCATGAATGGTCGGTGGGTGGCGTGCTGCTCAGCCCCTTTTTGATTTACGCGGTGCTGGCGCTGCTATTGACCGGCCTGCTGCGGTGGCTGTTGCAGCGTGTGGGGTTTACCCGCTGGATCTGGCACGAAGCACTGTTTGATTTCGCATTATTTATTTGCGTGCTGGCCGCGGTTGTAGCGGTGCTCGGGCACTAGTATTGGTCAACCAGGAAGCAACGCTGCGGCGTTGCCGAAGCAGGGGAGAAGTTCATGGGTTCAACGATTAGAGTTGGCATAACGTTGGCGTTGGTGGTGGCCGCGGTATTCGCCGGCAATTGGGTATGGCAGTACTACATGTACTCGCCATGGACCCGTGATGCCCGCGTGCGCGCCGATGTTGTGACCATTGCCCCCGATGTTTCCGGCGCTGTGGTGTCGATGCCGGTGAGTGACAACCAGACTGTCAAAGCCGGCGACTTGCTGGTGAGCATTGATCCCGAGCGTTATGCCGTGGCGCTGGAGCAAGCCAAAGCTGTGGAGGAGACGCGCAAGCAGCAGCTCAATCTGCGCGAGCATGAGGCCTCACGGCGGATGCGCCTCGGCCCGCAGGCGATTAGCGCCGAGGTGCGCGAGAATGCTCAGATTACTGCGCAGATTGCCCGTGGCGAGTACCACGAAGCGCAAGCGGCGGTGAAACAAGCCCAGCTCAATCTGACCCGCAGCAAGCTGCTCGCGCCGCGCAGTGGGCATGTCACCAATTTGCAGTTGGCGCAGGGTAATTACGTCACCGCCGGGCAGTCGATCATGGCGCTGATCGCTGACTCTTCGTTCTACGTGCAGGCCTATTTCGAGGAGACCAAGCTGTCGAAAATCAGCGTTGGCGCGCCGGTTGAAATCTGGTTGATGGGCTCGGGCAAGCCGCTTAAAGGCGAGGTCCAGAGCATCAGTCGCGGGATTACCGACCGTAACTCCAACCCGGATGGGCAGTTGCTGGCTAATGTCGAGCCGACATTCAACTGGGTGCGGTTGGCGCAGCGGATTCCCGTGCGCATCAAGTTGCTGGAAATGCCCGAAGACTTCGAACTCAGCGCCGGCATGACCGCCAGTGTTAAGGTGCTGGCCAAGCCAGCACCGGATAAACCCGTGCCTTAAAAGCGCTCGATGCGTGCCGGGGTGCGTTGCATCAGTACCTTGCCTGCACGGATCGACGTCAGCGCGTGGCCCTGGCTGCGGATCATCTCGTAGTCGTTAGGCGCCGAGAGGATCAACAGGTTGGCTGGGCGGCCCACTTCAATGCCGTAACGCTCGCCAAGGTTCAGGGTGCGGGCGCTGTTGTCGGTGATCAGATCAAGCGCGCGTTGCAGGTCGGCGTAGCCGAGCATGTGGCAGATATGCAGGCCAGCTTCAAGAATACGCATGATGTTGCCGTTACCCAGCGGATACCACGGGTCGACGATTGAGTCCTGAGCGAAGCAGATGTTCATGCCGGCGCGGTCGATTTCGGCGACGCGGGTCAGACCGCGGCGTTTCGGGTAGGTGTCGAAGCGCCCTTGCAAGTGAATGCTTTCGGTCGGGCAGGACACAAAGTTGATGCCAGACATCTTTAGCAGGCGAAACAGCTTCGAGCAGTAAGCGTTGTCGTAAGAGCCCATCGCCGTGGTGTGGCTGGCGGTTACCCGGCTGCCCATGCCACGCACGCGGGCCTCTTCGGCCAGCACTTCTAGGAAGCGCGAGTGCGGGTCGTCGGTTTCGTCGCAGTGCACATCCACCAGACAGCCGGTGCGTTCGGCCAGATCCATCAGAAACTTGATCGAGCTAACGCCCTGATCGCGGGTGTTCTCGAAGTGCGGAATGCCGCCGACCACATCTGCGCCCAACTCGACAGCCTGCTCCATCAACGCCCGGCCATTTTTGAACGACTCGATGCCTTCCTGCGGGAACGCGACGATTTGCATGTCGACCAGATGGCGGGTTTCTTCGCGCACCTCAAGCATCGATTTGAGTGCGCTCAAGGTTGGGTCTGTAACGTCAACATGGGTGCGCACATGCTGGATGCCGTGCTCGACCAGCATGCCAATGGTCTTCTTCGCACGCTGTTTGGTGTCTTCGTGGGTGACTGTGGCTTTGCGTTTACCCCACAGCTCAATGCCCTCGAACAGCGTGCCGCTCATGTTCCACGATGGATCACCGGCGGTCAGCGTGGCGTCGAGGTGAATATGTGGCTCGATGAACGGCGCGATAACCAGATTGCCTGTCGCATCCAAGTCGCCAGGGTTGCTGCTGATGGTCGGGGTTTGCGCGCTGATCTCTTTGATTCGATCCTGCTCAAGGGTAATCCGAAACAGGCCGTCGCGGCCCCGAAGGCGGGCGTTAATGATATTCATGCGGTACTCCTGGCAGGGCGAGAAGAGGACAAGCGCCAAATCAGCAAGGCGAGGCTGATATTCAGGCGGTCGTGAGGATTGCTGAACGAGTTGCCGCTCAGCGATTCGATGCGCTGGGTGCGGTAACTCAAGGTATTACGGTGGACGCCAAGGCGTTGTGCGGCCAGCGCCAGATTGCCGTTCTCCTGGAACCAAGCCTCAAGCGTTGGCATCAGCACCGGCTCATGACGCGCGTCATCACTGATGATCGGGCCGAGCACCTTGTCGACGAACTGGTCGAGCAAGCTGCGGTCACGAATCGCCCCGAGCAATTCAAGTGCGCCCAGCTCATTAAAGCTGCAAACACCCAGACGCTCTGGAAAAGACTGCGCGGCAACCAGTGCCTGCCGGGCCTCATTCAATGCGTGCGCGAAGCGTTCGGGGCCGTGACCGCCCGTGCTGAGGCCCAGATACAGGCGCAGCGGAGCCAGGCTCGGATTGAGTTGATTGAGCAAGGCCAGCATTGCCTCGCGGTTGTGTTGCTGATCGAGGCTGTTGGTGGCCGGAAGCAGGGCAATCCAGTGTTCGCCCTGACAGACTGGCGAGAGCGTGTCGCCCAGCGCCTGCAACTGTTGCAGCAGGCTCTGTTGCAGGCGCTCACGACAGTCTTGCAAGCGCAATTCGGCGTCTTCGGCAGAGAGTTGCTCAAGCAGGCGTTCACTGCCCTCAAGCTTGAACAAGGCCACCTGCCTCGGGGTTGCCAATGGCAAACCAAGACTTTGCGCGCGCTGGCGCAGTGCCTCAAGCGATTGCACGTCACCTTCGAGCAGTTGTTCGAGCAAATGCTGGCGCGAGCGGCCGAGCATTTGCGCTTGCACCAGCGCGGTACCGATCGCCTGCGTGACAATGACCATTTTCAACGCGTAGGGCTGCTCAATCAGCGGCACGTCGAGTTGCTGCGCGGCATCAATCACGCTTGGCGGGATTTGGCGGATGTATTCCGGGCCCGTCAATATCACCAGCCCGGCGGCGGCCCGCTCATGCGCCTGCTGCACCAGTGACAACAGGTTTTGCTCGGTGCGCGGATGGTTGATGCCGGTGACAAACACCAATTCGCCGCCCATGATCCATTCGGCGATATCGGTGTTCTCGGCAACATATGGCCAGCGCACCGGATTGCTTTGTGCTATTTCGCCAGCGCGCAGGCACATGCTTTCCAGGCCGGGCAGGGCCAGAACATCCGCGACTGTAAGGCTCATTAGTTGGCCGGGCCCGATGCGCTGGTTGCGCCGTTGGTGGCACCGCTCAGCAGCTTGCTCAGAACAATGTAAGCCAGCGCAGCCACAGCAATCCCGACAATCGGTGCGATCCATGGCGACAGGTAGGCGCACACGGCGCCAATGGCGTAGGCGCTGAGGCCGATCCAGTTGAATGCCGGCAGTTGGGTTTCCTGCAGTTTCGGGTAATGGCCTTTGTGACCGTAGAAGAAG
Organism: Pseudomonas sp. MS19; assembly: GCF_013277615.1. Taxonomy (NCBI): domain Bacteria; kingdom Pseudomonadati; phylum Pseudomonadota; class Gammaproteobacteria; order Pseudomonadales; family Pseudomonadaceae; genus Pseudomonas; species Pseudomonas sp. MS19. The sequence goes on along the minus strand of NZ_VBTO01000020.1, from coordinate 29,764 downwards.
TCCGCCATGATCACGCCGCCAATCGGGGGAATGATCGAGCCGAGCAGAATCAGGAACGGAATCAGCATTTCATACATGCCGGCAATCGCCAGCAAGGTGCCAATGCCAGCGCCCACCAGAGTCACCAACTTGCGGCGATTGGTGCGCAGCAAATTGCAGCCCGCGGCGGCGAAGTTGTAGATGGTGTTGTCCTGAGTGGTCCAGAGGTTGAGGAACAGCATGACCACTGCGGCCATCGACAAACCCTGCAATACCAGCACCTCGACCACGTCGGGCTGCTGATAAACGATTGCGCCGTAGGCACCGGCAATAATCATCAGGCCGTTGCCGATAAAGAAGCCGAGCAGGCTCGAAAGCATGGCCACGCGGCCGCTCTTGGCAAAGCGCGTCCAGTTGGTGGCCTGTGTTGCGCCGCTGACGAAAGTACCGAAAACCATGGTGATGGCCACGCTCAGGGTCATGCTTTCTTTCGGCTCAATGGCCATCAGCGCGGTCATGCCGCCGGCATCGCGCGTGGCAATCCAGAGTGAACAGCCGAGCAGAATCATCATCGCCGGAACGGCCACGCGAGAGAGCATGTCCAGGCCTTTGTAGCCGATGAACGCGGTGATGCAGAAGCCGAAACCGAACAGCACCATCAGCGGTATGGTCAATCCTTGTGGCAAGCCGAGGATTTTTACCAACACGATGGCGATGGTGGCTGTGCCCCACGCATACCAGCCGATCTGGGTGAAACCGAGCAGCACATCAGACAACTTGCTGCCAACTTCGCCGAAGCAGAAGCGGCCCATCAGAACCGAGTTCAAGCCGCTGCGGCAGGCGATGTAACCGAGCACGGCAGCGTACAGCCCGAGCAGCAGGTTGCCGATAACGGCTGCCCAGATCAGCGAGGTGAAATCGAAGGCCATGCCGATCTTGCCGCCGGCAAACATGGTGGCAGTGAAGAAGGTGAAGCCGAAGAGCAGAATTGAGGTCGAAAACAGGCCTTTGCGAGCACCTTGCGGAACCTCGCTGAGCGGGTAGTCGCTGTCGATCTTGGAAGGGGTCATGCGCGGAACTCCACAGGGTCAGTGAAGTATTCTTCATAGCAGGCGGCGTGCCAGACTGCGTATTCGCGAAAATGCACTTCACGCTGGGTGATAGTTACAAAGCGGTTTGTGCTGCTTGCACAACAGAAGTTGCAAAGTAGACAGTTTTAACGGGGTTTATTGTGAATGATAAACAGGCGTGGTCAAGTCTGGTGCGTAGCTTTTTAGTTATGCACCAGCTTGAACGCTGCCAGCGGCGTATCACGAGCGCTGGCAGGAATGCTTAGTTGACAGTGACTTGCGGCATTGCCGGCATGGTCACGGTCTGGGCTTTACGCGGCGCAAGGATTTCAGCTTCGCCGTCGACAACCATCTCATCGCGCTGATTGAACACTTGAGTGGCGATGCGAACGCGGAATTTTGGCAGCTTTTCGAGAATCTCCAGACGCACAGTGAGCGTGTCGCCAAGCTTCACCGGCAAGGTGAAGCGCATGGTCTGGCCAAGATAGATAGTGCCCGGGCCTGGCAACTCACAGGCGACGGCGGCGCTGATCAGGGCGCCACTGAACATGCCGTGGGCAATGCGTTCCTTGAACATGCTCTCGGCGGCAAATTCCGGGTCCAGGTGCACGGGATTGTTATCGCCCGAAACGGCGGCGAACAATTGCACATCACGCTCTTCGACAGTTTTGCTGTAGCTGGCGGTCTGGCCTACGGTGAGTTCTTCGTAAGGGGTGTTGCTGAGTTGACTCATGACAGAATCTCCTGAAGTGAGGGGTGTGAGTGGCGGGGCAGGCTAAGCGCCTGATCAAGCCACTGGATCAGAAATGCACTGACCTCGTCACGGTTGGTTTCATTGAATAATTCATGGCGTGCTTGCGGGTAGACCTGCAATTGCACATAACGGTTGCCGGCCATGCGCAATGCGACCGCCAAATCATCGAGACGTTTGCCCTGACTGACCGGGTCGTCACTGCCGCCGATCACCAGAAGCGGCAGGCTGCTGTCTATTTTTGCCAGGTTTTTGACCGAGCTGATGTGCTGCAAGCCGCCGAGCAGGTCTATCCACAGCTGATTGGTGCAGCGAAAACCACAAAGTGGATCGTTCACGTAGCGGTCGACTTCATCGGGATCGCGGCTTAGCCAGTCGAACTCGGTGCGATTAGGCTTGAAGGCTTTGTTGAACGAGCCGAATGACAGCTTATCGATCAAGGCACTAAGGCCTTTGGGGCCTTGGCGTTTGCGCTCGATTCGGGCGATGGTCTGCGCTGCTTTGTAGAGCATTGCCGGCTGGTAGTTCGAACCGCTCAACACCGCACCCTGCAAGCTGGCGCTGTGGCTCATCAGGTAGGCCTGGGCAATGTAGCTGCCCATGCTGTGCCCGAGCAGAAAAATCGGCGCGGTGGGGTGAGTCTGGCGAATGGTGTGGTTGAGGCGGGCGATATCGTCAATGACCAACTCCCAGCCGTTGGCATCGGCGTAATGGCCTTGCGTGCCTTTGCTTGCTGTTTGGCCGTGGCCGCGTTGGTCGTGGGCGTAGAGTTCATAGCCCGCATTAACCAATGCCTCGCCCAGCCTTGCATAGCGGCCGCTGTGCTCGGCCATGCCGTGAGCGACCATCACCACCGCCTTGGGCGGCTGCTGGCTGAACCAGTGGTTCACGTAAATCGGCTGAGAGTCACTGCTGTTGAGCCAGAAGGATTGGTGCTGCATGGCGATTCCTTAGCCTGCATGGAATCGCCATTGTAGGACTAGAAATGCGCATCTGGGAATGTTCAAGGTTATTCCCGCCGAGTTCCCGACTTTGCACCTGATCGGCCGAATGGGCCGAAATAGAGCATTGTGATGTGGCAATACGTTGGGCCAGTTACAAAGATTCACAGTAATGATTTAGGGCTCATATATATAGGCGCTAATCTGCTTAGCTGTTAAGTTCGGATGAGTGCCCTCAGGCAGGGCGAAATTCAGGGGAGAGGATAAAAATAATGCAGCCCGATTTCTGGAATGATAAACGCGCACCGGGAGTGCCCAACACAATTGACCTCGACAGTTACAAGTCGGTCGTCGAGGTGTTCGAGCGTTCTTGCAAGCGCTTCGCTGACCGCCCCGCGTTCAGCAATATGGGCGTTACCCTGACCTACGCTGATCTGGAGCGCCAGTCGGCAGCCTTCGCCGCCTACCTGCAGAAACACACGGATTTGAAGCCGGGCGATCGCATCGCCGTGCAAATGCCCAACGTCCTGCAGTACCCGGTCGCGGTGTTCGGGGCGATGCGCGCCGGGCTGATCGTGGTGAACACCAACCCGCTGTACACCGCCCGCGAAATGCGCCACCAGTTCAAGGATGCTGGCGTGCGTGCGCTGGTGTACCTGAACATGTTCGGCAAGCTGGTGCAGGAAGTTCTGCCCGATACCCAAATTGAATACCTGATTGAAGCGCGCATGGGTGACATGCTGCCGGCGATGAAAGGCTGGCTGGTCAATACCGTGGTCAAGAAGGTCAAGAAGATGGTGCCGGACTACCATCTGCCGCAGGCTATTTCCTTTAAAAGCGCCTTGAGTACGGGCATGGGTCAGGGCGTCAAGGCGGTCGAAGCCGGGCTGGATGATATTGCCGTGCTGCAATACACCGGCGGCACGACCGGCGTTGCCAAAGGGGCCATGCTGACCCACGGTAATCTGGTGGCAAACATGCTGCAGGTTGATGCCTGCATGTCCCAGCTGGACGATGCCGGCCAGCCACTGATGAAGCAGGGGCAAGAGGTGATGATCGCGCCGCTGCCGCTCTATCATATCTATGCCTTCACCGCGAATTGCATGTGCATGATGGTTAATGGCAACCACAACGTACTGATCACCAATCCACGCGATATTCCGGGCTTCATCAAAGAGTTGTCCAAGTGGCGCTTCACTGCATTGCTGGGGCTCAACACCCTGTTTGTCGCGCTGATGGACCATCCAGACTTCAAGTCACTGGATTTCTCTGGCCTCAAGCTGACCAACTCGGGCGGCACCGCGCTGGTCAAAGCGACCGCGGAGCGCTGGAAAGAACTCACCGGTTGCACCGTGGTTGAAGGCTACGGCCTGACTGAAACGTCGCCGGTCGCCAGCACCAACGCCTATGGTGAGCGGGCGCGTCTGGGCACCGTGGGAATTCCCGTGCCGGGCACCGCGTTCAAGGTGATCGATGACGAAGGCCAAGACCTGGGTCTGGGTGAGCGCGGCGAATTGTGCGTTAAAGGGCCGCAAGTCATGAAAGGCTACTGGCAGCGTGAAGAGGCCACCGCCGAAGTGCTCGATGCCGATGGCTGGTTCAAAACCGGTGACATTGCGATAATCGACGAGGACGGCTTCACGCGTATTGTCGATCGCAAGAAAGACATGATCATCGTCTCAGGCTTCAACGTTTACCCGAACGAAATCGAAGACGTGATGCTGACCAACAGCAAAGTGGCGAGTTGTGCCGCGGTGGGCGTGCCCGATGAAAAATCCGGCGAGGCGGTGAAGTTGTTCATCGTTGCGCGTGATTCGAGCCTCACCGAGGCTGAGGTCAAGGCGTTCTGCCGGGAGAACTTCACCGGCTACAAAGTGCCTAAACACATCGTCTTCAAAGATGCTTTGCCCATGTCCCCGGTAGGAAAAATCCTACGTCGTGAGCTTCGCGACATCAGCTAAGGCGCGGCCCTGCTGGGTCTCGTGTGGCTGGGTTTGTGAAGAACCTCAAAAAATGACCAGCAGTAGCATGCTGGTCATTTTTATGACTCTTTAGCCTGCTTTTGGTGCTAGTCGCTTTCTGGTAAAGCTGATAATCTCGGCGCGCTTTTAGGCTCAACGAGCCGAAATATTAACAACAAACAACCGTCATGTTATGCGCGGTCTAGATTAAAGCTGTTGCTGAGGAGTGGGCTTCCATGATCGAAAACTTCTGGAAGGATAAGTATCCAGTCGGGGTTTCTGCCGAAATCGACCCTGATCAGTACCCGAATGTTCAAACGGTACTGAAGCAATCCTGCCAACGTTTTGCTGACAAGCCGGCTTTCACCAATCTGGGTAAAACGCTCACGTACGGCGAGCTGTACGAGCTCTCCGGTACCTTCGCAGCTTACTTGCAGAATCACACGGATTTGCAGCCCGGCGACCGTATCGCTCTGCAAATGCCGAACATCTTGCAATACCCAGTCGCTATTTTCGGCGCCATTCGTGCAGGTCTGGTGGTGGTCAACACCAACCCGCTGTACACCGCGCGCGAAATGGAGCATCAGTTCAACGACTCCGGTGCCAAGGCACTGGTTTGCCTCGCGAACATGGCTCATCTTGCTGAGCAAGTCGTGCCGAAAACTGGGGTAAAAACGGTCATCATCACCGAAGTTGGCGACATGCTGCCAACCTTCAAGCGCATTCTGGTTAACACCGTCGTCAAGCGCGTGAAGAAGATGGTGCCACCGTATCACCTGCCTCAGGCCATCAGCTTCCTCGATGCACTGGACAAAGGTCGCGGCAAGATTCTGCGTGAGTCCGCACCGAAAGGTGAAGACATTGCCGTGCTGCAATACACCGGCGGTACCACTGGTGTTGCCAAGGGCGCAATGCTGACGCACCGCAATCTGGTCGCCAACATGTTGCAGGTGCGTGCCCTGATGGGTGCAAACCTCAACGAAGGTTGTGAGGTCGCGGTGAGCCCGCTGCCGCTGTATCACATTTACGCGTTCACCTTTAACTGCATGGCGATGATGCTCATCGGCGCGCACAACCTGCTGGTCACCAACCCGCGTGACCTGCCGGCGATGATCAAGGAAATCAAACCCTACAAGTTCAGCGTATTTGTAGGTCTGAATACCTTGTTTGTCGCGCTGAGCAATAACGAAGGTTTCCGCGCGCTGGATTTCTCCTCGCTGAAACTCACTGTTTCTGGCGGCATGGCGTTGCAACTGGCGACTGCTGAGCGTTGGCAAGAAGTGACCAACTGCCCAATCTGTGAAGGCTTCGGCATGACCGAGACCAGCCCCGTTGCGACGGTTAACCCGTTCAGCGCGATCCAGTTGGGCACCATCGGTATCCCGCTGCCTTCAACGCTGTGCAAAGTCATCAATGACGATGGCAAAGACCTGGACGTTGGCGAGATCGGCGAGATCTGCGTCAAAGGTCCGCAAGTCATGAAGGGCTACTGGCAGCGCCAGGAAGCCACTGCTGAGATTCTTGATGCAGAAGGCTGGCTGAAGACCGGTGACATTGGTCTGATTCAGGAAGACGGCTACCTGAAAATTGTCGATCGCAAGAAAGACATGATTCTGGTTTCGGGCTTCAACGTTTACCCGAACGAGCTGGAAGACGTGCTGGCGATGATTCCGGGCGTGCTGCAATGCGCTGCCATCGGCGTACCGGACGAGAAGTCGGGTGAGGCGATCAAGGTATTTGTCGTGGTTAAGCCAGGCGTAACGCTGACCAAGGAAACCGTGATGGAGCACATGCGTGCCAACGTCACCGGCTACAAGGTTCCGCGCGCTGTCGAGTTCCGTGATGCCTTGCCAATGACCAACGTCGGCAAGATTCTGCGTCGCGAACTGCGTGACGAAGAAATGAAGAAGATGGCCAAGGCCTGATTCTGATTGTTGGAAAAATCCGCTTCGGCGGGTTTTTTCGTTTTTGCAGCATTAATACTCGCGGTAAACCCGAGACCGCCAATAAAATACGATCTCAACCCCTTATTTGCGCCACGCACAGCCTCCTGCTGAGCAGGCCATACTCATACGCAGAACCCTTTCAGCCATGCCAACCATCACTCAAGACATCGAACTGTGCGCAGAGCAACTGCGGGACGGCCATTTGGTCGCCATGCCTACTGAAACGGTATACGGTCTGGCGGCTGACGCACTGCAAGAGCGCGCAGTCAACCAAGTCTTTGCCATGAAAGGGCGCCCCAGCAGCAACCCCTTGATCGTGCATATTGAGAATGCCGGGCAAGCGAGTCGATGGGCCGCAGAGATTACCCCGCAAGCCCAGCGCCTGATGGAGGCTTGTTGGCCTGGCCCGTTAACGCTGGTACTGCCAGCGCGCGATGATGTATTGCGCTGTGTGACCGCCGGGCAGAACAGCGTGGCGCTTCGTGTGCCGGCGCACCCAATGGCCCAAGCGTTATTGCGCAGCTTTGGCAGTGGTCTGGTGGCGCCATCGGCCAACCGCTACATGTCAATCAGCCCGACCTGTGCCGAGCATGTGGCTAAGCAGTTTCATCACAGCGAGCTGACTATTCTCGACGGAGGCCCCTGCCAGGTTGGTCTGGAGTCGAGCATTGTCAGCCTGCTAGCGGATGACAGCCCGCGCTTGTTGCGCAGCGGCATGCTCAGCCGTATGCAGTTGCAGCAAATATTGGGCGAGCCGCTTGAAGAGGCCGCTGGCGGTATCCGGGCTCCGGGCCAGCACCTGCGTCACTATGCGCCAACAACCCCGGCGCAGCGCTTTAACCAGCTTCCTTTCGATGCGCTGAGCAATCAGGCAAATGGCTGGATCTGGTGCGATCAGGTACACGCCAGCACTGGCCCGGCAATCAATCTCGGCTCTGATCCCGAGCACTACGCTGCCGGCTTTTATGCGGCGCTTTATCAGTTGGATGCTTTGGGCCTTGAGCACATCTATATCCAGACGCCACCGCAGCTGGACAGTTGGGCCGCTGTTCACGATCGCTTGTCGCGGGCCTGCCATTCGCTTGCCTGATTGGTCTGTTGCGGCCATTCGGGCATAGCTCGTTCCCTCTCAATCGCAAAGAAGTAGCAAGACTCAAGCTCCTGAGGCCGGATCATGGGCTTTGAGTAGATCGGCGTAGGGGATATCACGGTCGTAATGGTTCACGTCTGAGCAGGACCGCGCACGGCGGCGCGGTCCTGTTTTTTCAACGAGGCAGCGGCTGCCAGCCTTCAGCTGTGCGACGTTCCCAGATGTCGCTGCGATAACTGTCTATTCGCAGCAGATGCAGCCAGCCATTGACCACCAGATCGCGGACGACGGCATGCTCGGCGATGACCTTGTCGATCATGCGCTGCGGCGCGTCGATCACCACCGTCAAGCGCAATGGGCGATGGACCCAGTGCTTGCCGTCATGCAATGACTGGAGTGACAGGCCGGTGCGCAAATCGCCGCCATTGCCCTCGAATACCCCGATTCGTCCGCCGACTACGTTGTGCAATACCTTGTTGCCGCAACCAAAGCGCAGGTTGTCGGTGGTGGAGGTGAAGTACTGCAGATTGATCCAGTTAGCCACCACCATCGGCGCGGTCATGATCAATTCCAGTACCTTGCCGCTGGGGTCCTGCTGCCAGTCGTAATCGTGCAGGAAGGCGCGGCCCTGCAAGTTCTGCCCAAGGGTTCGTGAGCGCGGCGCTGCGATGAACGCGGCATTGCCGGCCAAACCCCATTCTGGGCGGGTCTGCGCCCAATCCGTGCCACGCCGGCGCACGCTGCTGAGCAGCTTTGCCGGTTTTTCGCTGAGGCTCTCAAGCCCTAACAGACCAGCCCGTTCGCGCCGCGCACGGGCGCCTGCATCATCCAAAGCCCGGCGCAGTGTCTGCCAGTTAGGCTGTAAACGCTGGGCCAGCGTTTCGCTGTCAAATACCCGAATCTCATCGGTGGTGGTGTTGTGCACCCCTGCCAGAAAGCGGCAGTCGTCGGGCAGTTCAATGCCTTCGTCGGGCAAACCCTTGCGCACCTGCGGATCATTCAACAAGTCCGCGAGCAATCGGGCGTTAACCTCGCCGCTCTGGCCGCAGCAGGCACCGCAATCCAAGCCAGCGGCCTGTGGGTTGTTGGTGCTTTGGCTGGCGTGCCCCAACAGCACGATCAGTGGCGCAAAGTTTTGCGTGAGGCTCATCGCGCGCAAAATGCGCGCCGCCACGTTCGTGCGCTGCTCCAGTGGAATGACCGGCAGAGACGGCTTTAACTGTTGCCACTCGCGTGGCCGCAATGCGTGGCTGTCCGGTGCGGCTGAGCGTGACAGGAAACCACCTGCGCGCCCCAGAAGAGCGCCGGCGTAACCCAGGCCCAATGTTTCTACCAGGGAGAATGTCGAGGCGGGCAGGCGCTCAAACAGTTGCCAGCGTCCGCCACGTTGCAGGCGCGAATTGCGCTGCCGGGCCAGACCCGCGTCACGGTCGGTGTTGCCGCTGCTGTCTGTCACGGTGAATTGCGCCGCCAGCAATCCCGGCAGTTGTGGACGTGTCGCTTGCGTGCCCAGCGGGGTATAGGCGACAGGCAGGCCGAAGAAGCCGGCGAAACCACCGGTCTGTACTTGCGGGCAAGCTTGTTCAAGGGCCCGGCGAAATACCTCTGAGCGCACATCTATGCAGAAATACACCTTGGCGATTGGCGCAACCACGCTCGAGGGTTTGACGGGGTTCTGCAACATGCCGTGAAGCTGCTCTTGCCAGGCCAGTTCTTCTGCCCGCTGCCACACTTGCAGCGCTTGCCACTGTGCTGTGAGGGGCTGCTTGCGTGCGGCTTGCCATGCAGTGCGCCATTGGCTCCAGCCGCTGTCAGCGTCGCGCTGGCGGTCGTCAACCAGCCATTCCCAAGCGGCGCGAATAGCCAGCAGGTCTAGCAAAATAGGATCGTCACCCCCTCCGAGGCGGGCTTGCCAGCGCTTGTACGCACACCACGATGCCCAGCCGAGGTTGCGCAGCAACAGGCAGTCAAACCACTCGCTCAGCTCATGTTCAGCTATGCCCAAATGCTCTACCGCCGATTCAAGGGCAGCCTGTGGCTCCTCTGGCAACTCGGCAATTCGCGCGCCCAGCGAGCGGCAAGCACTGAGCACGCTCAAGCCACGGTCCTGCAGCATCGATTCACGCCAGGCGTGGTACAGGCTGGCCTTCTTCGGCGGATGCCAGTCGGCCTGATTCTCGTCGAACCAGGCGGCGCAACTTTGACCGATTTGCTGGGTGATCAAGGCGGGCCAGCCCGGCACTGCGATCTCGGCTTTGGCCATGTCTTCCAGCAGTGGCAAGGTTTGAGCGGACTCAGCCGGCTGATCGAGAAACTGCAACAGCTGCTCAGGCGACCAGGTATGCGCCGTTTCAGCCAGCGCCCGCGTCAGGTGCTGTTGATTGATCTGGCCATTCTGCCAGGCAGCGCGGTAGTCGGCCGCACTCAGGGTCAGGCGTGAACCCGCGCGGCGCCAGAGTTGTTCAGCGACTTGCGCCCAAGGCTGGTCGCGCAGCTCCCACAGTGGGTTGACGGCAATCATCTGGTCCAGCGGCCAAGTCGGCGCAATGCGTTCGCAGGCCTGCCGGGCAATTTCATGCAGCGCCGCCTTGTTAGAGCAGGGAGTCGGTTCGAACGCGGTCATTGGCTTTCTCCAGTTGCAGGTTTAGCAGGCTGTGGGTTTGTAATCGGCCACAGGCGGAAGGTCAGGCGGGTAAAGTGCTCATCCAGATAAAAGCCGGCAAACGCCCAGGGATAGAGTCGCCGAGCCAGCACGCTGTCTGGTTGGCTCATAATCAAGGCTTGCAGGACGTAAAGGCCCAGAAACAGCAGCAGTGCAAACACGCCGAGGAATTGTTGCAGCGCGCTCGTTACCGGGCTCGCGCCCAAAATGTGCGCGGCGGCCGAGTGCCACAGCAGGTAGCAGCCGAGCAAGAGCGTCAGCGTCGTCAGGCTGTAAAGCGCACCGCTGAGGCGCATGCACCAGGGAGCAAGACCAATGGTGAGAATGCCCAGCGCGATCAGCGGCAACTGATGCGCAGGGAGCAGCGTGCTCCAAAGGCCGTGCAGCAGCGCCAACCAAACCCCAGCTACAACCAGCGCCACAAGCGCGATCTTTGGTTTTGCGGGTGAGCTGCGCGGCTGCAGCGACTGCTGCCGCGCACGGCTAACTGTGTCTCCGGCTTCGAGGAACGCATAAGCCTTGTACAGCGAGTGTGCCAGCAGGTGGACCAGCGCCAATTCATACAGCCCCAGACCGCACTCTAGGAGCATCAAGCCCATCTGTGCGCAGGTCGACCAAGCCAGGCGTACCTTGATGCTGATGCGGGTCATCATCACCAGGCCAGCGAGCACCGCGGTCAGACCGCCGACAACCACGAGCAAAGTGTGTGCGACGGGCGCGGCGGACAGCAACGGCGCGAATCGCAGCAGGACAAAACCGCCAAGGTTAACCACTCCGGCATGGAGCAGGGCCGACACCGGCGTTGGCGCTTCCATCACCTGAATCAACCAGCCGTGAACCGGCAGTTGTGCGGACTTGAGTATTACCGCCAGCACCAGTAACACACTCGCCAGCTGCAAATCCCATCCCAGCGCGCCGCTTGTTTGCAGGCGTGCGGCGACTTCATCGAGGATCACTGCAATTGCACTGTCGCCGCTGGCGTTCACCAGCAGCACGGTTGCAGCGATCAGGCAGAGATCAGCCAGGCGGCTGGCGAGAAACTTCTTGTGGGCCACAACCTGAGCCATGGGGCGGTCGCGGTAGAAGGTCAGGAGTTGATGCAGGCACAGGCTGGAAATGATCCAGGCCGCGATTAACACGTATACATCGTGGCTGGTGACGACCACGGCTACCGCCGTCAATGTGCCGAGCAGCGCCAGAATATAGCGTTTCTGCCCTTGCTCGCCGTCCAGATAGCGCCGCGAATATTCAACGATGACCAATGCCAAAAGGCTGATCAGCGTGGCCATGGCCAGTCCCAGACGGTCGCTTTCTCGCTCGACCAACAGCGCCTCAAAAAGAGCCGCGAGCACCACGAGAAATCCCGCGTAACCGGCCAGTCGTGCGGGCCACCAGAGGCGGTTAATCGCCAGGCGCGCCGGGCTCAAGGCCACAGGCAACATGGCCAGCAGGTAAATCCAGGGGAGCAGGGCGCTCAATTGGGGGAGCAAGTGTTGCATCGGGGAACCTCCGCGGGTGATCGGCAGGTTCAGTTTCCAGCAGTTGCATTTTTAATTAAAATAGATTGAATAGAACATAATCATCTCTAATAAAGAACGAATTATGCGCCGCCTGAATTTCCATCATCTGCATTACTTTTGGGCCGTCGCCAAGGAAGGCAACCTGACCCGCGCCGCGCAGTCACTGCATGTCGCGCAGTCGGCATTGTCGACGCAAATTCGTGCCCTTGAGGAGCAACTTGGCTATGCGTTATTCATTCGCTCGGGCCGAAACCTGTTGCTTACCGAGGCTGGTCAGCTGGCGCTGGATTACGCAGAAAGCATTTTTGCTCTTGGCAACGAATTGCAGATGACCTTGCAGGGCGCTCAGCAGGCCAACCAGAAGCTACGCATCGGTGCGGTTGCGACCCTTTCGCGTAACTTTCAGGAGAACTTGCTACGGCCGTTTTTGGGCCGCAGTGATGTGCTCATAACGCTGGAGTCGGGCAGTCTTGGCGAGTTGTTGGAGCGACTGGCGCTGCATAAGCTGGACATCGTATTGAGCAACACCGCGGTCAGTTCAGATGCCCAGCGTTCCTGGCGTTGTCAGGTGCTGGACCGGCAAACGGTTTGCCTGGTCGGCCCACCTCGCAGCGGCGCGCAGCCTTTCGATCTGAAACGCGATTTGCAGCAAGTGCGGCTCATCGTGCCGGGACGCAGCAGTGATATTCGCAGCCAGTTCGAGTTGTTTTGCGACAGCCGTGGTTTGCGCCCGCAGATCTGCGCCGAGGTCGACGACATGGCCATGCTCCGCCTTCTGGCGCGGGACTCCGGTGACGTGGCGCTGTTGCCGGCCGTTGTGGTGCAGGACGAATTACGCGCAGGGGCGCTCGAGCTTTACACTGAAATTCCGCAGATCGCTGAGCAGTTTTTCGCTGTGACCCTGCAGCGGCATTTCAATTTGGGCGTGCTCGACGAGCTGTTGTCTGCCCATTCACACCCGGCAACCGGGCCAGCCCACTGATCTGACGCCAAACCAATGCTCGCGCTAGTGTTAAACGTAATCGCGCGGGCGCTGGTTTGCGCAACATCGGGCATCCAAGACGTGTGTGCCATCGCGGCCTGACCCAACTCTGGAAATCTGCGACAATTGACGGCTAGACACGACAGCCGCGATAGCCCGATGACCGACGTCACACCGACTTATGACTCATTACTGAAAAACCTTGATCAGGCGATGATTGCCGACAGGCATCGTTTGCGCCGGCAATTGCACGAGTTGCGCAAGCAGCCCGATGAGCAGAAGCAGGCCCAGTGGCTCGAGCGTTTTCAGAAGTCGTGTGCCAAGGTTGAGGCACGCAAGCTCAGCGTGCCGCCGATGCGTTACGACGACGCGCTGCCGATTGCGGCCAAGCGCGACGAGATCAAACAGGCAATCAGTAAACATCAGGTGGTGGTGATTGCCGGCGAAACCGGCTCGGGCAAGACCACTCAGCTGCCGAAGATCTGTCTGGAACTGGGGCGCGGCACGCATGGTTTGATTGGCCATACCCAGCCGCGCCGCTTGGCCGCCAGAAGTGTGGCAACCCGAGTGGCAGAAGAGATCGGTACGCCGCTGGGCGAGCTGGTCGGTTATCAGGTGCGTTTTGAAGACCAGAGCAACGAGCGCAGCCTGATCAAGCTGATGACCGACGGTATCTTGCTGGCCGAAACCCAGCATGACCGCTATCTCGAAAAGTACGACACGATCATTGTCGACGAGGCGCATGAGCGCAGCCTGAACATCGACTTCCTGCTCGGTTACCTGAAAACCTTGTTGTCGCGTCGGCCCGATCTGAAGCTGATCATCACCTCTGCGACCATCGACCTGCAGCGTTTCTCCAAGCACTTCAACGACGCGCCGATTGTTGAAGTGTCTGGGCGTACTTATCCGGTTGAAACCTGGTACCGCCCGCTGGCCGCCGAGCAGGACGAAGAGGGCAATCAGGTCGAGGAAGACTTGTCTGTCGATCAGGCGCTGCTCGCCAGCATTGATGAGATTGCTGCGTTCGAGCGCAGTGAAGGCAAATTGCCCGGCGATGTGCTGGTGTTTCTGCCCGGTGAACGCGAGATCCGCGAAGCGGCCGACTGGCTGCGCAAGGCCAATCTGAAACACACCGAAGTGTTGCCGCTCTATGCGCGCCTGACGCCGGCCGAGCAGCAGAAAATTTTCCAGCCGATGCCTGCGCGCAAAATCGTTCTGGCCACCAACGTTGCCGAAACCTCGCTCACCGTGCCCGGTATTCGTTATGTGATCGACAGCGGCACGGCGCGGATCAGCCGTTACAGCTACCGCGCCAAGGTCCAGCGGTTGCCGGTTGAGGCAATCTCGCAAGCCAGCGCCAATCAGCGTAAAGGCCGCTGCGGGCGGGTGGAGCCGGGGATTTGTATCCGCCTCTACAGCGAAGAAGATTTCAACTCGCGTCCTGAGTTTACTGATCCCGAGATTCTGCGTACCAATCTGGCGGCGGTAATCCTGCAGATGCTGCATCTGCGACTGGGTGAGATTAACCAGTTCCCGTTTATTGAGCCGCCAGATGGCAAGGCCATCAGTGACGGTTTCAACCTGCTTCAGGAACTCTCGGCGGTTAGCCGTGAAGGCCAGCTGACAGCGCTCGGTCGCCAGTTGGCGCGTCTGCCGATTGACCCGCGGCTGGGTCGGATGGTGCTTGAGGGCGCGCGGTTGGGTAGCCTCGATGAAGTGCTGATCATTGCCAGTAATCTATCGGTGCAAGACCCTCGTGAGCGTCCATCGGACCGCCAGCAAGCAGCGGATCAGGCCCATGCGCAATGGAAGGACGTGGACTCGGACTTCGCCGCGCTGGTCAATCTGTGGCGTGGCTTTGAGGAGCAGCGTCAGGCGTTGGGCTCAAGTGCTTTGCGCAGTTGGTGCCGGAAGAACTTCCTCAACTATTTGCGCTTGCGTGAATGGCGCGATGCTCATCGCCAGTTGGTGTTGATCAGCCGCGACCTGCAATTGAATGCCAAACCGGCGGCGAACAAACCCGCTGCCGCCAAGGCCAAGGCTGCTGAGGGCGAGGAGCTTTCGGCGGCCGAAAAATCGGTGGGCTATCAAACGCTGCACAAGGCGATTCTGGCAGGCTTGCTCAGCCAGATCGGGCAGAAGACCGAAGATGGCGATTATCTGGGCGCACGGCAACGGCGCTTCTGGATTCATCCCTCGTCTGGCATTGGTCGCAAACGTCCGCAGTGGTTGATGGCCTCAGAGTTGGTCGAAACCACCAAGCTGTTTGCGCGCATGGTCGCCAAGATCGAGCCGGACTGGATCGAGCCGCTGGCAGGTCATCTGATCAAGAAAAATCACTTTGAACCGCACTGGGAAAAGAAGCGCGGGCAGGTGGTGGCTTACGAGCAAATCACCCTGTACGGCATGATCGTGGTCGGGCGCAGGCCTGTGCACTTTGGCCCGATTGAGCCGGTGGTATCGCGTGAACTGTTTATCCGCGAAGGCCTGGTCGGTGGCGAAATCAACTCGCGGGCGCGTTGTTTGTCCGCCAATCGCCAACTGCTGGAAAAGCTCGACGAACTGGAAGCCAAGGCGCGGCGCCGGGATATTCTGGCGGACGAAGAGGCGATGTTCGCGTTCTACGATGCGCGCATTCCGGCGGATATTTATCAGACCGCCAGCTTTGAGTCCTGGTACAAGCGCGAAAGCGCGAAGAACCCGCAGCTGTTGATCATGCGCGAGGAAGATGTGCTCGCGCGTGATGCCAAGGAGGTCACGGCCAGCCTGTATCCGGATACCCTGCAATTGGGCGATTTGCAGTTACCCATGAGTTACCACTTCGAGCCTAACCACCCGCGTGACGGTGTCACGGTACGGGTGCCTGCGCCGTTGCTGCCGCAGTTGCAGCCCGAGCGGCTCGAATGGCTGGTGCCGGGCCTGCTTGAGGCCAAATGCATGGCGCTGGTGCGGGGTTTGCCAAAGGCGCTGCGCAAGAATTTTGTGCCGGTTCCGGACTTTGTGGCGGCCGCTCTCAGCAAGATCACCTTTGGCGAGGGCAGCCTGCCGCAATCGTTGGGCCGCGAGTTACAACGCATGACCGGCGCGCGCGTGCCGGATGAGGCGTGGGCCGAGTCTGCTGGCGCTGTTGAAAGCCACCTGCGAATGAATATCGAGGTGGTGGACACCCGTGGCAAGTTGCTTGGCGAAGGTCGTGATCTGGCCGAGCTGACGGCGCGCTTCAGTGAAGCCAGCCAGGCTGCACTGGCGATTCCGCAAAGCAAAACAGCCGACAAGCCAATCGAGGCCAAGGGCTTTGCCAAAGTCGCCGAAAAGACCCAGCATCAAGTGGCCGGGTTGACCATGACGGTGTATCCGGCGCTGGTCGAAGAGGCTGGCAGCGTCAAGGAAGGGCGTTTCTCGACAGCCGCCGAAGCTGAGTTTCAGCATCGGCGTGCACTGCAACGCTTGCTCCTGCAGCAACTGGCAGAACCGGCCAAGTTCCTGCGCGGCAAATTGCCTGGCCTGACCGAGCTGGGGCTGTTGTACCGCGAGCTGGGTCGGGTTGATGCGTTGGTTGAAGATATTTTGTTAGCCAGTCTCGACAGCTGCATGCTTGAAGGGCAGCAGCCGTTACCGCGTGACGGTGCGGCGCTGGCTGCATTGGCCAGCAAGCGTGGCGACTGGGTCGAGCATGCCGAGCGTTTGGCCAGGCTGGTGCTGGAAATTCTCAAGCTTTACCACAGCCTGCAAAAGCGCTTTAAGGGCAAGATTGATCTGGCCCAGGCCATTGCCCTGAACGATATCAAGCAGCAGCTGGCCAACCTGGTTTATCCCGGTTTTGTTCGCGAAACCCCGGCGACGTGGCTTAAAGAGCTGCCGCGCTACTTGCGGGCGATAGAGCAGCGCCTGGATAAACTCGGCTCGCAAGTGCAGCGCGACCGGGTCTGGAGTGGCGAGCTGGCGCAATGTTGGCAGCAATACAGTGCCCGGCTGGCCAAGCATCTGCAGGAGGGTAAGCGCGACGAGCAATTGCTGCTCTATCGCTGGATGCTGGAGGAATACCGTGTCTCGCTGTTTGCCCAACAACTGGGAACCAAGATTCCGGTGTCTGAGAAGCGCCTGAGCAAGCAATGGAACAATGTCGAGGCCTGAGCAATCAGGCAGACATGTCTGACCCATTAATAGGCTTGGGCCGTTGTGTCCAAACCGGTATGTTTGAATCTCCATCCATCGATTAAGGAGCGCCTAAATGAGCTTGCATGGCAGTTACGATTCAGAAAACATTTTTGCCAAAATCATTCGTGGCGATGCACCGTGCTACAAGATTTACGAAGATGATGATGTGTTGGCGTTCCTGGATCTGTTCCCGCAGTCATACGGCCATACCCTGGTGATTCCGAAGCACGTCGAAGCGCGTAATCTGCTGGATATCGAGCCGGAAAAACTCAGCCAGTTGATTAGCGTGGTTCAGCGTCTCGCGCAGGTACTCACCGACGAGCTTGAGCCCGCGGGGGTTCAGATCGCCCAGTTCAACGGGGCGCCAGCCGGACAAACGGTTTTCCATCTGCACTTTCACGTGATTCCAAGATTTGCCGGCGAAGACCTGGCTATTCATGCCAGCAAGATGGCCGACAAGGCTGAGCTGGAAGCGCTGCAGGCGCGATTGCAGCAGCGTATCGCCGCCCTCTGAGGCTATCCTTCGATGCAGGCAGCAACATTGCTGCTTGTATCGTCAGCTCGTCTGAACAGTTGCCTGAAGTTTGTCTATTGTTCTAGCAGCAACACGCTGGTTGTTGCCGGGGCTGTAACAGGGCGCGATCAATCCAGCCGCTTCGGATACTTTTACTCCGGCGCACACGCTCAGCCGCAAGGCTAACAAGGGATATGTATGCTCAAGTTCAGAGGATGGTCGCTGCGCACTTATGCTGTGTGCGCAATGGTCGTGCTGGTTAGCGCAGTGGGTGCGACCATTGCCGTGCGTTCGTATGAGCGCACGGTTCAGACTGTCTACGATAAATCCCTCGAACAAACCTATAACGCCGCGGAAGACACCGCTGTCGAGTTCCATTACCTGCTCTCGACGGTACGCGAAGGTTTGAGCCTGCTGGTGCTCACCGATTTTTTACGGGCCCCCGACGAGACCGCTCGTATGCGCGCGCTGCCCATGCTGCAGGCAGCGTTGCGGGCAGCTCCTGCGGCGATTTCTTTCTACTACGCAGACAACCAGGGTAATTACTTGTCGCTGGCGGAATTGGTCCATGCCGATCCGCCGGCGCGAGAAACGGCCCCGCCCGGGACGGTGTATGTTTCGCAGAATTTTGTGCGCAGGGCCGATGTACCGAATCTGCAAACCGTGTATTTGCGTGCCGATCTCAGCGAAATAATGCGTGTGCCCGCGCGTGGCGTCGAGAATTATGACCCGCGTGAGCGCCCCTGGTTTAAGCAGGCGATAAGCGTCGACCAGATGATTCGCACGCGGCCTTACCGGTTTTATCTGAAGGATACGGCGGGTATCACGATCGCCAAGGCGTCCGATGATGACCAGTTGGTGGTGGGCGCCGATCTGAACTACAGGCTGCTGGATGAAAGCCTGATCCGCAGCCAGCTGACGCCCAATGCAAGGATGGTGCTGGTCAACCGCCAAGGCCAGATATTGGCCAGTAACGACCCCGATCTGTATGACCGCAGGCCCACTCACGCGCCGCGTTTGAGTACTCTGAAAAAACCTGTAATGAGCACCTTTGCGCGTTTGCTCGACCAGTTGGAAGCGGCGCAGGAACAAGATGTCGCCCTCGAAGAGCGTGTTCTAAATGATAAAGAATGGCGGGTTGAGTTGGTTCGCCTGCCTAATACCGGCACCTCAAACATTTACCTTGGCGCTGCAGTGCCCAAGGATGATCTGCTCTCTGAGGTGCGCTCGGTTCGTGATCGGATGTTTCTGGAAACCCTGGCGATCTTGCTGCTGAGCATTCCGTTGGCCATTTGGCTGTCACGTGCTGTTACCGAGCCGATCATCAGGTTGACCCGCCGGGCTGAACGCCTGCGCTTCTTCGATTTTGCCCGTGCGGATGACGTTAAAAGCGAAATCTACGAGATGCAGCAGCTTAATGCTGCGCTCTCAGCCAGCCGCGATACATTGGCCGGGTTCATTGACATCATTACCCGCTTGAACGGCGATGCCGATTTCGAGCATTTAATGGCAACCCTTTTGCGCGCAACGACTGAGGCCTCGCATGCGCGCGGTGGGTTGCTCTATGTGCGCACGGCGGTTGATGGTGTTGAATCATTGCGCCTGGCCGATGGGCTCTGGGAAACCTGCCCGCTGAAGTTTTATAAGCTGGACAGCGCTGTGCTGATGTTTTCGGTGACGGATGCCATTGCTCGCAAGCAATCGATCCACTCCCAGGATAATGCCGAGCACTGCCGCCAACTTGGCTTGCCGGCCAGCGCTTCACTGACGGTGCCGCTGTTCAACCGCAAGGGGCAGGCCGTTGGGGCGCTGGTGCTGTTCCTTGAGCAGGCCTTGGATAATGCACACATCAGCTTCATCGAAGCGTTAGCCGGGTTCGCTGCCGTGGCCCTTGAAACGCGGGGTTTGATCGGGCAGCAGAAAGCGTTGTTCGAGTCATTGATCCAGTTGGTCGCCAGCGCAATCGATGCCAAGAGCCCTTATACCGGCGGCCATTGCGAGCGTGTGCCGGAGGCCGCCAAGTTGTTGGCCGAGGCGGCCTGTGCCGAGACGCAGGGACCCTATGCGCAATTTGATATGAGCGATGATGACTGGCATGCGCTGCACATCGGCGCGTGGCTGCACGACTGCGGCAAGGTGACGACGCCCGAATATGTGGTCGATAAGGCCACCAAGCTTGAGACAATCTACGACCGGATTCATGAAATACGCCTGCGTTTCGAGGTGCTCAAGCGTGATGCGCAGATCGATTATCTGGAGGCGTTGAACGCTGGCGCTGACCGTGCCGAGGCCATCGCCGCGCGAGATGCGCAGTGGCAGCAACTGGATGAAGAGTTTGCGTTTATAGCTCGCTGCAACACCGGTAGCGAGTTTTTAGGTGAGGAACAATTGCAGCGGTTGCAGGCCATCGCCAAGCGCCGCTGGCTGCGCACGCTGGATGATCGTCTGGGTATTTCCGGCGAGGAGCGCGTACGTAAAGAGGCGCAACCCGTGGTCGAGTTGCCGGTGTGGGAGGATTTGCTGGCGGACCGTCCGGAACACAAAATTGCCCGGCCGGCGGCTGATTGTCTCGACCCCGACAACCGCTTCGGTTTCAACATGCAGGTGCCCGAGTATTTGTATGATCGGGGCGAGCTGAAAAACCTGTCGATACGCCGTGGCACGTTGACCGAGGAAGAGCGCTACAAGATTAACGAGCACATCATCCAAACCATCAAGATGCTCAATGCCTTGCCGTTTCCGCATGGGCTTGAGCAGGTTCCGGAGATTGCGGGCGGCCATCACGAACGCATCGATGGCAAGGGCTATCCCTGCGGTTTAACCGGCGAGCAACTCAGCCCGCAGGCCAAGATGATGGCGATTGCCGATGTCTTCGAAGCGTTGACCGCGCGTGACCGGCCTTACAAACCGAGCAAAACCCTGTCGCAAGCGCTACGTATCATGTCGGGGATGTGCGCAGATGGGCATCTGGACGCCAATTTGCTGAGTATATTCATTCGCTCTGGCGCATGTATGCGTTACGCGGACCGATTCCTGGCCCCGGAGCAAATCGATTGTCGCGACTTGATGGCCTTTTTACCTGAAAACCGCACCGACCAAGCCTGAGCAGCAACTGGCGTTTGTTGCAATTGAACTCGGGGGCAGGCGGCGGGTCGGAGCAGACTCGTTAACTGACTCACCGGCGATGTTTTCAGCAAGCGCTGAGCAACGCGAGGGCATTCATCTGTTTTTATAGGGTCAAAGGGCCGCAGGTGTATGGCTTCTTCGGCGAGTTTTCTTTATTGTCGCGGCCCGTGCAAAAGACCTGAGTAATCATTATGTTAGAAAACAATTTAAGTCAGTTGGAACAGCTTGTCGGTGCTCTTTTGCAAGAGAATAAAACGCTTCAGGGCAGCAATGCGACGCTGACCAAAGAGTTGCAGACCCTCAAGGAAGAAAACGAGACGTTGCAGCTAGCTGCCCTTGAGCAAGAAGAATTACACGGAGCCACAGCCGCGCGGATTCAGGCGCTGGTCGAGTTGGCCCGCGCCGGTCAATCAGCAGAGGCTGCGCCTAATCAATGAATCGCATGCGCGAAGAGAACGTCTCGGTAATCAATATTCTGGGGCGTGAATACAGCATCAAAACAGCAGAAGGTAAAGCTGAGGCGCTTAGCGAATCGGCGCTGATGCTGAAAAAGCTATTGGCCGAAACCAAGCAGGCTTCACCCACTCTGGTGGGCGAGAAACTGTTGGTGCTCGCCGCGTTGAAACTGTGTGCCCAGCAAATCGAGCTGCAAGCGCAACATCAGGCGCAGATCGAGGCGTTGGAAGCGCAGATCAACGAGCGTGTGGCCGGGCTGAACAGCCTGATTCGCGAAGCTTGATCTATTTGCCGCGTTGGCAGTTTGCCAATAGCGGTTAATTGCCGATGATTATTGGCCTGCCAGCCAGAGCGAACCGCAACGGTTGTGACTCAAATGGTAAAACCGCGCTGCTTAGCCACTGCTTACACCAGCGGCTAAGTCGCGGTCTGGAGCGCTCAGGCCTTGGCCTGAGCGACATCCTTTTCAACTTTCCATGCCCAGAAAAATATCAGCAAACCGGCCAGTGCCGTGGCGGCGCCTATGTAACCGGTTGAGGTCCAACCGTAACCGGCGCTGATCGCCAGGCCGCCGAGCCATGGGCCAAGGGCATTGGCGATATTGAATGCCGCATGGTTGGAGGCGGCTGCCAGCGTTTGTGCGCCATGCGCGACGTCCATCAGGTGAGTTTGCAGCGCTGGAGACAGCGACACCATAGTGCCGACAGCAAACACGGCCGGGAACACAGTCCACACCGAATGCGCGGCAAACGGGAACAGCATCAGCACCAATGCACTCCACAGCAACAGCCAGGCCACGGCTTTGAATTGCAACTTATCGAACAGCCAGCCGCCGGCAATGTTACCCACAATGCCGCCCAGACCAAACGCGGCTAGCGCGAAGGGAATCCAGTTGGCGCTGAGATGGGTGACTTCGAGCAGCGTTGGCGCCATGTAGCTGAACACGCAGAACATGCCGGCAAATCCGACAGAGCCAATGGCCAACGCGAGCCAGACTTGCGGGCGATTAAACGCGCGCATTTCCGACAGCGGATTGCTGCGCGCTTGTTGTTTGTCCAGCGGCATGAATATCGCGACCATGATGACGGTCATGAGGGCGATCAAGCCGACCAACGCAAACGCATACCGCCAGCTGAGCACTTGGCCCAACCAGGTCGCGATGGGGTTGCCAACCAATATGGCAATGGTCAGGCCCATGAGTACACGGCTGACGGCCTTGGCGCGTTTATGCGGTGGCGCCATTGAGGCCGCGACCAGCATGGCAACGCCAAAGTAGGCGCCGTGCGGCAGGCCGGCAAAGAAGCGCACAATCATCAGCGAGTGATAGTCGGGCGCGAAGGCGCTGGCAAAGTTGCCGACCGCAAAGATGCCCATCAACAGCAGTAACAGATGTTTGCGCAACAAGCGCGAGCCGACAATTGCCAGAATCGGCGCGCCAACCACTACACCCAGCGCATAGGCGCTGATGACGTTGCCGACCTGCGGTTCTGTAATCGATAAGTCCTGCGCGACATTGGGCATTAAGCCCATGATCGAAAACTCACCGGTGCCGATCGCGAAGCCACCGAGCGCAAGCGCTAACTCAATTAATATGATGGCGCGTGTGCTGAGGCGCGACGGGGATTCGGGTGAGACTTGGGACATAAACAGGTTTCCGCAGACGGCTTTTTCGGGCGCGGCATTATCGGCCGCTTTATCCCTGAAAGTAAGTGCAGAACCGCTCTACGACCATGCTTTACGTTGTTATGCGTTATTAGTGATCTTGACTTGACTAACGGTTGGAGCAACCGAAGTGGCCGCTCTTTGCCATTAACGAGTCAGCGGCAGTGCAGCGCCCATTGCCGCAAACAGACCGCCGCAGCAACGATTGAAGGCTTTGCCACGGCGCTGCAACCAGGGGCGGATGCGGTGAGCGGCATGTGCCAGCACATACTCGATGCAGCCTTCTACCACTGCGAACGTCAGCGCCATAACGGCAAATTGCAGCAGCAGGTCTTCGTTGGGTTGAATGAATTGCGGCAGGAACGCGCCGAAGAACAGAATCACTTTCGGGTTGGATACCGCCGAAAACAGACCTTGACGAAAAAGCGCATTCGAGCTTTTCAACGCCTGGCCCTGAGGAGCCTGCAGATTGATTGCCGGCGCCCGCCACAGCCCGATACCGAGCCAGATCAGGTAAGCGCCTCCAATCCATTTAAGAATGATCAGCGCATTGGCCGACGCGTTCAGCAGGGCGCCGATGCCAAACATAGAGAGGGCCATCAGCGCGACAAAACCGATCACGCCGCCGCTGATGGTCCACAGGGTTCGACGATGGCCATAGAGTGCGCCATGAGTCAGCGCCAACAGGCCGTTCGGGCCGGGAGTGAGTGATAATCCGGTAACGGCCGCCAGATAAATCAGCCAAACATGCAATGCCATCGTCGTGACTCCGTCTTAAACGTTTGCTGCCTCAAAGCTGTCGGCGCGGGCCAATTGCCACATGCGCTGGTAGAACTCGCCGCAATTTTGCTCGCCGAGCAGTTCGTTTGGCTTGAGGAACAGGTGCTGTTGCGATAGTAGCTTGATTTCGTTCGCCGACATACGTTGCACCAAGTGGCGTGCTTCGAGTTGCGCCGGATGATCAAGGCCTGCCGCCGCCAGCATCTCGGCAAAGGCGTGCAGGGTATTGCGGTGGAAGCTGTGCACGCGTTCGGCTTTGTCTTCGACAACCAGTGCGCGCTGGCGCAGTGGATCCTGCGTAGCGACACCTGTCGGGCATTTGTTGGTGTGGCACGACTGGCTCTGGATACAGCCGATGGCGAACATGAAACCGCGCGCCGAGTTGGCCCAGTCGGCGCCGTACGCCAGTACGCGGGCGATGTCGAAGGCGCTGATGATTTTACCGCTGGCGCCTATCTTGATCTTGTCGCGCAGGCCGATGCCGACCAGTGTGTTGTGGACGAACAGCAGGCCTTCACGCAGCGGCAAGCCAATATGGTTAGTGAACTCCACGGGCGCCGCGCCGGTGCCGCCTTCCTTGCCATCGACGACAATGAAGTCGGGCATGATTCCGGTTTCGAGCATGGCTTTGGCGATGCCCATGAATTCCCATGGATGCCCCAGGCAAAGCTTGAAGCCGACCGGTTTGCCACCCGAGAGATCGCGCAGTTTGGCGATGAACTCCAGCAGCTCGACAGGCGTCGAAAACGCGCTGTGACGAGAAGGGGAAATGCAGTCCTCATCCATTGGAATACCCCTGGTTTCGGATATCTCAACGGTGATCTTGTGCTTCGGCAGAATACCGCCATGGCCCGGCTTGGCGCCCTGGCTGAGCTTGATCTCGATCATCCGAACCTGTGGCGAGGTGGCTTGAGCGGCAAACCGCTCCGGGTCGAATTGACCGTCGCTGCTGCGGCAACCAAAGTAGCCACTGCCGAGCTCCCAGATCAGGTCGCCGTCGTGAGCACGGTGATAGGCACTGATACTGCCCTCACCGGTGTCGTGGGCGAAATTACCGAGCTTTGCACCCTTGTTCAGTGCGCGAATGGCGTTGGCGCTGAGCGAGCCGAAACTCATGGCAGAGATATTCAGCAGCGAGGCCGAGTAGGGCTGAGTGCACTGCGGGCCGCCAATGTCGATGCGAAAATTGCTCGGGTCCACGAGCGGAGCAGGGCGCATTGAGTGGCTGATAAATTCAAAGCCGGTCTCATATACATCCAACAGCGTGCCAAAGGGCTTATCGGCCCCCTGATTTTTGGCGCGTGCATAGACCAGCGAGCGCTGCGACCGCGAGAAAGGTAATTGGTCGTTGTCCGCTTCCAGCAGGTATTGGCGAATCTCGGGGCGAATGGTTTCGACCAAGTACCGAATATTGCCCAGAATGGGATAGTTGCGGCGCACCGCCTGACGCGTTTGCAGCAAATCAACAATGCCCACTGCGCTCAGTGCAGCGCCGATCAGCGTCAGTGGCCACATCCAGTGGTGATCCAAAAATGCCAGGCTGATAAGGGTGAATAAAACGCAGGATGCAAAGAATGCGTAACGGCTGAGTAGTGAAAAATTCATGCTGGTTTCCTGATAGCGGCTCATGGCCCTGAATGTAACCCGAAATAAGCGCTCAAGTTATCCCGTAGGGAAAATCAGGCCTTTTGGAGTGCCAGCATTCAGGGCTTGTTGCAGCAGTTGACCAACTGATAGTTCGGTATAAGTCCGCATTGGTCTGTTCGATGGCCCGTCGGGTTAATTTGACCTTGCACCCTGCATGGATAAAACTAGACAGCTTTTAAGTGCTGGCGTTATGCCCGCAATGTATGGGCCTGATAAATCTCAGGGCTCCGCGCTGATAGTTGTTGGCTAAAGTGGTCATATAAGTACCCTGCTTCAGAGGTGAGCGTGCCCTGAACACAAAGGTTCAGCTCTTTGCCGCATCGTTGCAGAGAAGTTGACACGGCTTGGTCCTGCTCAGGTTGAGCGGGGCGGGGGGGGCTGAAATGCGCGTAATTGTCATATTTGCTCTACAGGCTACGAGGCTTCAAGGCTCTGGCTGTGGCACACTCTGTTGTATAGCGCTGGAACCAACAATTTGGCCAGCATGAAAAATACAGTACCTGCGGTCTGCCAACTGCGGGTGTATGCATAATTGGCCGCCTGAGCGGCAGTGAACTAGAGGAATGACCGTGCATAACGTCGTCATTAGCGGTACCGGCCTTTATACCCCGGCTAATAGCATCTCCAACGACGAGCTGGTTGAATCATTCAATACGTATGTAAACCAATACAACGCGGACAATAGCGATGCCATTGCCCGCGGTGAATTGCAGCCACTCACTGAATCCAGCAGTGCATTCATCGAGAAAGCATCGGGCATCAAGAGCCGCTTCGTCATGGACAAAGACGGCATCCTTGATCCGCAGCGCATGGTGCCGCGGATTGTCGAGCGCACAAATGATGAGTGGGGCGTTCTTTGCGAGATGGCCATTGGCGCCGCTCAGGAAGCTATGGCGCGTGCGGGTAAAACCGCTGCCGACATCGACGGCGTGATTGTCGCCTGCTCGAACCTGCAGCGTGCCTATCCGGCTGTTGCCATCGAAGTTCAGGCGGCGCTGGGCATTCAGGGCTTCGGCTATGACATGAACGTCGCCTGCTCGTCGGCAACGTTCGGCATTCAGGCTGCGACAAACAGCGTTCAGTTGGGGCAGGCTCGCGCGATCCTGATGGTTAACCCGGAGATCTGCACCGGACACCTGAACTTCCGCGACCGCGACAGCCACTTCATCTTTGGTGACGCAGCGACTGCCGTGATTATCGAGCGCAAGGATCAGGCAACTTCCGCCTACCAGTTCGATATTGTTGGCACCAAATTGCTGACTCAGTTCTCCAACAACATCCGCAACAACTTTGGCTTCCTCAACCGCGCAGCAGAAGAGGGCCAGGGCGCCCGCGACAAACTGTTCGTGCAGGAAGGCCGCAAGGTATTCAAAGATGTCTGCCCGATGGTGGCTGAATTGATTGCTGCCCACCTTGAAGAGAACGAGTTGAGCGTCAATGACGTTAAGCGATTCTGGCTGCACCAGGCCAACCTCAACATGAACCTGCTGATTGCGCGCAAGTTGCTGGGCCGTGATGCCGAGCCAGGTGAGGCGCCAGTTATTCTCGACACCTATGCCAACACCAGCTCTGCAGGCTCGGTGATTGCTCTGCATAAATATCAGGATGATCTGCCGGTCGGGTCGCTGGGTGTGCTGAGCTCGTTTGGCGCAGGCTACTCGATTGGTAGTGTGATTTTGCGCAAAATTTGATGAATTATCCGGACGATAGCGCTTTACTCGCACGGCTTCTGTCGGGCGAGCAAAAAGCATACAGGGAGTTAGTTGCCACCTATCAGGGGGCAATGCGCGCGGTTGCGTTTGCTATTGTGGGCAGCCGTAATGCGGATGAAGTCGTCCAGGATGCATGGCTGGCTGTGGTCAATAATCTCGAGGGTTTTCAGGGGCGCTCGAGCCTCAAGACCTGGTTGCTGACCATCACCGCCAATACAGCTAAAACTCGGTTGAAGCATAATCGCCGGGAGGTTCTGATTGACGACCTGCCCGGCCCGCATGGCACTATCGGCGATGAGCATTTTGCTGATGATGGCCACTGGTTACTGGCCCCGCATGCGTGGCATCAGGATACTCCCGAGCAGCTGCTCATGGAGGGCGAACTCCGCGAGTGCCTGGAAAAAACATTGGTAAGTCTGTCGGCCTCTCAGGGCAGTGTGTTATTGCTGCGTGAGCGACAAGGCTTGGAGTTGGAAGAAATTTGTAATCTTCTTGATATATCGCTCTCAAATGTTCGGGTACTACTACACCGGGCGCGCCTTAAAGTGTTCGCGACCCTGGAGCATTTTGAGGAAACAGGTAAATGCTGACTTGCAAGCAACTGGTTGAGCGTTCGGGCGACTTGCTCGACAACAGAATGAGTCTGCGAACGCGAATTTCCATGCGCACGCATTTGCTCATGTGCATCAACTGTCGCCGCTTCATCAAACACATGCGCCTTTCTCAGGCTGTTGTGCGCAGGCTCCCTGTTGAGGAGTCTGCCGCACTTGATTCGCTGGCTGCTCGCTTGTCTGAAATCCGACAAGGGAAGCAGCGCGGTAATCATCAGAGTTAATCTGCGCCATTGCTCGATAGCCGCTACTGCTCGCGGGTTGCGGTCGCGGGTGCTTATAGCTGCTTATAAGTATTCGAAGTAAAAAAAGTTCCGTTGTCACAAAATCTTTATATATCAGCAACCGAGCTGACATATCCCACCGCCAAGATTCCCCCACACAAACGAGCTCAAACACTCGTGTGTTTTACGACTAAAAGTCCATAGGGGAATTTTTCGATGATCTGTAAGCACTTCGCCGGTGTCGCTGCCACCGCTCTGGCAATGGCTGTTTCCACGCAAGTATTCGCCGGCACTGTGACTTCTGACGGGGCTGACATTGTTGTCAAAACCAAAGGCGGTCTTGAAGTAGCCACTACCGACAAAGAATTCAGCTTCAAGCTGGGCGGCCGTTTGCAAGCCGACTACAGCCGCTTCGATGGTTTCTACACCAAAAACGGTGAAACCGCAGACGCAGCCTACTTCCGTCGCGCATTCCTGGAAATCAGCGGTGTTGCTTACACCGACTGGAAGTACGCTATCAGCTACGACTTCGCGCACAACGCCGGCAACTCGGATGACGGCTACTTCGATGAAGCGTCGATTGCCTACACCGGTTTCAAACCATTTAACTTGAAATTTGGCCGTTTCGATCCGGACTTTGGTCTGGAAAAAGCCACCAGCTCCAAGTCGATCACCGCCATCGAGCGTAACGCAGCCTATGAAGTGGCTGACTGGGTGAACGGCCACGAAAACGGCCTTGGCGCTCAAGCCAGTGGCGTTGCCGGTGACATGTTCTGGCTGTCGGGCGGTATCAGCGCCAAAGACGCCAACGATACCGATGGCGACAGCGTCAAGCAGTTCAACTTGCGCGGTGTATTCGCGCCGATGGCAGAGGCAGGTAATGTCCTGCATGTGGGTGTCAACTACGCCAACCGTGACCTTGAAGACACAGCTGTCGATGGCCGTATTCGTCCACGTCTGACCGTGCGCGGTGTTTCCACCAACGGCGGTAACGATGCCGGTACCAATGGCAACCGTGCGGTATTCGGCGGCTTCCAGGGCGTTGCCGGTGACTTTGAGAGTGATTCGGTCTGGGGCGCTGAACTGGCCTGGGCAATGGGTCCTTTCTCGGCTCAGGGTGAATACCTGACCCGCACCCTGAAAGCCGATAGCGCGGCGATCAAAGACATCGACACCGACGGTTACTACGGTCAGGTGGCTTACACCCTTACTGGTGAGTCTCGCGGCTACAAGCTCGATGGCG
This sequence comes from Pseudomonas sp. MS19, assembly GCF_013277615.1. Classification (NCBI taxonomy): domain Bacteria; kingdom Pseudomonadati; phylum Pseudomonadota; class Gammaproteobacteria; order Pseudomonadales; family Pseudomonadaceae; genus Pseudomonas; species Pseudomonas sp. MS19. The sequence goes on along the minus strand of NZ_VBTO01000020.1, from coordinate 729 downwards.
CCAAGTTCGACATCGTTAAGCCTGAAGACAAGCAACTCGGCGCCTGGGAAGTGTTCTACCGCTACGACCACATCAATGTCGATGATGGCAACGTAGTAACCTCGACTGCTACCCGTCAGGTCGGCGATACCGAAGCCAGCATCCACACTGTGGGCCTTAACTGGTACGCCACTGAAGCGGTCAAAGTTGCTGCCAACTACGCAATGCTCAACACCGACAACATCCAAAACGCCGCTGGCGACGATGATGGCGATGCGTTCGTAATGCGCATGCAATACGTGTTCTAAGCCACGTTAGTACGAGTGATCGACGCATGAGCCCTTGCGGCTCATGTTGACCTGCGTAACGACTGTCTGCGCAGGTCTCGACGCAGAGCAACAATTGGTGCTCTTTTAAGCCTCGCTCTCAAGCGTAATGCTGTTCACTTAAGCATTTGTATCTAGGTCGGGGTTTAAAGAAAATCCGATACCAGTTTTCTGGTATCGGATTTTTTATGCCCATTCAGCAGCAATTGCTCGACCTCGGCGATCTTTTCAACTTCTCCGACCTAAGCACCTTCACTCAAAACATCCCAGTGGAATGGGTAGCCAGCGCACTCAATCTTTCGGCGCAAGCGACGATACGTCGGCGACGCCTACCCAGCGACCAAGTGCTTTGGCTTGTACTAGGTATGGCTCTGTTTCGTGATGAGCCTGTGCATGAGGTCGCTAGACGCCTAAATATTTGCGC
>NZ_VBTO01000002.1:0-10938 GCF_013277615.1 Pseudomonas sp. MS19 | reverse complement strand
AGGTTTGCTGCGCCCTAACTGCGCGGGGCTAGGGTTGTAGGTTTGTTGCGCCCTATCGGCCTGGCGCCGGTGTTGTAGGTTTGCTGCGCCCTAACTGCGCGGGGCTGGGGTTGTAGGTTTGTTGCGCCCGATCGGCCTGGCGCCGGTGTTGTAGGTTTGTTGCGCCCTATCGGCCTGGCGCCGGTGTTGTAGGTTTGCTGCGCCCTAACTGCGCGGGGCTGGGGTTGTAGGTTTGTTGCGCCCGATCGGCCTGGCGCCGGTGTTGTAGGTTTGTTGCGCCCTATCGGCCTGGCGCCGGTGTTGTAGGTTTGCTGCGCCCTAACTGCGCGGGGCTGGGGTTGTAGGTTTGTTGCGCCCTATCGGCGCGGTGCCGGTGTTGCAGGTTTGCTGCGCCCTAACTGCGCGGGGCTAGGGTTGTAGGTTTGTTGCGCCCTATCGGCGCGGTGCCGGTGTTGCAGGTTTGTTGCGCCCAACCGGTGCGGGGCTGGGGTTGTAGGTTTGTTGCGCCCTAACTACGCGGGGCTGGGGTTGTAGGTTTGTTGCGCCCGATCGGCGCGGTGCCGGTGTTGTAGGTTTTGTGGGAAGAAAATAACGTTTCATCCTAAACCGTACAGATTTGCTGGGCTCGCGGAGAGTCACAGGCCTCGAACCGCCGTTAAAGTTTCATCCTAATGCGCATTAAGCAGGGACCAAGCGGGTCGCATGCGTCAAATATCTGAAAATACAGCTTCATCCAATCAGGAGGCCAGAAATCGCCACTGTGATGTCCGCCAGACCAGCGCCGCCGCCTTTTGCTCGGGCTGGGACAGGGTATGGCCGGGTAGCCTCACCGAGTCAGGGGCACCTTTTAAGGATGACACTTTATTTTCATCCCACAGGAGCTCACTTAGGCCGTCGCCACAGTGCAGCTTTGTAGGCTTGCTGCGCCCTATCTACGAAATAACACTGCCAAACCATGATCGCAGGGGATCGGCTTCCTATGGGCAGTGTTTTGTCGTTGTCTTGCGTCTAATATGCTTCCCAAGTGGTTTGTCATGACCACGGGAGGTAAGTGATGAAGGTAAAAGAAAAGAGAGAAGTCGAGATCGTCAGCGACGTCCTGTGCGATGTCTGCCTCGACAGTGCTCGCGTCGCGGGCAATGGCCTCCAATATGCCTTATTGCAGGCCCAGTGGGGATATGGCTCTGCCCACGATGGTGAGCGTTATGAGATACACTTGTGTGAGGACTGTTTTTTTCAGACGGTCGCCAGACTTAAGCAAGAACGGCGTATCCAAACAATGTTCAGTGAAAACGATAAGGGTAAACTCACTGACAAATTCGGCATGGTTGCGACGGACGATTTTTTCAACGACGGCGGAAGATCGACAGAGAAACCGTGAACGGGACCAAAGCTCACTGACTGATCAGCGCGCACACGACTGGCTCCTTTTGGCCGTTCTCTACCGGTCATGGCCACGCAACGTGATGGTCAAATCAGATGAAAATTGGTGGGAAAGTCCATGCCATTAGCCAACAACGCATACGCACAATAGCGTTATGTAGCGGAGAGAACGGCAGAGCGCATCCAATTGGGCATCATGCTTGTACGAAGCTTTTTAACTTCGCCCGCGCTTAGGGTACTGACAATACTGGTTAATGAGCTCATCGTGAGATTATCTTTTCCGATGTAATACAGTGCTGAAAGCGCAGCGCCCACTCGTGTACCAGCATGTTGCAAGCGTGCGCGGGAAACATGTTGCAAACGAACGACAGCATTACCAACATTTATCTCACGACTAGGTCCACTCGTGTAATAGGTTGGAATCATCTGCATTTGAATACTCAAGTTGAATATCCGGACGGCCTCAGATCCGTGGATTTGGATCACTTCTCCTTTCGCCTTCGCAATCACCCTCATCACTACCGTAGGGCTTGGACGAACCTGCCCCACGTACTTGGTTACTTTTGGACGCATATAAACGCCACGAGTAATGCGTTCAAGAAAACCGGACTGGACCATCCGGGATAACGCTTTGTCTACAGATGTGCGCGGGCCAACCTCGCTAAAAATGCTACAAGAGAAAGGCTTACCCTTTGGCATGTACTTAATGCGGTTTTTTATGGCTAAAGTGATGGTCACTTAAACTTCCGATGCGTCAGTAAAAATATGGATATTTCTGACATAAATATCAGCTATAGCTAGTTATATCAATGGTTACAGAAGATCAACCGCTGAGGGCCATTTCATTTAATTTGACTAGCTGTCACATACTCTCTTCATCGTCAGGTGTACAGTCTTTGCTTCATGCAATTAGACCCAAACCAAGAGTCCAGAGCCCCCTGCCAGCCCTGCAAGAATCGATATCCGTACCTCTTCCGCTAGATACCGGCCATGCTCATGAGGTGGCCACAACAATTCCGTGCATATGGAGTTCAGCAAGGCTTTAGAGTAAAAGCAGTTCGTGTATGGTCTACTCCTGCACATGCGTACGAATGCAGACAACCGTATCTACAGCAACCACTAAAAAGGAGCCGCTTATGAACGGCAAAGCCTATGCCGGTGAATCTCTCACAGACACCCCCAAAGCGGGTCAGGTTGCATTAACCTTTTTCTTTGGCTTGATGGACAAATGGGAGTGTTCAGCATCTGAGCAAAAAATTCTTCTAGGGTCTGTGGCTAACACGACTTACCACAAGTACAAAAGCCTGCCCGAAATCAGGCTAAGCCATGATCTGCTGGAGCGCATTTCGTATCTGATGGGAATACACAAGTCGCTTTGCATTATTTTTAGCAACCAAGTTGATACGGCTTATCGATGGGTTCGCAAGCCAAACAGTGCTGCACCATTCAACGGGCAGAGCGCTTTGCAGTTTATGCTCTCTGGTCGTATGACCGAACTGTCGGATGTTCGCCGCTACCTGGTAGGGGTTCGAGGTGAGCGCTGAACACCTCATTACTGGGTGAGGTTTCAGCCATACCGGGGTGTCCAGAATCATTGAACCACTACAAAGCTGGCTAGTGCTCAAAATCGAGAATCGAAATTTCTTCTTTTGTGCCCAAGTTAATTGACCTTAGGTGCCGCCAATGGCCATGAACTGTAGGGATAGGTATACGGTGGAAGCCTTGTCTCATGGTACTTAGAGACACTTTAGAGAATTTCCCAGCGATCAAGCTGCCTGTACCGCATTGCCCTCCGAAGGAGGGGTCGTGGGTTCGAATCCCGCCTGGTGCGCCATATAAATCAAGCACTTACACGCTTTACGCACTAACACAAAACAAGCTGTGGGTGCATAGTGGGTGCAGCAAGAATAGAAAAAGCCCCGCACTGAATCACTCAGGCGGGGCTTTTTTGTGGGCGATTATTAGCGGCGCTTGACTGTTGGGCTGCCGCGCTTGAATGCCGCTAGACGTAGCTCATCCGCTACAGAGGGCGTAACAAATACTTCGTAGTTTCTACCATCCATACCGAGGTTCACGCTGCCAAGGGCAGGAAACTTTGGAGATCCATTACCGGCAAGCTGCTTATCGGTTAAGGATATATCCCTGTCTGGTATCACCATCCCCGATAGCCTGTCCGCCAGATTCTTTGACGCCGTGGTTGTCATCACTTGCTCACCACCACGGAAAGCCATTAGCTCTGGGCCGTTCTCACCAACCCAGTGCAGGCCCGGCGTTGCGTTATTCGTTCCTTTCGCATATCCCGTCACCCCACCCAAAACACCACCAGGCGCCGCCACACGAACAGGCAAGACGATTTCAGTATTGCCAAGCTCCGTAGCGAGCGTTTGTATCTGAGTGCGCACGGCTTCAATACTCGCATTATCCGCCTTAACGCTGACCGGCATTTCTTTAAGCTTTTCGGCCTCAACCGCTAGTGCCGCCATCTGGTCTTTAATGCTGGCGATTTTCTGCTCTGCATTGCTTTGCTCAATGTTGAATCGCCCCTGGTTTTCTAGACACTCTCCAAACTCTGGAAATAGCGTTTTTCAAACTCTACCGGCGACAGCTGATTGTTGAAACCATGTCGTCGCTTTGGGTTGTAGAACATCTCGATGTAATCGAACACATCGGCTCGGGCATCCTGCCTTGTGCTGTAGATCTTTCGCTTGATCCGTTCCCTTTTCAGCAACTGAAAAAAGCTCTCAGCCACCGCGTTGTCATGGCAATTTCCGCGTCGACTCATGCTGCCAAGCAAGTTGTTAGCTTTCAGGAAACTTTGCCAATCGCCACTGCTGAACTGGCTGCCTTGATCAGAGTGAATCATCACTTCCTGTCTTGGCTTACGCCGCCATACCGCCATCAGTAGCGCATCAATAGCCAGATCGCTGGTCATCTGAGGCTTCATCGACCAGCCAATGACTTGCCGCGAAAACAGATCGAGCACAACTGCCAAAAATAACCAGCCTTCATAGGTGCGGATGTAGGTTATGTCCGTGACCCAGACTTTGTTGGGTTCGGTGACATTGAATCTACGCTCCAGGTGATTCGGTGAGGCGACTGGAGGCTTACCACCATAACGGCCCGGTCGCCGCCGGTAACCGGTCTGCGAACGTAGGCTATGTTGGCGCATCAATCGCCCAACGCGATTCCTGCCGCACGGCTCTCCAAGTTCTCGCAGGTCGTCATAGACTTTTCGGTAGCCGTAGACACAACCACTTTCCAACCAAGAGTGTTTGATCAAGCCCAGTAGTCGCTGATCATCCACGGCGCGCGCTGACTTCGGTTCAGCAAGCCAGGCGTAGTACCCGCTGGCATGGACTTTTAAGGTCAGGCACAGACGACGAACCGGGTAATCCACGGATAGCTGATTGATGAAGGCGTACTTCAGCCGCACTCCTTGGCAAAGTACGCGGCGGCCTTCCTAAGAAACACCTTCGACGGTCTGAAGCGTGAAGCCAAACTCTGCCGCTCTGCGGTGCAATCCCTTAATTACTCTTTCCCGATACTTTTGCTCGTAGTGATCGGCTCCTGGATCTTTGTAAGCCATGCCGAAGCGCATTGCGTTGTAGAACAGGATCGCGATCTTGCGTGCGGTCGCAGTTACCGCCTTAGCCTTGCCGATACGTGCCGACAATCGTCGATAAAAAGCCCCCAGTGCCGTGTTCGTTCTGCCAATGGTTACTGCGGCTAGCCGGAGATGAGCCGCCACCCGGTTCTTAGTCTTACGTGTGTGCGCCGAAAGCACCTTTCCACCACTGATACGGCAACCAGGAGCTAAGGTCAGCCAGGAAGTGAAGTGCTGGGCAGTACGCCAGCGACTCAGGTCGGTACCGCACTCAGCGACTAATCGCAGAGCCAAGTAAGGGCCGATGCCATGGATTTGAGTCAGATCGACACCGACCAGTTGATAGAGCAAGGTTCGTACATCGAAGTTGAGCGCGTTCGGCTGCCGAGTGCGATGACGCGGCCTCGGTAGTGGCTCGCTAGGTGAAGGCTTTTGCTGGGAGAGCCGCATCAGGCTTTGAGCAATTTGCTGGTCGCATATATCAAGTTGAACTTGATAAGCGTCGTACATAGCCAGCGCCTGCTCCAAAGCAAAGACGTGTTCAAGCTGGTAGTTGCCGACCAAAGCACTTCGGATGATTTCTACGCTGGACTTGCAGCGTGTGTCGCGCATGGTTGCCAACCTACCCGCATCTCGCTCACCAGCGACAATGGCTCGGATGATTCGCATACCAGTGACCCCGGTGACGTCAGACACCACATGATGCAGTTGCAGATTCATGTGAGTCAGCGCCTTCTGCATGTGCTGGATATGCGCGGCGGCGTAATCGAGGTGCCGTTCTCGCAAGCGTAAATAACTTCGTAGCGCGGCGATCTCTCGATCCGGATGGAAGCTGGCACGCAGCAAACCACAGGCATGCAGGCGCTGGATCCACTGGGCATCGTTAACGTCGGTTTTACGTCCAGGTACTGCGCGGGCGTCCCGTGCATTGGCTAGTACGACATGCAGGCCATGGGTTTCCAGAATTTCATAGACCGGAATCCAATACACCCCGGTCGACTCCATAGCCACCGTGGTAACTCCAAGATCGACCAGCCAGTCGGCCATTTGCTCCAGGTCGGCAGTAAAGGCCTGAAAAGTTCGAACAGGCACATCGGTAAGGTCCGCCGGCACCGCCACTACATGGAATCGCGAGCCAATGTCGATGCCAGCTGCGCGGTCCTGAATGACTGGTAGACCGTGGAGTTCAGAGCTTAATTTTTTCATGAGCACCCTCCAGCATAAGAGATGCTGGACGGGGACTCGGATCAGATCACATTCCTAAACGGGGTCACGAAACGCGCCACCACTAACGGGTCCGCAGCTTCCCCTGGGTCAGGTTTTTTGACGGGGATTTAGCCTCCAAAAAGCAGACGACCACTGTCCAGCAGTATCAGTGTAGTGGCCGTGTTTCTAACCCAATGGGGCGCGGAGCGCCGGGGAGGCGGTTTTTTAGAATGTCTCGCTCTTCAGTCACGCGCTTGAGTTCGGCGCGCAGGCGACGTAACTCAGCTTGCTGATCGTCCTCTTGCGCTCGTTGCTCCTGGGGCTTGCTGTAGCGCTTCACCCAGGCATACAGGCTATGCGTCGACATGCCCAAGCGAGCAGCGACCTCAGCTATAGGCAGGCCTCGTTCAGTGACCTGCTTGACGGCTTCGATTTTGAATTCTTCGGGATAACGCGAGTTACTCATGGCACCTCCTAGTGGGCCGTATTATGAGGTTTGGAGGTGTCTACGAAACTAGGGGCGATTCAATGCGTAGATCATGCCCACCTGAGCAGCATTCTCAATGCCATACTGCTGCTCCCAGATGCCGCCGTACGTCAGCGCCTGACCTGGCCCTTGGGTAAAGCCATGCGTAACAATCGCCCCTAGCCACGCGCTGACATCAGAGCCGGTCATAGCATCGTAGCTAACAATGACCAAGTAGCCGATCACGCCCTGCAGGCCAGGACTGATGGTCCAGATGAATGTCAGCCATAGCCCGCCACGCACAACACTGCCACCAGAAAGCGAGCCATTCTTGCTCTTACCCGTGAGGCAAAGCGACATGAAACTGAGCGTGAAAAAGTGAAAGGTCAGCGCCTGAAAGTCATCGGCCGTAAAGCCTGGGATCAAGCCCAGCGATAACAAGATGAAACCAAGCAAACCACCAATGATGCTCGCTGGAGCCAGAGAGCTGCGGAACAAAGCAATACGATTGCGCAAGATACTGCCTAGCAGCAGCATGCTGGCGAGCAAGGCAAACGCCATTACTCCATGGAATTTACTTTCCATTTTTAGTCCTCTACATATGCTTATTTTTTGAATGGCAGATAGACGTTTTTTGCAAATTGTTGAACGCAAGTCTTGGAGCAATTGTTGTTATACAGACCACGTGTTTGAGCGAGCGCAATGGTGACCTTTAAGGTCTCCACGCACATCACTGCACACAGGACAATGCAACGTTAGAACGTTGAATATGATCTGTATAATATCAATTTGGTAATCAATGATGCCTTACAGGTATCGTAGGATGTTGCTTGATCTGGGCAAAAATCACAGACAAACACCTCTTGTCGCCACCGAGCAACGGCAACGCAGGTCTGGATGTTCGCGGATGTCGGGAGTGAAACTACAGCGCCGGCTTGCTCAGATTTCCAGCCAAAACTGCCAGCACAGGATTTTGTAGGGACGGCTGCAAGCGCAGCAGAGTTCGCAAAGACTCAACCAGGTAACTTGTATTCCCGATTGATGCTTTGCGTCCAGCCGGGAGATTATCGGCCCGCTAAATTCGGCTTCTGGCTCGTTAGCTGAGCACGCACCAAAGCGGGGTCGTTGCCGTACATATCCGGCAAGTAGCGCAACACACCGTCATCGCCGACCTCTGCTGTCCAATAGGCGATTACCAGCGGCAACGACTCAGGCAAGCGATACTGGCTGGTTCGGCCCTTGGCAATTCGCGCTTGAACCGTATCGTAGTGATCGCTATCGAGGATCTTGCTGAGCAAGGTCTGGATGGCCTCGACGCGCACGCATCCGGAACTGAAAACGCGTGGAGATTTATTGAAAAGGCTCTGGCTGGGGGTGTCGTGTAGATACACAGCGAATGGATTGTCGAAACGCAGCACCACACGCCCTAATGGATTGTTGACCCCGGCTTCTTGGCGCAACATCACCCCGCCCGGCGATGACCAGTCGATGCTGTAGGGATCAAGCCGATTACCCTGCCGATCGTAAACGTTCATCTGATGGCGGGCGAGGTAGCCGATGTCGTTACGAATCGCGGGCAGCTTGTCCTCTCGCCAGATCGTCGGTGGCACCGTCCATGTGGGATTGAGCGTCAGGCGGTTGATGCGCGAAACCAGCAGCGGGGTCTTGCGCGATTCACGCCCAACCTGAGTACGGCTGCGCCACACTTCGCTGCCATCCTGCATGATCATCACTTCAGCACCGGCCACGTTGATGGCGACGACCGCATGCTCGAGGTCATATGCCAGCCAGCGCAGACGCTCAAGGTTGATGCGTAACTGGTCGCGCCGGGTCAGAGCCGAGATGTTCAGCTCATTGATACTCGCCGGGCCCAGCACTCCATCATCCTGCAAGCCGTGACGGCTTTGAAAAATCTGCAGTGCCGAAACAGTACCGGGATCAAACTGATTTGCCGTTTCGGCCAGTTCGCCGGTGGTGTAACCCTCGGCATTCAACCGCTCGCGCAACGCCGGCACGCGCGGGTCAAAAGCTCCAGGACGCAGCAGCGGCCCGCCGGGAATTGGCTGCCACTGCGCCAATGGCTGAGTGCGCTGCGCCGCATAGGCAACTCGTAAGCGCTGATATTGTTCAAGCTGAGGCCGTGCGGCGCTGAACGCGTGTTCCGGCTGCTCGGTGTTAGCCAAAGCTATCGGCAGTATTGTGACCTCTGCCGCGGGCCTCATGTTGACCTCTGGCGCGCGCCATAGCGGCTCGAGTTGCCGGCTGTATAAGCGCCCGTAGCGTAAATCCTGCAAAGCACGAAGATAGGCATGACTGGTGAGTAAATCCGCGCAGTCACGCAGGTTGACGCTCGCGTTCAGCGGAACGCTCGGCAACGGATAATCGGTAGGTTGCAGGCCGTCATCGGCAAGCTGGTTGATCTGCTGTTGTAATGCCTGCGTACTGGCTTCGTTCGACCACGCTGGCTGCCCCTGCCGGCGCTCATAGAACATTGTGAGCAGGTTTATTGCAGATTCGTCTAAGCTCTTAGGCAAAGGGGCGCAGCTAGAAGCTAGCGTCTGGATCATGGGCCGCAAATCAGCGCCGTCTATCGGCGGAAGCGTCACAGCATGACTGACCAATGGCAGGGGCATCAGCGCCACAATCAGGTAAAGTGTGCGTTTTTTGATCAACATGCGCTCCATCCTTAGCCGTACGAATCAATCTCGGCAGAGACCGAGTTAATAAGTATAAGCGAGTCATCGGAAGATGAAGGACAGGATGTCCGGGAGTAAATGCGTTTAGAGGTAAATGGTCTATGGCTGTATGGCTGAGTCGGCTCTGTTTGGCAGGGCTGCTGGTATTTTGCGGGCCGCTGTTAGCGGCAAATACTAATAAGAACCAGGCAACACTGGTTAATTCACTGGTCAAAGCTGCCCCCGGTATAAACCGTGAAGCAGTCAGACACGCCATTGCAGCCATGCAATGCGCAGTGAATAACGGTGCAGACCCGGCGCGGCGTCTGGCCGTAATCGATTTTTCCAAACCCTCGGCGGCGAAACGCCTGTGGATTTTCGATCTCAACAAAAACAGATTGCTGCTCAACGACTATGTGGCTCACGGCCGTTTGTCGGGTGAAGGCACGGCAAGCACCTTCTCCAATCGGGTGGGCAGCTATCAGAGCAGCCTCGGCCTGTTCCGCACAGCTGAGAGCTATAAAGGCAAACATGGGCTTTCGCTGCGCATGGACGGCCTCGAGCCCGGCCTTAATGACTCTGCACGTGAGCGAGCCATCGTGATCCACGGTGCCAGCTACGTAGACCCGGCTTTGGTGCGCAGCCAGGGCCGCATTGGTCGTAGCCTCGGTTGCCCGGCTGTACGCCCTGAGGTGGCGCGCATGGTCGTCGATCAACTCCAAGGCGGGCAGTTTCTCTTTGCCTGGCACCCGAGTGAGCGTTGGGCCAAGAACTCCGCCTATTTCAATTGCAAGCCACGCCAAGTGGCGAATATCCTCGCCCGCCAATTAGCTGCTCGAAGCTAATACCTCTATGCGTACATGGCCGTGTTGATTACGTTTCAAACCGGCCATGTCGTCCTGATTATTCGCCGCCGCTGATAGCTCTGCTACGCACCTGTGGATAACCTCCGCTATCCCTACCCGCGTCAGTACCTGACGCATTTCGAAGCCGCACTGCTGATCAGCTGATACGCGATTTCACGTAAACATTGCTGTCTGGAGTTCGCCGGCGTCTTAAGAAAGCTGCAAGCTGCAACCAGCGCTACACCCTCTACGAACCTCCGAGCAGCCCATCCGATATCTTGAGCTATTTTGCCTGGCTTATCCGCCAGTCGCGGCGTCCTGTCAGTAGCCATCCAGAGTACGCTCCTCGCTTATCAGCTGTGGTGAGCGGATAGTGACACCATTGATATCGACCAATGCCTGACGAAAACATCGCTCATGTGCCGGGCTACTGCATGCGGTTGCTTGGAGAATTGAGATAGAGAACTGAAGCTCATCTAGGTGTTGAATCCTGAACACTGTGTGATGGCCCAGAGGCTTACACGCGTTGTGAATGAAGGGCGACACCAATTGCTGAGCGCTTAGGACTGCCGAGTAGTTATCCACAAGTCACTAAATACGAGTATCGCCGAGGGCGCTTCACTGTCGGCCAGACAGAGCAACGTAGCTGTTCGAGGTTTATCTACAGCTCGTGCTTGCTGCGCAATCAACCAACATCAGGCCCATTGTGGGACTGCGATTTTTAGCGCCGCGCAGCGGGGCTAAACAGCCTGCGATAGT
>NZ_VBTO01000019.1:0-11998 GCF_013277615.1 Pseudomonas sp. MS19 | reverse complement strand
GGCTTTCGGGAAGTAAGGTGCTTTGACCTCGGTGTTCACCCTGGATAAACCGTTTCATGGGCGTCCCTTGCGATGAGATTCTCGGAAATCATAGCAAGGGTTTACCGGGACGTTTTTACACACTCTGGGCCAGAAGCAGCCATTCGAAAGCGAGTTGAAGACAGATCGTTCATCCGTAGCTGTAACTATGTGTAACTTGGTTATTAGCTGAGGCGCCTTGCGGCCCCTCTGATTAGTTTAGGTCTGAACGAGTTGCTCAATTTTGTTGAGCAGATACTCCAGAGGATTTTGGCCTTCAGCCCGCTTAGCGAAGATTTCATCTCGGTGATAGCTCACCCATGTATCCATCGCCTGTTTATTGTCTTTCTCGTACCCCGAGCCCAACCGAAAAACAAGCTCATTGCCCTGAGGGTGCTCTAAGTAGTGACTTAGAGCCGAAGCTAGGTGTTTTAGATAACGCTGCTCTCGTAGTTCCAATGATGGGTCTAAGTTAGTTACGTTGCTGTGTTTGATCAGCGTTAGCGTCATAGTTCTCACTCCTGCAGGTTGGCTTTAATCAGGTTGTCAAAAGCGCTGCCGTCGCGGCGCGTAAGATTGGGCACATAGCGGGAATACACACGGAACAACATTTCAGTTGTCGTGTGTCCCATTTGCCGAGCAATCCACTCCGGGTTCTCGCCTGCAGCAAGCCATAGCGTTGCAGCGGTATGTCGGCTCTGATAAGGGCGGCGTTTGCGCAAACCGAGATTGCGCAGCAGCGGGTACCAGACCCGGTTGCTGATATTTCGGTACTCATGGGGCGTGCCTTCGCGGGTGCAGAACACGAACTGCTCATTGCCTGTGCGTTTCTGCTGCTCTTTAAGCGCCTCATAAACGGGACCGGACATATCGATCTCACGCTGAGAGCCGTCGTTTTTGGTGTAGTCGAGTTTGCCGCCCACCCAGGTTTCTCGGATAAGAATCTGGCGTCGTTCGAAATCGACATACTTCCACTGCAGGCCGTCAATCTCGGCGGTGCGCATCCCGCTGAAGAAGCGCACCGTAAAGTACGGGCGAAAGTCTTCCCTGACCGCGTTCACGATCTGCAACACCTCTTGCAGGGTGAAAGGCTCAACATCCGTTTTGGGCACCTTCAGGGATTTGATGCCGAGGAAGGGTGACGTAAACTCGAAACGGTCAGCCGCCTCATTAAGGATCATGCGCAATGGCGTCATTATGTGGTTGATTCGCGTCGCTGACAGACTTTGACCTTTCTGCCCGCGGACTTTGCCGAGTGCCGAGCGGAAAGCCAGGATGTCTGCCTTAGTGATGGCGCTGACCTCTTGCTTGCCAAAATTGGGCAGCAGGTGTTTTTCAAGTGTCAGTCGTACGGTTTTGGTATGGCTCTGACGCCACTCCATCTGTTTCTCGTCGAACCAGAGTTCGGCAAAGTCCCGAAAGATCGGTACTTTCAAATCCCCACGCCCTGCCTTAAGCCTACTGATTACCTGAGCTTGGCCCCCTGACGGGAAATATTCCTTGTAATCAAAGGTACCGAGGGTGATCTCAGCCTCGATGCGTTCGAGGAGCTTCTGTAATTTTTTACGGTTGGCCGGCGTGTCGGCGAGCGTTGTTTGCTCTCGACACCGCTTGCCCAGGTAGCGGAAATCAAAGAACAGATTTCCCGTTTCTTTTCGCGCGACGATCTTACCCATGGCAAACACCGCCATTGGCCATCGGGATGCCGAAGCCATTGCTGCGCGAGAACTTCACCATGTCGCGCTCGACAGCCTCCCAGATGAAAAGAATTTTCCGCCCGCCAAAAGGGCGGAAGTAGTGGATGCCTTCTAGTAGCACGGAATCCTTCAGGTTGTTACGGATAGTCCGTGCGTCGTATTTGATGCGTTGGGACAGCTCATCCGTTGTCAGATAGATTTCACTCATTTCTCTCTCCATACTCAAATGAATCAAATATGAGCTTATTGGCTCGTATTTGATAATAACGAGTCATTTGAGACTTTCAAGCTATTTTTGACTCAAATTTGAGTCGAATGCAAAATGGGTGACCTACCTGAGCAAGGCCACCCACCATGATTCGCGTGATGTTCAAACAACAGCTGGACGAGAAGTCTTTCAGAGAAAAGCGCCGAATCACTTTGCAAGACGTGAGTGATGCCACAGGCATTTCGAGAGCCACGTTGTCGCGCATAGCCAACACGCCCGGCTACAACACTTCGACAGATCACATTGATCTGCTCTGTGAGTATCTGGGTTGCGAGTTGGGCGATTTACTGAAGCGAGTAACTGAGGTACCTGGAGAGGCTGAGTGACGCCTTGCGCGTCACCATTCCTAAAAGCCATTAGTATCTACCAGCGCCCTGCAGATAAGGGCAGTGGTCAAAATGGTGTCGCTTCATTCCGAGTGCCAATTTGGATGGGCACAGAATGGACACATTTTGGACACATGAAAAACAAAAGGGCCTAGGTTTTCACCTAAGCCCTTGTTTTGTATGGCGCACCAGGCGGGATTCGAACCCACGACCCCTCCTTCGGAGGGCAGTACGGTACAGGAATTTTAGTTGCCATAGAAAGATCAAAAATGCCGCTAAGCGCCGCACTGCAAGGGTTTCGTCTTGTACTGTGTATTGTAGTTTAGGACAAATAGCGGCATCTGAGGACAGTTATTCATGGCACAAAAAACGAAATCCGGGATATCGATTTTTGACCACTAGCCAGACCCTAATGCGTCCTACCGTCGTTTTATTGAGCCTGAGTTCTGCTCACGAACTGAAGCGAGGCATCGTAGCCCTACCAGAGTCGCAAGCAACGAGATTTGCGGGCAGGAGGCAGGGCAGTCAGCTCAGTCGTCCTTAGCGTTTACCTCGGCAGAGACCTTGCCAAACGACTCCCAGTGGCCAACCAGCTCATCTACACGATCGGGGATGCGCGGCGATTTACTGAGCACCAGGCAACGGGTAGTGCCTACGTACTCTTCGAGCAGATAGAGCGTGCCCCCAACGTCGACGCCCATTTCCTGCAGAACGTCATCGGGTAGGCGAATAGCGCCATCGCCATCCCAGTCCTCAATCACTACATGATTCCGCATCGTACCCCCAGGAGGCGGTTGAATGGGTGTCCGCAGGGGGAGGTAACGGTGATCCGTTACCAACGAGATCCCGCGGCACAGGCCGACAGAATAGCAAAAAGCTCCTGGGCTCAAAGCGTTGTAACGACGACGCCCCTCATCTCTAGCCGCAGCTTCTGATATTTGAAGTCGCCCCAGGCCTGCCAGCTACCACCGCCGTTGTTGAGCTGAAAATTCCGCAATACCACCGGGGAAATTCACTATCCCCATGCCGCACTCAGCTAATCCACCAGCAGCTCACTGATAGGTCATCGAGACCTCGCCCTGTAGCCACCGTGGCTGCACTTGATTACCGCAGAATGTAGGTGGCAGTCCTGCAAAAACCACTGAGCCGCCACAGGCTCTCACTGGGACACCTTCGCCGAACTAGCCAAATACACCCTCTTGACGACATAAACCTGCACCAAATCGCCAATATCCAGCATGCGCCCCCGGAATAAATCGTTAAACCTCGGCTGGCCTGGCCTTTCACTCACTCAATTCAAATGACACCGCCCCTGCGGACCATTAAACTGAGCCCACCCGCCAGGACAAATACGTATCATGAGGCAGCGGGTTAGCCTGGTAAGCTCGCTCTCAGACAACTTTGTCAATGTGGCCGTCATGGAAGAAAGCGCGCAACAGCGTTCAGAACGCTATGTATCCGCCCGAAGCCAGCACCCCGCGTGGCTTTTGCTCGCCTCGCGCCGTGCTCCGCTCGTATTGGGCTGCCTGCGCACGCTGTTCGAGCGGGCGCATGATGGGATCCCCATGGAGGATGCGCTGCAAGCGCTGTCCGAAATGCTGGCTGCTTATGCCAGCCAGGAGCTTTACGAGATCGACCCTGATGCAACGCATCTCCAAGCAGGTCGTGAACTTCGTGAATGGATCAAGCGGCGTCTGGTCGTAGAACGAGAGGGTCGTATCTACGCAACCGACGCGTTGGAGTCCGCCATCCAGTTCGTCGATTCGCTGGATAGTCGGATCATGACCTCCACGGCATCTCGCCTTTCGGTGGTCCAGCGCGAGATCGAGAACCTGGAAACGGGTCTGAACCCCAGCCCAACTGGCCGTATTGCCAGCCTGCGCCGCCGAATCCAGGATTTGGAGCACGAGCTAGCGCAGGTAGAAGCTGGCCACGTCATCGTGCTGGATGAAGCGCAGGCGATAGAGGGTATACGCGAGGTATATAACCTGGCCACCAGCCTACGCGCAGACTTCCGACGAGTTGAAGACTCTTGGCGTGAGGCGGATCGCGCCCTTAGACACTCCATCATCAGCGAACAGTCTCACCGTGGAGAAATCGTCGATCGGTTGTTGGACGGGCAAGATGCTCTACTCAACACGCCGGAAGGGCGTGTCTTCGAAAGCTTCCAGCAGCAACTGAGGCAGTCCGCTGAGCTGGAAACCATGCGTGAGCGCTTGCGCACCATCCTTCGTCATCCAGCGGTTCCAAAGGCGCTGAATCGTCCCCAGCAACGTGAGCTGCGTTGGCTGGCGTTACGCCTGGTTCGGGAGTCGCAGGCTGTGCTCCAAGCGCGTGCCCGAAGCGAGCGCGATGTTCGTGGCTTCATGAAGACGGGGCTGGCCGCCGAACATCATCGCGTCGGACAGTTACTCAACGACTTCTTCAATCTAGCGCTCAGCGTCGACTGGCAACGCCAGTCAGAACGCCGTAATCCTGCATATTTACCACCAGTTGGCGTAGCCATTACTGGTGTCCCGGCAATCGAGCGTCTCCGCTTCAAGACTCTGGATGACGATGATACGGGTGAGCTGGATCTGAGTTTGAAGCCTGCTGGGTTGGACCAAATTGATGATGACTTCTGGGATGCTTTCGACGGGCTGGATCGTGAGGCGCTGATTCATGACACCCTGGCTGTGCTGGTGAAGCAGGGTCGCCCTGTGAGTCTCGTGGAGCTTGCGTCTTTGCTTCCACCTGTTCACGACCTGGAAACCTTTGCGCTCTGGCTGGCGATGGCGCGCGAGGCAGGTATCGAGGTGCTGACAGAGGAGCGCCAGATCGTGGATCTGGTTGACGAGGATGAGCAACGCTGGCGCTTCAATCTGCCTTATGTCGGACTCGACCACGAGGCACTCAAGGATATCGATTGGGAGTTGTGAGCATGGCAGGGATCTTCGATCGAATTGCAGGCGCCTCTGGCGCCGACGATACGGAGCTGACGGTGGAGCACATGGAGTTGGATGACGGCATCGATGATGAACAGCCTCTCATGAGCGCCGTTGTACAGGTCGATGAGCGCCGGACGCCGCAACGGGTACGCGAGGCCGTACAGGAGATGCTCAAGTACGGGCTGCTGGAAGAGAGTCACAAGCCCAACCTGTATCGATCAGCGCTTTCCAATATCGAGGCGGTCGACAGAGTCCTGGAGCCGCTCGACCTGGCCATGGGGGTCGACGAGGTTCGGGGGTTAGTGTTCGTTACCGTTCGCCAGGGCGAGGTGGCCGAGCAGGATGACTGGTCGCACCCCCTCGTACGTCGGCAAAGGCTGAATCTGGAGCAGTCTCTGCTGACAGCCATCCTGCGACAGCATTTCATCGCGTATGAACAGGAAAGCGGTACGGGCGCCAGTCAGGCACTGGTAGCGGTTGATGAGCTGACTCCCCAACTGCAGGTTTACCTGGGCGAACTGGGCAGTGAGGCGAAGGAACGCAATCGTATCATCACGCTGCTGGATCAGCTCAAGGGGCATGGCCTGGTGTCGGCTCTGGACGCCCATGATCGCGTCATCATCCGCCCCATCATTACCCACTTGGCCAACCCGGAGAACCTCCAGGCGCTGGTGGCATGGCTGCGAGAGCAGGTTGAGGGTCCAGCTACGCCGGCTCCTGATGGCGAGGAGGATATGGCATGAAGCAGGCAATCCTCTGGCGTGACAACGAGACCTTTATTCTCAACAGCATCGAGCTCTATAACTGGGGTGGTTTTCAGGGCTATCACCGTGCCGAGATCGATCCTTCCGGCACCGCCGTCATCGGCCCGACGGGAAGCGGTAAAACGACGCTGGTGGACGCTCTGATGACCTTGCTGTGCGCCAGTCCGCGCTACAACCTGGCCTCCACGGGCGGGCATGAAAGCGACCGCGATCTGGTGTCCTATGTGCGGGGAGTTACCGGCCCTGGGGACGGGGGGGTGGAGCAATCTCATATCGCTCGTCAGGGTAAGACGGTAACCGCAATTGCAGCCACGCTCGAGCGTGACGGTACGCAGGTTCGATTGGGCGCTGTGCTCTGGTTCGAGGGCACAAGCTCCTCGGCGTCCGATCTGAAAAAACTTTGGCTTTTAAGCGAGTCCCCCGAGCAGACCCTGGAGCATTGGCTCAGCCAGCATCACGCAGGCGGCATGCGGGCGCTGCGTCAGATGGAGAAGGATGGGACGGGTATCTGGCCTTATCCCAGCAAGAAAGCCTTCTTGGCCAGGCTCAGGGATTACTTCGAGGTCGGTGAAAACGCCTTCACCTTGCTCAACCGCGCTGCCGGCCTGAAGCAGCTCAATAGTATTGATGAGATTTTTCGCGAGCTGGTGCTGGATGACCGCTCCGCCTTCGCGCGAGCTGCCGAGGTCGCCAGCAGTTTCGATGATCTAACTGACATCCACCGAGAGCTGGAAACCGCTCGGAAGCAGCAGCGCTCGTTGCAACCGGTTGCCGATGGCTGGGAGCGTTACCAGGTCTTGCAAGAACAGTTGCAGGATAAACAAGCTCTCGAAGGCATCCTCCCAGTCTGGTTCGCCGAGCAGGGGTATCGCCTGTGGTTAGCTGAAACCAAAAGGCTTGAGACGGAGTACAAACAGGCCGAACTGGATCAGGAACAATGCAAGGGTCAGCTTGAGATCCAGAAGGGTGTGGTCGATCAGCAGCGTCAGCGCTATTTGGGAGTAGGTGGCGCTGCAATCGATCATCTGCATGAGCGTATCGCTGATTGGGTCAGGGTATGTGATAGGCGTAGCCTGCAAGCCGAGCAATACCGCCGCTTGGCCAAAGGGCTTGGACTAGCGGATGAGTTGTCGGCCGCTGCTCTCGAGGAGAATCAGCAGCAGATCGCGGCACGCCTGGAAATACTGACCCAGCAAATTACAGACACGCGCCAAAAGGCGTTCAACGCAGGTCTCGTCCAGCAGGAGCTGAATGGCCGCCTGCAGACCTTACAGCAGGAGCGTGCTGAGGTTGAGAAACGGCCAGGCTCTAACCTGCCCGGGCAGTTTCATGCTTTTCGCAGCGATCTAGCGCAGGAGCTTGGCGTCGATGAATCGGCCCTGCCTTTCGTTGCCGAACTGGTGCAGGTCAAGCCTGAGGAGCTGGCTTGGCGGGGTGCCATCGAGCGGGCAGTCGGTAGCCACAGGCTCCGTATCCTGGTGCCGCAGGGCTCATCCCAGGCCGCACTGCGTTGGGTGAACCAAAGGCACAACCGCTTGCATGTGCGCTTGTTGGAGGTAAAGGATCCGTCGTCGCGCCCTGTGTTCTTCGACGATGGGTTTACCCGCAAGCTGACCTTCAAGGAGCATCCGTATCGAGAAGCTGTGAAGGCACTACTGGCGGACAATGACCGCCACTGCGTCGAAAGCACGGAGCAATTGCGCCATACCCCGCACGCCATGACGGCCCAGGGGCTGATGTCGGGTAAAGAACGCTTCTTCGACAAACAGGACCAGAAGCGCCTGGATGAAGACTGGCTGACCGGCTTCGATAACCGCGACCGTCTGGCCTTCCTGGCTGAGCAGATTCGCGAGGTCAAGGAACAGCTCGCGCCTGCCAAGCTTGCCTTGGATGCTGCCCAGGACGATGTCCGTCAGTTGGAAACTCAAACTTCGCTGCTAAAACGCGTCGAAGAACTGCAGTTTGAGGATATTGATCTGCCGGGGGCCGAGCGTCAGCTGGAGTCGCTGCGTACTCAACTGGCCACCCTGACGCGCCCCGATTCCGACCTTGCCATGATCAAGGCCGAGCTGGATGAAGCCGAGGCCCTGCAGGAGTCTCTGGATCAACAGCTGCAGCAACTGATCAAGCAGTGTGTGCAGTTTAAAACCCAGTTTGAGCAGGCCGCATCCGCTACCCGTAGGGCCTATCACGGTGCCGAGAAGGGGCTGAGCGATACGCAGCGTGAACTGGCGCAAACGCATTTCCCGACCCTGACGGCAGATGACCTCGACGATATTGTCGAGCTGGAGCGCAAGCATACGCGTGAGCTGCAAGGGCAGCTCAAAGCGCTCGGTGAGAAACTGGGTGACCAGAAATCAGAGCTTGCCAAACGTATGTCTGACGCCCTCAAGGTCGACACTGGGGCGCTTGCAGAGGTCGGGCGAGAGCTGAGGGATGTACCCAGTTATCTGGAGCGGCTACGTGTGCTGACCGAGGAAGCCCTGCCCGAGAAACTCAAGCGCTTCCTGGAATATCTCAATCGCTCCTCGGATGACGGCGTCACCCAGTTGCTCAGCTATATCGACCATGAAGTCTCGATGATCGAGGAGCGCCTGGATGATCTGAACAGTACGATGCAGCGTGTCGACTTTCAGCCCGGACGCTATCTGCGCTTGGTTGCGAAAAAAGTCATCCATGAAAGCCTGCGCACCTTGCAACAGGCTCAGCGCCAACTGAACTCGGCGCGTTTCATCGATGATGAAGGCGAGAGCCATTACAAGGCATTGCAGGAGCTCGTCGGGCTGCTTAAAGACGCCTGCGAACACAGCAGGAATCAGGGAGCCAAGGCACTTCTGGATCCGCGCTTCCGCCTGGAGTTCGCGGTTTCAGTGATCGAACGAGAAAGCAAGAATGTCATCGAGACCCGAACAGGTTCTCAGGGCGGTAGTGGTGGCGAGAAGGAGATCATCGCCTCCTATGTGCTGACCGCTTCCCTGAGCTATGCGCTCTGTCCCGACGGCAGCAGCCGGCCGTTGTTCGGCACCATCGTGCTCGACGAGGCGTTCTCGCGCAGCTCCCATGCGGTTGCCGGTCGGATCATCGCGGCGCTGAGGGAGTTCGGCCTGCACGCTGTCTTCATCACCCCCAACAAGGAAATGCGCCTGTTGCGCCACCATACGCGTTCGGCAGTCGTCGTTCATCGGCGCGGCGTGGAATCCAGCCTGGTTTCCCTGAGCTGGGAAGCGTTGGATGAACATCATCAACAGCGCATCAAGGCCATGCATGAAGTCACCCACTGAAATCGGCCGCAGCTTGGCCAGGCAATGGCAGCGCTCCAGCGTGCGCTTGGAGCGCTTGCTCAATCCCGCTAGCTGGCCGCAAAACCTCAATATCGGCAAGCCTTCGGCACGGCTGTTTACTGACAACATCCAGGCGGTGCTCCGGCATGTGGAGACCTGGCGGAGCGTGAAAGTGGGTAAGGTCGACTGGGAACCTGTCAGCTACCGAGCAGGGCTGGCCCCGATTTCCCTGCCGATGCGCTGGCATTTGCACAGCCCCTCCGAATGGATTGCCGCAGCCAATGATCCAGCGGTCAGCCAGGAATACGCTCAACTCGAGTATCTGGTCGAGCAGGTAGATAGCGCCTTTCATGCGCTGCTGGTGGCACAGCGGAGCTTGTGGCTGACGAAGCCCTCTGAAGAAGTCGTCGCCACGGCGCAACTTGCCACCCGCTTGTCGCCAGGCTGTGCACAAGGCCGACCACTGCGCCTGCTTGCCGAGCACGGCGTGGATACCAAGTTTTTCGAGCGCAACGCTAGCTTGCTGACCAAGCTCTTGGATGAGCGCTTCGAAGGCGCGGCGTCAGAGCAAGGCCTGACGACTTTTCTGGATGCCTTTGAAGAAAGCAGTCATTGGGTTCTGGTCGTCCCCCTTCAGCCTGAGCTGTTGCCCTTCAAGCGGCTTAGGCTCACCACTGCGGAACTGGCCGAAACCCTACTTCCCGGTTCACGATTGCTCGTGGTGGAAAATGAGCAATGCATTCATTTGCTGCCTGAAACCCTACCGGACACCTTGGCTGTACTGGGCTCAGGGCTCGATCTGCAGTGGTTGGCGTCTGCGCACTTGGTCGGGAAACAGATCGCCTACTGGGGCGACATGGATACATGGGGCCTGCTGATGCTTGGGCGAGCGAGACGCCATCAACCAGCAGTCGAAGCACTATTGATGGAGCAGGGGCTGTTTGAACAGCACTCACCGGTGAGCGCAGTCGTCGAGCCGACCAAAGCGCTGGAGTCGGCTCCACCTGGTTTATTGGCTGACGAAGCGGATTTCTATCGGTATCTGCTGGTGCAAGAACGAGGACGTCTTGAGCAGGAATACCTGCCAAAGGTACAAGTTGAACGCGCCATCGAGCAGTGGGCTCGAAAGATCACTATATAACCCGTATCGCTGGTCAGGTGCGACTCGAAATTGGCACCCCGTAGGCACTGTCACACTCAATCCGGACAGGGGGCAGACGACACTGAAAATGGCAGCTTAAAAACATGGCTGACGCGACAACTACCTTGCAAAACGCCGATACGTGTGCATCCGGTAATCCCCCCTGAAATCAGTGCTCGTCAGAAGTAGAATTTTCTCCTAATCGGATCAAGGAAATTTTGCGTGAAGACATCGCGTTTTTCGGACAGCCAGATCATCGCCATCCTCAAGCAGGCCGAAGTCGGCAGCCCGGTTCCAGAATTGTGCCGCGAGCATGGCATCAGCTCGGCGACCTTCTACAAGTGGCGCACCAAGTTCGGCGGCATGGACGCTTCATTGATGGCTCGGCTGCGTGAGCTGGAGGAGGAGAACCGCCGCCTCAAGAAGATGTATGCCGAGGAGCGACTCAAGGCCGAGATCATTCAGGAGGCCATGGCAAAAAAGTGGTGAAGCCATCTCAGCGGCGCGAGATGGCGCAGCAGGCGGTTAGCTCAGGCAGAATCAGTATCAAGCTGGCCTGCTTGTCGTTTGGCATCAGCACGACCTGCTATCGCTATACGCCACGGCTGTCGGCAGAAAATGTCGAGATCGCCGATCATCTGATCCGGCTCACGCATAACCAGCGCAACTGGGGTTTTGGCCTGTGTTTCCTGTACCTGCGCAATGTGAAAGGCTATCGCTGGAATCACAAGCGGGTGTACCGGATCTATCGGGAGCTGGAGCTGAACCTGCGGATCAAGCCACGCAAACGTATCGTGCGGGAGAAGCCCGAACCGCTGGCGGTGCCGGAAGCGATCAATCACTGCTGGTCGATGGATTTCATGCACGACCAACTGGCTGACGGGCGCAGTTTTCGGTTATTCAACCTGATCGACGATTTCAATCGCGAAGCCCTGGCCATGGATATCGACCTGTCATTGCCGGCAGAGCGTGTCGTACGCGCCCTGGATCAGGTAATCGAGTGGCGCGGCAAGCCGCTGGCTATTCGCAGCGACAATGGGCCGGAGTACATCAGCAGCAAGCTCGTGTTGTGGGCTGAAAAGCACGGCATCCGCTTGGAGCATATCCAGCCCGGCAATCCGCAGCAGAACGCCTATGTCGAGCGCTACAACCGCACAGTACGTTACGACTGGTTGGGGCACTATCTGTTCGAGTCCATCGCCGAGGTGCAGGAGCATGGCACTCGTTGGATCTGGACATACAATCACGAACGGCCAAATATGGCTCTGGGAGGCATCACCCCCAAACAGAAGTTGGCCCTCGTGGCCTGACCTCTACTTCTGGCGAGAGCTAAAAATGGGGGGATTACCGTTTTATCCCACACCGGCACATGCGGTTCGATGTCTTTTTCTTCCACCATCCAAGCCAGCATCGACGCGGTTCCATAAGCCGTATCGCCGATGAGGCGTTCTGGCTTGATGCCGAAGTGCTCTTCGACACGGTCAATCATGGTCTTGGTGCTTTCAACCTCAGCCGTTCGATGAGCTGGAGTTGGCTCGACATCCATGATTACGCCATGCTCGGTATCAATCAGATA
>NZ_VBTO01000018.1:0-200474 GCF_013277615.1 Pseudomonas sp. MS19 | reverse complement strand
GACGCTTTTTGATGCAGCGCTATAACTGGCAAAGGCCGCATCAATTCAACAGCGGGCTGGCGCCCGCTGTTGCTGAAGAAAAACTTAAAACCGTGTCCGGGATTAGTTGACCACTACATTCGCAAACCCAACACCCACCCCGCGCAAGGCATGAGATTGCCATGTCGGAAGCCGCAAGCGGATTCCAACCTCCACAGATAACCGGAGGATGGATAGCGGCGCAACGCCGCAATCCGTCGAGCCATCGCAAGATCAACATCAATCCCGCGTCAGACACATAAACAAACCGGAGGATGGATAGCGAAGCGTAGCGCCGCAATCCGTCATGACCCTCGCAAGATCAACAACAAGCCCTCCATCCAAACGCCCACAAAAAAGCCCACAAGGCGAACCTTGTGGGCTTGTTCAATCAGTTGCCAGTCAATCCCGGCAGCTGATCAGCGTCATGTGCTTAGGCGTCGTCCATCGCGCCCATCGCGGTGGTGTTGAAACCGCCGTCGACGTACATGATTTCGCCGCTGACACCCGAGGCCAGGTCGGAGCAGAGGAATGCACCGGCATTGCCGACTTCGTCGATGGTGACGTTGCGGCGCAGCGGAGTCTGCTTCTCGTTGGCTGCGAGCATTTTGCGGAAGCTCTTGATGCCGGAAGCGGCGAGGGTGCGGATCGGGCCAGCCGAAATCGCGTTAACGCGTGTGCCTTCCGGGCCAAGGCTGCCTGCCAGATAACGTACGCCGGCTTCGAGGCTGGCCTTGGCCATGCCCATGACGTTGTAGTTAGGCATGGTGCGCTCAGCGCCCAGGTAGGACAGTGTCAGCAGGCTACCGTTGCGGCCTTTCATCATATCGCGGCCCGCTTTGGCCAGCGCCACGAAGCTGTAGGCGCTGATGTCGTGGGCAATACGGAAGCCTTCGCGGGTGGTGACGTCGGTGAAGTCGCCGTCGAGTTGATCACCAGGTGCGAAGCCTACGGAGTGAACGATGCAGTCCAGACCGTCCCACTTCTTGCTGAGCTCGGTGAAAACGTTGGCAATTTCGTCGTCATTGGCCACATCGCACGGGTAGCACAGCTCAGGGCCTGAGCCCCAGCCAGCGGCGAATTCTTCAACACGGCCTTTGAGCTTCTCACCCTGATAGGTGAAGGCAAGTTCAGCACCTTCGCGGTGCATTGCGGCTGCAATACCGGACGCGATGGACAGTTTGCTGGCGACGCCAACGATCAGTACGCGCTTACCGCTTAGAAAACCCATGTGTACTCTTCCTCTTCCTGCTTTAAGGATTACTCAGTTTTTGCAGGCGCCAAGAAGGCGGCCTCCAACAACTGCTGCGTATAAATATGCTGCGGTGTTGCAAATATTTCGTCTGCTGGCCCTTGCTCGACGACCTGACCGCTTTTGACCACGATCAAATGGTGGCTCAGAGCCCGTACCACCGCCAAATCATGGCTGATGAACAGGTAGGTCAAGTTGTACTTGGCCTGCAAGGAGCGCAGCAGTTCTACCACTTGGCGCTGAACGGTTCGGTCAAGTGCCGAAGTCGGCTCGTCCAACAGAATCAGCGCCGGTTTCAGCACTAAAGCACGGGCAATGGCAATACGTTGCCGTTGCCCGCCTGAAAACTCGTGGGGATAGCGGTGCCGGGTTTCCGGATCCAGACCTACCTCCGCAAGCGCATCAATAATCGCTTGTTCCTGCTCGGCATCAGTGCCCATCTGATGAATGCGCAAGCCTTCACCGACAATCTGACTCACCGACATCCGTGGGCTCAGGCTGCCAAATGGGTCCTGAAACACCACCTGCATCTGCCGCCTGAACGGGCGAACATCGTGTTGGGACATGCCATCCAGCGCCTGGCCCTGAAAGCGAATACCGCCTTCACTGCCAATCAGGCGCAAAATTGCCATGCCCAACGTTGATTTACCCGAGCCACTCTCGCCAACAATGCCCAGGGTCTGGCCCTGAGGCAGTTTGAAGCCGATGCCGTCTACCGCTTTAACGTAATCGACGGTGCGACGCATCAGGCCTTTCTTGATCGGAAACCAGACGCGCAAGTTGTCGACTTCAAGCAGTGTAGACCCTGGCGGATTGGTAATAGGCCTGCCGCTAGGCTCAGCGCCCAGGAGCTCCTGGGTGTATTCATGCTGAGGCGAGTGGAACAAATTTTCACACGACGCTTGTTCGACGATCTTTCCGCGCTGCATGACACATACTCGGTGCGCAATTCTTCGAACAAGGTTCAAATCGTGGCTGATCAGCAGAATTGCCATGCCCAGCCGCGCCTGCAAATCCTTGAGCAAATCGAGGATTTTCAGCTGCACGGTAACGTCCAGCGCGGTGGTCGGCTCATCCGCAATCAGCAGTTCCGGCTCGTTGGCCAGCGCCATGGCGATCATCACGCGTTGGCGTTGCCCGCCTGAAAGCTCATGCGGATAAGCCTTGAGGCGTTTGTGCGGCTCAGGGATGCCGACCAGATCCAGCAGTTCGAGCGTGCGCTCTGTGGCCGCTTTACCGCTGAGGCCCTTGTGCAGCCCCAGGACTTCGTTGATCTGTTTTTCGATGCTGTGCAGCGGATTCAGCGAGGTCATGGGCTCCTGAAAGACCATGGCGATGCGGTTGCCACGAATACCGCGCAGTTTCTTTTCATCAACCTTGAGCAGGTCTTCACCTTGATAGGTGATGGTGCCGGCGGGGTGTTGGGCAATCGGGTAGGGCAGCAGGCGCAGGATCGAGTGCGCGGTGACCGATTTTCCCGAGCCACTTTCACCAACCAGCGCCAGGGTTTCGCCACGGCGGATATCAAAGCTGACATGCTCGACCACACGCTGGCGCAGGCTGCCGGTGACGAACTCAACCGCCAGGTCGCGGATTTCGATGAGGTTATCGACGTCGCTCATTTTATTTCCTTGGGTCGAACGCATCGCGAGCGGCCTCGCCAATAAACACCAGCAAACTGAGCATGATTGCCAATACGGCAAATGCGCTGATGCCCAGCCAGGGTGCCTGCAGGTTGGACTTACCCTGAGCAACCAGCTCGCCAAGCGACGGTGCGCCGGGCGGCAGGCCGAAGCCGAGGAAGTCCAGCGCAGTCAGTGTGCCGATGGCGCCCGTGAGGATGAACGGCATGAAGGTCATGGTCGAGACCATAGCGTTGGGCAGGATGTGACGGAACATGATCGCGCCGTTTTCCATGCCCAGCGCCCGCGCGGCGCGGACATATTCGAGGTTACGCCCGCGCAGGAACTCCGCACGCACCACATCGACCAGGCTCATCCACGAGAACAGCAGCATGATGCCCAGCAGCCACCAGAAGTTCGGCTGCACGAAACTCGCCAGAATGATCAGCAGGTAAAGCACCGGTAAACCGGACCAGACCTCCAGGAAGCGCTGGCCGACCAAGTCCACCCAGCCGCCGTAAAAGCCCTGCAGTGCGCCGGCAAATACGCCGATGATCGAGCTGAGCACGGTGAGAATCAGCGCGAACAGCACCGAGATGCGGAAGCCGTAAATCACCCGCGACAACACATCCCGGCCCTGATCGTCTGTGCCCAGCCAGTTGGCGGCGGACGGCGGTGCCGGGGCGGGAACCTCAAGGTCATAGTTGATGCTGGAGTAGCTGTAGGGAATCGGCGGCCAGACCATCAGGCCGTCTTTTTCCTCGATCAGGTTACGGATGTACGGGCTTTTGTAGTTCGCCTGCAAAGGGAATTCGCCGCCGAACACGGTTTCCGGGTAGCGCTTGAACACCGGGAAATACCATTGACCGTCGTAACGCACCGCCAGCGGTTTATCGTTGGCGATTAATTCCGCGCCAAGGCTCAGGGTGAACAGGGCGAGGAAGATCCACAGTGACCACCAGCCGCGTTTGTGAGCTTTGAACAGCTGAAGCCGGCGTTGATTCATCGGTGAGAGTGCCATATCAACCCTCCCGACTTTCAAAGTCGATGCGCGGATCGACCAGGGTGTAGGTAATGTCACCGATCAATTTCACGATCAGCCCCAGTAAGGTGAAGAGAAACAGCGTGCCGAACACCACCGGATAATCCCGGTTAATGGCGGCTTCAAAACTCATCAGGCCCAGTCCGTCGAGGGAGAAGATCACCTCGATTAGCAGCGAGCCGGTAAAGAAAATGCCGATGAAGGCCGCAGGGAATCCGGCAATGATCAGCAGCATGGCGTTACGGAACACATGCCCGTAAAGCACGCGGGTATTGGTCAGGCCTTTGGCGCGTGCGGTCACCACGTATTGTTTGTTGATCTCGTCAAGGAAGCTGTTCTTGGTCAGCAGGGTCAGCGTCGCAAAGTTGCCGATTACCAGCGCGGTGACGGGCAGGGCGAGGTGCCAGAAATAGTCGAGAATCTTGCCGCCCAGGCTCAGGTCGTCGAAGTTGTTCGAGGTCAGCCCCCGGAGCGGGAACCAGTCGAGGTAACTGCCACCGGCAAAGACCACGATCAGCAGGATGGCGAACAAGAACGCCGGGATTGCGTAGCCGACGATAATCGCCGAACTGGTCCATACGTCAAACGAGCTGCCGTGGCGCGTAGCTTTGGCGATGCCGAGCGGAATCGACACCAGATACATGATCAGGGTGCTCCATAACCCCAGCGAGATCGACACCGGCATCTTCTCGACGATGAGGTCGATCACCTTGGCGTCGCGAAAGAAACTCTCGCCGAAATCGAGTTGGGCGTAATTCTTGAGCATGATCCAGAAACGTTCCGGCGCCGATTTATCGAAGCCGTACATTTTCTGGATTTCCGCCACCAGCTCAGGGTCGAGGCCTTGCGCGCCGCGGTAATTGGAACCTGCCACCGAGACTTCCGCGCCGCCGCCGGCAATCCGGCTGGTCGCGCCATCGAAGCCTTCAAGCTTGGCAATCATCTGTTCAACCGGCCCGCCCGGAGCGGCCTGGATGATGATGAAGTTGATCAGCAAAATGCCGAACAGGGTCGGGATAATCAGCAGCAATCGTCGGAAAATATACGCCAGCATGCTATTGCTCCGCGCCCGTGGCTGGGGTGGCTGGCGCCTGTGTTTCAGTATCTTCCGGCGCTGTCGTCACTTCACGTACCCACCAGGTGTTAAGACCGATGTCGTACTGCGGGGTGACTTGCGGATGCTCAAGCTTGTGCCAGTATGCCACCCGCCATGTGGTGATGTGCCAGTTGGGAATCACGTAGTGGCCCCACAACAGCACGCGGTCGAGTGCGCGGGTGTAGTTGATCAGGTTTTCGCGTGAGTCGGCTTTGATCAGGCCTTCGACCAGGGTGTCGATTGCCGGGTCTTTAAGACCGATGAAGTTACGGCTGCCAGGGTTGTCGGCACTGCTCGAATGCCAGTACTCGCGCTGCTCATTGCCGGGCGAGTTGGACTGGCCAAAGCCGCCGACGATCATGTCGAAGTCGCGCGAGCGCAGGCGGTTGATGTATTGCGAGACGTCCACGCGGCGGATCACCAGTTCGATACCAAGATCGGCCAGATTGCGCTTGAAGGGTAACAACACGCGCTCGAATTCGGTTTGCGCGAGGAGGAACTCAAAGCTCACCGGATTGCCTTGCGCGTCGACCATCTTGTCGTCTACAACCCGCCATCCAGCCTCTTGCAGCAGCTGATAAGCGCGGCGTTGGTGGTCGCGGATCATGCCGCTGGCATCGGTGACCGGGTTGATGAATTCGTCGGTGAAGACCTTGGGCGGAATCTGCTCGCGCAAGGGTTCAAGCAGCTTCAACTCGGCCGGGCTTGGCAAGCCTTGAGCCGCCAGCTCCGAGTTGTCGAAGTAGCTGTCGGTGCGGGTGTAGGCGCCGTTGAACAGCTGCTTGTTGGCCCACTCAAAGTCGAACAACAGGCCAAGCGCTTCACGCACCCGCGGGTCTTTGAACAGGGGGCGGCGAATGTTGAAGATGAAGCCCTGCATGCCGGTCGGGTTGTAGTTGCGGATTTCTTCCTTGATCAATTGGCCATTGGCAACGGCCGAGTTGTTGTAAGCGGTGGCCCAGTTCTTGGCGCTGGTTTCCAGCCAGAAGTCGAACTGGCCGGCTTTCATGGCCTCGAGTGCGACGGTGTTGTCGCGGTAGTAGTCGATGCGCATTTTGTCGAAGTTATAGAAGCCGCGATTAACTGCCAGGTCTTTGCCCCAGTAGTCCTTGACGCGTTCATAGACGATCGAGCGCCCGGCCTGTACTTCGCTGATTTTATAAGGGCCGCTGCCGACCGGAATATCCAGATTTCCCCTGGCGAAGTCTTTGTCTGCCCAGTAATGCTTGGGCAACACCGGCAACTGGCCAACAATGAGTGGCAATTCGCGGTTGCCGGCGTGTTTGAACACGAAGCGAACCTGATGCGGGCCTTCGATCTCGACCTTGTCGACGTCGGCGTAGTAGCCCTTGTACATCGGGGCGCCTTTTTCCATCAGCGTCTCAAAGGTGAATTTAACGTCTTCTGCAGTGAGCGGCTGGCCATCATTAAAGCGGGCTTCTTTGCGCAGGAAGAAACGCACCCAGCTGTTGTCCGGGGCTTTCTCAATCTTCTCGGCCACCAGGCCATATTCGGAAAACGGTTCATCCAGGCTATGCGTGGTCAGCGTGTCGTACATCAACCCCAGGTCGTCGGCCGAAACCCCTTTGTTGATGAACGGATTGAGGCTGTCAAAACCACCGAAACCGGCTTGGCGCAATGTTCCGCCTTTGGGGGCGTCGGGATTGACGTAATCAAAGTGCTTGAAGTCGGCCGGGTATTTCGGCGCTTCGCCATAGAGCGTCAGCGCATGTTGCGGTGCGGCCTGCACAATACTGGCGAGGCTGAGAAGCAAGACGGCACTGCAATGGCCGAGAGTGGTGCGCAAAGAAAGCATTAGCGGGCATTCTCCGTAGGTTTCAGCCACCAAGTGCGCAGGCCGAGTGTGTAGGGCGGCGTGGTGACGAAGGCGAACCGGTTGCGGTAGGCCAGGCGATGATAATTGATGTACCAATTCGGGATGGTGTAGTGCTGCCACAGCAGAACGCGGTCGAGGGCGCGGGTGGCGGCAATTTGTTGCTCGCGGGTTTGCGCGTTCAACAGCTTGTCGAGCATCAGGTCGACTACCGGATTATCAATCCCCGCATAGTTCTTGCCGCCACGAACCTTGGCCTGGCTGGAGTGAAAATACAGCCATTGTTCAAGCCCCGGACTGAGGGTTTGCGGAAGGGTCAGCAGGATCATGTCAAAGTCGAACTGGTCGAGGCGTTGCTTGTACTGAGCGCGGTCGACCGTGCGCAAATTGGCCTGTATGCCGATGCTGGCGAGATTGCGGGTGAAGGGTTGCAGAATGCGTTCAAGGTTCGGGTTGACCAGCAGAATTTCAAATTGCAGCGGTTGGCCCTTGGCATTCTCAAGGCCCGTGCTGCCGGTTTCCCAACCGGCATCGGCTAATAGACCCAGGGCCTTGCGCAAGGTTTCACGCGGAATACCATGACCTTCGGTATGCGGCATCTTGAAAGGCTCGGTGAGCAGGCCCTTGGGCAACTGATCGCGCACCGCAGATAGCAGCAGCCACTCGGCCCCTTTGGGTTTGCCCGTGGCTGTGAATTCGCTGTTGGGGTAATAGCTGTTGGCGCGGGTGTAGGCATTGTTGAAAAGCGTGCGGTTGGTCCACTCGAAGTCGAACATCAGCCCCAGCGCTTCGCGCACTCGGCTGTCGGAAAACGTAGCGCGGCGGCTGTTCATGAACAGCGCCTGAGTCTGCGTGGGAATCTTGTGCGGAATTTCGGCGCGCACTACTTCGCCACGATTGAGCGCAGGGAAGTTATAGCCATTGGCCCAGTTCTTCGCCTGCTGTTCGATATAGAAGTCGAATTCGCCAGCCTTGAACGCTTCGAACGCGACATTGCTGTCGCGGTAAAACTCGACATTCACGGTGTTGAAGTTGTACTTGCCCTTGTTGACGGCAAGGTCCTTGCCCCACCAGTTTTTCACCCGCTCAAAGCGCAGGCTGCGGCCGGGGCGTACATCGGTAATCTTGTACGGGCCACTGCCCAACGGCGGGGTGTAAGTGGTCGCCTGGAAGTCGCGGTCTTTCCAGTAATGCTGCGGCAATACCGGCAGCTCACCGAGGCGCAGGATCAGCAGCGGGTTGCCGGAGCGCTTGAACACGAAGCGGATGCGATGCCGATTGAGAATGTCGACGCGCTTAACTTCCTGCAAGTTGGTGCGGTATTGCGGATGGCCTTCCTTGAGCAGCAGGCGATAGGAGAATGCTACATCGTAGGCGGTAATCGGCTTGCCGTCGTGAAAGTGCGCCTGCTTGCGCAGATTGAACACGACCCAGCTGCGGTCTTCGCTGTATTCGACCGATTCGGCAATCAGGCCATAGCTTGAGGCGGGTTCATCGCCGGAGGGGTCATAGGCGCCGGTGCCGACCATCAGCGTCTCGTTCAACTCATTAACGCCATATTGCAGGAAGTTGGCGGTCGAGATCGGGCTGGTGCCCTTGAACGTATAAGGATTGAGCGTATCGAAGGTGCCGGAAGCCATCACCGTGATGCTTCCGCCCTTGGGCGCTTTCGGGTTTACCCAGTCGAAATGGGTAAAATTGGCGGGGTACTTGAGCGTGCCGAACTGAGCATAGCCATGACTTTTGGTGATCGTCGCCCAAGCGGGCAGGCTAATTGCCAAACTGATCAACACTGTGAGGAGGGCACGTATCAAGTAAATATCCGGTCCGTGGCAGCTTTATGGGCTTCTGGTTGGGTACAGTAACAGCTTGTATCGGCAGGAAAAAGGTTGATGCCGCAGCGAGTTTGAGCAGGCGCTCAATCAAGCCACGAAAAGGCTGGGGAAGGGGGCGGGTGCAGGCGCGGCGGTTACGCTGGAAAGCACCTGCACCGCCGGTTGCCGGCGATGCAGGTTTGGCTTAGCGCGGCAGACGCAGAGTCAGGGTCTGGCCAGGCTTGAGGGCGCTGCTTGAGCGTGGGTTCCAGGTTTTCAGGTGCTTCATCGGCACTTTGAAGCGCTGAGCAATCACTGACAGCGAGTCGCCTTTACGCACTTTGTAGTAGGTTACGGCGCTGCGGCTGCTGGTGCTGGTTTGGGCTTTCAGCGCCAATACCTGACCGGCGCGCAGGTTGTTGTTTTTCATGCCGTTCCAGCGCTTCACATCATTGATGCTGACTTTATTGGCACGGGCGATGCTCGACAGGCTGTCACCGCGTTTAACGGTGTACTTGGTATTGCTGCGCTGGTTGCTGGCAAGGGCTTGTTGCGGCGCCAGTGGCGACCCTGCACCCATCGGCAATGTGAGCTTTTGGCCAATACGCAGGCGGTTGCTGCTGAGCTTGTTGGTTCTCTTCAATTCGGCAGTGGCAACGCCGTAGCGTCTGGCGATGCTGCTCAGGTTGTCACCACGACGAACCGTGTATTGCTGCCATTTGAGCAAGTCCTGCGGTTTCAGATTGGCCAGCGTGGCGGTCACCTGATCGGCTTTATCCATCGGCACCAACAGACGCTTGGGGCCGTCCATGGTGACATGACGCTTGAATGCCGGATTCAGCAGGTACAGCTCGTCGGGATCGACATCGGCCAGCTCGGCAATGCGGTTGAGGTCCATTTCCTGCTTGAACACAACCTGCTCGAAATAGGGCTCGTTTGCCACCGGGCTCAGCGCCACGCCGTAAGCATCCGGGCTGAGGACCACTTGCGAGATGGCCAGCAGCTTGGGCACGTAGTTGCGCGTCTCTTCAGGCAGCGGCAGATTCCAGTAGTCGACCGGTAAGCCAAGCTTCTGATTACGCTCGATAGCCCGGCTGACACGGCCTTCACCGGCGTTGTAGGCCGCAAGTGCGAGCAGCCAGTCACCGTTGAACATGTCGTGCAGGCGCGACAGATAGGTAATGGCTGCGTGCGTCGAGGCCATTACGTCACGACGGCCGTCATACCAACTGGTCTGGCGCAGATTGAAGTGCTTGCCGGTCGCCGGCATGAACTGCCACAAACCCACCGCCTTGGCATGCGAGTAAGCGAACGGGTTATAGGCACTCTCGATCATGGGCAGCAGCGCCAGCTCCATCGGCATGTTGCGCTCTTCGAGTTGCTCAACAATGTAATGAATGTAAGGGCTGCTGCGATCACTGGCCGTGCGCACAAACGAAGGGTTGCTGGCGAACCACAGACGTTGTTGCTCGACGCGCGGGTTTACGCCGATCTCTTCCTGCAGTTTGTAGCCTTCGCGAATCCGCTCCCAGATGTCCTCAGGCTGGGTTTGTTCGCTTAGCGTGGTCCACTCGACTTCAGGTTTTGAGCTTGCCGGGTTGACCGTTTTAAGGTTGGCGGCGTCGTTGCTGTCGATGGATTGACAGCCGGCCGCGATTGCACAGAACATCACCACGAGCGCTTTCGCTGTGTGTGCTAATGCCTTTGAATTCAATGGTTTAGCTACAAGTAAAGGCATTAGAAAGAGTGTTCGATCCGATTCAGAGGTCGGGCGATTCTAGGAATCGACAGCGGCATGGTCAAGTTTTGACCAGCGTTTTTGCGACCTGAGTAGCCTCTAAAAGGAATCTTTCCAGCTGCGCAAGGCAGCGAAGGCCTGTACTGGCGTACGCTGCGACCGACCGTCGCGCTCTTGTAATATTTCATTAACAGACAATTCGTTGCAGCGTAAAAATGGATTGGTCTTGAGCTCCAGACCGATGCTTGATGGCAAACTGATTTCACCTGCTTCGCGCCATTCAGTGACCTGCTGCATGCGTTGTTGCAGCGCCTTGTTGCCGGGTTCGGCGGCAAGGGCAAAGCGCAGGTTGGAGAGGGTATATTCGTGGGTGCAATATACTGCGGTTTGCTCAGGCAAGGCGGCCAGGCGGCTCAGTGAGTCGTGCATTTGCGCCGGAGTGCCTTCAAACAGTCGCCCGCACCCGGCGGCGAACAGCGTGTCGCCACAGAACAGCCAGTGTTGCTGGGCCTGATAATAGGCAATGTGGCCCAAGGTATGGCCCGGCACCTCGATGACCTGCAACGTGTGGCCGAGTACCTCGACGTTGTCGCCTTGCTTGAGGCTGACATCGCGGCCCGGAATCTTCTCACTGGCAGGCCCGAGCACGCGGGCACCGGTGCGTTGCTTGAGTTTTTCAATGCCGCCGACATGGTCAAAATGGTGGTGAGTGATGAGAATATCGCTGAGTTGCCATTGCGGATGCGCATCGAGCCAGGCTTCTACGGGCGCGGCATCACCGGGATCGACCACCGCGCAACGCTGCTGCTCCGGGTCTTGTAACAACCAGATATAGTTGTCTGTGAATGCGGGGAGGGCGTCGATAGTTATCATGTTGCTCATCGCTTATCTGCACGTAAAGGTGCATCTTAAGCCTCAATGCTTCACACAGCTACGCAGGTATTAATATGTCCGAGCATCCTTTTGCTCAAGCAGATGCCGATTGGCTTAAATTGATCGGCGACGCCCGTGACTGGTTCAACGGCCCCGTTGGCAGCATGCTGCTCGGCGCCGAACAACGCATGCTGGACGAAGAACTGCAGCGGTTTTTCGGCGGCTACCTCGTGCATTACGGGCCTTCGGCTGAGCCTGCAGCGAATGCCGATAAAATCCAGCGCAGCGTACGCCTTGGCGCACCCTTTAGCGGCGTCGAGATCGCCTGCGAGGAACAAGCCTGGCCGCTGACTGAATACGCCGCTGACGTGGTCCTGCTGCAACACGGCCTGGACTTCAGCCTTTCACCGCACGGTTTGCTGCGCGAGGCCGCCCACAGTGTGCGGCCCGGCGGCCATATGCTGATCATCGGTATCAATCCGATCAGTGCCTGGGGCGCGCGACATGTGTTCGCCCGCGATGCGCTGGGGCGTGCGCGTTGCTTTGCGCCGAGCCGGGTGAGCGACTGGTTGCACCTGCTGGGTTTTGCGCTGGAGAAACGCCGCTTCGGGTGCTATCGTCCGCCGCTTGCATCGTCAGGCTGGCAGTCGCGACTGGCGTCGCTGGATTCCTGGGGTGATACCTGGCAATCACCGGGCGGCGGCTTTTATCTGCTGGTCGCACGCAAGCTGGTGAGCGGTATGCGGCCGATACGTCAGTCAAGGCGTGAGCCGCGTGGTGTTCTGGTGCCGATGCCGGTGGCTAATGTGAGCCGTTGTGAGCCCGAGCAATCGAAGAACCCGCCAGACTAATTATTTTCGTTTAAAGGCTCTGCATGTCTGAACAAGTTGTGATCTATACCGACGGCGCCTGCAAGGGTAATCCTGGCGTGGGTGGCTGGGGCGCTGTGTTGGTTTATAAAGGTGTAGAAAAAGAGCTGTGGGGCGGTGAGGCCGAAACCACCAACAACCGCATGGAATTGACTGCGGCGATTCGTGGCTTGCAGGAACTCAAGCGCCAGTGCGACGTGCGCCTGGTAACGGATTCGCAATATGTAATGCAGGGCATTCAGGACTGGATGCCCAACTGGAAAAAACGCGGCTGGAAAACCGCCGCCAAACAACCGGTTAAAAATGCCGACCTGTGGCGTGAGTTGGACGAGCAGGTTGGCCGACACAATGTGACGTGGCAGTGGGTGCGCGGCCATACCGGCCATCCGGGTAACGAGCACGCCGACCAGCTAGCCAATCGCGGTGTCGATGAAGTGCGCGGCTTGGCCTGACGGCCCCGTGACTGTTTATGGGCAAGTGCTTTTGCGTTTGTCTGGCAATCTGCGGCCTAGCCGGGATTTACCAAAGTTTTGCTGAGTTGTCGTGAGCGCGTTAGCGGCAGCCAAGAGAGGGTGATACACAGTGGCGAATGAAGATGTAGTCAAAAGGCTGGTCGTACTCGATACCGAAACTACCGGTATGCCGGTTGGCGACGGCCATCGGGTAATTGAAATCGGTTGTGTCGAGTTGATGGGCAGACGCCTGACCGGGCGGCATTTCCATGTCTATCTGCAACCCGACCGGGATATCGATGAAGGCGCGATCGCCGTCCACGGTATTACCAACGAATACCTGAAGGACAAGCCGCGCTTCAAGGAAGTCGCCGAGGAGTTCTTCGAGTTCATCAAGGGCGCGCAACTAGTTATCCATAACGCCGCGTTCGACGTCGGCTTTATCAATAACGAATTTGCCCTGATCGGTCAGCAGGATCGTGCTGATATCAGCGATCACTGCAGCATTCTCGATACCCTGGCCTTGGCCCGTGAGCGCCACCCGGGCCAGCGCAACAGCCTCGATGCGCTGTGCAAACGCTATGACGTCGACAACTCGGGCCGTGATCTGCACGGCGCATTGCTCGATGCCGAGATTCTGGCCGACGTCTATCTGGCGATGACCGGTGGCCAGACCAACCTGTCGTTGGCTGGCGAAGGATCTGAAGGCGATGGCACCGGACGCCAGCAACCGAGCCCGATTCGGCGTCTGTCTGGCGAACGTGCGCGTGGCCCGGTGATTCGCGCCAGTGAAGAAGACCTCGAAGCGCATCGTGCGCGTCTGGCGGTAATTGAAAAGTCAGCTGGCGCCTTGCCGCTGTGGCTGCAACTGGAGCAGCCTGGCGCTTAATAGCCCGTGTAACTGCGTCGCCGAGAACGCTCCGCCGGTTTATCCCGCGGGGCGTTTTTTATGGGGCGATTAAACGCGCGCGATGATCAGCACCCGTTACCAAGTTGAGCGCTGTTTCTAGTTTCTATTATGGCGGCGCGACTTTTTCTTACAGGGTTCCACGACAGGGGGTTACGCCGAGGCGGGCTAGGCTCTAACCTGACGTGATGGGCGGCCGCGTGCTGCCATTTTCAGGGAATCCACAATGTATAAAGATCTAAAGTTTCCTGTCTTGATCGTGCACCGCGACATTAAAGCCGACACGGTGGCAGGTGACCGCGTGCGGGCCATTGCTCATGAGCTTGAGCAAGAAGGCTTCAGCATTATCAGCAGCGCCAACTCTGCCGAGGCGCGCATTGTTGCATCCACCCATCACGGTCTGGCGTGTATCTTGATGACCGCCGAAGGCGCCGGTGAAAACCAGCACCTGTTGCAAGACATGGTCGAGTTGATCCGCATCGCACGGGTGCGTGCGCCGCAAGTGCCGATTTTCGCCCTGGGTGAACAGGTGACCATCGAGAATGCTCCGGCTGAGGCGATGGCTGACCTCAATCAGTTGCGCGGCATCCTTTATCTGTTCGAAGACACCGTCTCGTTCCTCGCCCGCCAGGTTGCCCGCGCCGCCCGCAATTATCTCGATGGCTTGCTGCCGCCGTTCTTCCGCGCTCTGGTACAACATACCGCGCAATCCAACTACTCCTGGCACACGCCGGGCCATGGTGGCGGGGTGGCCTACCGGAAAAGTCCGGTGGGGCAGGCGTTCCACCAGTTCTTTGGCGAAAACACCCTGCGTTCGGACTTGTCGGTGTCGGTACCAGAGCTCGGCTCGCTGCTCGATCACACCGGACCGTTGGCGGAAGCTGAAGCGCGTGCGGCGCGCAACTTTGGCGCCGATCACACCTATTTCGTTATTAACGGCACCTCGACCGCCAACAAGATCGTCTGGCACAGCATGGTCGGACGTGATGATCTGGTGCTGGTCGATCGCAATTGCCACAAGTCGATTCTGCACTCGATCATCATGACTGGCGCGATTCCGCTGTACCTGTGCCCGGAACGCAATGAGCTGGGGATTATCGGGCCGATTCCGCTCAGCGAGTTCAGCCGCGAGTCGATCCAAGCCAAGATTGATGCCAGCCCGCTGGCGCGCGGTCGCGCGCCCAAGGTGAAACTGGCGGTGGTGACCAACTCGACCTATGACGGCCTTTGCTACAACGCCGAACTTATCAAACAAACTTTGGGCGATAGCGTCGAGGTGCTGCATTTCGATGAGGCGTGGTACGCCTACGCCGCGTTTCACGAGTTCTACAGCGGGCGCTACGGGATGGGCACCTCGCGTGAGGCCAATACGCCGCTGGTGTTCAGCACCCATTCCACGCACAAGCTGTTGGCTGCCTTCAGCCAGGCCTCGATGATTCATGTTCAGGATGGCGGCGCGCGTCAGCTGGATACCGATCGCTTCAACGAAGCCTTCATGATGCACATTTCGACTTCGCCGCAGTACGGCATTATCGCCTCACTCGATGTGGCCTCGGCGATGATGGAAGGGCCGGCCGGTCGCTCACTGATTCAGGAAACCTTCGATGAAGCCCTGAGCTTTCGCCGGGCGCTGGCCAACCTGCACAAGCATCTGGCAGCAGACGACTGGTGGTTCAGTATCTGGCAGCCGCCGCAGAATCATGGCGTCACCGATGTCGACACGCAGGACTGGCTGTTGCAACCGCAAGCCGACTGGCATGGCTTTGGCGACATTGCCGAAGACTATGTATTGCTCGACCCGATCAAGGTCACGCTGGTTATGCCCGGCCTCACTGCAGGCGGTAAGCTCGATGAATTCGGTATTCCGGCGGCGGTGGTCAGCAAGTTCCTCTGGGAACGCGGGCTGGTCGTTGAGAAGACCGGCCTGTACTCGTTTCTGGTGCTGTTCTCAATGGGTATCACCAAGGGCAAGTGGAGCACATTGCTCACCGAGTTGCTGGAGTTCAAGCGGTGTTACGACACCAACATGCCGCTGATCGAAGCATTGCCGTCGATTGCCCGCGAGGGTGCCGGGCGTTATCAGGGCATGGGCTTGCGTGATCTGTGCGATCAGTTGCATCAGTGCTATCGCGAGAACGCCACGGCGAAAGCGCTCAAACGCATGTACACCACACTTCCGGAAGTCGCCATGAAACCGGCCGATGCGTATAACGAATTGGTGCGCGGGGAAGTGGAGGCGGTACCGGTTGCTGAGCTGGAAGGGCGTATCGCCGCGGTGATGCTGGTGCCATATCCGCCAGGTATTCCGCTGATCATGCCCGGGGAACGATTCACTGCCGAGACCCGCTCGATAATTGATTATCTTGAGTTCGCGCGAAACTTCGACAGCAGTTTCCCAGGCTTCGATGCCGATGTGCACGGCTTGCAGATCCAGCAAACAGAACAGGGCAAGTGCTACACCGTGGATTGCATCAAACAGTAGCCTCCCTACAGCACGCAGCGGGGCCATGTTGGTGACTGCTGCGTGTTTCTTCACACACTCGCATTCAATTGATTACCGCGGATTTCGATTTTTCGCTTTAAGCTCGACGCCGTGGTCTGCGTCACAGAGGCCGGCATCGACTTTTAAGCGGCTCTTGTTATAGTTGGCGGGTTATTAATAAGAAATAAGTTCCTGCAAAGAGGGTGGCTTACGTGTCCGAGTACAAGGCATTTCGTGTCGAACTGGCAGACAAAATCGCGGTGGTTACGATAAACCGTCCGGAAAAAGTCAATGCAATGAATGCAGACTTCTGGACCGAAATCATCGATATTTTCCGCTGGGTAGATGCCACGGATGAAGTCCGTGCAGTTGTGCTCACCGGCGAGGGCAAGCATTTCTCGTCCGGCATCGACCTGATGCTGCTGGCGCAGGTCAGCAGCAAACTGGGTAAAGATGTGGCCCGCAATGCGCTGACATTGCGCCAGACCATTCTCACCCTGCAGGGCTCATTCAATGCCGTCGACAATTGTCGCAAGCCGGTGCTGGCTGCCATTCAGGGCTATTGCATTGGCGGCGCGATCGACCTGATCAGTGCTTGCGACATGCGTTATTCAACGCCGGATGCGCAGTTCTCGATCAAAGAAATCGACATGGGCATGGCGGCTGATGTGGGCACCTTGCAGCGTCTGCCACGCCTTATCGGTGATGGCATGATGCGCGAGCTGGCCTACACCGGGCGCACCATCGACGGCACCGAAGCGCAAACAATCGGGCTGGTAAACCGGACCTTTGCAGACAAGACCGCACTGCTGGACGGGGTGATGGAAATCGCCCGCGAAATTGCGAGCAAGTCGCCTGTGGCCGTGCGTGGTACCAAGGAAATGATTCGCTATATGCGTGATCACCGCGTCGATGACGGCCTTGAATATATCGCCACCTGGAATGCCTCAATGCTGCAGTCGGAAGACATGCGCATTGCCATGACCGCGCACATGACCAAGCAAAAACCTGAGTTTGCCGATTGATGGCCTCTTTCAACGTGTCTTCATTTTTGCCGCGGGAGGCGCTTTAACTCATGGCTTCAGGTGTAACGTCACTAAGTCTGGTGCGCGATGAATTATTCGCGACCATGGAGGAGGCTGAGTCCAGCCTTGAGCAGTTCATTGCTGAACGCATGAACGGCAGCTTGTTGCAGCAGGCGGTGGAAAATCTGCAACAGGTTCGCGGCACGCTCAAGCTGATCGAGCTGACAGGCGCCGAGTTGCTGGCGCAGGAAGTGCTGGATCAGGCCACGGATATTCCAACCGGTGCTGGCGAGGAGCGTGACGCGCAATTGTCGGCCCTGAGTAATGCGCTGCACGTGCTGCGGCGCTATCTCGAAAGCATGGACACCCATCGCCAAGAAATCCCCGAACTGCTGCTGCCGGCGATTAACGACCTGCGCAGAAGTGGCGGTCAGCCCGCGCTGGCAGAAAGCTTTTTCTTCAGCGTGCGCCTGGATATGCCACGCCCACACGCACCGACGCAGGCGCTGGATGCCGCCGCCAAGGAAGCGCTTGGGCGCAAGATGCGCCGGGCTTATCAAGTGGGGCTGTTGGGCTTTATCAAGCAACAGGCAACCAAGGCCAGTCTGACGCTGATGTGCAAGGCCATGAGCCGTATTGATCAGTTGTTTGCCAATGAATCACGCGGGCGTCTGTGCTGGGTTGCCAGCGCGGCCCTGGAGGCACAACTCGATGGCGACATGCTGGTGCGCAACTCGCGCAAACAGCTGTTCAGCCGCCTTGATCGTGAGCTGAAAAAGCTGCTCAACTCGGCGGATTACGAACCGCCGCGCAGCCTGCTCAAAGAGCTGCTATATGTTGTGGCGTTGTCGGACAGTTCAGGCCCGCTGGTCACCTCTATTCGCTCGGTGTTTCGTCTGCCGTCGTTGCCATTTACCGACCAGTTGCTCGAGCAGGAATACCTGCGACTGGCCGGGCCGGGTCAGGCGGTTATCCGTTCGCTCACCTCGGCAATTCGTGAAGAGCTGAGCAGCGTCAAAGACAGCCTTGATCTGATCGAGCGCGGCACTCTGGATGAGGAGAATCTGAGTAACCTTTACGCTTTGATCGGCAAGCTTGGCAAGACGCTGGGCATGGTCGGGCTCAGCTCATCCGGCCACGCGCTGGCCGAACATCTGCCAGTGGTGGCGAACTGGGTTTCCGGCAATGCACCGCAGCCGGGCGAGCTGAACAAGATTGCCGACTCCGTGCTGTTTGTCGAAGGCATGGTGGCCTCGCTCAGCAGTGGTTCGAGCAAGCGCAGCCAGCGTAAGACACCTGCTGCCGAGGTGTCAGAAGTGGACATGTTCGCGTTGTTGCAACTCAATGAAGCGCGAATTGTGGTGATCGATGAGGCGAAAACTAGCATTGCCCTGACCAAACGCTCGGTCACGGCCTACCTCGAATCGAATGGCGAGCGCAGCCATCTGGCCAATGTGCCTTTCAGCTTGCAGGCGGTTCGCGGCGGTTTGTGGTTTCTCGGGCAGGAGCGGGCAGCCGCGTTGGTTGGCGCTTGCGCTGATTATATTCAGGAACAAATGCTCGACATCAGCCAGATTCCCAGCGAGCAAACCCTCGAATCACTGGCCGATGCGCTGGCAAGTCTGGAATACTATCTGGATACTGAACAGTCGGCACAGAACAGTGATGGTACGAGCGTGCTCGACATGGCCAGTGAAAGTATTCGGGCATTGGGTGTACAGGTAGCCGCGTAATGAGTTGGAAACCCTCGCTACTCGACACAGCAGAGCCGGGTGGCTGGTGTCTGCTGCATTGTGAACAGCACTTCCTTGGCGATGCCAATGGCGTGCTGTTTCCGCGTGAGTGGCTGAAAAAGCAGGACTTGCCGTTACTCGAAACCGAGCACGGGATTGGTCATTTCAAAGGCGATGCGGTTTACCTGTTGCAGGTTGATCGGCCAGTCGAGTTGCCGGGCTGTCAGTGGCAGAGTCTGCGCCAGTGGATGATGCAGGGCGACGCCGACACCTTCGCGTTGCTCGGTTACGCCGCGCAGATTGCCGTCTGGGCGGCGCACAATCGTTTCTGCGGCAGTTGCGGCAATCCGATGCAGCAGCTTGCGGGTGAACGTGCGATGCATTGTGAGCGTTGCGCTGTACATCATTATCCGCGCTTGTCGCCGAGCATGATTGTGCTGGTTACACGTGGCGACGAGATCCTGCTGGCACGCTCAAAGCGCTTCGTTACCGGCATGTACAGCACGTTGGCAGGCTTTGTTGAAGCCGGCGAGTCGGTCGAGCAGTGCGTGCACCGTGAAGTGCTGGAAGAGGTCGGTGTGCGGGTTCACAACCTGCAGTATCTCGGCAGCCAGGGTTGGCCGTTCCCGCACTCGCTGATGCTGGGCTTTCATGCCGAGTTCGCCTCTGGCGATATCGTCATGCAGGAAGATGAGATCGAAGATGCACAGTGGTTCAGTGTGCATGATCTGCCGCCGCTTCCTGCCAGTCGTTCAATCGCCCGTTTCCTGATCGACGTATACGTTGCGCGCCGTTTAGGCCTGCCCGAACCAGTGCTGCCAGGCTAGGCGCACGGTCAGCGCCAGCACCACCATAATGAACACCGGGCGGATGAACTTGGAGCCGCCCTTGATCGCGGTGCGCGCGCCAATGAATGCGCCACACATCAGCGATAAGCCCATGCAAATCCCCAGAACCCAGGCGACTTGACCGCTGGCGATAAAGATCGCCAGGGCGCAAATATTGCTGACAAAGTTCATGCTGCGCGCCACGCCACTGGCGCGTACCAGATCGAGCGGATAAAGCAGCAGGGTCGAGACTGTCCAGAATGCACCGGTGCCGGGACCAGCGACGCCGTCGTAAAAGCCCAGGCTAAGGCTTTGTGGCCATTGCCGGCGCTTGGGAATGATCACGTCCGGCGCGCTGTGCGTCTCTGGCGTGCGGCCGAATAACAGATACAAACCGCAGCCGAATACCACCACTGGCAGCATTTGATTGAGCAGATGGGCCGGCAGCCATTGCGCCACCGCTGCGCCAACCAGCGCGCCGATGGCGGTGCCAATCAGCGCATTGCGCCATTGCCGTGGATGAAACAGATTGCGCCGGTAAAAGGTGAAGCTGGCAATCGCTGCACCAAATGTCGAGCTGAGTTTGTTAGTGCCAAGGACCAAATGAGGCGGCAGGCCTGCGG
Organism: Pseudomonas sp. MS19; assembly: GCF_013277615.1. Taxonomy (NCBI): domain Bacteria; kingdom Pseudomonadati; phylum Pseudomonadota; class Gammaproteobacteria; order Pseudomonadales; family Pseudomonadaceae; genus Pseudomonas; species Pseudomonas sp. MS19. The sequence goes on along the minus strand of NZ_VBTO01000018.1, from coordinate 180,267 downwards.
TGAGCAATGCCGGAATGGTAAGCAAGCCGCCACCGCCAGCAATTGCATCAATAAAGCCTGCAAAAAACGCTACCAGCGCAAGAATTAGCAGAGTGGTAGGTTCAACCGCGAGATCAAAAGGCAGTAGCATACGTCAGCAACACCAGTGTCTGTGGCGCAGTCAGATCACGGCGCCCGGGGAATGAAGCTGCGCATAATGCCAGTATTTTGCTGCTTAAGGGATGTGGTTAATGCAATACAACGGTTTGGCTTTGGCTACCGGCCTGCTGGCGCTGATTATCACCTTGATAGCGCTGCGTATTCTGTTTGGCGGCCACTGGTTTCTGGCGTGGCTGCGCGGGATGTGCGGGCTGGTATTTGCAGGGTTCGCCGCAGTCCTCGGGCTGGTGGCCTATGATCTGCTCAGTTACGCGACTATTCCGGCAGAGCAGCCACTGGCAACGCTGAGCTTCAAGGCGCAGGAAGATGCCTATGAAGTAACTATCGTTGAGCACGATCGCCAGCGCACGGTGACTCTCGAAGGAGACCTGTGGCAGCTGGATGCACGCTTGTTCAAATGGAAGAGCCTTGCCGAGCTGATTGGTATGGAGCCAGGTTATCGCCTGGAAAAGCTCTCCGGACGTTTTCTGGCTATCGAGCAGCAGCAACGTGCGCGGCACCAACAGGTTGCGCTGGGCCATAGCTTGTATGGCATAGACCTGTGGCGTTGGTTGCGTCTGGGCCAGCACGACCTGCTGGTATTTGACGCGCAGGCAGTTCGGGTGGACTTTCTGCCAATCGCTGACGGTGCGCAATACTCTGTCGCATTAACGCCGACCGGCTTGTTGGCGCAGCCGATCAATCCGACTGCGGAGCGCGCACTGCGCAACTGGCAATAAACACTTTCTTGGCCAATCAAAAAGGGACCCGAAGGTCCCTTTTTTCGTAGCGCTGTTGCCGCTTGGTATCAGGACAGGAAGCCGCCGTCTACGTTCAGCGCAACGCCTGTGGTGTAGCTCGAAGCGTCGCTTGCGAGATACAGCACGGTGCCGGCCATTTCACTTGGATCGGCCACGCGCTTCAGCGGAATACGCTGCAGGGCAATATTCAGAATAGCGTCGTTCTTGGTCAGCGCAGACGCAAACTTGGTGTCGGTCAGGCCTGGCAGCAGGGCGTTGCAGCGGATGCCGAACTGCGCGCATTCCTTGGCAAACACTTTGGTCATGCTGATAACGGCCGCTTTGGTCACCGAGTAGATGCCCTGGAACTCGCCGGGCGAAACACCGTTGATCGAGGCCACGTTGATGATGCTGCCGCCGCCGTTCTGCTTCATCAGTTTGCCGCCTTCAATCGACATGAAGTAGTAGCCACGGATATTCACATCAACGGTTTTCTGGAAGGCGCCGAGGTCGGTGTCGAGCACGTTGCAGAATTGCGGGTTGGTGGCAGCGTTGTTGACCAGAATGTCGAGACGGCCGAACTGCTCGCGGATCTGTGCGAAGACGCTGGAGATTTGTTCCATCTCGCCAATGTGGCAGGCGATGGCAGTGGCTTTGCCGCCGTCGGCGATGATTGCATCAGCGACTGCCTGGCAGCCTTCGATCTTGCGGCTGGAAACGATCACATGCGCGCCTTGCTGAGCGAGCAGGCGGGCGATGGCTTCGCCGATGCCACGGCTGGCGCCGGAAACAAATGCAATCTTGCCGTCGAGGTCAAACAGTTGAGTCTTGGACATGCGTATCCCCTGAAACTAAGCCAGCTTAGAGCTGAGATTTGTTAATGACTTGCAGGCTCATTTGTTCGAGCAGTTTGTTCATGTGAATGAACTGCGCGAAGCGTTTGTCCTGAGTTTGGCCGTGATAAAAGCGGTAGTAGATCTGCTGCACGATGCCGGCCAGGCGGAACAGACCGTAGGTGTAGTAGAAGTCGATGTTGCTGATTTCAATGCCGGCACGCTGGGCGTAATACTCGGCGAATTCCTTGCGCGAAAGCATGCCCGGCGCGTTGCTTGGCTGGCGGCGGGTCATTTGCACGGGCGCCGGATCATCCGCTTCGACCCAATAGGCGAGCGTATTGCCCAGGTCCATTAGCGGGTCGCCGATGGTGGTCAGTTCCCAGTCGAGCACGCCGATGATGTTCATCGGGTTCTGCGGATCAAGAATCACGTTATCGAAGCGGTAGTCATTGTGCACAATGGCGGGTTTGGGGTGGTCTGCGGGCATCTTCTCGCGCAGCCAGGCCTTGACCGGTTCCCAATGCGGTGCATCCGGCGTCAGGGCTTTCTCGTAGCGATCCGCCCAGCCATTGATCTGGCGGCTGACATAGCCTTCAGGCTTGCCCAGATCACCGAGGCCGCAAGCCTCATAATCGACGTTGTGCAGTTCGACCATCTTGTCGATAAAGCTTTCGCACAGCTTGCGCGTTTGGCCGGCGTCGAGGTTCAGCTCAGCGGGGATTTCCGAGCGTAGGATGATCCCGTTGACGCGCTCCATGACATAAAACTCGGCGCCGATTACCGACTCATCGGTGCAGTGCACATAAGCCTTTGGGCAGTAGGGGAAACCGTCGTTGAGCTGATTGAGAATGCGAAATTCGCGGCCCATGTCATGCGCGGACTTGGCCTTGTGGCCGAATGGCGGACGCCGCAGGACGAATTCTTTCTCGGCGTATTCAAGGAGGTAGGTCAGGTTGGACGCGCCGCCCGGAAATTGGCTGATTTTGGGCGTGCCGCTGAGCCCGGAAATATGGCTCTTGAGGTACTGGTCAATGACAGCTGCGTCGAGTTCTTCGCCATCGCGTATACGCGTGGACTGATCAGTGAGCGCCATGGTTATCCCTTCTGCTTATAATGGTGGCCCAATATTATTGGCTAATCTAATGCGACCCTTGGGTGCCAGCAAGCACTACATGCTGTTATAGGCGTGAGTGTTGCACCTCAATCAAGCTGCCTGATTAATCGACATCGGCGCCGGCCAGGCGAAAAAAAACCGGAGTCCAGGACTCCGGTTTTTTACACTGCCGAGCGCATTAAGCGTCCGTTTCAGCTGCTTAAACTGGGAACAGTTCGCTCAGCTTCATTGCCAGCATCATGTCGCCTTCAGCGCGCAGTTTGCCGGACATGAATGCCTGCATACCGTCGGTCTCGCCGCTGGTGATGCCTTTCAGGGTTTCTTTGTCCATGATCAGCGTTACGTTTGCGTCCGGGTTGTCACCTTGCTGAACATCGCAGGTGCCGTCTTTAACGATCAGGGAGTAGTTCTCGCCATCTTCGATGTTGAACTGGAACACCAGGTCCAGGCCTGCTGCTGCAGAGGCGTTGAACTTGGATTGCATGGTATTGATGATGTCTGCAACGCTCATGGTTTCTTCCTTTTTTTCAGGTTTTGCACCTTTTAGTGGTGCATTGGGCCAATGCTCAGCGATAGGTGATGAGCTGTGGCGCCTTCAATAATTGCAGATGTGCGTGACTATTGAAGGAAGCCAGTTGCACCGAGTTGCCGCGAAACTTAAGACAACTCAATGATGTATTTACAATTTGCCAGTTCAACTCGAAGGCCGCCGCTACAGGCAGCCCGGTAATCAGGTGAAGCAGGGCGGTGATGGTGCCGCCCGAGGTAAACACTGCAATATTCTGTTTGCTCTGCGCCGAGTCTAGCAGCCCTTGCAGACCCCCTTGCACTTGCTCGACGAAGGCGCTCCAGCTCTGCAGGCCCGCTATGTCGTACTCGCCCGATACCCAGCGCATGATCAGCAACGAAAACAGGCGCTGAAACTCGGCGCGGTGCTGGGCTGCGTTGCGCATGATATCCAGCGCTTCAGGTTCATCCTGAAGAATGCCGGGTAGCAAAGCGCGTACTACAGCATCCGCATCAAATTCATTGAAGGCGGCATTTATCTCATGATCCGGCACGGCTATCCCGGCGCTGTGCAATTTGCTCAGGGCGGAGGTGGCCGTGTGTTGCTGGCGTTGCAGGTCGCCGCTTATGCAGCGGTCGAGTGTGACCCCGAGTTGCGCCAGATACTCGCCAACCACTTCTGCCTGACGAATGCCAATATCAGACAATTTGTCGTAATTGTCGGCGCCGAATGAGGCTTGGCCATGTCGAATCAGATAAATGCTACCCACGTCCGTTATTGCTCCGGTACGTTGAAAGTTTGGCGAGGTTATGGGCTCCAGTGGCGTTGTGTCAACGAAAAAACATACGCTTGTTTGAATTATCCATTTTAACCCTGCCGCGTTCGCCATAAAGCGCTTGAAAAACCGCGTTGGCGCAATTGATCTTGCGCCAAACGAAACGCCCGGGCGAGTGATTCAGCAACTGAAATGATTAATCATTCATGGTTGCGCAGCACTGCTGGCCGGTTGCGGTTGGCCTCGGTATGCTTGGGCGAATGGAGCCGCCTGGCGCGGAGCAAACGGTGTATCGAGAAGGGGATGTGAGTGGAGTTTTTTACAGATTACCTGGGCTTTCTGGCCAAGACCGCAACGGTGGTTGTGGCCATTGCCATTGTGCTGATCCTGATGGTAGCGCTGCGCAGTAAAGGACGCCGTAAAACCGGCGAGCTGCAGGTCGATAAACTTAACGACTTTTATCAGCAACTGCGCCACGGCCTGGAGCAGGCAACGCTCGGCAAGGCGCAATTGAAGCTCAAGCACAAGGCCGAAGAGAAGGCCGCCAAGCACGAGAAAAAACACGGCTCGGAGAAACCGCGCCTGTTCGTGCTGGATTTCGATGGCGATATCAAAGCCTCGGCGACCGACAATCTGCGCCATGAAATTACCGCGTTGCTGAGCATGGCGACGCCGCAGGATGAAGTGGTGCTGCGCCTGGAAAGCGGCGGAGGCATGGTGCATAGCTATGGCCTGGCTTCATCGCAGCTGGCGCGCGTGCGTGAGGCCGGCGTGCCGCTGACTGTTTGTGTCGACAAAGTGGCGGCCAGCGGCGGTTACATGATGGCCTGCATTGGCGACAAGATTATCAGTGCCCCGTTTGCGATTCTCGGCTCGATTGGTGTGGTGGCGCAGTTGCCTAACATTCATCGCTTGCTGAAGAAAAATGACATCGACTTTGAAGTGCTCACCGCTGGTGAATACAAACGAACCCTGACCGTGTTTGGTGAGAACACTGAAAAGGGTCGCGAGAAATTTCAGGAAGACCTTGAGCAAACCCATGAGTTGTTCAAAGGTTTTGTGGCGCGCTATCGCCCGCAACTCGATATCGATGCAATTGCCACGGGTGAAGTCTGGCTGGGGCTCGCGGCACAAGAAAAGCTGCTGGTCGACGAGCTGAAAACCAGTGATCAATACCTTGCCGAACATTTGGCCAGCCATGATTTGTATCACCTGCACTTTGCCACCCGTAAGTCATTGCAGGAGCGTGTAGGGTTGGCTGCCAGTGTGGCGCTTGATCGTTTCGCCCTGACCTGGATCGGGCGTCTCACCCAACAACGTTTCTGGTAAGTTTTCGACAACAAGCGAACAGGAAGCACAATGAGTCAATTCAAAGCATTGCAAGTGCGTGAAGCGGCGTCTGGCGAGTTCGAGCAGACAGTGGTTATGCGTGATATTAGCGAGCTGCCCGAAGGCGAATTGCTGATTCGGGTCAAGTACTCATCGTTGAACTTCAAAGATGCGCTGTCCGCTTCAGGTAACCGTGGGGTGACTCGCAAGTTCCCGCATACGCCCGGTATTGATGCGGCCGGGATTGTCGAGAAATCCAGTGTGGCGGAGTTTCGCGCGGGTGATGAGGTCATCGTCACCGGCTACGACCTCGGCATGAATACCGCCGGCGGTCTTGGCCAGTACATTCGCATTCCTGCTGGCTGGGCGTTGAAGCGCCCTGAAGGCCTGAGCATGCGTGAGGCGATGGTGCTCGGCACTGCCGGCTTAACGGCGGCGCTGTGTATCGACAAGCTAGAGCAGGCCGGCATCACGCCGGACGCGGGGCCGATTCTGGTCACCGGCGCTACCGGTGGCGTCGGCACAATCGCGGTGGCCTTGCTGACCAAGCTGGGTTACAGCGTGACAGCCTCGACAGGCAAAGCCTGGCAGTCGGATTTTCTCAAGGCGTTGGGCGCCACCGAGGTGACCCTGCGCAGCGTGCTTGCTGAAGGCGTCGAGAAACCGATGCTCAAAGAGCAGTGGGCAGGCGCGGTTGATACCGTTGGCGGGGATATCCTGTTTAACGTGGTCAAGTCTTTGCGTTATGGCGCCAGTGTGGCCTGTTGCGGCCTGACCGCCGGTATCGAGTTCAAGGCCAGCGTGCTGCCGTTCATCTTGCGTGGCGTCAACTTGCTGGGCGTTGATTCGGTGGAGTTGCCATTGGTGGTCAAGGCCTCAATGTGGGACAAGCTTTCCTTGCAGTGGAAGCTCGACTCCCTTGAAAGTCTGGTGACTGAATTGCAGCTTGAGCAGTTGCCCGAAGCGTTGGGCAAAATCCTGGCTGGCAACATGGTTGGCCGGGTGCTGGTCAACCTCGATTAGTCTGGCGTCTGCTGGCCAAATCTGAAATGCCAAAAGCCCCGCAAATTGCGGGGCTTTTTGCTGCTGCTGGTATTGCTTAACCGCGGCGGCGGAACAGTGGCAACGTCTGGTCGCTACTGGCCTGATACACCTCGGAGAACTCGCTGAAGGCTTGCAGAGCACTTTCGGCGTCCTGATCCTCACGCAGTGCGAAGGCATCAAAGCCGCAGCGCTGCATGGCGAACAACTGGTCACGCAGCACATCGCCAATCGCCCGCACTTCACCCTTGTAGCCATAACGCTGACGCAGCAGGTAGGCAGTGGAGGAGTGACGGCCATCGGTGAACGCCGGGAAGTTCAGGGCAATAACCTGAAAGTTGTCCAGCTGATCGGCGATTTCTTCGATCTCATCACCGGCATCCAGCCACACACCCAAGCCGCCATCGCGTGCTTTCAGTGCCGGGCCGTGATCCACCCAAAGGCCCAGCGGCACGATGATATCGTCACAGTTTGGCAGGCTGTCGAACGCGGCGTCTTTGGGCAGCAGATGCCAGGTTTCATCAATCAGCTGGCCGTTCTTAATTATTCGCTGCATAAACGCGCTCCTTGAAGAGGTCGACACCAATACGGCGATAGGTGTCGAGGAAGCTTTCTTCTTCGTTCCGTTGCTCGACATAGACGTTGATGATCTTTTCGATCACGTCGGCCATGTCTTCCTGGGCAAACGATGGGCCGAGAATCTGCGCCAGGCTGGCGTCACGACCGGCGCTGCCGCCGAGTGAAACCTGATAGAACTCCTGACCTTTCTTGTCGACGCCGAGGATGCCGATGTGGCCAACGTGGTGGTGACCACAGGCGTTCATGCAGCCGGAAATGTTGAGATCGAGGTTGCCGATATCAAACAGGTAATCGAGGTCGTCGAAGCGACGCTGGATGGCTTCGGCAATCGGCAACGACTTGGCGTTGGCCAGCGAGCAGAAGTCGCCACCCGGGCAGCAGATGATGTCGGTCAGCAGGCCGATGTTCGGCGTTGCAAAGCCGTTATCGCGTAGCTCGCCCCACAGTTCGAACAGACGGCTTTGTTCAACGTCCGCCAGAATGATGTTCTGGTTATGGCTGTTGCGCACTTCATTGAAGCTGTAACGGTCGGCCAGATCGGCAATCACATCCAGCTGCTTGTCGGTCACGTCCCCAGGCGCTACACCGGTAGGTTTGAGCGACAGGGTGACGGCCACATAGCCCGGCTTCTTGTGCGCGAAGGTGTTGCGCTGACGCCAGCGGGCAAAGCCCGGGTGCTGCGCATCCAGTTCGGCAAGCTCGCCGCTGAAATCATTCAGCTCACGGTAGGCCGGGTCGGTGAAGTGAGCGGCCACGCGCTGAACTTCTGCTTCGGTCAGTGTGCTCGGGCCATCCTTGAGGTGGGCCCATTCGGCATTTACACGCTCAGAGAAAACCTCTGGAGTGAGTGCCTTGACCAGAATCTTGATGCGCGCCTTGTACTTGTTGTCACGGCGGCCATAGCGGTTATAAACGCGCAGGATCGCATCGAGATAAGTAATCAGGTGCTGCCACGGCAAGAATTCATTGATGAAGCTGCCAACCACGGGCGTACGGCCAAGGCCGCCACCGACCGACACGCGAAAGCCCAGCTCTCCGGCTGCGTTCTTCACGGCTTCAAGGCCAATGTCGTGGACTTCGATGGCCGCGCGGTCGCTGACAGCGCCATTCACGGCAATCTTGAACTTACGCGGCAGGTGCGAGAATTCCGGGTGGAAGGTCGACCACTGACGGATGATTTCGCACCACGGACGCGGGTCAACGACTTCATCTTTGGCAACACCGGCGAACTGGTCGGTGGTGGTGTTGCGGATGCAGTTGCCGCTGGTCTGGATCGCGTGCATCTGCACGGTTGCCAACTCGGCCAGAATCTGCGGCACGTTTTCCAGGTCCGGCCAGTTGAACTGGACGTTCTGGCGCGTACTGATGTGGGCGTAGCCCTTGTCATAGTCGCGGGCAATCTTGGCCAGCATCCGCACTTGTCTGGATGACATCAGGCCATAAGGCACAGCGATGCGCAGCATGGGTGCGAAGCGCTGGATGTAGAGGCCGTTTTGCAAGCGCAAAGGGCGAAATTCTGCTTCACCGAGTTCTCCTGCGAGATAACGGCGAGTTTGATCACGAAACTGCTTTACGCGGTCATCGACGATGTTTTGATCGTACTGGTCATATACGTACATGAAAGGTCCTGTTATCAGGCTGCTTACAGCAAATCTGCGCGCACGGCCGCGCCTCAAGCGAGAGCGCAGGCAAGATACCAGCTAAGGGTTATGCGCAAAAGTGAAGTTTAAGCATATCAACAGAACTTAATGTGCTAAGAGCGCGCTAAAACATAACCTTCGCGGTGGTAGAAGCGCCTTGGCTGGTCTTAAATGCTAGTAGCTTGCTGAGTTGGCGGGCGTACACAGCCTTATTTCTCGATGTGTGGCGCAGACAATCAAAATAACAGGGGGTATGCCAATGTCCGATCATACTGAGCACGAGAACAACGACAGCGCGGTAGACGCCACGGCGATTTTTGCCTTGATCGTTATTGCCGTCCTGACTGCCGTTTACTGGGTCAGCCACCAGTAAATTCAGGGAAAACAAAAAGCCGGAGACAGTTGACTGCTCCGGCTTTTTCTTGCCTGCACTGCAGGTGCCCGCCTGCAAGGTGGTTTATACCCCGGCGAAATACAGCACCGTGCGCACCAGCGCATAAAGCACCAATACAAATACCAAGGTGACCAGCAGGCCCAGAATAATGAAGTGACTGGGCTTGCCGCGTGAGAAGTCGCGCGATCGGTTTTTACCGCTCTGCACTCCAAATGCGGCGGCAATAATGCTCTGCAGCATTTCCCAGAGTGTCAGCGGGCGTTGTTCTTCATCATCCATGTGCACCTCCTGAATCCGTAAACCGGCTTGCAGCTGCTTACTCAACCAATCTTCAGTATGGCTGAAAGTTTGTGCTTGAAGGATCGGTGCTTACTCAACTCATGCTCGGCTCGCAGATAATGGCGGTAGTGACCGAGTTGGCAATAAAGCATTTTTCATGGGCCTGGTGATGCATGGCTTCAAGCTCGGTTGAGTCAGGGTGATTGGGTCCGCTGAATTGCACATGCGGGCGCAAGGTTACGCGGGTCACAGCAAGCCGCCCCTGCTCACTTTTGCCCATCATGCCCTCGGCCAGATCTTTATAGCTGGCCACCGCGAATCCGTGCTCCAGCGCAACGGACAGAAACCAAAGCATGTGGCAGCTGGAAAGGGCAGCGACAAACGCCTCTTCCGGGTCGACAGCGCTGGCATCCGACCAGGGCAGCGGTACCACGTGCGGGGATGAGGACGCAGGTATGCTCAGCCCGCCATCAAACGTCCAGGTATGCGCACGGCTGTATTGATTACTCAGAAACGGCTGATCGCCGCAGAGCCATTCGATTTGCGCAGTATGTTTGGCCATTGCCACTCCCATGTGCTCAGCGGATCAGCACCTGCCTATCAAGGCGATAGGCAGTGTTGGCTTGATCCATACAATCAGTCGGTTAATAGTAATGCTATTGACCGTCGAGTGAGCCATATGGAAAGCACACAGCAGCAATACGCCAATTTCAGAGCCGCATGGGTGGCGCAGGCGCAGGCCAATCCGTGGATAACCGCCGGGCTTGCAGTGGCGTTATTGGCGATTGTCTGGTTGTTGGCTGGAAGTATCGTCAATGCGTTCGACGGCGGCATCAGCGAGCGTCTGCGCTATGCCATGTACGGTGGCGGCGCCGGATTTGCAGCGACTGCATTTGGCGCGTTGCTGGCAATCGGGCTCGGCACTATCAGCAGCCGCACCCAAGACACCATGCTCGGATTTGCCGCGGGCATGATGCTCGCCGCCAGTTCGTTCTCGCTGATTCTTCCGGGCCTCGATGCGGCTAAAGCGATTACCGGCAGCAGTTTTGGCGCAGCCGGCACGGTAGTCGTGGGGCTTGCGCTGGGTGCGGTATTGATGCTCGGGCTGGATCGTTTCACCCCGCACGAACATGAGAGCACCGGCCCCTGTGGCCCGGACTGCGAGCGTATCAACCGCGTGTGGTTGTTTGTGTTTGCGATTACCTTGCACAACCTGCCGGAAGGCATGGCGATCGGCGTTGGTTTTTCCGGCGGTGATTTGGGTGTAGGTATTCCCCTGGCGAGCGCGATCTCGATTCAGGACATTCCTGAAGGGTTGGCAGTAGCACTGGCCTTGCGCACCACGGGCTTATCGGCATTGGCAGCGGCGCTGATTGCCGCTGCGAGCGGCTTGATGGAGCCACTGGGGGCGCTGGTCGGGGTGGGGATTTCCAGCGGCTATGCGCTGGCGTATCCGATGAGTCTGGGGCTGGCGGCTGGCGCCATGATATTTGTGGTATCTCACGAAATCATCCCGGAAACCCACCGCAACGGTCATCAGACCTCAGCAACGCTTGGCTTGATGGGCGGCTATGCAGTGATGATGTTCCTAGATACCGCACTCGGCTGAGTGCGGCGAAACAGCCGCTACCACTTCATCATCGGCAGTGGATTGAGCGGGTGCTTGAGAAACCATTTGCCGCCCAGTTGCGCCAGGTTCTTGTGAAAGCCCGCGTTGGGGAAGCGCCGTTTCAATTCGCTGATAAAGTGTTTATCAAGCCCAAAGCGCACCGCACCGAGTGAGAAATCGACCAGATCAGCCTGTCGAAACTGCTCTACCAGCGGGTAGCGCGGATCGGTGTAGGCGCGCACTTTATGGTGCTCGCTGATCATCAGGCTGATTTCCTCAGCCCACGCTTGCAGCCCATGCTCTTGCAGGTAATGCAAAGCCGGCGGGATTGACGGTGGAATGTAGTCGACGGTGTGATCGGTCCATATGCCGATATCATGGAACGCGGCGGCGATGAATACCTTGCGTTGCTGCTCCTCATCGCAGGGGTGCAGGGCGAAGCAGATGTTGATCATGCGGTACAGGTGATGGCGGTAACCGTTGTAATCCTTGCCAATGGTGCTTTTCCAGTCAGCCAATATCGCTTCCAGTTGTGGGAACTCTTCAATGATCTGCACGATGTTCTGACGCCTCCCGGTGCGGGTTATTTGAAACGGATACGTTTGCTGATGGTTTCGCCCGCGTTTTCGCCGGGCCAGCAGATCTGCGCCTCGGTTTGCAGGGTGCCGCTGGCATCTTCGAAGACATGCAGCAGCGAAAAGTTCTTGTGGCCGGTGAGGGCGAACAAGCGCTCGCTGACAATGCCTTTGCAACCTTTTAGTGCGCCACCAGAGCTGATGCCGATAAGGCTGGCCGCTGGCGCAGGCTTGCGTGAGATTGCGCTGGAGGTTAGCTGGTAGACGCGTGCCTTGAGGTATTTGTTGTGAGTCAGCTGGTAAACCGAGGCGCAATGCACATCACCGCTGAGAAAAACCAGCAGCTTGCCGTGCTTGTCCAGTTGGGCGAATACGTTATTGAGAATCACCGCGCGCTCGGCCCAGTTAGAGTCGTGATCCCACTCATCCATCAAGTCGTCCTTGATGCTGCCAAGATCAGCATAGTTCACCAGCGTATCGACCCAATGCAGCATCGGAACGGGTGAAACCACAAACAGAACTTTGCACGCGGGATTTTCGGCCTGGTCGGGTAACCATTTAAGGAAGCGGTCCATTTGCGCACGGCCGAGAATCTTGAACGGGTCTTGCCTGGGGTCTTTCTCGACATCGTGCTGACCGCGCATGTCCAGCACGTAGAACGCGGCGGGCCCCTGGCTGAATGAATAATCCCACTGACAATTGTCCGGGTTCTGCTCATCGTAAGGGGTGGGAGGGTTGTGGCTGTGCTCAAATTCGTAATAGGCCCGGCACGCGGCGCGCCACATCAGGTCAATGAGCATGCCATCGACCTTTTTGTCATCCGCCTTGAATAACCGTGAGAGGCGGTGGAGCCTTTCCTTTTCGGTGTATGAGCCCCAGCCATCCATGATTTCGTGATCGTCCCACATCATGTATTGCGGGAATTGCCGGTACACCGCTTGCAGTGGCGCGACTTGCCAGTAAACCCGATAGAACCAGCGGTAGAGGTTGAGCAGGTATTGATAGATGCCGTCTTCGTCATAGCCACGGCCTTTGCGGTAGGTCTGCAGCAGTTCATCCTTATTGTCTTTAAGCCAGACCCAGACATCCGGGAAGTCCTGCTTGGCATTGGTATCGACATACACCTGATCACCGCCGCCGATGACAAAGTCGGCGCTGTGGGTACACAACTGTTCGAGCATATGCGGCCAGGCGCCGACGCTGTTATCGGCATTGATGGGGTCGTGGCAGCTGTAAAAACCGAAAACCAGTTCGCGGGCATTCTCGGCTTGAGTGCGGAAATAGCGATCAAGGCTGTAACCCAGCTCAGTGCGACGGCTGATGCTTTTGTCTTCGCACATCAATGCGTAGTAATAGCGCGTGAATGGCTCGAGCCCGTCCACATCGAAGGTATGGGTGAGGTTGCTTGAATAATCGAAGTCATGCTCTCCGATAAACGCAGGCGTAATCCCTGATGCCTTTAGAAAGCCGCGGATGGTCTGCTCATTGAGCCGGGTCAGGTCACCGGTGAAGGGTGCCGTCGATAGCACCAATGTCCATTTCCCTGGCTGATAAAGACGTGCCCAGATACGCGCGGTTGTCGCGTTGGTATGGCCGATTACGGTAGCGCTATACAGCTTGGCGGTCGCCAATTCGTTGGCGCGGGGGTCCATTAGTGTCATCGCAAGTTCCTTTGCTGATTCGACGAGAGACAAGGGCGGCGTTTCCTTACGCGTTGTCACTGTGTCTGATGCCCGGTTGGATGGCCAACACAGTGTGATGAATGATTTCCGAGCGCAGCGTTCACTGATCGTTGGTCTGGCTGCGCGCCTGTGTCAGGTCGCTAAAATCAGGTCTGCAGGACTCATGCAGGGAAGGCATGACCTATTAGCGTCAGATGGCGATCCAGGGAAGGTTGAATCTATGTTTTATAAAAAAAGTAATGTCTCCAGCCGCCTGGCTGCAGTTTTGGTGGTGGCTGGTATGGTTTGCGCCGGGAGCAGTCATGGCGCAGATGTAGAAAACGGCAAGCGAGTGTTCAAAGAATGCTCGGCGTGTCATCAGGCAGGCGAGGGTGCGCAGAATGCGTTTGGACCTGTGCTTAACAACATCGTCGGGCGCAAGGCCGGCAGTTATCCCGGCTACAGCTACAGCGGCGATTTGAGCAAAGCGGGCGAGAAGGGTCTGGTCTGGACACCGGACCTGTTATTTGAGTGGCTCGATGACCCGAGCATTTTCCTCAAGAGTTATCTGGGTGATAACAACGCTGCCTCGAACATGCCCGTGACCTTTCCGGACAAGCAACGCCGTGAAGATGTGATCGCCTATCTGGCCACGCAAACGGAGGCGGATACCAAAGACGACGGCGTTTTGATGTCGCATGGCGAGACGCCTTTCGACGCCAAATTGATGCCTAACCATGATGCCCGTCCCGACCCCGTAGACAAACTCCAGCATGTGCGCCAAAAGTTGGTCGCACCGCCGATGCTGCCAATGCATAGCCAGAAGGCCACGGGCGAGCCCAAGGTGGTTGAGATTGAGCTGACTGTCGAAGAGAAGCAGTGGGTATTGGATGGTGATGGTACCGAAATATGGGCGCTGACCTACAACGGCTCAATTCCGGCGCCGGCGATGGTGGTGCATCAGGGTGATTACGTTGAGTTGACCCTGAAAAACCCGTCGACCAACTTGCTGGTGCACAACATCGATCTGCATGCGGTAACCGGCGCTCTGGGCGGCGCTGCGATCACCACGATCAGCCCCGGCAATCAGGTGACCATTCGCTTCAAGGCAACCAAGTCTGGCAGCTTCCTTTATCACTGCGCGCCAGAAGGCTCGATGACGCCCTATCACGTGACGCACGGTATGACCGGGATGATTCTGGTGCTGCCGCGTGAAGGCCTCACCGACGACAAGGGCCAGCCGCTGGTTTACGACAAGGCGTTTTACATCGGCGAGAACGATTTTTATGTGCCGCGCGACGACAAGGGTGACTACAAGCAGTATTCACGTCCGGGCGAGGATCTGACTGACTGGATCAAGTCGATGCGTACGCTGACGCCAACTCACGTGGTGTTCAATGGCCGGGTTGGCGCGCTGACAGGCAAGGGCGCAATGACGGCCAATGTCGGGGAAAACGTGCTGTTTCTGCACATGCAGGCTAATCGGGACACGCGCCCGCACCTGATCGGCGGCCATGGTGATTATGTCTGGGAAACGGGCTCGTTCGCTTCGCCGCCGTTGAAAGACGTGCAAACCTGGTTTGTGCGCGGAGGGTCGGTTGGCGCGATGCTCTATCGCTTCAAGCAGCCTGGCGTTTATGCCTACCTGAATCACAATTTGATCGAGGCTGTTGAGTTTGGCGCGGCGGCGCACGTGGTTGTGAAGGGTAAGTGGGACGATGATCTGCTGAAAAAGGTCAGTCAGGGTCCTGTGAGTGAGTAAAGGCAACCCTGATAGTTTGCGGCGCCTGCTTGACGACCAAAAACTGGCCCTGGTGATTTGCTGGGGCCTGATGCTGGTTTTGGCGCTGTTGCTGGCTGGAAACCTGTATATGTCCAAAGGTGAGGAGGGCGGCAGTGTTGGTGAACTGCCGCCGTTCATTGCTGTGCAGCAACCATCGGGTGAAACGTTGATGGTCGGCGCCACTGAGGTGACTGTGGATCAGTGGCGGATCTGCGAGCAAGCGCAGGTTTGCCCCTTGCTGTCAGAAGGGCAGAGAGGTTCCAGCCCGATGGTCAATATGAGTTGGGCGGATGTAAGGGTGTTTATTCGGTGGTCAGCAGCGCGTCAAAGTCTGCCGCTGCGCGTACCGACTAAAGCGGAATGGCTGGTGTTGGCGGCAGAGCAGGCGGCGACCAAGCGCAAACCGCTTTTTACTGACCCCCGTATGGCATGGGCCGCAGATTATGATCTAACCGCCTTGCCGTTAGAGCGCAAAACCCGTGAAGTCACTGCATTCGGGGCCAACTCGCTGGGAATCTATGACATCAAGGGCAATGTCTGGGAATGGGTCGCAGCCTGCTATTACCCCCAGCTTGGGTTGCCCATAGAGGTGTTTGGCTGCATGAACGGGCGGGTGGCAATGGGCGAGCGCGAAGTTGGCCTCTCAGAGCAATTGCGCTCGCCGGGCAATACCGGTTGCGGGGGTGGTCAGCCGCCTGCCAATGTCGGTTTCCGCCTGGTTTACAGCGCGCTTGAGGCGCCTTGAGAACCTGTAACGGTACTCAGTCGAGCATGCGCCACATGTGCAGTTTGGTTAAATATTCACCTTCAAGTGCAATCGCAAACGGCTCACGGGCATATTGTTCAAATCCATAGTGTTGATACAGCGCAACAGCGGCCGTGTTGGTTTCGCTGACGCTGAGTTGTATCAGCCGTGCGTGGTTGATCAATCGTGCTTCAGTCAGCGCGTGTTCAACCAGCTGACGCGCGAAACCTTGTTTACGAAATGGAGGTACGACATAAAGCCCGAATAGCGTGACCTTGTGCCGGGTCTTCAATTGTTTATTGCGCGAAAGCCCAACAACGCCGTGAAGCTCGCCCTGAGCATCGAAAATGCCATAGACCTGGGTTGTCGCATCCTCTGCATCGCTTACGCGCGCCTGCCACCAGCTTAGCGGTAAAGGCTTGCGCTCAGTTGCCGTAGTGGTGAATGACTGCGGGTGCGAGCGATAGGCTTCAAGCATCAATGCGCGATAGCGGCCAGCTTCTGCGGGGGCAAGTCGGTGAATCTTCATCTATTACTCTGTATCGGTGGGCGGCGTGCTAAGCACCAAGCTGAGTAGATTTTAGCTGTTTTGGATGCACCGCACGATGAGGTTGTGGATATGACTCAATGGCTTGCTGGCGATTTTGAATCTACTCTGTAATTCGTTAATCAGTTACGACATTGCGCTGGGTAATAAATTGCGCGCCAACGTTGGTGCGCTGTATTGGTCTGCGGCCAGAAGGCCGGGGCTGACCCTTAAAGAATTAAGTAAGAAGGACGACCACTTATGCAGCTTCGCAAGTCACTTATGGCGCTCTCAATCCTCGGCGCTGCGGGGAATGCCTGGGCTGGGGGAATCATGGTTTACGAGGCGGGCCAGGAAGGCGCAGGGCTGGCGAATGCTGGTGCTGCGGTACTGGCTACGGACCCCAGTGTGATGATGAATAACCCCGCTGGAATCAGTGAGCTGAAAGGCACGCAGTTCACCGCTAACGCCCAGATAATTGCCGGCGATATGCGGTTCTCGCGTGATGCAGACAATACATTCAGCGGCAGTGAAGGCGGCCAGCCGTTGAAATATTTCCCTGGTAGCAGCTTGTTTATCAGCCATGAGATCAACGACCGGGCCAGCATAGGCTTTGGAATGTTTGGTACGTTCGGCTTAATGCTTGATTACGACGATGACTGGGCAGGGCGCTACTTCAGTCAGGAATCGGCGGTTGTTGGCGTGACCTTCCAGCCGACTTTTTCATACCGGGTCAATGATGACCTGTCTGTGGGTATTGGGCCGAGAATCATGTACGGCTACTACCGGTCCGAGACGGGTATCAATAACAACGTGCTGGGCGTCAATAATGCCGATGACGGCCAGTTGCGTTACAAGGACACGGACTGGGCAATGGGCATGAGCATTGGTGCGCTTTATAACCTGACGCCAACCACTAAAGTCGGTCTGGCATACACCAGTAAGATAAAGCTCGAGTTCGAAGACCGGCCTGAAATCAAGAACGTCAGCAATCCAATATTGAACCTTGCCCTCAATCGTCTTGATGCCGACGGTTTGAATATCGACATGGAAGTGCCGCAAACAGTTCTGTTGAGTGTTTCTCAGCAGTTAGACGGCGGTTGGACTCTGCTTGGCAGTGCGGGCTGGCAAGACTGGAGCGAGTTCGGCAAGTTGGGTATTGCAGTGGATGGTGGCGCTACAGGCGCCAGCACAACGGTATTGGCGGATCGCAAGTATAAGGACACCTGGCACTTGTCGGTCGGCGCGCAGAAACAAGTAAACGATAAGTTACGGCTGAACATGGGGGTTGGTTACGACAGCTCTGCCGTGGAGGATGAAGATCGCACCGTTGATAACCCAATGAATGAAGCCTGGCGCCTGGCTGCTGGCTTTAATTACGCGCTTGCCGATGATGTTGATATGCACATGAGCTACACCCTGATTTACATGGGCGATATGGATATCGATCAAACCAAGGAGCGTACCGGCCAGAAGTTGTCAGGTGAGTATTCGGATGCAATGTTGCATGTATTGGGTGGCGGCGTAACTTGGCGCTTCTGATTTCATTGCGCTTAGCCTGTGAGCGCGCAAGTTGAGTTGAATGTGTTTGTCGAGGCAAATAAAAACGCCCGATGCGATGGCATCGGGCGTTTAGTTTAAGCGGCAGTGTTGCAGCGATTAAGCCGCAAAGCAGCGCTTACTTAGGCATGTCGCGTTTCTCGTAACCGGTGTACAGCTGACGCGGACGGCCAATCTTGTACGGATGCGAAAGCATTTCTTTCCAGTGCGAAATCCAGCCAACAGTACGTGCCAGGGCGAAAATCACCGTGAACATGCTGGTTGGGATACCGATTGCCTTGAGGATGATGCCCGAGTAGAAGTCTACGTTCGGGTACAGCGAGCGCTCGATGAAGTACGGGTCGGTCAGGGCGATCTCTTCGAGACGCATGGCCAGCTCAAGCTGTGGATCATTGGTGATGCCCAGCTCCTTGAGTACTTCGTCGCACGTCTGCTTCATCACAGTGGCGCGCGGGTCGCGGTTTTTGTAAACGCGGTGACCGAAGCCCATGAGCTTGAACGGATCGTTCTTGTCCTTGGCTTTGGCGATGAAGGCGTCGATATTCGAAACATCGCCGATTTCATCAAGCATGCTCAGTACGGCTTCGTTCGCGCCGCCATGAGCCGGGCCCCAAAGCGCTGCAATACCGGCAGCGATACAGGCAAACGGGTTGGCGCCAGAAGAGCCAGCCAGACGCACTGTTGAGGTCGAAGCGTTCTGTTCGTGGTCAGCGTGCAGGATAAAGATCTTATCCATTGCCTTGGCCAGTACCGGGCTGATCGGTTTGATCTCGCACGGCGTGTTGAACATCATGTGCAGGAAGTTCTCGGCGTAATTAAGGTCATTACGCGGGTACATCATGGGTTGACCCATGGAGTACTTGTAAGTCATTGCTGCAAGTGTTGGCATCTTCGAAATCAGGCGCATGGCCGAAACTTCGCGGTGATGCGGGTTCTTGATGTCCAGCGAGTCGTGATAGAAGGCGGAGAGGGCGCCAACTACACCGCACATGATTGCCATTGGGTGGGCATCGCGGCGGAAGCCGTTGAAGAAGGTCTTCAACTGCTCATGAACCATGGTGTGGTTCTTGATAGTGCTGACAAATTGAGCCTTTTGCGCTGCATCAGGCAATTCGCCGTTGAGCAACAGGTAGCAAGTCTCGAGGTAGTCAGCTTGCTCTGCGAGTTGCTCGATCGGGTAGCCGCGGTGCAGCAAAATACCCTGATCGCCATCGATGTAGGTGATCTGCGACTCGCAAGAGGCGGTCGACATGAAACCTGGGTCGAATGTGAAACGGCCCGTGGCTGTTAAGCCCCTTACATCAATCACATCTGGCCCAACGGTGCCGCTTAAAATAGGCAGTTCGACGGGGGCTACGCCCTCGATGATCAACTGCGCTTTTTTGTCAGCCATGTTTGGCCTCCTAGTTATGCTTGAAATCATCAGCTAGCCCCCCACGCAGGGCCCGCACCACTATAGTGTTATAAATCGGAATGTCAATTTAGGTAAACCCATACGGGAGAAGGGTTTGCAGCACAAATGCAGGCAAATAGTTGTACACAGTCAGCGCAATTTTTAAAGCACTTTAATCAGCACTTAGGTACAGGCTACTGCGTTGTCATTAGCGTCCTAACTGTCTATACTCTGCGACCGACCACTAGTGCTTTAGCCTGCGTCCAAGTGGTCGTCACTCCTTGGGTGATGCGTTTCTGCAAGTGCACTTCCCGACAACTTTGCCCTGCTAGTTAAGGGCTCTCAGTGTGATAAAAAAAGCCGTGAATAGCCAACGACCTGTAAACCTAGACCTTAGGACTATTAAGCTCCCAATCACCGCTTACACGTCCATTCTTCACCGTATCTCCGGTGTCATCCTTTTTGTTGGTATTGCCGTTCTGCTGTTCGGTCTCGACAAATCGCTGGCCTCCGAAGAGGGCTTTGCCCAAGTGAAAGAATGCCTGACCAGCCCGCTGGCCAAGTTCGTGATTTGGGGCCTACTGTCTGCATTGCTATACCACCTGGTGGCCGGTGTGCGCCACATCATCATGGATATGGGCATCGGTGAGACGCTGGAAGGCGGAGCATTGGGCTCAAAAATCGTAATCGCCGTTGCGGCGGTCGTGATCCTGCTTCTGGGGGTGTGGATATGGTAACTAACGTTACGAACTTCTCGCGTTCGGGCCTCTATGACTGGATGGCTCAGCGTGTATCAGCGGTCGTTCTCGCGGCTTATGTACTGTTCTTGCTGGGTTACGTCATCGTAAACCCGGGTATGGACTATGCCGGCTGGCATGGACTGTTCTCCCATACTGCAATGCGTATTTTCAGTTTGCTCACACTGGTTTCTCTAAGTGTGCACGCCTGGGTTGGTATGTGGACAATCTCCACTGACTACCTGACCAACATGGCGTTGGGCAAATGCGCTACAGCGGTACGTTTTCTGTTCCAGGCGGCGTGTGGCATTGCCATGTTCGCGTATTTCGTCTGGGGCGTGCAGATTCTTTGGGGTATCTGATTCATGACTAGCATTCGCACTCTTTCTTATGACGCCATCATTATTGGTGGCGGCGGCGCAGGCATGCGTGCAGCACTGCAACTCGCTCAGGGCGGTCACAAGACTGCTGTGGTCACCAAGGTATTCCCGACTCGTTCGCACACTGTATCGGCTCAGGGTGGCATCACCTGCGCAATCGCCTCTGCTGATCCAAACGATGATTGGCGTTGGCATATGTACGATACCGTCAAGGGTTCCGACTATATCGGTGACCAGGACGCTATCGAATACATGTGTTCCGTAGGTCCGGAAGCTGTTTTTGAACTTGAGCACATGGGTCTGCCGTTCTCGCGTACCGAAACCGGTCGTATTTACCAGCGCCCATTCGGCGGCCAGTCGAAAGACTTCGGTAAAGGCGGTCAGGCTGCACGTACTTGCGCGGCTGCTGACCGTACCGGTCACGCTCTGCTGCACACCCTTTATCAGGGCAACCTGAAAGCCGGCACCTCGTTCCTTAACGAGTGGTACGCCGTAGACTTGGTGAAGAACCAGGACGGCGTTGTTGTCGGTATCATCGCCATCTGTCTGGAAACAGGCGAGACTGTTCACATCCGCGCCAAGGCTGTAGTGCTGGCGACTGGTGGTGCTGGCCGTATCTACTCCTCGACCACCAACGCACTGATCAATACCGGCGACGGTATCGGCATGGCGCTGCGTGCAGGTGTACCGGTTCAGGACATCGAAATGTGGCAGTTCCACCCAACCGGTATTGCCGGCGCGGGTGTACTGGTTACCGAAGGTTGCCGTGGTGAAGGTGGTTACCTGATCAACAAGCATGGCGAGCGTTTCATGGAGCGTTATGCACCAAACGCCAAAGACCTTGCTGGTCGTGACGTTGTTGCACGTTCGATGGTTAAAGAGATCATTGCCGGTAACGGCTGTGGCCCTGATGGCGATCACGTAATGCTGAAGATGGATCACCTGGGCGAAGAAGTCCTGCTGAGCCGTCTGCCAGGCATCGTTGAGCTGTCGAAGACCTTCGCTCACGTTGATCCGGCTGTTACCCCGATCCCGGTTGTTCCGACTTGCCACTATATGATGGGCGGCGTTGCCACCAACATTCATGGCCAGGCCATCACTCAAGATGCCAACGGCAACGACAAAGTCGTCGAAGGCCTGTTCGCTGTAGGTGAAGTGGCTTGCGTATCGGTACACGGTGCCAACCGTCTGGGCGGCAACTCGCTGCTCGACCTGGTTGTATTCGGTCGTGCGGCTGGCCTGCACCTCGAAAAATCGCTGCGTGAAGGTGTTGAATACCGCAACGCCAGCGAAACTGATATCGATCAGTCACTGGCTCGTCTGGCTGGCGTCAACCAGCGCACGACCGGTGAAGATGTTGCTCCGCTGCGTAAAGAGCTGCAGAGCTGCATGCAGAACTACTTCGGTGTATTCCGTACGGGTGAATACATGCAGAAGGGCATCACACAATTGGCCGACCTGCGTGAGCGCATCGCGAACGTCAAGATCGCGGACAAGAGCCAAGCGTTTAACACTGCGCGTATCGAGGCACTCGAACTGCAAAACCTTCTTGAAGTTGCTGAAGCGACTGCGATTGCTGCCGAGGTCCGTAAGGAATCTCGCGGTGCGCATGCGCGTGAAGACTTTGAAGATCGTGACGACGAAAACTGGCTGTGCCACTCCCTGTACTTCCCAGGCGAGAAGCGCGTGACCAAGCGTGCCGTCAACTTTGCACCGAAAACAGTGCCTGCCTTTGAACCCAAGATTCGTACTTATTAAGGGTGATAGATATGTTGCAAGTAAGCGTTTATCGCTATAACCCTGATCAGGACGCAGCGCCGTTCATGCAGGAGTTTCAGGTTGATACCGGCGGCAAGGACATCATGGTTCTTGACGTGCTGGCCCTGATCAAAGAACAAGACGAAGGTTTCTCTTACCGTCGCTCTTGCCGTGAAGGTGTTTGTGGCTCTGACGGCATGAACATCAACGGCAAAAACGGTCTGGCCTGCATCACGCCGCTGTCGGCTGTGGTCAAAGGCAACAAACTGGTTGTGCGCCCGTTGCCGGGTCTGCCAGTAATTCGTGACCTCGTCGTCGATATGAGCATCTTCTACAAGCAGTACGAGAAGGTGCAACCGTTCCTGCAGAACGACACACCTGCGCCGGCTATCGAGCGCACGCAGTCGCCTGAAGAACGTGAAAAGCTTGATGGTCTGTACGAGTGCATTCTGTGCGCTTGCTGCTCGACCAGCTGTCCGTCGTTCTGGTGGAACCCAGACAAGTTCCTGGGCCCGGCAGCTTTGCTGCAGGCTTATCGTTTCCTGGCTGACAGCCGTGACAACAAAACTGAAGAGCGTCTGGCTGCTTTGGACGACCCATTCAGTGTGTTCCGCTGCCGTAGCATCATGAACTGTGTGAGCGTTTGTCCTAAAGGGTTGAACCCGACTAAGGCAATTGGTCACATCCGTCAGATGCTGCTTCAGAGCGGTACCTGATTTATCGTTGATGCAACACCTGTAACACTGCGGCGCTGAAATGGTTCACCGCCGCAGCTATAGCCAGAGTCACAGCCCAAAAAGCCGTGATTCTTTTTGGAAAATTTGACGACCAGCAGGGGCATCCGGGCTGGTGCCCGGACTATCTGCGGGATCCGTGGTGGTTTGACCCAAACCTTGAGACAGGTTTGGGTGGCCCTGCGGTTTCTACGCCGGTGGTGTCCCCTTACCGAGGGTGACCAAGCATGCAAGAAAGCGTGATGCAGCGCATGTGGGACAGCGCCCACCTATCCGGTGGTAACGCGGCCTATGTGGAAGAGCTCTACGAGCTTTACCTGCACGATCCCAACGCTGTGCCAGAGGAGTGGCGCACATACTTTCAAAAGTTGCCGGCGGAGGGTAACGCAGCTACGGATGTGTCGCATTCAACGATACGCGACCATTTCGTTTTGCTTGCGAAAAATCAACGCCGTTCCCAGCCAGTTTCGGCTTCCAGCGTAAGCTCGGAGCATGAGAAGAAACAGGTTGAGGTACTGCGTTTAATTCAGGCTTACCGCATGCGTGGACATCAGGCTGCCAAGCTTGATCCGCTTGGCTTGTGGGAACGCCCTGTGCCCGCTGATCTGGGTATCAATCACTACGGCTTGACCGATGCTGATCTGGACACCAATTTCCGTACCGGTGGTCTGGTAATTGGCAAGGAAGAGGCTACTTTGCGTGAAATTCGCGACGCGTTGGAGCAGACATATTGTCGCACCATCGGCGCCGAATTCACTCACATCGTCGACTCCGAGCAACGCAGCTGGTTCCAGCAGCGTCTTGAGAGCGTACGTGGGCGCCCTGATTTTTCCGGTGAAGTACAAAGCCATCTGCTTGAGCGCCTGACTGCCGCTGAAGGTTTGGAGAAGTACCTGGGTACCAAATATCCGGGCACCAAGCGTTTCGGTCTGGAAGGTGGCGAGAGCCTGATCCCGTTGCTGGATGAAATCATTCAGCGCAGCGGTTCGTACGGCACCAAAGAAATCGTCATCGGCATGGCTCACCGTGGTCGTCTCAACGTTCTGGTCAACACCTTTGGCAAGAACCCACGTGACCTGTTCGACGAATTCGAAGGCAAGAAAACCGAAGGCCTGAGCTCGGGTGACGTTAAGTATCACCAGGGTTTCTCTTCGAACGTCATGACCGCCGGTGGCGAAGTTCACCTGGCCCTGGCATTCAACCCTTCGCACCTTGAAATCGTCTCCCCAGTAGTTGAAGGCTCGGTACGTGCGCGTCAAGACCGTCGTAGCGATGCCATCGGCGACAAGGTTCTGCCAATTTCCATCCACGGTGACGCTGCATTCGCAGGTCAGGGCGTGGTCATGGAAACCTTCCAGATGTCGCAGACTCGCGGCTTCAAGACGGGCGGCACGATCCACATCGTCATCAACAACCAGGTTGGCTTCACCATCAGCCGTGCAGACGATGCTCGTTCGACCGAGTACTGCACCGACGTGGCGAAGATGATCCAGGCGCCGATCTTCCATGTGAATGGTGATGATCCGGAAGCTGTACTGTTTGTGACTCAGATGGCTGTTGATTACCGCATGCAGTACAAGCGTGACGTCGTTATCGACCTCGTTTGCTACCGTCGTCGCGGTCACAACGAAGCGGACGAGCCGAACGGTACCCAGCCGCTGATGTATCAGCAGATCTCCAAGCAGCGCACCACACGTGAGCTGTATGCCGAGATGCTGGTCAACGCTTCGCGTCAGTCTGCTGATGAAGTTCAGAGCAAGATCGACGAGTACCGCACTGCGCTGGACAACGGCCAGCACGTAGTGAAAAGCCTGGTCAAAGAACCGAACAAAGAATTGTTCGTAGACTGGCGTCCGTATCTGGGCCACGCCTGGACTGCACGTCACGACACGCGCTTCGACCTGAAAACCCTGCAGGAGCTTTCGGCCAAGTTGCTCGAAACCCCGGACGGTTTTGTGGTTCAGCGTCAGGTCTCGAAGATTTACGAAGACCGTCAGAAGATGACGGCCGGCGCGTTGTCGATTAACTGGGGCTTTGCCGAAACTATGGCATACGCAACCCTGTTGTTCGAAGGTCACCCGATCCGTATTACCGGTCAGGATGTGGGTCGCGGTACGTTCTCGCACCGTCACGCCGTTCTGCACAACCAGAAAGACGGCTCAACCTATGTACCGCTGCAGCGTCTGTATGATGATCAACCGAAGTTTGATCTCTACGACTCGTTCCTGTCGGAAGAAGCTGTACTGGCATTTGAATACGGTTACTCCACCACCACGCCTAACGGTCTGGTGATCTGGGAAGCTCAGTTCGGCGACTTCGCCAACGGCGCTCAGGTGGTGTTTGACCAGTTCATCTCCAGCGGTGAAACCAAGTGGGGTCGTCTGTGCGGCCTGACCATGCTTCTGCCGCACGGCTATGAAGGGCAGGGTCCGGAGCACTCATCGGCACGTCTGGAGCGTTATCTGCAGCTGTGCGCTGAGCACAACATGCAGGTGTGCGTACCGACTACGCCGGCGCAGATCTACCACTTGCTCCGCCGTCAGGTGATTCGTCCGCTGCGTAAGCCATTGGTCGTGTTGACGCCTAAGTCGCTGCTGCGCCATAAATTGGCGATCTCGACGCTGGAAGATCTGGCCGACGGTTCGTTCCAGACGGTCATTCCGGAGATCGATGCTATCGATCCGAAGAAAGTTGACCGGGTGATCCTGTGCAGCGGCAAGGTTTACTACGACTTGCTTGAGAAGCGTCGCGCTGAAGGCTTGAACAACATTGCAATCGTGCGACTGGAACAGCTTTATCCGTTCCCGGAAGATGATTTGGCGGAAATTCTTGCTCCTTATAAGAACGTCAAACACATCGTCTGGTGTCAGGAAGAGCCGATGAACCAAGGTGCCTGGTATTGCAGCCAGCATCACATGCGCCGTGTGGTTGCTGCGCATAAGAAGACTCTGGTTCTTGAGTATGCCGGCCGTGAAGGCTCTGCATCTCCAGCATGTGGTTATGCATCGTTGCACGCCGAGCAGCAGGAAAAACTGCTGCAGGACGCATTTACTGTTTAACGCCTTCGCGCAAGAGGCGGCCTTAGAGGGCCGCCTCGTTAAAACCGAATTTAAGGACATACACAATGGCTATCGATATTAATGCCCCAACTTTCCCGGAATCGGTTGCTGACGGCACCGTTGCTACCTGGCACAAGAAGCCGGGCGACGCAGTCAAGCGCGACGAACTGATCGTTGACATCGAGACTGACAAAGTCGTTATCGAAGTGTTGGCTGAAGCTGACGGCGTGATCGCTGAAATCGTCAAGAACGAAGGCGATACCGTACTCAGCAACGAACTGCTGGGCCGTCTGAATGACGGCGCTACTGCCGCTCCGGCTGCTGCTCCTGCTCAGGCAGCTGCCGCGCCTGCCGCTGCAGCACCGGCTGCTGCTGAAGGTGATGACCAGATTCTTTCGCCTGCTGCACGCAAGCTGGCTGAAGAGAACGGCATCGACCCGAACAGCATTTCGGGTACTGGCAAAGGCGGTCGCGTTACTAAAGAAGACGTAGTTGCTGCTGTTGAAGCCAAGAAGAAAGCACCGGCTGCTGCACCTGCCAAGGCTGCTGCTCCGGCTGCCGCTGCTCCAGTCATGCCTGCTGGTGACCGCGTTGAGAAGCGCGTACCGATGACGCGTGTTCGCGCCACCGTTGCCAAGCGTCTGGTTGAAGCTCAGTCGAACATGGCCATGCTGACCACGTTCAACGAAGTCGACATGACTGAAGTCATGGCGCTGCGTTCGAAGTACAAAGACCTGTTCGAGAAGTCGCACAATGGCGTGCGTCTGGGCTTCATGTCGTTCTTCGTTAAAGCGGCAACCGAAGCGCTGAAGCGTTTCCCTGCGGTTAACGCCTCGATCGACGGTTCGGACATCGTTTACCACGGCTATGCGGACATCGGTGTTGCTGTTTCCAGCGACCGCGGTCTGGTGGTTCCGGTTCTGCGTAACGCTGAGTCGATGAGCCTGGCTGAAATCGAAAACGGCATTGCCACTTTCGGAAAGAAGGCGCGTGACGGTAAGCTGTCTATCGACGAGATGACCGGTGGTACCTTCACCATTACTAACGGTGGTACTTTTGGTTCGATGATGTCGACGCCGATCGTTAACCCGCCGCAAGCTGCAATCCTCGGCATGCACAACATCATCCAGCGTCCTATGGCCATCAATGGCCAGGTCGTTATCCGCCCAATGATGTACCTGGCGCTGTCTTACGATCATCGCCTGATCGATGGTAAGGAAGCCGTGACCTTCCTGGTAACCATCAAAAACTTGCTGGAAGACCCAGCGCGTCTGCTGCTGGACATCTAATCCCAGTTTCTCCCTCGGCGGCTCTCACAAGGAGCCGTCCGGTCTCTTTGAGAAGGAAGTAAGTTATGTCTCAGAAATTCGACGTGGTAGTCATCGGTGCCGGCCCTGGCGGTTACGTAGCAGCCATCAAGGCCGCTCAACTGGGTTTGAAGACTGCTTGTATTGAAAAATACCAAGACAAAGACGGCAAGATCGCCTTGGGCGGTACTTGCCTGAACGTCGGTTGCATTCCGTCTAAAGCACTGCTCGACAGCTCGTGGAAGTACCATGAAGCGCAGGAAGGCTTTGCTGTTCACGGTATCACTGCCAAAGGCGTGAGCATGGACGTGCCGGCGATGGTTGGCCGCAAGAACACCATCGTCAAGAACCTGACTGGCGGTGTTGCCACTCTGTTCAAGGCTAACGGCGTAACCCTGCTTGAAGGCCACGGCAAACTGCTGGCTGGCAAGCAAGTAGAAGTGACTGCACAAGACGGCACCACGCAGATCGTTGAAGCCGGTAACGTGATCATCGCGTCTGGCTCCAAGCCAATCGACATTCCACCAGCGCCTGTTGATCAGGACGTTATCGTCGACTCGACCGGCGCCCTGGACTTCCAGAGCGTACCGAAGAGCCTTGGCGTTATCGGTGCTGGCGTAATCGGTCTGGAACTGGGTTCTGTCTGGTCGCGTCTGGGTTCGGAAGTGACTGTTATCGAAGCACAGGACAAGTTCCTGCCTGCTGCTGATGAGCAGATCGCCAAAGAAGCCATGAAGACCCTGACCAAGCAAGGCCTGAAAATTCGTCTGGGCGCACGCCTGACCGGTTCGGAAGTGAAGAAGAAGCAGGTCACTGTGACCTTCACTGACGCTGACGGCGAGCAGCAGATGACTTTCGACAAGCTGATCGTAGCGGTCGGCCGTCGTCCGGTTACCACCGATCTGCTGGCTGCAGACAGCGGCGTTGACATGGATGAGCGTGGCTTCATCTTCGTTAACGATCAGTGCGAAACCAGCGTTCCGGGCGTTTACGCCATCGGTGACGTGGTACGCGGCGCTATGCTGGCTCACAAAGCGTCGGAAGAGGGCGTAATGGTTGCCGAGCGTATTGCCGGCCACAAAGCTCAGATGAACTACGACCTGATTCCTTCGGTTATTTACACTCACCCGGAAATCGCATGGGTCGGCAAGACCGAGCAGCAGCTGAAAGGTGAGGGCGTTGCTGTCAACGTCGGTACCTTCCCGTTCGCGGCCAGCGGCCGTGCAATGGCTGCCAACGACACCGGCGGTATGGTTAAAGTGATTGCTGATGCCAAGACTGACCGCGTTCTCGGCGTTCACGTTATTGGCCCAAGCGCTGCTGAACTGGTTCAGCAGGGTGCAATCGGCATGGAATTCGGCACCAGTGCTGAAGATTTGGGCATGATGGTGTTCTCGCACCCAACATTGTCCGAAGCGCTGCATGAAGCGGCGTTGGCTGTAAATGGCGGCGCCATTCACATTGCCAACCGCAAAAAGCGCTAAATAATTCGCCGAATCGCGCGGACACGCGTGCTGATCGTACAAGCGGGCTCGGAAATATGCAGAAACATGCGTAAAATCCGGGCCTCGCTTGCGCAGGTAAAGATCATCATCTGTCCGCGCGGTGCAACAAAGGCGAGTTTGGAACAAAAAGAACCACGGCATCGGCCCGCGTCGGCTCAAGTCAGGCGCGGAATGCATGTCGGGCTGCTCCTCGAAGCAGCCACAGGTGGTGCGGCATCATAAGTGCAGCATCGAATGCGCAATACCCAAACGAAGACGGTAGACAAGCATGAATCTCCACGAATATCAGGGTAAGCAGCTGTTCGCTGAATACGGCCTGCCCGTATCCAAGGGCTTCGCAGTAGACACCCCAGAAGAAGCAGCAGCAGCTTGCGAAAAAATCGGCGGCACTGAGTGGGTTGTTAAAGCCCAGGTCCACGCTGGTGGTCGCGGTAAAGCGGGCGGCGTAAAGCTGGTCAAGAGCAAAGAAGACGCCAAGGCTTTCGCAGCCAACTGGCTGGGCAAGCGTCTGGTAACTTATCAGACAGACGCCAACGGTCAGCCGGTTAGCAAGATTCTGGTTGAATCGTGCACTGATATCGACAAAGAACTGTATCTGGGCGCGGTAGTAGATCGCTCCAGCCGTCGCATCGTGTTCATGGCCTCGACTGAAGGCGGCGTGGACATCGAGAAAGTGGCTCACGATACCCCTGAGAAAATCCTCAAGGCGACTATCGATCCGCTGGTTGGCGCTCAGCCGTTCCAGGGCCGCGAGCTGGCTTTCCAGCTGGGCCTGAAAGGCGACCAGATCAAGCAGTTCACTCAGATCTTCGTTGGTCTGGCCAAGCTGTTCCAGGACTACGACCTGGCTCTGCTGGAAGTGAACCCGCTGGTAATCAAGGCTGACGGCAATCTGCACTGCCTGGACGCCAAGATCAACATCGACAGCAACGCCATGTACCGCCAGCCTAAGCTGCGCGCTATGCATGACCCGTCGCAGGACGATCCGCGCGAAGCTCACGCTGCCAAGTTCGAACTGAACTACGTTGCCCTTGAAGGCAACATCGGCTGCATGGTCAACGGCGCTGGTCTGGCCATGGGCACCATGGACATCGTTAACCTGCACGGCGGCCAGCCGGCTAACTTCCTTGACGTTGGCGGCGGTGCTACCAAAGAGCGCGTTACCGAAGCGTTCAAGATCATCCTGTCCGATGACAATGTTAAAGCCGTACTGGTTAACATTTTCGGCGGTATCGTTCGTTGCGACATGATTGCTGAAGGCATCATCGGCGCAGTGAAAGAAGTCGGCGTTAAAATTCCGGTTGTTGTTCGCCTTGAAGGTAACAACGCTGAGCTGGGCGCTAAAGTCCTGGCTGAAAGTGGCCTGAACATCATCGCGGCAACCAGCTTGACCGACGCTGCTCAGCAAGTCGTCAAAGCTGCGGAGGGCAAATAATGAGCGTCCTGATCAATAAAGATACCAAAGTAATCTGCCAGGGCTTCACCGGCTCGCAGGGTACTTTCCACTCTGAACAAGCCATTGCTTACGGCACTCAGATGGTTGGCGGCGTAACACCGGGCAAGGGTGGTACTACTCACCTGGGCCTGCCAGTGTTCAACACTGTTAAAGAAGCTGTAGAAACCACTGGCGCAACTGCCAGCGTTATCTACGTACCGGCTCCATTCTGCAAGGACTCGATCCTGGAAGCAGCAATGGGCGGTATCAAGCTGATCGTTTGCATTACCGAAGGTATTGCAACCATCGACATGCTTGAAGCCAAAGTTAAGTGTGACGAACTGGGCGTTGTCCTGATCGGTCCTAACTGCCCAGGTGTTATCACTCCGGGCGAGTGCAAGATCGGCATCATGCCAGGCCACATCCACTTGCCAGGCAAAGTAGGCATCGTGTCGCGTTCCGGCACCCTGACTTACGAAGCTGTTAAGCAGACAACTGATGCTGGTTTCGGTCAGTCGACTTGCGTTGGTATCGGTGGTGACCCGATCCCAGGTTCTAACTTCATCGACATCCTGAAGCTGTTCCAGGAAGACCCGAAGACCGAAGCGATCGTAATGATCGGTGAGATCGGCGGTTCGGCTGAAGAAGAAGCTGCAGCGTTCATCAAAGCCAATGTGACCAAGCCTGTTGTGTCCTACATCGCTGGTGTTACCGCTCCTGCGGGCAAGCGTATGGGCCACGCCGGTGCAATCATCTCTGGCGGCAAGGGCACTGCAGACGAGAAGTTTGCTGCTCTGCAAGACGCCGGTGTTAAAACCGTGCGTTCCCTGGCTGACATCGGCAAAGCCCTGGCTGAGCTGACTGGCTGGGAAGTCAAAAAAGCTTAATTGCTTTGTTGATTAGAAAGAGGCCACCTTCGGGTGGCCTTTTTTGTGGGCGTTTGCGCGATTAATGTCGGCCATGCGACAAGCGGCTGCAGTAATTCGACAGTCCGACCAGTCTAACTGCCGTCAAATCGCTAATTTCGTTAGTATTGCAACTATCAACCCGTCAGTCCCTTCACAAGAGTGACTCGGCGTTTTAGTGGTCTTGCCTATTCGGCTCGACGACGTTTCCCCGATCCCTCGGGAAACCCTCGGAACTCATTATTTTCTGCATGTGGTATTCCCCTCTATGACTCGTTTGAAAGGCTCGGACCTTCTGGCCCTCGGCTTCATGACTTTTGCGTTGTTCCTTGGCGCAGGCAACATTATCTTCCCACCCAGCGCCGGTATGGCTGCGGGTAGCAACATGGGATTGGCAGCCTTTGGCTTCCTCCTCACAGGTGTTGGCTTGCCTTTGCTGACCATCGTCGCGCTGGCACGTGTGGGTGGCGGTATGGCGCTGCTTACTGCGCCGCTGGGCAAAACGGCAGGGCTGGCCTTTGCTGTGGCGGTTTATCTGACCATCGGCCCATTGTTTGCCACGCCCCGCACGGCGGTGACCTCGTTTGAAATCGGCCTCGCGCCGTTCATTGGCGAGAGCAGCATGGCGCTGTTTGCCTACACCGCGGCCTTCTTTGCCGCAGTGATCTTCCTGTCGCTAAACCCCGGCCAGTTGGTCGACCGCATCGGTAAGTTCATCACCCCGATCCTGCTTGCCGCGTTGTTGGTGTTGGGCGCAGCGGCGGTGTTCGTGCCTGCCGGCAGCGTCGGCAGTGTTTCGCCGGCTTACCAGTCGACGCCGATGGTGCAGGGCTTCCTTCAGGGTTACCTGACCATGGATACGCTTGGCGCCCTGGTGTTCGGCATCGTGATTGCGACCGCTATCCGCGATCGTGGTGTGACTGACAGCAAGTTGATCACCCGCTACTCGATCATCGCCGGTTTAATTGCTGCTGTAGGCTTGTCGCTGGTTTATCTGGCGTTCTTTTATCTCGGCGCTACCAGCCAAGGTATTGCCGCCGACGCTCAAAATGGTGGGCAGATCCTCACCGCGTATGTGCAGCACACCTTCGGTCTTTACGGCAGCCTGTTGCTGGCTGTGGTTATCACGCTGGCGTGTCTGACCACCGCAGTAGGCTTGATCACAGCCTGTGGCGAATTTTTCAGTGAGTTGCTGCCGGTTTCGTACCGCAACGTAGTGCTGTTGCTCGGCGTGTTCAGCTTGCTGGTTGCCAATCAGGGCCTCACGCAACTGATCAGCGTTTCGGTGCCGGTGCTGGTAGGCCTGTATCCATTGGCTATCGTGTTGATTGCCCTGAGTCTGCTCGACAAACTCTGGCTCAGCTCGCGCCGGGTGTTCGTGCCGGTGATGTTGGTTACCCTGGTGTTTGGTCTGGTTGATGGCTTCGCGGCCGCAGGCTTCACCCAGTTGGTGCCAGAGCTGTTCACTCGCTTGCCGTTGGCCGAGCAAAGCCTGGGTTGGCTGATTCCGGTATTGGTAACCCTGCTGGCTGCGGTTGCTTATGACCGCTTTGCCGGGCAACCCGCTGGCGCATTAGCCAAGTAATTGTCGCAAGCATCAAGGCCGCTCTTAGTAGCGGCCTTTTTGTTGGACACAGTTTTTTCAGGGCTGGCTATAATCGGCGCAGGTTTAGAAGGAGTTTCCATGCCGATTAGCAGTATTGAATGGGTTCATTTGCTCGCCGTTGTCTGGTTTGTGTTCTGCTGGGTGGGCTACACCCGTTATTCGCACGCAAAGGCCGCTACCACACCATGTCTTGCCAGCGTGTTGCATCTCTATCGGGAAGACTGGATGCGCCGCATGCTGCTGCGCGATAACCGGATTGCCGACGCCAGCGTAATTGGCAACCTTGAGCGCAACGCCTCGTTCTTTGCCTCCAGCACCCTGATTATTCTCGCCGGTATCCTCACTGTGCTCGGTTCATCAGACCGGGCATTGTCGCTGTTGGCCGACTTGCCATTTGTTGAGGCGGCAAGTCGTGAGATGTCCGAGATCAAGTTGCTCTGCCTTGGCGTGGTCTTTGTCTATGCCTTCTTCACCTTCAGTTGGTGCATGCGCCAATACAACTTTGCGGCGGTATTGGTTGGTTCGGCGCCAATGCTGGGAGAGCGCCATGTAACCGAGCAAGAGCGCAAAGCTTTCGCTGATCGTGCTGCCCGGGTGATTTCAATGGCCGCCAACCAGTTCAACTATGGCTTGCGCGCCTATTACTTCGGCATGGCAACTTTGTCCTGGTTTATTAACCCCTGGTTTTTCATGATCGTGACTACAGGTGTGGTCATGATCTTGTATCGCCGTGAGTTCCACTCTGATGTGTTAGAGGTCATGGTTTACACCCAAACCCCGTCTTTCGAACCTGCCAACAAGGAAAAAACCGAATGAGCCTGCCATTTTGGTGCGTGTTTATCAGTGCGTTGTTGATTTATATAGCCAAGGCGCCTGTAGCCAAGGCCATGCAAGCCGAGAGTGGGACTTACGACAATCATCATCCGCGTGCGCAGCAGGCACGCCTTACAGGCTTTGGTGCACGGGCGCTGGCTGCTCACATGAACAGTTTTGAGGCGTTCCCGATTTTCGCTGTGGCTGTACTCATGGCGCACGTGACGCAAACTCAGGGTTATCTGGTAGACACTCTAGCGATTGTTTTCGTTGTCAGCCGGGTTCTGTATCTGATTTGTTACTGGTGTGACTGGCACTGGCAGCGCAGTGTGGTTTGGGCCGTCGGCTTAATCAGCAGCCTGCTGTTGATGCTCACGCCAGCGCTTTAACCGGCGCAAACTAAAAGGCCCGCACAATGCGGGCCTTTTAGTACTTAAGGACGTTATTCCTTGACCGCGTCCTTGGCTTCTTCGCTCGCTTCGTTCATTGAGTCGGCGGCATCATCCATTGCGTCACCCATTTTTTCACCGGCTTCATCGGCGCTGTCCATGGCGGCATTGGCTTTGTCTTTCATCGCATCGCCGGTTTCTTTGGCTGCATCGCTAATAGCTTCGCCACTTTCTTTAGCAGCGTCAGACATTTTCTCGGCAGCTGCAGCGGCAGACTCCTTGGCATCTTCCATCTTGTCTTCGGGAGTTTTTTCGCAAGCAGCCATCGCTAGAGTTGCGGCGAGCAGCAGGGCATAGCTAAAAGGTTTTTGCACGGTTAGTACTCCTTATAAGTATCAAGTTAGCCGGTTACAGCTTCAGCTTAGCCGTTTGAACGCAATCTGCCTGTCGAAGTTCCGTGCGCTGCCGTGCAAAAGATGGCTAGAGATCAGCGCTCATGTCGCACAAGCGCCTGTCATGGCGTTATTATCGGCGCCCTGTTTTTTGCACCCACAAGGCTTTCCAGATGAGCGATACGCTTATATTTGAGCGCGCGCAGCGCTTCCTGAGTGCGTTGCGCCATTGTCAGGTACTCGGCTTGCAAGTCTGCAGCGCCGATCCGCAGGGGCTCACCATGCGCCTGCCTTACAGCTCGGATATCGTCGGCAATCCGCAAACCGGTGTGATTCACGGCGGCGCGATTACCACTCTGATGGACACAACCTGTGGTATCGCGACTGTTTGCGTATTGCCGGACTTCGAGATCTGCCCAACGCTGGATCTGCGCGTGGACTACATGCACCCGGCGGAACCGCACAAGGATGTATTCGGTTTTGCCGAGTGCTACCGCGTTACACCGACCATTATTTTCACCCGCGGCTACGCCTATCAGGATGATCCTGCGCACCCCATTGCGCATGTCGTCGGTACGTTCATGCGCCTCGGCAGCGGCGCCGTCAAGAGCGGTCCTGGCGCGCTGGCAAAAGGGGCAGGGCAATGAGTGATTTCGACTTGGCCGCCAATGTTACACAAGCACATGAGTCGAACGACTATGGCGCGTTGATCAGTCTTTTTCCCTACGCCAAACTGCTGGGTATCGAAGGGCTGCCACTCGGAGATGAGGTGGTGTTCCGCCTGCCTGCGAACAAAGATAACATCGGCAATCCGGTACTCCCGGCGCTGCACGGCGGGGTCATTGCGGGATTTATGGAACACTCTGCAATGCTGCATTTGCTGATGATAATGGGCACCACACACTTTCCCAAAATCATCGACTTCTCGATAGATTATCTGCGTGCCGGGCATTACCGTGACACCTACGCGCAGTGCCAGGTTTGGCGTCAGGGCAAGCGTGTGGCCAACGTGGCGATCACCGCCTGGCAGACCAATCGGGCAGAGCCGATTGCAACGGCGCGGGCGCATTTCAAAGTGGATGAAGCCTGAAATTTTTCCGCAGTGCATGCAGACAATGGTTAAGGATGTATGAATGGATGCTTTGCTAATACTCGCAGGCTTGCTGCTGATTCTGGCAGGCTTGGTCTGGCTGGTTATCAGAGCGTTCAGTACGAGTTTGTTGTGGGGCTGGGCGAGCCTGTTGCCGCCGCTGACACTGCTCTTTGTACTCCTTAAATGGCGCGCTGCGCGTCAGCCGATCGGCCTGGGCGCGCTGGGGTTTATCCCCCTTATCGTGGGATTGGCGATGCTCGGGCATCAGGACCCGCAGCGCATCAATGAAATCCTCAGTCTCAAGTGGCTGCAATCCGAACAGCAAGGGCCGTCCGAGCTGTCGATCAAATTGCACGGCACGCTCAACGGTCAGCCATTCAGCCCGCAACAAGGCGAATTGATCGGTGGCGTGCTGACTTTGCGTGAAGGCCATGATTTTTATGCGCGCCGCGAATTGATCATTCGCCTGCCGGAATCGATGCGCAACGCCACGCGGATAGATGTTCTGCCCACCGATACAGGCCCATTGCCTGAAATCGAGCTCAACTGGCTGCTGCCTGAGCAGGACTTGCCCGAGGCGAGGCTGCTGCGCAATGGCTACACATTGCACGCCGATTTGAAGCCCTTGGCGCCGAACAAGTTTGAGGGCGAGCTGCATCTGGTGTTGCCGCCGGGCTACAAGACCTCGCTCGATGGTCATGTAGAGCTTTATCGCAATGGCTTGCGTTATGTGGACGGCCGTGTCGACCGCCAGTTCGACTCAAACGACACCGTGGCTTATGTGCTTAACGATTATCTGCGACGCCGCTTCGCCACAGCCGACGTTCAGCTTGATCCCTTGCCGGTTGTGAGCTTTAGCCAAAACACTCTGGCGCTCGACGCCTCGGCGACTATCAACGGTGTAGCGCGGCAGTTGCCGGTTACCCTGCGTAAATTCCCTACGCGCGGCTGGGCTGTGAGTGATGACCATTACCCGGCGCTTGCACAACCTGAGGCCACAGCACCTGAGCCTGCCACTACTCAACCGTTACCCGCTGCGCTGCAAAGCATTGCGGATGCGCCGCGTATTGATCGTCGCGAGAATTTCTCTCTCAAAGGGCTTTTGCGCAGTCCAGACCGCTATCGCAACCTCAATCTGCGTGTGACCAATCTTCAGGGCAACACGGCGAAGGGCAGGTTTATCGGCATTGATGGCGAAGGTAATTTGCAGCTCAAGCGTCGTCTGAATGGCGCTGGTGAGGCAACCTTCACCTTTAGCCCGACAGAAATCGCCGAGATCGTGCTTCTCGAGCCTTGAGGGCGCAATTGGGGCAGGCTGAACGCTTTTGCGTAAAAGTTTGCCCGCTGTTGAAGCTAAACACTTGAAATGCTTGTGAATGGCCCCATTTCAATGACATCCGCCAACGTTGCGGCCTAGTCATCAATGTGGAGTTAAATGACCATGAGTGTGGAAACTCAAAAAGAAACCCTGGGCTTCCAGACAGAGGTAAAGCAGCTGCTGCACCTCATGATCCATTCGCTTTACTCGAACAAGGAAATCTTCCTTCGTGAGTTGATTTCCAACGCGTCCGACGCCACAGACAAGCTGCGTTTTGAGGCGCTTGCCAAACCAGAGCTGCTTGAAGGCGGTGCGGACCTGAAGATCCGCGTGAGCTTCGACAAAGAAGCCAAGACCGTGACCATCGAAGACAACGGCATCGGCATGAGCCGCGAAGATGCCATCACCCACTTGGGCACAATCGCCAAGTCGGGCACGTCCGAGTTCATGAAGAACCTCACGGGCGACCAGAAAAAAGATTCTCACCTGATCGGCCAGTTCGGCGTCGGCTTCTACTCAGCCTTCATCGTTGCCGACAAGGTTGAAGTGTTCAGCCGTCGCGCCGGTCTGCCAGCGGCAGAAGGCGTGCATTGGTCTTCACGCGGTGAGGGCGAATTTGAAGTCGCCACCATCGACAAGGCCGAGCGTGGTTCGCGCATCGTGCTGCACCTCAAGGAAGGTGAAGCAGAGTTCGCGGATGGCTGGCGCCTGCGCAACGTCATCAAAAAGTATTCCGATCACATCGCCCTGCCAATCGAGTTGCCGAAAGAGGCTACTGGTGAGGAAGAGGCGCCGGCAGAGCTTGAGTGGGAAACCGTTAACCGTGCCAGCGCACTGTGGACACGTCCACGCACCGAGATCAAGGACGAGGAATACCAGGAGTTCTACAAGCATGTAGGCCATGACTTCGAGAACCCGCTGAGCTGGAGCCACAACAAGGTTGAAGGCAAGCTTGAGTACACCTCACTGCTTTACGTGCCTGGTCGCGCGCCGTTCGATCTGTATCAGCGTGAAGCGCCGCGTGGTCTCAAGTTGTATGTTCAGCGCGTGTTCATCATGGATCAGGCAGACGAGTTCCTGCCGCTGTACCTGCGCTTCATCAAAGGCGTGGTCGACTCCAATGACCTGTCACTGAACGTCTCGCGCGAAATCCTGCAGAAGGATCCGGTGATCGACTCCATGAAGTCGGCGCTGACCAAGCGTTCGCTCGACATGATCGAGAAACTGGCGAAGAACGAGCCTGAGCAATACAAGGCGTTCTGGAAAAACTTCGGTCAGGTACTCAAGGAAGGCCCGGCAGAGGATTTCGCCAATAAAGAGAAAATCGCCGGTTTGCTGCGCTTTGCCTCAACGGCAGAAGGCGAGGGCGAGCAGGTGGTCTCGTTGGCAGACTACATTGGCCGCATGAAAGACGGTCAGGACAAAATCTACTACCTCACCGGCGAGTCGTACGCGCAGGTCAAGAACAGCCCGCACCTTGAGGTCTTCCGCAAGAAAGGCATCGAAGTGCTGTTGCTCACCGACCGCATTGACGAGTGGCTGATGAGCTACCTGACCGAGTTCGACGGCAAGTCGTTCATCGACGTCGCACGTGGTGATCTCGACCTGGGCAAGCTTGATTCGGAAGAAGACAAGAAAGCTCAGGAAGAAGTCGCCAAAGCCAAAGAAGGCCTGACTGAGCGCTTGAAGACCGCACTGGGTGAGCACGTAGCAGAGGTGCGTGTTTCTCACCGTCTGACCGACTCACCGGCGATTCTGGCAATTGGTGAGCAGGACCTTGGCTTGCAGATGCGCCAGATTCTCGAGGCCAGCGGTCAGAAAGTGCCTGAGTCGAAGCCGATCTTCGAGTTCAACCCGAGCCATCCGCTGATTGA
This sequence comes from Pseudomonas sp. MS19, assembly GCF_013277615.1. Taxonomy (NCBI): domain Bacteria; kingdom Pseudomonadati; phylum Pseudomonadota; class Gammaproteobacteria; order Pseudomonadales; family Pseudomonadaceae; genus Pseudomonas; species Pseudomonas sp. MS19. Next base: position 141,737 of record NZ_VBTO01000018.1, on the reverse strand, counting down.
GCGTCTGGATGCTGAAGCAGATGAAGACCGTTTTGGCGATCTCACGCACATCCTGTTCGATCAAGCTGCGCTGGCAGCGGGCGATAGCCTGAAAGATCCGGCGGCGTATGTGCAGCGCTTGAACAAGCTGCTGGTCGAGCTTTCTGCCTGATCAGTCGTGCTATCGAAAAGACCCGCTTCGGCGGGTTTTTTTGTGCCTGAGAAGCGCCGCTGCTTCGCTGTTCAATTAATGCGATGCTTTCTCAAGGGACTGTAATACATAGCAAAATTTGTCGGCCATGGTTGAACCCATATATTACAATTCGGTCTATAACTCGAATTATAAAAGTGGAGATTGCTGCAATGTCGAAGTACACATCCTTCCGTCGTCTGGCGGCCTGTTTAGCGGTATCTCAGGTGCTGTTTGCCGCGCAGGTGCCAATGGCAAATGCCTCCATGATTGGAACCGCTGAAGTGCTTGCCGGCCAGCAGCAACAGGTCGATCGCCAACAGTTGCTGAACATGCTCAGCGATCAGGGCGTGCAGGAAAAATTACAGTCACTGGGCGTCCCGCAAGATCAGGTCGCGGCGCGCATCAACAGCCTGAGCAATGCTGAACTGGCGCAGTTCAACCAGCGCCTGCAGGAAGCGCCGGCGGGCTCCGGAGTGGTTGGCATTATTGTGCTGTTCTTCGTGATCTTCATCGTCACGGACATGCTTTGTGCAACGGACATCTTCAGCTTCGTAAAATGTATCAATCGCTAATGCTGCTGCGCGCGCTAGCCGTGTTCTCTGTCGTCGTGCTCGCCGGTTGCGCGAGCTCGCCGACATTATCACCAGCCACTCAAAAGTTGCCTGAGCGGGTAGAACTCACCGCGGTGCCATTCTTTGCGCAGAATGCGTATCAATGCGGCCCAGCTGCGTTGGCCACCATGCTCAACCAGCGTGGTCAGATCACCAGTCCGGGGCTGCTCAAAGACAAAGTCTATATCCCGGGCAGGGAAGGCAGCTTGCAGGTCGAGATGGTCGCTGCTGCGCGCTCGCATGATTTGCTGGTGTACCCGCTTAAGCCGCAACTGGATACGCTGCTGACTGAGGTCGCGGCGGGAAATCCGGTGCTGGTGTTGCAAAATCTGGGTTTTGACTGGTATCCGCAGTGGCACTTCGCGGTGGTGGTTGGCTTCGATTTGCGTGAGAAACACATCATTCTGCGTTCCGGCACGACGCGACGCCTGATTACCGACTTTGCCGGTTTTGATCAGAGTTGGACGAAGGCCGAGCGCTGGGCCGTTGTGACCATGCCGGTGAATAAAGTACCTGCAACTGCCGAGGCGCATGCGTGGATCAAGGCCGCCAACGAGCTTGAGCAGACAGACCGTGCGCAAAGCGCTGCAACGGCCTATCGAACTGCAACTCAGCACTGGCCCGATGAGCCACTGGCCTGGTTTGCTCTGGCCAACAGCCGTTACGCGGCCGGCGATAAGCATGGCGCTGAAACGGCGCTGCGCACCAGTATCAAGCATGATCCGGCATTTGCTGAAGGTTGGTTTAACCTCTCGCAAGTGCTGGCCGAGCAAAACTGTGCGCCAGCCGCTGAGCAAGCGGCGGCATGCGCACGCCAGTTAGCGCCGGCAGACAAACGCTTCATGGCCAAACCAGCGGCTTCGGTGTCGGCTAAACCTGCGCAATGCGCGGCGTTACCTGCATGCCCAACGCACTAATCTGCTGGTAAAGAGGCAATAAAAAACGGCGCTATCGAGCGCCGTTTTTTATTCAGCCGGGGGCAAATCAGAAGCCCAGCTTGTCACGCATGCTGTAGTACCAGGCGCCCATTGCGGTGAACGGTACGCGGAACAGGCGGCCCCCCGGGAACGGGTAGTGCGGCAGTTCGGCGAATGCGTCAAAGCGCTCGGCCTGACCGCGCAGTGCTTCGGCAAGCACTTTACCGGCAAGGTGGGTGTAGGTGACGCCGTGGCCACTGCAACCCTGTGAGTAGTAAATGTTGTCACCCAGACGGCCAACCTGCGGCAGGCGCGACAGGGTCAGCAAGAAGTTACCGGTCCAAGCGTAATCGATCTTGACGTCTTTGAGCTGCGGGAAGGTTTTGAGCATGTTCGGGCGAATGATCGACTCGATGTCAGCCGGATCACGTGCGCCATACACCACGCCGCCACCGAAGATCAGACGGTTGTCGCCGCTCAAGCGGTAGTAGTCGAGCAGGTAGTTACAGTCTTCAACGCAATAGTCAGTCGGCAGCAGGCTTTTCGCCAGTTCGGCAGACAGCGGCTCGGTGGTAATAACCTGCGTGCCGCACGGCATCGACTTGGCAGACAGCTCAGGAATCAGGTCGCCCAGATACGCATTACCGGCAACCACCACAAACTTGGCCTTGATCCGGCCTTTTGGCGTGTGCACAACCGGGTTGGCGCCGCGGTCGATACGGATGGCTGGGGACTGCTCATAAATGATGCCGCCCAGCGACTCAACGGCCGCTGCTTCGCCCAGCGCTAGGTTCAGCGGGTGGATATGGCCGCCGCTCATGTCGAGCATGCCGCCCACATAGTTGTCAGTGCCGACAACTTCGCGGATACGCTTGGCGTCCATCAATTCGAGTTGGGTGTGGCCGAAGCGCTCCCACAGTTTCTTCTGCGACTCAAGGTGCTTCATGTGCTTGTCGGTGTTAGCCGCAAACACGCCACCGTCTTTAAGGTCGCACTGAATGTTGTACTTGGCTACGCGCTCACGAATGATGCGGCCACCTTCAAACGCCATCTGGCCGAGCAATTGAGCCTGCTTGGGGCCAACAGTGCGCTCGATAACATCGATGTCGCGGCTGTAGCTGTTAACGATCTGGCCGCCGTTACGGCCCGATGCGCCGAAGCCAACCTTGGCAGCTTCAACGATGCTTACCTTGAAGCCGCTCTCCAACAGAAACAGGGCAGTAGAGAGACCGGTGTAACCGGCACCTACGATGCACACATCGGTTTCGACTTCACCATTAAGCTCTGGGCGATCGGGAACCGGATTCGCTGATGCGGCGTAGTAGGATTGTGGATATGACGTGTGCGCCATTTTGGAACCTCTGTTCTTTATTTTTTACGAATATGCAAATGCTACCCGAGTTGGAATATGGCGGCTAGTGGCTGTGCAAAATATTAAACGCCGCTATAAATGGAAAAATTGCATTTATTCAGACAGTTAGCGAAAAAACAGTTGACACATTTTCTCGCGCCAGTAGAATGCGCACCCATCGAAGGCACATAGCTCAGTTGGTTAGAGCACCACCTTGACATGGTGGGGGTCGTTGGTTCGAATCCAATTGTGCCTACCAATTCGAACCCGTCTAGTACGGGGCATAGAGGGTGATCCGAAAGGGTCACCCTTTTTTGTTTGGGCAAACTTTGGGAATATTTTGGGCAAACGAATGTGGCGGCCTAAAGTTTCAGGTCGGCACCAACCCTTAAATATTCCACTCCCTTCTGATCGCGGCCCGCCTGATAATGCTCGGTCATCTTCCGCTTCGCCGCTTCACTCAACAACATCTCTTTATGGCGACTCTGCCCTCACTTTGAACTCGGCAAAGACTTGCGGTATTCCCTTGGCGTTTGCGCGTAAACATGACTGAAGTTTCTGCAGAACACCGTCGAGGAGGCGAAGCCTGCCTGTTCGGCGATTCGCTGTATCTGCAGGTCAGTTGATTGCAACAGGCGGCGTGCGACCAGTAAGCGATAGCGTGTCAGGTAGCGCATGGGCGTCATGCCGGTGGCGCTGAGGAATCGCCGGGACAATGTACGTGGGGTGACATTGAACTGCTTGGCCAGTTTTTCCAGTGAGATTTCTTCAGTGAAGCCAAGGCGTATTCTGTCCCTGGCTGCATCGACCAGCGTGTCATTGCAACTGGGTTCAAGAAACACGGGGAGCGGGGCGTCTTTATCTCTGATCGTGAAGTAATGCGAGGCAAGCTCTGCTGAACGGTCGCCTAAAAATCGTTGAATCAAGAGCAGCGTAACGTCGAAAGTCGCTGGAGTGGTTGAAGTGGTGATGATTCTGTCTGCTTCGATCATCTGCATTTTCGGATTTACCCTGATGCCAGGGTAGCGCTGACGAAAAATATTTTCCGATGCCCAGTGAATCGTGGTTTCCCGGCCATTCAACAGGCCCGCTTCGGCCAGGTAAAACACCCCAGTCACCAGACCTACTACGATACTGCCTTGAGCATGTTGCTCGCTGAGCCATTGAAGAGCGGGGCGCGCGCGTTCCAGGTTGTCCATCGACAGCCCCCAGACCGATGGCAGCACGACTACATCAAAGCGCTCGTCATTCTCAGCAAAGTAGTGGGTGTCAAAGCGCAAGCCCGAAAAGCCAGTCACGGGCTGCTTGGTGCAGCGCAGGTAGCTAATGCTGAATCCCTTGAAGACGCTGTTTTGAAACAGCTTTGAATTCAACTCCATACCGTGAAAGACCTCCGTCATGCTGCTGATGGTGCTACTCCAGAACTGATCCGGAATCAGGCAGGCCACCTTGACGGCTCGCTGATGGGGTGTGCTTGTAGTGCTCAGCATGGGTTTCCCGTTTACGCGGCAAATATTGAAGATTGGTCGTGGAGACGACAGGGCTCTGCCGCTTATTTTGTCGTTAATCGTTGATTATTAGTCTCTATGAGTTGTTTTGCGGCGATTTTCTGTTGCTAGAGTAGCAGGCACGAACGCAATGATCAGTAGCGCAGAACGCAGATAAATCAGTGAGGAGTTGACGATGGATCGGCAGACGGAAATCGAATTGATCAAGCAAGCGCTAGCGCTGAAGGCTTGCGGCGAGACTCAGTACCATGAGTCAACTCACTCTCACTCAACGCAACGGTACATTTCTGCTGACTGGTTCGAGCGTGAAAATCAGGCGATCTTCCAAAACCGGCCAATAGCACTCGCGGCGGCCTGCGAACTGCCTCTGCCCGGTGACTACCTGACGCTCGACTGGGTCAATGGCGTACCTTTATTGCTGATCCGTGGCGATGACAATCGCATTCGGGTATTTGCCAATGCATGCCGTCATCGCAATGCGCGGCTGTTACCGATTGGAGACACCGGCTGCCGCAAGCGCTTGGTATGTCCTTATCACGCCTGGAGCTATTCGACCGAGGGCAGCTTGCTCGGCGCACCGGATTTCGAACGAGGGTTTGAAGGGCTCGATAAGCGCAAATTAGGCCTTGTAGAGTTCAACAGCCGGGAAATAGGCGGCATGGTCTACTTTCATCCCGATCGCGACAAGGATGTGCCGGAAAACCTGCTGGCGGATGAAATGGTTTCTGGCTTAGCCTACTTGAATCTGCAACGGCAGAAGGTCTACAAGCGTCGCAGTTATGTAATCAAGGCGAACTGGAAAGTTCTGCTCGAGGGTGGCACTGAGGCCTACCACTTCAATGTTGCGCACAAGAACACGCTAGCACCATTTTTCCTTGGCAACCTGTCGACGTGGCAAAGCTGGGGAGACATGAATTTACGTATGGTTTTGCCAAAAAAACCGATGCTCGAGGCTGCCACACTGCCAGAGTCGGCCTGGGACATAAGGGCGATGGCCAATCTGATCTATTCGCTGAGCCCAACAATCACGCTGCTGGCTCAGCCCGACAATCTGTCGTTGATTCGCATGGTTCCGTTGTCCGTTGGTGAGACCCGGATCGACGAGGTTCTGCTGGTCGAGCCGCCTGTAAAGGGCGCTGCACAATGGTCGCAGGAAGAGCTGCGAACGCATGAGACCAATTTCAATCTGGTTAACAAGGTGCTCAATGAGGACTGGGCTTTGGGAGAAACAATCCAAGCCAACATGGCCAGTGGAGTGGTCGATGAAGTGCATTTCGGCCGGTTTGAATCAGCGCTGATCTGGTTCCATAACGAATACGAAAAGATCATGGGGATAGCGGCTGACGCATTGGTTACTGAACGCTGAGTTCGCTAAACACTGTTGCAGCGCATGCAGCGCATGCAGCGCATGCAGCGGATGAGTCGTAGTAATTGCCTTGTGTGCGCCGAGAGAATGCTGCGATGGGGCGCTGACTATCACGGCCCTGTGGCGCGAGATGATTGATCAGCGGCGTTGAGCCCGCTGATCAATTATCGGCGAAGGATTTATTGCTCCTTGGTCATCAGCAAGTTGGCCAGCGCGGTGTAGGCGGGCAGTGAAGTCGGGTCGATCTGGGCGTTCGACGCCACCGGATAGGATGCAAAGCGGGCAATGACCATCTCGGCTTTTGGGTCGACATAGATGGTTTGGCCATGAATGCCGCGTGCCGTGAACACCTGGTGATCATTGTTGGCCACCCACCACATATTGCGGTAACTCCAGCCAGGCAGGGTGTTGTAGCCGGCTTTGGCAAACTTGCTCTGATCGCCCCCTTTACGAATATCAGCCACCACCGTTTCAGGGATTATCTGCTGGCCATTGAAGCGGCCATTGAGGCGCATGGCCTCGCCGAACCGGGCCATATCGCGCAAGCCGGCATTGAAACCGCCACCGGCAAAGCCAGTGCCGACCTCATCAATCATGACGTAAGCGTCCTGCTCGGCACCGAGCTTGCTCCAGATGCGCTCTTGAACCAGCTCGGGGAACGTCTTGCCCGTCGCCCGTTGTACGACCCAGGCCAGCGCATCGGAATTGACGGTTTTGTAGGCAAAGGTCTGGCCGTGCTCGCCTTCTGCTTTGAGTTTTTGCAGGTACGCATAGAGCGACGTAGCACCGCTGTAGCCCGCCGGGCGCGGAATCAGATGCCCGGCGCGGCCATATTCCCAAACGCCTGCTGTGGGATCAGCATAATCTTCGGAGTACTCAATGCTGGTGGTCATGTCCATTACTTGGCGCACGGTGGCATTGCCGTAGGCGCTGTCTTTAAGTTCCGGTACGTAGCGTGTCACCAGCGCGTTCTCGTCGAGCGTGCCCTCTGCAGCCAGCATTGCTGCTAGCGTGCCGATAAACGACTTGGTCACGGAGAAAGCAATGTGCTGCCCCTCAGGCTTAAGGGCGCCAAAGTAGCGTTCGTACACTAGCTTTCCGCGATGCAGCACGACGATGCCATCAGTGTAATTAGCGGCCAGCGACTGTTCCCACGTCATGCTGCTGTCGCTGCCTATGGGTTTGAAGCTGAGGCTGTCGATATCGTCTCGCTCAGCCCGGGGGAGTGCGCTTACCGGGCCATCGCCGCGCGATACCTGCACGGTGGGCACCACTTCACGGATATGCGAGAACGACCAGCGCGTGAACGGAAAGCGCAGAAAGTTGGAGAAATTCACGACTTTATCTGCAGCAGGCGGAATCCCCTGCATCAAGCCCATCAGGTGTGGGTCACTGGCTTTTGCATCCAGCGGTGCCGCTGCGGGAGCGGCAGTTACACTTTGATTCACCAGCAATCCCCCCATTAGCGCCAACAGCAACGTATTGCGTTTAAAACTCATACAGGCTTCCCTTTGGCAGTTTTAATTCGGCGCTCTAGCGATCGCTGCGGGCGAGTTGAGCCCCTGATTCACCTGTGTAGCTCAGATGTGATGTACGCAACTTCGCGTCCCACTGCGAGCACTTTGTTTCAGCGCCTGTTTGAACAGTCTTATTGTGATCTGGAGAAACTCAACATCATCCAATCGTTCTCGCTTCCGGCGATTTCAGTCTTTCAGGCTGAGCCTGTGCATGCTAGCAATGTCAGTTAAGTGATTGTCTTCATATGGCCAGGCGTTATGGGCCGGTATGACTGAGTGCGATGGGTGCTTGCGCTAAACCTATCTCGGCGTGCATGCAGGTACAGCAACATGCACGCTGAGATTCAGCCACCAGCCGCTACTGATTGGCGGTGACGATAGGGAAGGCCGGTGCCGGTTTGTCCATCAGTGAAAAGAAGCGCGCAAGGTCGAGTACGCTGCCATCAACGTGCATGTCATCAGAGGTCAGCAGTTCCTTGATCCCGGCTTGTTTGGTGATGATTTTCACCAGCAGCGGACGGGTCAGGGTCAGCGTCACGCTGGCGTCAGGATCGGCCGGCGCTTTGCGGGCCTGGAGCACAGCGTTTTCGATGTTAAGCACATAGTTTTCCTGCAGGTCGCTGAAGGTAATGTTTACGCGCAGATCGACGCCGTCGGCTTTGGGGCCGTTGAGGGCAACCTGGAACATCTGCATAAATTGCGCGCCGCTGGTTTGCTCAAGCAAGTCACTGGCCGCTGCAACATCAATTCCGTGTTCCGGTGCGCCGTGGCGCAATTCGTATGCGGCCGAGAGGTAGGCATTGCGCCAGGCCGTTGATTCGGCTCGATAGCCCAGTTGGTCATAGCTGCGCGCCAACAGGGCTTTAGCTTCGGCGTTGTCAGGTTCGGCAGACACCAACTGGTTGAGCACTTCGGCCAACCAGCGGTATTCGCCGTTGTCGAATGAAGCCTGCGCCTTGGCCATAATCGCGGCGCTACCGCCCATGTACTCAACGTAATGTTTAGCGCCCTCAATGCGTGGCAGTGGATCGAGGTTAGCCGGGTTGGCGTCGTACCAGCCAAAGTACATTTGGTACACCGCTTTGACGTTGTGCTTGAGCGTGCCGTAGTAGCCACGGTTCCAGTAGTGGCTCTGCAACGACTTGGGCAGCGTCAGTTGTTCGGCAATTTCACGCGGGCCATAACCCTGATTGGCCAAGCGCAGGGTTTGGTCGTGGATATAGCTGTAGGTGTCGCGCTGTTCGCGCATTAACGCCTCAATGCGTGCCTTGCCCCAGACCGGCCAATGGTGACTGAAAAACATCACTTCGGCTTGCTGATTGTCGCTGAGGCTGGCGTCGATATAGTCGGCCCAACGTCTGGCATCACGCACTTTGGCGCCGCGCAAGGTATACAGATTGTGCTGGGTGCGACTGAGAATTTCCGCCCCGCAAAAGGCTTTTTGCGCCGGCAGATAGAATGTCATCTCTGCGGGTGCTTCAGCGCCTGGCGTGTAGTGAAAAACGAAGTCGACCCCGTCGATTGCCACGTCCTGAGTCTCGCTGTCGATCAGGTCGGTTGGCTGGAGAATGCCCACCGTGCCCATAGCCGGTTCCTTGCCCAGTCCGTTGTCGACCTTGCCACGCTCACTGCGCGGCAAATCGCGGCCATACATGTAAATGGCGCGCCGGCCCATCGCCGGGCCTGCCAACACGTTCTCGCTGGTGGCTTCCTCCATGAATCCTTTGGGTGCATACACCCGAATCTTGCCGCTGGCGACGTCATCTGGATCAGCGACGGCGAGTGCGCCGCCGAAGTGATCAACATGGCTGTGAGTGAAAATCACCGCTACCACGGGTTTGTCGCCCAGGTTCTTGCGGGCAAAGGCCATCGCACGGTTGGCCGTTTCGACGGTGGTGAGCGGGTCGACCACGATCCAGCCGTTCTTGCTTTCGATCAGGCTCATCACGGCGAGGTCGTAGCCGCGTAATTGATACACGCCGTCGGTAACCTTGTATAAACCGTGATGGTTATTCAGCTGAGCCTGACGCCAGAGGCTGGGGTTGACGCTGCCGGGCGCAGCGCCCTGAATAAAACCATAGCCATCCTGATCGAACACGACATGGCCGTCGGCTCCGGTAATGCTGAGTGAGTCTTCTCTGGCGATCAGGCCACGCGCGGATTCCTCAAAGTCGAGCCCGTCATCCGCAGGCAAGCTTTTGCCAGTCTCGGCCTGTACGGCCAGCGTCGCGCTAGTGGGGGCACTGAAACCGGCCGCATCGGAATCGGCATCGGCAGTACGTGGGGCTTGCTGATCACAGGCGGCCAGCAATGAAACACACAACAGCGGCAAAACAAACGGCACTCGCATGATGATTTCCTGAACCTACTCTTATTGTTTTTTATCCGGTCGCACCGGTTTTTTGCACATGGCTGCCTGCGTGTAGGCGCCTGCGTGAGTAATCATGGCGTTTAGGCTTCGCCGTTTCAGGGCTGGCCAGAATAGTTGGCATGAATACGCCTGCAGTTATGCCAATCCTTGTAATATCAATCAAATGCATTAAATGTATGGTTGCAATGCGAGGGGTGCATATTGGATTTACGTCAGCTGGGCCACTTGATTGCACTGAGCGATCACCGCAACTTTGTCCGGGCAGCGGCGGCTGTCAATCTCAGCCAGCCAGCACTGAGTCGAAGTATCCAGACGCTGGAACGCGACCTCGGCTGCACGCTGATTGAACGCAGCAGCCGTGAATTTCGCCTGACTGTGCAAGGCCAGTTAGTGCTGACGCACGCGCGGCGTCTGCTGGCGGGGAGTCAGGCGCTGCATAACGAGCTGCAGCAGTTCAACGGGCTCAAGCATGGCGAGCTGCACTTCGGCAGCGGCCCGTATCCGGCGCAGTTGCTCGTACCCGAAGCAGTGGCGCAGTTCATCAATGCCTATCCGGCGATTCGCCTGCGCTTGCAGCAGGCAGACTGGCAGCATCTGGGGACATTGCTCAAAGAGCAACAAATCGAGTTTCTGGTGGCTGATTCGCGCGATTTCATGAGTGATCCAACGTTTCAGGTGCAACTGTTGAGGCCCCGCAGAGGCTGGTTCTTTTGCCGTCGGGAGCATCCACTGGCTTCGCGCAAGAAGCTCAAACCCAGCGACTTACTCGACTTCCCGCTGGCCGCTACGCCCATGCCCGCACGCATCGGCAAACTGCTTGCCGGCCTGCAGGGGGTTGAAGAGTTTTCCGTTAGTGTGGAGTGCGCTCAGTTCGATACCGTTTGCCGTGTGGTTACACGTTCAAACGCTATCGGTATCGCGACCATGGAAGCATTGGGCGAGCTTGAGGCACAAGGTGTGATCAGCCTGCTGGATTTCGCTGACATAGACGCCAACGATTCCGGGCTGCATGTGCATTATGGCGTGGTCAGCCGGGCGGGTTACCCGTTAACACCAGCGGCGCAGGCGATGGTCGATGCCTTGGTGGAAGTCGACAACCGCCTGTAGATCGGCCGGAAACTCAGCTCTCGGGGGTAGCTGTCGCGGGAGTCGCAGCGTCCAACGCCTGGGCAGCTTCGGCAGCCATTTTTAGCCGGTCAGCCTTACAGATGTAGGTAGACTTTTTACGTGGCGCCTTCTTGGCATTGGCCTTTTTGGCGTGTGCCTCGAGTAATTGCTTAATTTTTTTACGGCGATTCATGGTGTCTGCTGTGCGTGTGGTGGCTGAAAGGAAGCGGCCCGATTATTAGAGCAGATTCCTCTGCAAGTCGGGCCGGTATTTGCCTCACGGTTTCGCAGGTGTGGGCCGCCACTTTCCGTTTCGCGGCGCTACAGCAAGGGTTAATCACGACGTGCCGCTAACCTGCGCAAAAAGCCCAGCATTGCCGGATTGACTGCCTCCGGATGGCTCAGGTTGGCGGCATGGGCGGCGCCGTCGACCAGTACCAATGGTTCGCTGTTCTTTAGCCCACGGCACAGTGCATGGGCCAGTTCCGGAGCAATGGCGCTGTCTTCACTGCCATGTATGACCAATGCGGGCGCGCTGATTTCAGCGAGTCGGTCGCTGATGTCTTCGCGTTGCAGCAAACAAGTGCTGGGGCCGACAAGTTGCTGCGAATCCATCGCCTGCCACTTGGCAATCCACTTGGCGTTTTCGCTGGGGTCAGCAATGATCAGATTGGCAATATAGTCGGCCACTTCATCACTCAGGCCATTCTCGATCCATGCCTGCATCAATTGTTTGTGGCCTTCAACCAGCTCGGCCGGCTCCGGCCCTGCCTGAGTGTCAATCAGCACCAGACCCAGCACCCGTTCCGGTGCCAGCAGCGCGGCACGCAGGGATAAGAAGCCACCTTGCGACATGCCGCCGAAGACGGCGTGTTGAATATCAAGATGGTCGAGCAGGGCGAGGCAATCGCGGGCAGAGTCCCAATAGGTGAAAGGTTCTCCATCGTAGCGGGTCTGGCCGAAGCCGCGCTCATCCCAGGTGATCACACGAAACTCGGGGCTCAAGGCGGCAACCTGATGAGCAAACATCTGCTCGTCCATCAAAAAGCCGTGACTGAGAATGATCGGCAGGCCGTCGCCACCATGATCAGTGAAGTGGATGTCCTGCTGATTTATCGAGGCGAATGGCATGCGCTGTTCCTACGGTTAAGTTGGCAGTGTGCAATGCCACTGTAGTCAGCGTATCTGGCAGCCAAAAGGATTGTGTACGGTTGATATGACGTGCCATAGGCAGCGCTGATCGGGACGTTTACACAACGCGGATTGACGCCACTATCGTAACTGAGCAGCTAATAAAAAAGGCCTGACACCGATGCGGTGCCGGGCCTTTTGCGTACGCTTATGCCTGCTTCAGTGGCGGCGTGCGGGGCGGGATTTTGCGTTTGTTGCCGGTGGACTCGAAAGCCGCGGCAAAGCGCAGCAGTGCTGAGTCGTCGTATGCGCGGCCGGCGAATGTCAGGCCGACGGGCATGCCGATGTCCTGCATGATGCCCATCGGCACGGTGACCGTTGGCACGCCTTGATGGCGAATGGCGAGGTTGCCATTGGCGACCCATACACCATTGCTCCAGGCGATATCAGCGGACTGCGGATTAACATCGGCATCGGCCGGGCCAACATCGGCTACGGTCGGGAACAACACAGCGTCGAGCTTTTGGGTGTCCATCCACTGCTCGAGATCGACGCGGCGAATTTCTTCCAGCCCGCGCAAGCCGTCGGGCAGAGTCGGGATCTGATCCCATGGCGTCAGGCCGCGCTTGGCCATGTTGACGTATTCATCCATGCCCGCGGCCAGATCGCCTTCACGGTTGGGCAGGGTGCCGGGATCGTGCGGGAAAATCTTTGGCCCGTCGACGTCAGCCAGGCGATTGAGTTTTGGGTCGCCGTTGGCTTGCAGGAAGTCATCAAACGCCCAGCCCGACAAGTCCCATAATTCGTGGTGCAAAAATTCCTTTGAGACCAGTCCGCGCGTGACCACGGTAGGTGCGCCGGGTCGATCCCCTTCGCAGTTGGATACGAGCGGAAAGTCCACCTCAATCACTTCGGCGCCCGCGGCCTCGAGGGCTTTACGCGCTTGCTGCCAAAGCTCGATAACCGTGTCGCGGGTGTTGATGCGCTGGCCGGTAGGGCCGCCAATGCCCGGCGCTTCGCTGGTGCCGGCTTCGGGATCGGCGTTGATGAACATGCGCGGCACGCCAAAGCGCTTGCCGGCAAGGACTTCGCTGCCCGCTGCAAGTTTAAGATAGGACTCGGGGCGAACTTCACTGGCTTTAGGAATCGGCACCCACGGCTGCATGCGCCACAGGTCGCCGCGGGTATCCGGATCATCGGCTACGACGATGTCGAGCACTTCGAGCAAATCGGCCATGGTCCGTGCGTAAGGCACGACGACATCCATGGTCGGTGTTAGCGGCCAGTTGCCACGCACTGAGATAACCCCGCGTGACGGGGTGTAAGCGCACAAGCCGTTGTTGGAAGCAGGGCCGCGTCCACTCGACCAGGTCTCTTCTGCCAGGCCAAACGCAGCGAAGCTTGCCGCCGTGGCGGTGCCGGCGCCGTTGGATGAGCCGGATGCGAAGGGCGCAGTCAGGTAGTCGGCGTTGTACGGGCTTTCGGCACGGCCATACACGCCGCGCTGCATACCGCCATTGGCCATCGGCGGCATGTTGGTTTTACCCAGGCAAATCGCACCCGCGCCGCGCAGGCGTTCAACGGTGAATGCATCGCGGTGAGCCACCAGATCAGCAAACGCCGGGCTGCCGGAAGCAGCAGTGAGGCCTTTGACCAGATAGCTGTCTTTGGCGGTGTAGGGGATTCCGTCAAGCGGGCCGAGGGTCTCGCCTCGGGCGCGACGGGCATCGGAGGCTTGCGCCTCGCTCAGCGCATCCGGGTTACGCACCACGACGGCATTCAGTGCGGTGGCGGTGTCTGGCGTGTCGTAGGCATCGATGCGATTAAGGTAGGCCTGTACCAGTTCGACAGCGGTGGTTTTACCGGATTCGAGGGCTGCACGAAGTTCGGCAATGGACACTTCGGTAACTTCAATACTCATTTGTGTTCTCGTTTTATTGCTTTGTATGGCGAGGCCCGGGCTGATCTGAATTGGCCTGCGCGCCTGTAACGCTATTAAACACCATGCGGGCGTCAGAGTAATCGGCCAATGCGACCTGCAGTTAAACCTTGAGGTTAATCAGGCGAGCTTGTCGGCTAAACGGCGCAGGCTAGACTCAATTAGCCTCATGGGAAAGGTGATCACGACGCTGGGTCTTTGACGCGAGTGAAAGCCTTAATTGCTGGATTTAGTCTTCTCAATAATGGGCGGTGGTGTATGTCACTGGTTCTGTTTGGTCATCCCTTTTCGTCCTACACGCAAAAAGCCTTGATCGCGCTGTATGAGAACAACATTGGGTTCGAGTTCCGCTGTGTAGGCCCCGATAAACCGGAGTTCACTGCCGAATGGCTGCGGTTGTGGACGCTGCGCAAATTCCCGGTGTTGCTTGATGGCCAGCGTAGCGTCAGCGAGACCAGCATCATCATCGAATACCTGCAAATTGCCCACCCGGGACCGGTGCAGTTGATTCCGCAAGAGCCTCTGGCGGCACTGGATGTACGCTTTCTCGACCGGTTCTTCGACTTGCATGTCATGAGCCAGATGCAACTGGCGGTCGACGGGGCGCTGAGCGGCGATGCGCAAAAGCGCAAGGAGGGCATGGCGGCTGCGGTGGACAAGCTGGAGCTGGCTTACGCGTGGTTGGAAGGGGCACTGCAAGGCAGGCAGTGGGCGGCGGGTGATGACTTTACCCTGGCCGATTGCGCCGCTGCACCGTCGCTATTTTATGCCGACTGGACCTATCCGACCGCCGCGAAGTACCCCGTATTGCGCGCCTATCGTTCGCGGCTGCTGGCTCGGCCATCATTTGCCCGTGCGGTTGATGAGGCGCGACCGTTCAGGCAGTTGTTCCCACTGGGCGCGCCTGATCGGGACTGATGTACGGCTATTCATTTTTGCGCAATAAATTCGCCAGAGGGTATTGGTCGGGCATGGCGGCTATCCTATAGTTAGCAGACTATTTATTGCCTCCCTAGCAGATTTGCTTCTGCGACTTTTATCGAGACGTTAATGACTGCCAGCAGGGCCGCGCTTTCTAATCCAAGCCAACCGTTTAAAGGGATTTTACTGATCCTGCTGGCCACATTTTTGTTCGCCAGCCACGACGCGTTATCGAAATATCTTTCCGGCTTTTATCCGGTGGTGATGGTGGTTTGGGCGCGCTATGTGGTGCACACCCTGTTGATGGCCGGAATCTTCCTGCCCCAGTCTGGTTTGCGTGTATTACGCAGTAATCGCCCCGGCTTGCAGGCGTTGCGTGCGGGTTGCTTGTTGGGCACCAGCTTTTTCTTTACCAGCAGCCTGCTGTTTATTCCCCTGGCTGAAGCCACCGCCGTTAACTTTCTGGCACCGCTGCTGGTGACTGCACTGTCGGTGCCGCTGCTGGGTGAGTCAGTCAGTCGGCGGCAGTGGATCGCGGTTTTGGTCGGTTTTGTCGGGGTGCTGATTATCGTGCACCCGGGCGGCGAGCTGTTTAAGCCAGCCATCCTGCTGCCGTTCTGTTCGGCGATGTGTTTCAGTTGCTACCAGATCCTCACGCGCATCCTCAGCAAATACGATTCCCCGACCACCAGCAACTTCTTTGCTGGCCTGTTCAATACCTTGCTGGTGAGTTCGATCGTGCCGTTCTTCTGGCAGGTTCCCAGCCTGACCCACGGCTTGTTGATGCTGGCCTTGGGCACCTGCGGGATGACGGCGCATCTGTTCCTGACACAGGCGTTTCGCAGCGCGCCACCGGCTTTGCTGGCGCCGTTCGGCTACTGTCAGATCGTTTTCGCCGGTTTGCTCGGTTTCGTGGTGTTTGCACACACGCCAGACCTCAGCACCTTGATCGGGATTGTGGTGATTTGTCTGAGTGGTCTGGCAGCGGCTTGGGAGCAGGGTCGACGCTAGGGCAACAGCACAGGCCTGAAATTTTGCGCGCGATTCGTTGCACAGCTGGCTGGTGATTTGCCCTGCAGATGCGCCATGCTGCAAGGAACGACTCACATCAACAGGCTTTGAAGGTAATGGAATGAAGGTCGAACTTGCGCAACTCGCGGGCCGAGACGGCGACACCGCAGTCAATCTGCAGCGTGCTCTTGAGGTGATCGCCACATGCAGCGCCGACACCCAACTCATCGTCTTCCCGGAAACCTATCTGATGGGTTTTCCTTCTGCTAGCAGTGTCGGGACCGTTTCCGAGCCGCTCGACGGTCCGGCAATGAGCGCCGTGCAACAGGCCGTTCGCGAGCGCGGGGTCGCCGTGGTGATTGGCCTGGCTGAGGCCGACGCCGGGCGTTTCTACAACACCGTCGTGCTGATGACGCCTGAAGGCGTGGCGTTGCGTTATCGCAAAACCCATATGTGGGCGACGGACGTGGGTGTTTTCAGTCCGGGTGATCGCTTCGCAACCTGCGAATGGCAGGGCGTGAGGATTGGCCTGTTGATCTGCTACGACATTGAATTTCCCGAGTCCGCCCGCGCGCTCGGCCAGCTTGGCGCAGATTTGTTGATTGTCTGCGATGGCAATATGGACCCTTATGGGCCGGTGCACCGCACTGCAATCATGGCCCGCGCGCAGGAGAACCAGGCATTCGCGGTGATGGTCAATCGAGTTGGCACGGGCGCTGGCGGGCTGGTATTTGCCGGGGGCAGTTCCTGCGTCAGCCCGTTCGGCACTATGCTCTGCGAAGCGGGGCGTGATGAGTGTCGGCTGACGGTGGATATTGATATGAGTCAGCGGTTGGAGGCGCTGCGCGACTATCGCTATCTCGATGCGCGGCGGCTACAGCTGCCCGGTGAAATCGTTGAACATGCCAGTGGCCTGCGCGAGCTAATCATTCCCGCCCGGTAAACAGTGCTTGGCTATCGCGCAGTCCAGGACCCAATGTTGAGTTGCGTCGTTTCAAGGTAAATCAATGACCACAACAACAGAGTCACCCGGCGAAGTGTCACGAGCAGCCAAGGCTGCGCCGGTTTCGCGTAAACGTCCTCCAGTTATCAGCGTTGTTGTGGTCTTCAGCATTGTCGGCCTGCTACATGCGTATATGGGCTGGCGATTGATTCCGGGTTTGCAATTGAGCCTTGCCTGCAATGCAGCGCTGATTGTGCTGCTTGCGCTCTCAACCTTGCTGATTCCATTGTCTTTGCTGGTGCCATTTCTGGCCGGCAAACTCTCCAAACGCACCGCTTCGGTTTTGGCCTGGGCCGGGCTGCTGGCGATGGGGTGCTTCTCGTCCATGCTGATTCTGACGCTGCTGCGCGATGCGCTGTTGCTGAGTCTGTGGTGGTTTGTGGGTGTTGATACTTACCTATGGCTATTTCACACCACCGCCGTGTTGGTGGTTGGGGTAAGTCTGCTGCTCACGCTGGTGGGTTATTACAATGCGCGGCGCACACCGCGCACGGTTCATGTGCAGATACCAATCAGCAATCTGCCGCCCGCGTTGGTCGGTTTTCGCATCGCGCAGATCAGTGATATTCACGTTGGCCCAACCATCAAGCGCGAGTTTTTGCAGCGCATCATCGACCGCGTCAACTCCCTCGATGCGCATGTCGTGGCGATTACCGGCGATCTGGTCGATGGCTCTGTAACCGAGTTGGCCGAACATACCGAAGGACTCAGGGATTTGCGCTCGGTCTATGGCAGTTATTTTGTGACCGGCAACCACGAATATTATTCCGGTGCGGATGCCTGGATTGCTGAGCTGCGCCGTTTGGGTGTGAACGTTCTGCACAATCAGCACTGTGTCATCCAACACGACAATTCGCGGCTGTTGTTGGCGGGTGTCAGCGACTATTCAGGGCATCACTTCGGCGAGCATCATCGCAGTGACCCGCACGCTGCACTGATTGGTGCGCCTGTGCATTTGCCGAAAGTCTTGCTGGCCCATCAACCGCGCTCGGCCGTTGCCGCACAGAAGGCTGGCTTCGACTTGCAGCTCTCCGGTCATACCCATGGCGGCCAGTTCTTACCTTGGAACTGGTTTGTGCCGCTGCAACAACCCTTTACCGCCGGCCTCAACAAGCTCGGCAATTTATGGGTGTATACCAGTCGCGGCACAGGTTATTGGGGGCCGCCGAAACGCTTGGGCGCTCCGGCGGAAATCACCCTGATTAGCCTGGTGGCGGCTTAAGCCACAACCGGGATGAGCGGGTCGGCGGCAGCCAGCGCTTCAGCACGGTTGGCAACAGGCGGATAGATCCACTCGCTGTTGATGGTTTTCTTCAGGCTTTTTGCCTCATCCTTTACCAGCTTCACTTCACGCTCCCAGCCTTCGGTGTAAACCGCGCCCCACGCGCCAAGGTCGAGGCAGGTGACGTACTTGGGCTGGCTATACGTTACCGAGGCGATGCCGAGCAGGCTTGCTGCGGCATTGTTGCCAGCATGACGGCCCAGCGAAATAGCATGTTGGCAGGTCATCAGCGCGTAATTACCGGCCTCATCGACCGGCGCGTACGCCACATCGCCCGTCGCAAAGATTTCGTTGTGGCCAATCACTTGCAAGTCCCGCTCAACATGCAGGCGGCCGTTACGGTCTTGCTCAGCCGGAATTTGCGCGGTGAGCGAGCTGGCTTTAACGCCGGCAGTCCAGACCACCGTATTGGCTTCTATGCGCTGGCCATCCGTGAGGGTGACACCGTCTTCATCAATCGCTGCGACACTGTTGTTCAAGCGCCACTCAACACCAAGCTCGGCAGAAGCTTCGGCGATCAGATGACGTGGCCCATCGCCCATTGCGCCGCCAATCTCGTTGCCACGATCAACCACCACCACATTCACTGGTGTGTCGTTGCCGAGCGCCTCACGCAGCATGGCCGGCAATTCGGCCGCCGTTTCGATGCCGGTGAATCCGCCGCCTGCGATTACCACAGTATTGCGCGCCGGTGTAGCGGGGCGCTCGGCCAGTGATTTGATGTGCGCTTGCAGAGCGCTGGCATGCTCGATTTCGTCGACATCAAAGGCGTGTTCGATACCGGGCAAGTTGGGGCGCGCGACCTTGCTGCCGGTCGCCAGAATCAGCCGGTCATAAGCTTGTGACTTAACCTCGCCGGCTTCATCGACATAGTTCACTTGCCTGGCGTCGCGGTCTATCTGTTGCGCCACGCCTTTGATGAACTTGACCCCGACCGCAGAAAACAATTCATCCAGCGGCGCCATCATCGTGTGCACCTGCGGCTCGTAGAAACGCGGGCGGATTCGCAATTCTGGCTGGGGCGAAAGCACCACGACATCAATGTTTGTCTTGCCGTGAATATCCAGCAGTCGAGCGGCGCTCAGCGCGCTCCACATTCCGGAAAAACCAGTGCCGACCACGAGAATTGTCTGTTGCATGTCATGTTCCTTTTGCAGAAAAAATTGGGCTGTCGCCAAGTAATAAACCCGATGCATATGGGTGGTAATGCTGATAGGCCAACGCGTGCTGTGCTGCCAATAACTACGACTATATCGGTCGTAGTTATTTCATGTAAATATTTTGCAGATGAGCGGTATGAGGATTTTTCTGGCTATTTCGTCAGTTTTTATGCGGTTTTGTTGCAGATATAAGGTTGTGGATTGATAATAGTACGATTGAAATAGTCGGAGATTAACGTGGCTTTATACAGCGCAGGTGTTGAGTACGGGTTGCATTGCCTGTTATTTCTGGTGGATGACAAAGGCGATACGCATGACTCCAGCGTGCGCACGCTTGCCGAGCTGCAAGGCGTGCCGCAGGAGTTATTGGCCAAAGTGTTCACCAAACTCGCTAAAGCCAATCTGGTCGTGGCGACAGAAGGGGTGCGCGGTGGATTCAGCCTGGCTCGACCAGCAGATGAAATAACCGTGCTGGATGTGGTGAGGGCGGTGGACGGCGCTAAGTCGATCTTTGAATGCCGCGAAGTCAGAGGCCGTTGCGCGGTGTTCGATGGCAACACGCCAGACTGGGCGTTAGAAGGGACGTGCTCGATCCATGCAGTGATGCTCACTGCGCAGAAGCGCATGGAAGATGCATTGGCCCAGCAAACCCTGCTTGATCTGTCGCGGCGGGTATCGCGCAAGTTGCCCGCGCAATTCAACGAGCAAGTTATACGCTGGATCGATGCGAAGCGCGGTTGAGTTGAATCCGCAACGGGTTCAATTGGCGTGCAGATGTTTACCCAGCAGCATGGCGCGCATGTCGCCGTTACAGCGCAGACTGATAGTCAGAAGGTAAGCGGATAAAAACAATCCGCCGCCAAAAAATGTGCAAAGCCCCAGCATCAGGCCCACAGGCGAGAACTTATTGCGCCAGGCCACCCAAAGGGCGGAAAGGATCAGCAGGCACATGAAATCGAAGTTGAACTGGCCGGGCCAGGTCAGCGCTGCCATGTCGCCGAAAAATATCGGCATAAAGTCTGAACCGTGTTTCTGCGTGACTACTGCGGCGTAGCCGAAAATGGACACGAAAATCAGCACGAGTAAACCGCGAAAAGCTGCCATTTGAATATCCTGAGCCAAGGTTATAGCGTTGTAGTCTAGCTAATCAGGGTACGTTTAAAACTTACTGGAAGCACGATTAGCGCCTGAGCCGAGTGGGCTGAACAATTTTATCCGGTGATTGCATACGTCCGCCGCCGCGCCCAAGTAGTCTCGCCTTTGCCCAAGCAATTTCTACGAAAATCCAACCTACATGCAGTCTGCGATTGGTCTAATCTTCCCGCAAATGAAGCGTTTACGCGACTAAGGGGAAGTCATGCTGAAGTTCATCAAGACCACAGCATTGGGTGGTTTGCTGTTTATTCTGCCGCTGCTGTTAATCGGCTTATTGATCGAGAAAGCCATTCATTTATTGCAGGGGCCGATTCACAAGCTACTGCCGGTATTCGAGCAGCACGCGGTTGCCGGTATCACCCTGTTCACCCTTGCAGCGTGTTTGGTGCTGGTATTGATCTGTTTTCTGGCAGGGTTGCTGGCCAGAACCGACATGGCCAAAAACTGGCTGCAATCGATTGAAGATCACTTGCTGGAAAAAATCCCTGGCTACCGGCTGATCCAGGACACGTTGGTGCGTTTCGCCGGCATTGAAGATGCGGGCGCGGCGCAGGTTGCACTGCTGGTTGAGGGGGACGGCTGGCAGTTTTGTCTGGTGCTGGAGTCTGACGAATACTGGTCTTCGGTGTTCATTCCGGACGGCGGGCCGGCGGGTTGTTCGGCCGGTGCGGTGCGGGTTATGCCGACGTCTGAGTTGCGTATTACCGATGTACCGTGGATCAAGGTCTTGGCGTGTTTACGTCACAACGGTGCTGGCGGCCTGGAGCTGGCCAAACCGTATCTGGCTGACTTGCAGCCTGTTGCGGGCTAAGTGCCCGTGCTAGTCATCCGCAGATAGCGGTGTAACAGGCAACAGCAGCAGCGGGGGAGGCTTGGGTGGCAGACGATGACGTTGCACCTGCCACCAGGTCGGTAACAGTTTGCGAATGGCCGGTTGATTGAAACGGTCATCGATCAAGTACACCACGCCGGTGTCTTGTTGGGTCCGAATCACCCTGCCAGCGGCCTGCACGACCTTTTGCATACCGGGGTACAGGTAGGTGTAGTCAAATCCCCGGCCGAACATGGTTTCCATGCGGTCACGAATCTGCTCATTGATCGGGTTGATCTGCGGTTGGCCAAGTGTGGCAATGAATGCCCCGATCAACCGGTCGCCTGGCAAATCAATCCCTTCGCCAAATGCGCCGCCCAATACGGCAAAGCCAATGCCCTGACTGCTGTGGGTGAAGCGGTCGAGAAATCCTTGTCGTTCGAATTCGTCCATCTTGCGCGACTGTTGCCACACGGGGATGTCCGGGTGCTCCGCCTTGAGTGCGCGCACGGCATGTTGCAGGTAGTCGTAGCTGCTGAAAAACGCCATGTAATTGCCGGGGCGCTGATTGAACTGGGTCGCGATCAGCTGGGCAATCGGTGCCAATGAACTGGGGCGGTGTGCGAAGCGGGTGCTGAGGTTACTGATGGCCTGAACCTGCAATTGCTCGGCAAGAAACGGCGATTCAACGTCTATCCAAGGTGTTTCAGCGGGCAAACCAAGCAGGTCTGCATAGTAATTGGCCGGGCTGAGTGTGGCCGAGAACAGGGTGCTGCTGTGCGCGGCTGAAAAACGTGGCGCCAGGAAAGGCGCCGGGACGATGTTGCGAATGCACAGGGTCGATACGCCCTTGCTTTCGTCGCGGCTGATGTCGAACAGCGAGTGCGGCCCGAATGCTTCGGCCAGGCGGCAGAACAACATCGCATCAAGGTAGAACTCGAGCAGTTGGCCGTCGTTGCCGGTGGGGTTGGCGGTGAGGTGATCGGTGAGTGAACTGACGGCTTTTTGCAGAGCCATCAAGAATAAGTCAGGTGCCAGCGGATACACCTGATAGGCCTGCTCCTGATCATCATGCAGTTGCTGCCAGTGCCGCGCCACCCGCGCCAACGGGCCTTTTAAGGACGGCGGCGCTGAACGGCGCAGCAGGTTGAAGTGGCCCTGATCCAGCTCGGCGGTGTACATGCCGCGTGCGCGCTCAATCAGGTTGTGCGCCTCGTCAATCAGCAGCGTTACCCGCCATTCATTGAGCAGCGTCAGGTGATGCAGCAGGCCGCCCATGTCGAAGTAATAGTTGTAGTCTCCGACCACCACGTCCGCCCAGCGGCATAACTCCTGGCTCAGGAAATAGGGGCATATCTGGTGCGCTCGCGCCACATCCCGCACGCGCTGCTGATTGAGCCATTGCCCATCCAGAGCGGCCTTGCGCGCAGCAGGCAGGCGATCGTAAAAGCCTTTGGCCAGCGGGCAGGACTCACCGTGGCAGGATTTATCCGGATGTTCGCAGGCCTTGTCGCGGGCGACATGCTCAAGCACACGCAAGGGCATGTCGGTCTGTTGGCTGCGCAATGTTTCCAGCGCATCAAGGGCCAGGCGGCGGCCCGGAGTTTTCGCAGTGAGAAAGAACAGCCGGTCGATATTTTTCTCGGCGAATGCCTTGAGCTGCGGGAACAGCGTGCCCAGGGTTTTACCGATGCCGGTGGTGGCTTGCGCCATGAGCGCGTGGCCGTCGCGTGCGGCGCGATACACGGACTCGGCAAGCTGGCGCTGGCCTGCGCGAAATTGTGCATGCGGGAATTTCAGCTCCTGCAAGGCCTTGTCGCGCTCAATGCGGTGCGCCGCCTCGTATTCGGCCCAGACAATAAAGCGCCGGCACTGCAACTGAAAGAAGTCGCGCAGTTCCTCACGGCTGCAATGCAGGTGAAACGCGGTTTCGTGCTGGGTGAGCACGTTGTAATACACCACCGCGATATTGATCGACTCGAAGCCGCGCTCCTGACACAACAGCCAGGCATAAACCTTGGCTTGCGCCCAGTGCAGCAGGCGATGATTTTCCGGTATGCGACTGATGTCGCCGCGGTGCGTCTTGATCTCTTCGAGGCGATGTTCTTCCGGGTCATAGCCATCAGCGCGGCCGCGCACGCGCAGGCCGGGATACTCGCCGCTCAGCGGCAATTCCGCCTGATAATAAGCCCCACGGCGGGCAACGACGATGGCGTGGCCGGTCATGCCTTCCTGCGCGGTGGGCGAGGGCGTGAAACGCAGGTCTAGATCACCTTCTTTGGCGGTGAACTCGCACAGCGCGCGCACGGCGACCTGATACGTCACGCAGCGGCCCATTGCACATAACAGACATCCACCGGCATGCCATGCTCACTGCAAAAGCTCAGCCAGCGGATTTGGTTGTCCTGCAAGCGATCACCCGGCCCTTTGACTTCGATCATTCGGTAACGGCGTTCCTTGGGCCAGAACTGAATGAGATCAGGCATGCCGGCGCGATTGGCTTTAATGTCTTGCAGCATGCGCCTGAACCACGCGCGAAGGTGTTCGGTCGGCAGGCACAGCAGAGCGTTTGTGAGCAGTGCTTGATCGAGAAGCCCCCAGAACACGAAAGGCGACTGGGTGTTGAGCTTATCGGCGAAGGTGCGCTGAATTTTCTCGATGTAAGCATCGGAGTCCAGCAGGCCAATGGACTCATCAAACAGCGCCTGGCGCCGTGTATAGAAGTCCGGGCTGTGCAGATCAACCGGTGCGCTGTGGAATGGATGAAAGAATGCGCCGCTGACTGGCGCAAACACCGCTTCCCAGCAGAGCAGCCCGAACAGGCTGCTGATGAGCCCGTTCTCCACATAGAAAACTGGCGCATCCGCGCTGCTGAAGTGTTCAAGCACAGCGGTTTCGACACTGCCCGAGTCAGGTTTGGGCAGTATCAGGTCGATCCGGTTGACCGGCGCAGTCGTGGGCTTGCAGGCTTTGGGCAGGCCGAGTTGGCGGTTGAGGCGGGTGAGAATGCGCTCGACGTTCTGCGCCTCGGCGGCGGACTCCGGGGCGGCGCTGGCGAGCAGGGCTAGCTCATGCGCCGCCGCTCTTTGTTCCAGGCGCTCAAGTACGCGGATATGGCGCAACCGCGCACCCGGGTAGTGGCACTGGCGATACACAGCCAGTGCGCCAGCCCAGTCGCTTTCGCGTTCCAGTTGCTGCGCCAGCCGGTAACTGAGCTTGTCGCGGCGGGCCAGCAAAAAGGCATTGTCGTACGGATGCTGGTCAATCAACGCCAGTACTTCAGCCACAGGCAGGCCGGCATCTAACTGCTTGCGGCAATGGCTCAGGTGCAGATACGCATCGACATCGCTGCGCTGACGGAACGCTCGTGAGTCAGGGGTCAGCTCAACGGGCTCGTAGCGGAAAATGCCCAGATCGGCGAGCACGAACTCGGTCCAGTCCTGATGCAGATTGCCGAAGAACATCAGCCGGAAGCGGTCGCACATCTCACTTATGGTCAGGCTGAAAACGGCATCGGCAAGTGTCGGGCACCAGTTTTTGAACGGGCTGGAATCCGAGTAATTGGCCTGCAGATATTCGAGCAGTTCGGTTTTTGCGGCTGTTTTGCGGCAGGGGCCGGTATCGAGGTGTTGGAAGATTTCATCTTTGCGCAGCAGATTGCTCAGCGTGTCGATGTCCATCTCGGCTGCATCAGTGATCCAGCCTTTGGCCAGCAATGGGCGGGCGGCGGTGAGCGTGTCGCCGATTTCGTTGTAGTTAAGTTTACTGGCGCGAAAGTGCTCGCCCTTGCGCATGATCATCCGCACCAGCAGCGCTTGTGCGGCCAGTGGCTGATCAAAGAAGTCGTCTATGAACTCGCTTTCAGCCGTGTGCAGCAGATCAGCGTAGCGCGTCTGCAGCCAGTTCAGGGCTTGGTGGAAGTTCGACAGGTAATAGAATTCGGGGTCGAGCGTGGGGCGCATGAGATTGCCAGGTACTGTTTGCATATACAGATATCAGGCCCGGCGCATCACTGCAATCTGAAGTTGATAAACGGCCGCTGCAGAACAGCGGCCGTAGCCTGCGCTGTCGGCCATATTGCGGGCTGACAGCGCATCACTTCTCAGCGGGTCTTAGTTGTCATAACCAAGGTTCGGCGCTAACCAGCGCTCGGTTACGGCCAGATCCTGCTGCTTGCGTGCGGTGTAGCTGTCGACTTGGTCTTTGTCGATTTTGCCGACAGCAAAGTACTGCGCCTGTGGGTGGGCGAAGTACCAGCCACTGACCGAAGCGGCCGGGAACATCGCATAGTGTTCGGTGAGGAACACGCCGCTTTGCTGGTTATCGTTGAGCAGGTCGAACAGGGTGCCTTTCTCGGTGTGATCCGGGCACGCCGGATAGCCAGGAGCAGGGCGGATGCCTTTATAGGCTTCTTTGATCAGGTCTTCGTTGCTCAACTGCTCTTCCGGGTCATAGCCCCAGTAGTTCGTGCGCACTTGCTGGTGCAGCCACTCGGCGCAGGCCTCGGCGAGGCGGTCTGCGAGTGCCTTGACCATGATCGAGTTGTAGTCGTCGCCTGCTTCCTGATAAGCCTTGGCCACTTCTTCGGCGCCGATACCGGCGGTGGTAATGAACCCGCCAATGTAGTCGTTAACGCCAGATTCTTTTGGCGCGACAAAGTCGGCCAGTGACATGTTTGGCTTGCCGTCGGGCTTGATGGTCTGCTGGCGCAGGTGATGCAGTTTGGCTAACGGCTGGCCGTCATCGCCATACAACTCGAGGTCGTCATCGGCCACCTGATTGGCTGGCCAGAAGCCAAGCACAGCGCGGGCGCTGATGAGTTTCTCGTCGATCAATTTCTTGAGCATTTCCTGGGCATCGGCAAACAGCGTAGTCGCTGCTTCGCCCACCACTTCATCGGTGAGGATGCGCGGGTATTTTCCGGCCAGATCCCACGAGATGAAGAACGGCGTCCAGTCGATGAATTCAGCCAACACCGACAGGTCGATGTCTTCAAGTACCTTCACCCCGGTGAAGGTCGGCACGGTTGGCTGGTAGCTGGCCCAGTCGAACTGCGGCTTCTTGGCCACGGCCTCGCTGTAGCTCAAACGCTCGGTGCGCGCGCTGCGGTTGGCCGTGCGCTCACGCACAATGGCGTAGTCGTCGCGGGTGTTCTGGACAAACGCGGCTTTCAGCTCCTTGGACAACAGCTGAGTGGCCACACCCACGGCGCGCGAGGCGTCGGTGACGTAAACCACGGCGTCGTTCTGATACTTTGGCTCGATCTTCACCGCGGTGTGCGCTTTGGAGGTGGTTGCGCCACCGATCATCAACGGCAGGGTAAAGCCCTGGCGCTGCATTTCACGGGCAACGTGGACCATTTCGTCGAGCGACGGCGTGATCAGGCCGGACAAACCGATAATGTCGCACTTCTCGGCAATCGCGGTTTGCAGAATTTTCTCGGCCGGCACCATCACGCCCAGATCGACAATATCGTAGCCGTTACAGCCGAGGACCACGCCGACAATGTTCTTGCCGATGTCGTGCACGTCGCCTTTAACCGTGGCCATCAGAATCTTGCCCTTGGCTTCTGGCTTGTCGCCTTTTTCCGCTTCGATGAACGGAATCAGGTGCGCAACGGCCTGCTTCATTACGCGGGCCGACTTAACCACCTGTGGCAGGAACATTTTGCCGGAACCGAACAGATCACCGACGATGTTCATGCCGCTCATCAGCGGGCCTTCGATCACTTCGATCGGGCGCGCACACTGCTGGCGGAATTCTTCGGTGTCTTCGACGATAAACGCGGTAATGCCTTTGACCAGGGCGTGCTCAAGGCGCTGTTGCACAGCAAAGCTTCGCCACTCTTCGGTTTCGGCCTCTTTTACGCTGCCGTCGCCTTTGTATTGGTCGGCCAGCGCCAGCAGAGCGTCGGTGCCGTTGGCTGTGCGGTTGAGCACAACGTCTTCAACAGCGTCGCGCAGCTCTTTTGGGATCTGATCGTAAATCTCCAACTGGCCAGCGTTGACGATACCCATGGTCAGGCCATTCTGGATCGCGTAGAACAGGAACACCGAGTGAATGGCTTCACGCACCGGGTTGTTGCCACGGAAGGAGAACGACACGTTGGACACGCCGCCCGACGTAAGTGCGTAGGGCAGGTTGTCGCGGATATAGGCGCAGGCGTTGATGAAGTCGACCGCGTAGTTGTTGTGCTCTTCGATGCCGGTGGCAATGGCGAAGATGTTCGGGTCGAAGATGATGTCTTCCGGCGGGAAGCCGACTTCATCGACCAGAATATCGTAGGAGCGTTTACAGATTTCTTCCTTGCGCGCCTGCGTGTCAGCCTGGCCGTCTTCGTCGAAGGCCATTACCACAACTGCGGCGCCATAGCGTTTGCACAGTTTGGCGTGCTGCTTGAACTGCTCAACGCCTTCTTTCATCGAGATCGAGTTAACGATGCCCTTGCCCTGAATGCACTTGAGGCCGGCTTCGATAACTTCCCATTTCGACGAGTCGATCATGATCGGCACGCGCGAGATATCCGGCTCGCCGGCAATCAGATTGAGGAAGGTGACCATCGCCTTCTTCGAATCGAGCATGCCTTCGTCCATGTTGATATCAATCACCTGAGCCCCGGCTTCAACCTGTTGCAGGGCAACTTCGAGGGCTTCGGTGTAGTTGTCTTCACGGATCAGGCGGGCAAACTTGGCCGAGCCGGTGATGTTGGTGCGCTCACCGACGTTAACAAACAGCGAGTTACGGTCGATGGTGAACGGCTCAAGGCCCGACAGGCGACACGCCTTGGGAATATCCGGCAGCGGACGCGGTGGGTACTTGCTCACCGCCTCAGCAATTGCCTGAATGTGGCCTGGCGTGGTGCCGCAGCAGCCGCCGACAATATTCAGGAAACCCGCCGCAGCGAATTCTTCAACCACTGCCGCCATTTCGGCCGGGGTTTCATCGTATTCACCGAAAGCGTTCGGCAGGCCCGCGTTGGGGTGCGCCGAAACGTGGGTTTCAGCCTTATTGGAAAGCTCCTCGAGGTACGGACGCAGGTCTTTTGCACCGAGTGCGCAGTTCAGGCCGACAGAAATGGGCTTGGCGTGGCGCACCGAGTTCCAGAACGCTTCCGTGGTCTGGCCCGAAAGTGTGCGGCCAGAGGCGTCGGTGATGGTGCCGGAGATCATGATCGGCAGCTCAATGCTCATCTGCTCGAACACTTCCTGCACGGCGAAAATAGCCGCCTTGGCGTTGAGTGTGTCGAAGATGGTTTCGATCAGGATCATGTCCGCGCCGCCTTCAATCAGCGCGCGGGTGGCTTCCACGTAGTTTTCGACCAACTCGTCGAAGGTGACGTTACGGTAGCCGGGATTGTTTACGTCCGGTGAAATCGAGCAGGTGCGACTGGTTGGGCCGAGTACGCCGGCAACGAAACGCAGGCGATCCGGCGTTTCCAGGGTCTTGGCATCGGCTACCTGCCTGGCCAGACGCGCCCCTTCGAAGTTCAACTCATACACCAGCTCTTCCATGCCGTAATCGGCCTGAGATACGCGGGTGGCGTTGAAGGTGTTGGTTTCCAGAATGTCGGCGCCGGCATCCAGATACGCTTTCTCGATAGCACCGATCACATCCGGGCGGCTGAGGATCAACAGGTCATTGTTACCCTTGACGTCCTGGCCCCAATCGGCAAAACGCTCACCGCGATAATCCTCTTCCTCGAGCTTGTAGCTCTGGATCATGGTGCCCATGCCACCATCAAGAACCAGAATGCGTTCTTGCAGCGCAAGCTTAAGAGCGTTAATGCGGGCGTTGGAATCAGACAAGGACATCGAGAGCTACCTGAGAAAAGCCAAAACAAAAGAGGCGCCATGATAGCAAAGTTGCGCCGATTTACAGCGCAATGACTTTTGCATGAATTCTGCTCATGTTGGCAAATTGGCCCTCGCGCCTTATAAGGCGCTAGAATCGCTGCGTCCGCTATTCAAGGAAAAGAAATATGCAGGCTCGCACACTGCTTAGTGCTTGTTTATCGTTCATCAGCCCGCTATTGGCGGCGCAGACGATCTCCTACTCTGAAGACATCCAACCGATTTTCACCCACAGCTGTGTGGCCTGCCACGCCTGCTACGACTCACCCTGCCAGCTCAATTTGGGCAGCGGCGAAGGGGCCGAACGCGGGGCCAACAAGGTGCCGGTTTATGATGGCGGGCGTAAGAAAGCCGAGCCGACCAGTCGTCTGTTTTATGACGCTCACAGCGTTGCCGAGTGGCGTGAGCGCGATTTTTTTTCAGTGCTGGACAAGAACGGCAGTCAAGCCGCGCTCATGTCGCGCATGCTCGAACTCGGGCATACCAAGCCTCTGCAAGCCAACAGCAAGCTGCCGGACAACCTCGATATCAGTATCGAACGTAATAATCAGTGCCCGGCTCCGGGCGAGTTTGCTGATTTTGCCACCAAGTTTCCCGGCGTTGGCATGCCGTTCGCCGTTACCGGCTTGAGCGATGCCGACTACAAAACCCTGCAGGCGTGGTTGGAGGCAGGGGCGCCGGTGGATCAACAACCTCTAAAGGCCAGCGCAGCCGAGCAGCAGCAGGTCGAGCAGTGGGAAGCGTTCTTGAATGCCGAGGGCGACCGCGAGCAGCTTGTATCGCGCTGGCTGTATGAGCACATCTATCTGGCGCATGTGTATTTCAACGGTGCCGAGGGCGGTCATTTCTTCCAGTTGGTGCGTTCACGCACACCGAGCGGTCAGCCGATCGACATCATCGCGACCCGTCGGCCCAATGACGACCCTGGCACCAAGGTGTATTACCGCTTTGCAATGGTGCAGGACGTTATCGTGCACAAGACGCACATAACCCTGAGCCTGAATCCGCAGAAGATGGCGCAGGTTAAAGAGCAGTTTCTCGGCGGTGACTGGAAAGTCACTAACATGCCTGGATATGGTGGACTGCACCGCTCCAACCCATTCGACACCTTTGCTGATCTTCCGGCCGAGGCGCGTTACCAGTTCATGCTCGATAACGCTGAGTATTTCGTGCGTACATTCATCCGTGGCCCAGTTTGTCGCGGGCAGATTGCAACTGATGTGATTCGCGATAACTTCTGGGTCGTCTTTCAGGACCCAAAACATGACCTGTACATCACCGATCCTGAATACCGCGAACAGGCGTCGCCATTGCTGGCATTGCCGGGGCAGTTCGATAATATTGGCGACTTGGCGGGCCTGTGGCGCACTTACCTGGCCAAGCGCAATGAATATGAAGAATTGCGACTGGACAACTATGCCGATGCACCCTCTCCGAGTTGGTCGCACATCTGGGCAGGCAACGATAATGCCCTGCTGAGTATATTCCGCCAGCACAACAGCGCATCGGTGCGCAAAGGCTTGATTGGTGAGGTACCGCAAACGCTGTGGTGGATGGATTATCCGTTGTTTGAGCGGACCTATTACCAATTGGTGGTCAATTTCGACGTGTCTGGCAACGTTTCCCATCAAGCGCAAACCCGCCTGTATTTCGACCTGATCCGCAATGGTTCCGAACAGAACTTCCTGCGTTTGATGCCGGCAGACAGTCGTGAAGCGATCCTTCACGATTGGTATCAGAACAGTGGCAAGATCAAGTTGTGGCTCGACTATGAAGGCATCGATACCGATACCCCGACCGCGCTAAATCTGGATCCTGGCAAGCCTAAGGCCGACTTTGTGAGCCAATTGCTGACGCGTTATGACAGCCTCAACGCCAGCCCTGACCCGATCAACCGGTGCGACGGTGCACACTGCTCGCGGCCGGATGCTTCAGCTGAAATGCAGCGGGCAGAACAAGCCTTGTCGCGTCTGACCAACAAGCCTGCAGCAGCGCTGAAGGTAATTGATCAATTGCCCGAGGCGAGCATGATTCGTGTCGAACAGGCCGACGGCCAGCGGGTGATTTACAGCCTGCTGCGCAACCGTAGGCACAGCAACGTCGCCTTCATGCTGGGCGAAGAGCTGCGCTATCAGAAAGGCTTGGACACGCTGACCGTTTATCCGGGTGTGTTGAGCAGTTATCCGAACTTCATTTTCAACGTTAAGGCGAGCGATGTACCGGTGTTTGTCAGCGCTCTGGAACATGTGAAGACCCAGCAAGAGTTCGAGAAAAACGTGGTTAAACAGTGGGGAATACGCCGCACCAATCCGCACTTCTGGGATTACTTCCACGACCTGACTGCCTACATCAGAGAGACCCAGCCGAAAGAGGCCGGGGTGCTTGATATGAACAGGTACAAGAACTTGTAGAAGCAGGGCGCAGGGCTGGTTGAGTTCTGTAGGAGAATTCAGCTAGCTCTGTACGATTCATTGGCAATGGCGTGATGGTGAAGGGCGCTTAATTGAGCGTCAGATCAATCAAGAGCAGATCGCGTGCAGTCCTTGGGGCGCTATGACGGAAGCCGCGATGCGGATTCCATCCTCCGGCTCGAAGACAAACAGGCATATTTACCTTTTAATCCAGCCGGCCACTGCCTGATAAGGCTGCAGCTGCCCTGGCTGATTGATCCACGCAACAATCGCCTGACGCTTACCTTGCTCGTTGGGGTACAAGCGTGTCGACCAGTTCAGCGGCTGCTTGGCCGCCACCTGCTGCAGCGACAACACAACAAAATCATGGTGCAGTAGTTTGCCGGCGTTCTCGCCGCGAACCACTTTGCTGTCCAGATCAAAACCCAAACGCGCGACATACGCGATCATGTCGGTTGGCGCGGTGGTTTGCGGCTTGAACGATAACTCGACGTTATCTTTGTCCAGCTTCAGATCCAGCACCCCAACCGTTTGCCCCTTTGTCACAGGCAGGGTCTTGTTCTCGAACCAGCCACGCCACTCCTGTCCGGCGAGCATGAAGCCTGGCGTGTAAACCGCACGGGCACTGCCGATTTGCGCATAACCACGCTGGCGCGCGCTGTACGCTGGATTGGCGAAGCGGTCAGCCCAGCCGAGCTGATCCCAGTAATCGACATGGAACGCCAGCGGTATAAAATCGCGCCACAGTCCTGGCTCATCAACCAGCTGACTCAGCCACGCCTCTGCTGGCGGGCATGAGCTACAGCCTTCAGAGGTGTAGACTTCAAGCAGCGCAGTGCTGGTTTCGCCGCTGCTGTAATGCACCGCGGCAGCAGAATAGGCGGCTGAACCCAAGGCCAGCACTGCAAGCAGCGACGAAAGGGCCGTTTTCATACAGGTTTTCTCGAATTGGATATCCGTTTGATAGAGAGCGTGCTCGCGCGATTGTTACACTGAAATTAACCTGACTTTTTTACTCGGGCTTTATCCCGCAAGGCAGGTTGGCGTACACTGGATGCATGTTTGTGAGGAGTTGCCATGAGCACTATTACTATTACTGATGCGGCACACGATTATCTGGCTGACCTGCTGAGCAAGCAGAGCACTGACGGCATAGGTATTCGGGTGTTTATTACCCAACCGGGTACGCAATACGCCGAAACCTGCATTGCCTATTGCAAGCCGGGCGAGCAAAAGCCTGAAGACACCGCAATTGGCCTGGCTTCGTTCACCGCATGGATCGACGCTGTCAGCGAGCCATTTCTGGAAGATGCCGTGGTTGATTACGCCACGGATCGTATGGGCGGCCAGCTAACCATCAAGGCGCCAAATGCCAAGGTGCCAATGGTTAACGAAGACAGCCCGCTCAACGAGCGTATCAACTATTACCTTCAGACCGAGATCAACCCGGGGCTTGCCAGCCACGGCGGTCAGGTCAGCCTGATTGACGTCGTTGATGAAGGCATCGCGGTTCTGCAGTTCGGTGGCGGCTGCCAGGGCTGTGGTCAAGCTGACCTGACGCTCAAGGAAGGCATCGAGAAAACGCTGCTGGAGCGTATCCCCGAGCTTAAAGGTGTGCGTGACGTGACTGACCACAGCAACAAGGAAAATGCTTACTACTAACAGTAAGCAGGCCTCGTTGATGTGCAAAAGGCGCCCCTTGAGGCGCCTTTTTTGTTGACGCGGGCAGCTGCGGTCTGCTGCGCAAACAGCTATGGGTTAGTCGTAGCACTCAATACGGTCACGGCCATTGCGTTTGGCGCGATACAACGCGATATCACTGCGTGACAGCGAAACTTCGACTTTATCGTCTGATGGACTGATCGCTGCGATACCGACACTTACGGTCATGTGAATCGCCTGCCCGTCGTGGATCAGAGGGGCGCTTTTCAGCTCCTCTTGCAGGCGCTCGGCGAATTTGGCAGCTTTTGGGGTATCGGCATTGCTGAGTACCACGGCAAACTCTTCACCGCCAAGCCTGCCAGCTGTGTCTGAGATACGCAGTTGGGCGCGCAGCAGTTTGGCGAAATGGCGCAACACCTGATCACCCACGGTATGGCCCCACTGATCGTTGATCTTTTTGAAGTGATCCAAGTCCAGCATCAGCAGGGCGGCGCCGTGCTCAGCTTTGCGTTGCACGCTGTTCAGCTCGGCCTCGAGCTGCACCAGAAACCAGCGCCGGTTTGAAAGCTGGGTGAGTGAGTCGGTTGTGGCAAAGACCTGCAGTTCAGCCTCGATGCTCTTATGGGGGCTGATATCGGCAATGAACCCGTGCCACAGCACGCTGCCGTCCGGCATTTGTTTGGGCCGCGCATCGCCTTGGCGCCAGCCCACTCCACGGCCGGGAATCAGCACTCGGTATTCATAGTGCCAAGGCGTGAGATCTCGCGTGGTGCTGTCGAAGGAGTGCAGGTATCCCGCCAGATCCTGTGGGTGAATCGTGCTGCGCAAGGCGTGCGGATCGCTCAGCAGTTGTTCAGGGGTTATACCGAACAGCTCGTAGCTGCCCGCGCTGACGTAGGTAAACCGCAGGTCGCCGTCGGCGCTGCGTTGAAACTGGAAAGCCATTCCCGGAATTTCATCGGTGAGATCAGTGAGCAGAGTGGCGGTTTTGCGCGACTGCTCACTCAGCTCATGTTTGGAGGTGATGTCGGTCGTTGTGCCGACCATGCGCAGTGATTCACCTGCCGCATTACGTTCGACCACCTTGCCACGGCTGCATACCCACTTGTAGCTGCCATCTTTGCAGCGTATCCGGTGTTCAACTTCGTACTCACCGGTGCGATGTTGCAGGTGATCGGCTATGGTCGCTTTAACATAGGCCAGGTCATCCGGGTGCACGCGGGTATAACTTTCTTCGATGCGGTTACCAATTTCATGGTCGGCATAGCCGAGCAATGCTTTCCAGCCGCTCGAATAGTAAATCTCGCCGCTGAGCACATTGCGGTCCCAAACACCGGTTCCGCTGCCGGAAATGGCCAGCGCCATGCGCCGCTCACTGTCGCGCAGCGCCTCAAGTTCCTGCGCTTGGCGGGCGATTTGCGCTTCTTGCTCAAGAAACTGCGCTGCAAAGCGGGCGACGACCAGCAGGCTGGCATGTTGCGCCGCATCCAGAACATAAGGCTCGTCGTGCAGCAAACACAGAACCCCGAGCAACTCACCTTCAACCGCGCGCAGCGGGCAGGCCGCAATGAATCTCAACGAAGGTGACTCGGCGAGCGCTGCACGGTTTATCCGGGCATCAGACTGAGCATCTGTAACGGTTAAAATGCTGTCGGTGGTGTTCAGGGAGGAGGTTAGGCTATTGAGCAGCAAAGCAGTGCTTACAGGGGCTCCGTCGAGCGCGCGGGATATCAGATGGGCGCCTTTGCCGACCGATATCAGTGCGGACTTAAGCCCGAGCTGTTGGCGAAGAAGACGGACCATACTGCTTAGCGGGTCATCGTTGGCGCTATCGAGCACCGCAAAATCACTCAGTGACTGCATTTACACTCTACTTCACCGAACAGAATTAGCCGGCGGACTTTACGCGGGGTGGTGAGCCTATAGTCTAACTATAGTGGCCCTGTGCTGTCATAGCCCGCAATCAATAATATCAAGTTCCTGCACGGCCAATACAACGATCACACAGGCAGGGCTTTTTAAAGCAGGAACCGACATGTGTAAGGCGTACCGATGATTGAGATGGACTGGCTTGTCAGTCATATGCAGCACAGCGATCGACTGGCGCAGTGGTTGTATGAGCAATTCAGCTATGAATATGCCGGGC
This sequence comes from Pseudomonas sp. MS19, assembly GCF_013277615.1. Taxonomy (NCBI): domain Bacteria; kingdom Pseudomonadati; phylum Pseudomonadota; class Gammaproteobacteria; order Pseudomonadales; family Pseudomonadaceae; genus Pseudomonas; species Pseudomonas sp. MS19. The sequence goes on along the minus strand of NZ_VBTO01000018.1, from coordinate 106,335 downwards.
AGAGCCTGGACGAGTGGCAGGCCGAGTTTGCCGATGGCCAGATCAATGGCGACTGGCTGACCCTGATTGCCCATGAGCACGGGCAGTTGCTGGGCAGCGCTGCATTGGCGACGAATGATTTGCAGCAGCGGGCAGATCTCGGCCCATGGTTGGCGTGTGTGTATGTGGCGCCCCATGCGCGCGGGCATGGCCTGGCGGAAGAACTGGTGGCAAGGATTTGTGCAACAGCGCAAGCGCAAGGCGTCGAGCGCTTGTATCTGCACACCCACGACCGCCAAGACTACTACGCTGCGCGCGGATGGACGGCGCTTGAAAGCTTTCAGGCCTGGGGTTCGAGCCATTGCTTGATGGCCCGTGACCTCCGGTGATGGTTGGGTTTATGAGCCCGACAGCTGCGCTTTGCCGCCGCGTACCGGCCAGAGCATCATCAGTGCAAGAATAATCAGCGGCAGCATCCCGATATTCACCGCCCCCCAGCCAAGGCTGTTTATCAGTGCGCCCGAGGCAAATGAGGAGAGGGCGGCGACACTGCCATTGCTCAGCTCCATCAAGCCTTGTGCGTGGCCACGTTCATGGGCTGCATAGCCTTGTGCAAGCAATGTGGTGCCCGCGACGAGCATCAGGTTCCAGCCGACGCCCAGCAGTACTGAGCTGATCATAAAGTACGCCTGGCCAATCCCGCTGAAACCGATGCCGGCACTGGCTAACAGAATCAGCGCGCCGAGCACCGCCACCGTCAGGCTGCCAAGTTTATCGACCAAAGGGCCAGCAAAAAAAGCGGGCAGAAACATGCCAAGCAAATGCCACTGAATTACCTGTGTGCTTTGCTCGATTGCAAATCCACACATCTGCATGGCCAGCGGCGTTGCGTTCATGACCAAAATCATTAAGCCGTGGGCGACTGCGGTCGTGGTTATCGCCGCCCGAACTATGGGCCGCGTGAGCAGCTCGCGCATGGCGCCAAAGCCGCCGGGCGCGGGGGCAATGAGGCTGCCGCCCGCCAGCTGCGAGAGAATCAGCCCTGCGCCGGCCGCCAGCACAGCAACCAGCAGGTAGGCGCCGACAAAGGGTGCGCTGATGAGAGTTTTAGACAACTGCATCAGGCTCGGTGCAATCAGGGCGGCGACCACGCCACCGGCAATGACATAGGCTGTGGCACGGCCTTTTTCTGACTCACTCACAGCTTCCAGCGCGGCAAACCGATAGAACATAGAAGACGCCTGATACGCACCAATCGGCAATGCGCCTAAGCACAGCAAGGTGAAATCCCCCAGCCATACACCCAGTGCGCTGATCAAGCCGCCAACTACGCCGCAGGCGGCGCCCAGCATGAAGCCAGCGCGCCGGCCCCTGCGTTGCATGAACACCGATAACGGCTGTACAGCCATTAAGTTTCCGAGCACCAATAACGCCAGCGGCAGGGTCGCGAGGATATTCAGCGGTGCAAGCTGCAGGCCGATTAGCGCAGTCAGGGTAATCCCGACCATTGCGCAACTCCAATACAGGGCCTGGCAAATAAACAGGCGCAGCACAGTGCGGTTTTCAAGGAGCAGCATGGGTCTCAACCTTAGATTCAATCGTATTGATGCGGGCTGTTCTGCACCGGTAATCGGCACGTCATTTGGTAGCGTGGACGCGTGTGGTCGAGGCCGGAAAGCGCTGGATTTTCTCGCTTGGGCGGCGAGGGCGACGCACCAGTTCACCGGCGCAGTTTGGGCATTTGCCTTTGAGCGTGGTCTGCGCACAATGCGCGCAGAACGTGCACTCAAACGAGCAAATCAGCGCGTTGTCGGCATCGAATGGCAGGTCGCAATCGCAGCATTCACAGTTAGGGCGTAGTTCGAGCATGTTGGCTCCGTGTACGGTCGGTTAAGTTGCTGATTAATGGCTGGCCAGTTGACGCGCTCCAAAGCGCTCGGCGTACTCTTGCGGGCTCACTGCCAGATGCTTGTGAAAACTGCGGCGCAGGTTTTCCGGGTGGCCGAATCCTGCAAGCCGCGCGACGGTGCTGATTGATACATGGCCGGCGCCAAGCAGATTGCGCGCAGATTCGACCCGCACTTGCTCGACATAACGGCCAGGGCCGACGCCCAACTCCTGGACAAACAGGCGCGACAGCGTGCGCGGGCTCATGTGCGCCTGCTCGGCAAGTGTCTCGAGTGAAAGGTCGGCGTTAAGGTTGTGCGGTATCCATTCAAGCAAGGCAGCAAGGCGGGGCACCCGACTGGGCTCGGGCGTTAACAGGGCGCTGAACTGGCTCTGGCCGCCGGGCCTGCGCAAGAACATCACCAACCGCCGGGCCACAGCCAATGCCATTGGCCGGCCCAGATCGGCTTCGATCAAAGCCAGCGCAAGATCAATCCCGGCGGTAACGCCCGCCGATGTAAACAGGTGCGCCGAGCCGTTGAGGTCTTGCGGGTCGTAGGTATGCAGTTGGTCCGCGCTAACTTCGACTTGCGGATAGCGGCTGCGCAAGGTGTCGATATCGGCCCAATGCGTGGTTGCCTTGCAGCCATCCAGTAATCCGGCTGCGGCCAGGATCAATGCGCCCGAGCAGACAGAACCAAGTCTGCGGATGTGCGGCTCGCCGAGTGCAAGCCAATTGAGCAACTGCAGGTTGGCACATTGCGCTGTCTCGCCAATTCCACCCGGTATCAGCAGGGTGTCCAGTGAGTTTGGCGCTGTGTCTGCCAGCGCTTGATCGGCGACGATAGCAAAACCGGCCGAGGTGGCTACCGGGCCAGGGGTTTGCGCCAATACGGTGATGCGGTAATACGCCGGCAAACCCTGACGCTGGCGCTCTACGTTGGCGGAGGCAAAGACTTGCAGCGGCCCGGTGACGTCGAGGCTCATGACGTCCGGATAGATCAGGCAGGCGATTGTTTTGAGCGAGTCCATTGGCAACCCCGAATGAGTGTTGGCAACAGTTTGCGCTCAGAGAGAGGCTGGCAACAAGGTCAATAAACCCACAGATATTGCCAAGTACGGCGAATGAACGAGGGGAGGTGGAGCAGGGCGCGTGTGCGTTCAGGCACGCGCCCTTGTTGGCTGTAAAGCCACTTGCAGCGCGGAATTACTCCGGCATGCTCCACGGGGCTAGCGTATAACCCTGACGGCTGAGTTCTTCGCGTGAGGCGATCAACGCCTGAGCCAGTTGGGCCGGGTCACTGTAAGTCAGGCTCGACAGCTGGGTGCGGTTGAGTGCACGGGTGCTGGTGCGGTCGATAACAGTGAGCGAAATCGCGTCAGTGCCATTTTGTGGTGACCAGGCCACGCATTGAAAAGGTTGAAAAGCGCGGTCGGCAATCAGCAGAGCTTCGTTGAAACGCAGTGGAGCATTCATGGGTCGGTTCTCCGAGTAAATCCCAGTATTCCTAACGGCCAGGCGGTGCAGCGCGGCACATTGACCAGTTATAGGTGTTGATGACTTGAGTTGACCAAGAAGTCACATGCGGGTTCGGAAAAATCCTGAGAATTCAATAAAAAAGTGAAATGAATTGATCCAGCGCAATAAAACAGGTGTTTTAAGGGAGTTTCTAGCTAATCACACCATGGGTTTCACTGGCCGGACCGTTCAAATCAGGGGTGTTATCTGCTCTGCGAGCTTGCCTGTTTCCACCAATTCGAGGAACTCATCGCCCAGCCGCTGGCTCTCGCTCATGGCTTTGCGCCAGTAACGTTCACGTCCCAGATCGTCGCCCAAGAACCGTTTGAAGTCTTTACGATCAGGCAACTTGGCAAACGGCAGGCTGGCCAGATACGCCTGCGACGGCGCAAGGAGCAATACATCCTGCATGCGCGACGCATCGGCACGCCGCCAGGGCATGGTCTTGTCGAACCAGCCGGGAATCACCCGGTCGGTGAAGTGCGGATACAACACGATGTCTTCGCCCTGAAAAGGCAGGTCAAGGTGATAGTCGAGCAAGCCGCCATCACGATAGGTCCCGGCGCCAGCGCCCGGAATGTCACGCACGCCTTCCATCACCAGAGGAATCGAGCCGGAGGCCAGCAAGGCATGGCGCAGATTGCCGATATCCAGTGGCAGGTAGCGTGAAGGGAAATCGGTCAGTGGCTGTAGCGGCGGCGGCAAGCGTGCGTCGTGCATGATCAGCCGCTCGAAATGGCGCGACAGCCGTGCACGGCCGAGCATGTTGTTGCCAATCACCGCGCCCAGCCCCAACCCGAGTGAGCGCGGCTGATCCAGCGCGAGCAGGCCATGGCTTTTGACCACGAGGATATTCAGTCGGTAATTCGGGTTGTCGAGTACCGCTTGGTCCTGGCCGTCGAACAATTCATCGAGCATTTGCCGGCAACTGGCGGACACCTGCGCCATGGTCACGCCTTTGGCGAATCGTTGCGAGGTGTATAACTCGCCAAGCCTGCGAATGCCTTGTGCGGAATCCGGCAAGCAGGCGCTGGCAAATCGCCAGGAACCGATCGAGGCACCGATCAGCGAGCGTTGCCGGGGCACACGTTGCAGCCAGTCGCCGAACAGGGCCAGATCCAGCCCTTGGATGCCCAGCGCCTTGGGTCCGCCCGCCGCACCCGGAATTATGCCGACATCGGCAGGTTGCAGCCCTTGCTGGCGAATTTTGTGCAAGGCGCGATGACCTGCCTTAAGGGTCAATGCCCGGGATTTGATATGAATGGCGCTCATGCGTGTCCTCCAGCCGATGGGCGATTATAGAGCGCAGAGCGAGCAGGCCAAGTGACTTCAGCCGGTGAATGGCCGCTTACAAGCCAGCTTGCTGATGATCCGGCTATTTTCAGCTTCAATTAAGTCAATGCCCATAGTGTTGTTTCGAAGCTAAACGAATATATGGGTATCAATATGAAAAGTCTTATTGCAGTCATGGTGGTCGCGCTGGTTCTGGCCGTCGCCGGCATGGCTCAGGCACGCGTACTGAGTGCCGGTGAGACCCAGCATTTGCTCGAGACCGGCACTATTCGCCCGCTTGAGCAATTGCATCAGGCGGTGCAAGACCAGTTGCCGGGTGCGCGAATTGGCCGGGGCAGTGTCGAGGAAGCCTATGGCAAATATCGCTATAAGGTTGAAGTTAAGGATGAAAAGGGTGTTGGCTGGGCTCTGACGCTGGACGCCACGGATGCGCAGTTGATTGACCAAGTGCCGGACGCCTCATGAAATCCGTTGTCTTGTGCAGTGCATTAGTCGTGATGACGTTGGCCTTGAGCGCACACGCCAAAGACCTGGATCAGGACGAAGCCCTCAGGCTGCGCCGTGAAGGTGTCATAATGCCGCTGGAACAGTTGATGCAACCCGCCTTGCAGCGTTATCCGATGGCGACGCTATTGGGTGCAGAGCTTGAGGATGAGCATGGCGTGCTGGTCTACGAAGTCGAGTTGTTGACGCAGGAAGGTGTGGTGCGCGAACTGGATCTGGATGCCCATAACGGGCAAATCCTGAAGGATGAGGAAGACGACTGAATGCGTTTGCTATTGGTTGAAGATCATGTGCCGTTGGCCGACGAGTTGGTCGCCAGCCTGAGCCGCCAGGGCTATGCAGTTGATTGGCTGGCGGATGGCCGTGATGCCGCGAGCCAGGGCGCGGTTGAACCCTATGATCTGGTCATTCTTGACCTCGGTCTGCCCGGCAAACCGGGGCTTGAGGTATTGCAGGAGTGGCGTGCAACAGGCTTGAGCATGCCGGTGTTGGTGCTGACTGCGCGCGGCTCATGGTCTGAGCGCATTGAAGGCCTCAAGGCTGGTGCCGACGACTACATGAGTAAACCCTTCCACCCGGAAGAGCTGCAATTACGAATTCAGTCATTGCTGCGCCGTGCACATGGGTTGGCCAATCAATCGCACATCGAAGCCGCCGGCCTACGCCTTGATGAGAGCCGCCAATGCGTGCACCGGGGCGACGAGGAAGTCGATCTGACCGCTGCCGAGTTCCGCTTGCTGCGCTATTTCATGCTGCATCCGGGGCGAATTCTGTCGAAGAGCCACCTTGCCGATCATCTCTACGACGGCGAGAGTGAACGCGACTCCAACGTGATTGAGGTTCACGTCAATCATCTGCGCCGTAAGTTGGGCCGCGATGCCATCGAGACGCGACGTGGCCAGGGCTATCGGTTCACAGGTGATATGGCTTGAAGTCGATCCAGCGCCAGTTAAGTATCGGCCTGATCGCCATGTTGCTGGTCGTCGGCCTGCTGCTGGCCCAGACCAGCGTGTGGCTGTTTGATAAAAGCCTGCGCAGCTACCTGCAATCCGGCCTCGAAGATGAGGCGCAAACCCTCTTGCTGGCGCTGGTGCGCGGCCCGGAAGGAATACTGCTCGACTCAACCCGACTCAGCGCTTCCTACCAGCGGCCATACTCTGGCCATTACTTTCGCATTGATGCGCCAGGGCAAACCTGGCGTTCTCGTTCACTGTGGGACAGCGAACTGAAGCCCTCCAGTACCCCCGGTTTACAGCAGGCCTTGGGCGACGGCCCGCAAGCACAAAAACTGTTGACCTATCGCGGCGATTATCAGCGCTTCGGCAAGCCGCTTTCGATTTACGTGGCCGAGGACTACACGCCGGTTCTCAAAAGCGTCAGGCGTGTTCAGCAGATCGGTTTGGCGATGGGCATTGCCGCGCTGTTCGTGCTGTTGTTGCTGCAACGCTGGCTGGTGCACCGCGCGTTGCGTCCACTTGAGCAGACCCGCAAACAGATCGCCCAATTGCAGCAAGGGCAACGCGCCGAGCTGGATAACGAGGTGCCGGAAGAACTGATGCCGCTGGTAGGTCAGATCAACCATCTGTTGGCCCATACCGAAGAAACCCTCAAACGTTCGCGCAATGCGCTGGGCAATCTCGGCCACGCCATGAAAACCCCGCTGGCGGTGCTGTTCAGTCTGGCTTCGCGTGAGGAGCTGGTGCAGTTACCCGAGATTCGCAAGAACCTAGAAGATCAGCTCGAGCAGATAGAGCAGCGCATGGGCCGGGAGTTGGGTCGTGCGCGGTTAGCCGGTGATGTATTGCCGGGTGCCTATTTCGACTGCGATCGCGAATTGCCAAGCCTGGTTTCGACACTGGCGATGATTCACCGGCGCGATATCAATCTGCAGTGGCACGCCAAACCGGGTCTGCGACTGGCGCGTGATCGCGAAGACGTGCTGGAGCTGCTGGGCAACTTGCTCGACAACGCCTGCAAGTGGGCAAACAGTCAGGTTGAACTGCACATCGAGACTACGGCGCAGGGCTATTGCATCCGGGTCGATGATGACGGCCCCGGAATTGCCGAAGAGAAACGCAGTGAGGTGCTCAGCCGCGGCATTCGGCTGGATGAACAAGTCAGCGGCCACGGCCTTGGGCTGGGCATTGTGCGCGATATTGTCGAGGCCTGGGGCGGGAGCATTGAGCTTGAGCAAAGTGATCTCGGCGGTTTGCGCGTACAGATCACGCTGCCGATGCGTCCGCATATTTAATTACGCCCAAACAACAACGCCCGATGCACTCCACCGGGCGTTGTTGTTTGTGGCAGATCAGGTTCAGACGCGGAACTGATCCATCAGGCCCTGTTGTTGATTGGCCAGCCGGTTGAGGTTCTGGCTGACCTGCGCACTTTCGTCCGCTTGCAGGGTGATCGACTCGGTGACATCGCGAATCGAGGCCACGTTGCGGTTGATCTCTTCGGCCACCGAGCTTTGCTCTTCGGCGGCGCTGGCGATTTGCATGTTCATGTCGGTAATCACACTCACCGCCTGACTGATGCGTTGCAGCGCGGCTACCGCTTGCTCGACCTGCAGCACGCTGCCCTGAGCCTGGCGATGGCTGCTCTGCATGGTGTTGACCACTTCACGGGTGCCGCCTTGCAGGTTCTCGATTACCTGACGAATTTCTTCGACTGAATCCTGTGTGCGGCGCGCCAGATTGCGCACCTCATCGGCCACGACCGCAAAACCACGACCGGCTTCACCGGCGCGCGCCGCCTCGATAGCTGCGTTGAGCGCGAGCAGGTTGGTTTGCTCGGCAATCGAGCGGATCACTTCCAGCACCGAACCGATTTGTTCGCTGCTGGTGGCCAGCCCCTCGACTTCTTCCATGGCCACGCTCATCTCATTGGCCAGCAACTCGATCGAGGAGGTGGTCTGGTTGATAACGCCCAGACCTTCGTGTGTCGCCTGATCAGCGCTACGGGCCGCATCGGCTGCCTGTGCTGCGCTTTGCGCGACGTCATGCGCAGTTGCGCTCATTTCCTGAAAGGCTGTGGCCACCTGATCGACTTCACGGAACTGTTGCTGCATGCCCGCACTGGTCTGGCTGGCAATCGCCGCAGACTGGTCGGCCGTGCCGCGCGCATCCACCACGCTGTGTTTCACCTCGGCAATGATCGGCTGCAGCTTGTCGAGGAAACGGTTGAACCAACCCGCCAATTCACCCAGCTCATCGGCTTTGTTGTAGGTCAGGCGGCGCGTCAGATCGCCTTCGCCCGAGGCAATATCCTTGAGCATGTTGGAAACGCCACGGATCGGTTTGGTCACGCCCAGCGCGGTCAGCCAGACCAGCCCCAGACCAACCAGTATCGCGACCAGGCCAATTAACAGCGAAACGCTGCTGTCTGTGGTGCTGCGCGAGTCGAGTTGTTGTTCCAGTTCGAGTGCTGGTGCTTGCAGCACCTTTTGCGGCACTTCAATCAGCACGCTCCAGTTGCCGGCCTCCGGGATGGGTTTAAACGGCGCAACCACGCGCAAGGAATCTCCGTGGTTGAGCGTGGCGGCCTGGCCGTTATTGATCAGCGGCAGCAGCTCGGCGGCTTGCTGCGGATAAGCCTCGGCGACTTTCTTGCTGAGCATGCCGGCATCTTTACTGTGCCCGGCGAGGAATGCCGACGGGCTGAAAATGCTGATATTGGCGGTGCCGTCATACAGGCTTGAGCTGGCATCGGTGCTGAGTTTTTGCAGGCTGTCTAGGCTGATGTCCAGGCCCATCACACCAATGACCTTGCCGTCGAGAAACAGTGGGAAAGCGATGCTGGTCATCAGCACCTGTTTGCCCGCCACATCATCAAAGTAGGGCTCAAGTACACAGGCCTTGGCGGTGTCGCGCGGGCAGGTGTACCAGGTGTTGTACGGTGCGCCACTGGCCCCGATTTCGGTGTTGTTGAGCTCGGTTTCAGTCATTGTGCTGGACTCAAGCTCGCCAGGCGTTGGTTGCGACCAGTAAAGCGAGAAGCGGCCCTTGTCGTTGCTGCCAAGCTCAGGCTGCTCGGCAAACAGCTCATCCTTGCCATCCAATGCATTCGGCTCGAACACAAGATACAAACCGAGAATCGATGGGTTGGCTTCAAGGCTGTTGCGCACTTGGCGCGTCATGTCTTCGCGCAGGTCAAAGGCGTCGAGAAAGCGCTTGTTGGCTTGATCACGCAGAAACAACACCTGGCGGGAAAAACCGTGGCCGTACTGATAGGCATCCATGAAGTAACGCTGAATGCGGATTGCCTGCAGTTCGGCACGGGATTCCAGACGCTTCTCGGCGCTTTCCCTGAGCATTTCGCTGCTTGAGGTGCGGACAAATTCGGCAGTGCGATTGCTTTGCAGCATGGACGCGCTGACCAGCAGGACCACCACGGCAAACAGGCAAAGACCTGCCAGCAAGGAGATTTTCAATTGGATGGAGAGCCGACGGAACAGCATGGAGGCACCTTTGGGTTTATCTCTGGTTACCCCATCTATCGGCTAGGTATGTCTATTCTTTACAGAAAAGTGAAGCGCTACAGCGATTTACCTCACTTTTCCGTGGTTAAACCGATTGCCCGTTCACATGCCGTTGGTGAACGCCGGGTTGGCAAAGCTGATGCTCTCGCGCACAGGCTTAAGTGCTTCGGCGTATTTGCACAGAATATCCAGTGCATAGTCGGCGCGTTGGCGGATGCGTTCGTCCGCGTCGCTGGCCGTGTGGCCCTCATTCATCAGCGCCTCGACGTTACGCACGATCAAGTGTTCGGGCAGGTAGCACAACCGGCAGTTCTTGTAGCTTGAGGCGCGCAGCTCAGCAATGGGATAGGCGCCGCCGATGCCGGACGAAACGCCGACCAGCAGGCCCGGCTTATGCGCCAATTCGGTTTTGCTGGCAAAGATGAAGAAGTTCTTGATTGCCGGGCAGGCCATGCCGTTCCACTCCGGCGCAACCACCACCAGCGCATCACAGGCTTGCAGGCGTTGGCTGTATTGCTGCCACGGTCCCGGATTTTCACTTGGCCAGAGCGGCAGAGGCGCTTCTCCAAGGTCGAGCACGCTGCAGATGGGGTCTGCTGTGTGGCCGAGTTCGATCAGTCGTTGTTGCAGATGGCGGGCGACTTTTGCTGATTGGCTGTTGGCACGGCTGGAACCGGCAACCAGAACGATGTTGAGCATGACAGGTCCTTTGAGAGGGAATTCTGCAGGCTAACCAGCAATGCGCGGGTGGGCAATGGCTTGCTGCAGGTCATGGGATTAGCGATGGTGTTTTGACAGCACCGGTTGCTTGCGGCAGAGTACGCGCCTTTTTCAGCGTCGCCCGCGCGTGAATGCTGGGCTGGCGGCCATTTGGGAGCGAGTAATGAACGCAGTAATTGCAGCGGTCGGCATCATGCTGATCCTGAGCTTGTGCCGGGTGCACGTGGTTGTCGCACTTATTGTCGGCGCATTGGCCGGTGGCATGATCGGCGGGCTGGGTATCGAAGGGTCGCTGAAGGCCTTCAACGATGGCCTGGGTGGCGGTGCTACGGTTGCATTGTCTTATGCGCTGCTGGGTGCATTCGCAGTTGCCATCGCCAAGTCTGGCATGGCGCATGCGCTGGCAGATAAAGCCCTGACCATGGTCGGCAAGCAAGAACAGCAGGGCGCCGGGCCGTTGAAGTGGATTTTGCTGGCGCTGCTGCTCTGCGTGGCGATCTCTTCGCAGAACATTCTGCCGATTCACATTGCCTTCATTCCGCTGCTGGTTCCGCCGCTGTTGTATGTAATGAGCAAAATGCAGCTCGACCGTCGCCTGATCGCCTGCGTGCTCACGTTTGGTCTGGTAACGCCTTATATGTTCTTGCCGGTAGGGTTTGGCGGGATCTTCCTGAAAGAGATTCTGCTCGGTAACGTCGCCAAGGCCGGTGTCGATATCACCGGTATCAGCGTGACGCACGCAATGGCCTTGCCTGCACTGGGCATGCTCTGCGGCCTGCTGGTGGCCGTGTTGTTCAGCTACCGCAAGAAGCGCGTATATGACCTTGAGAAAATCGAGCAGGTCGAGCGCGCAGACGTCAGCTACAACCCCAAAAGCTTGCTGGTTGCCGGCGTTGCTGTGGCCGTGGCGTTTGTGGTGCAACTATGGCTCGACTCGATGATTATCGGGGCGCTGGCCGGTTTCGTGATTTTCTCTGTTTCCGGCGTGGTGCGCTGGAAAGAAGCCGATGACCTGTTCACCGAAGGCATGAAGATGATGGCCATGATCGGCTTCATCATGATCGCCGCCGCAGGTTTCGCCGAAGTGATGCGTGCCACCGGCGATGTGAAGAGTCTGGTAGACAGCGCCGCCACGCTGATCGGCAACAACAAAGCCATTGGCGCGTTGCTTATGCTGCTGGTGGGTTTGCTGGTGACCATGGGCATTGGCTCTTCGTTCTCGACGGTGCCAATCATTGCCGCGATTTTCGTGCCGCTGGGCGTGCAGTTGGGTTTCAGTCCGATCGCCATTGTCTGCATCGTCGGCACCGCTGGTGCGCTGGGTGATGCCGGCTCGCCCGCGTCTGATTCGACACTGGGGCCAACCTCGGGCCTAAACATCGACGGCCAGCACAACCATATCTGGGACAGCGTGGTGCCGACCTTCCTGCACTACAACATCCCGCTGATTATCTTCGGCTGGGTCGCGGCGATGGTTCTGTAAGCACCTTCGCAGGGCGGATGAACACTCTGTTCATCCGCCTTTCGCTGCACATCTTTTCCCGCTAATCCTGCCTCTATACCGCTCAATCAGCTCCTTCTGATCAATACACGCCAAGACCAGCCTGCCGCCCAGCACTTGGGCTCAATCGCTCCACGCGGTTAACATGGTTGCATGGCTGATTATCAAAAAGGGTATTCCCTCGATTCCACCGAACTGCTCGAATCGCTGTCGGCGACCGATCAACTGCTGATTATTCAAGACCTCGACGGCGTCTGCATGCAGCTGGTTGGCGATCCGCTGACTCGCCAGATCGAGCCGCGTTATATCGCTGCCGCAGCGCGCCTTGCCGGCCAATTCTATGTACTCACAAACGGCGAGCATATCGGCAGTCGAGGCGTGAACCCGATTGTTGAAAGGGCTTGTGCCACGCCGTCTCTAGCGGCGCAGGAGGGTCTTTATCTGCCGGGTTTGGCCGCCGGCGGCGTGCAACTGCAAGACCGTTTTGGCGTTGTGACGCATCCGGGCGTATCGGACGCCGAATTAGCGTTTTTGCAGCAAGTTCCGCACAAGGCCGCAGCTTTCTTGCGAGCGCGACTCAGCAGTGCGCCATATTGCCTGGACAGCGCCACAGCCGAGCGGCTGATTGCCTCGACCGTGCTGGATAATCTGGCGTCACCCACGGTTAACATCAATGCGTTCTACCGGCATTTTGCAGCATCAAACGGGCTTTACCGCCAGTTGCAAAATGACCTCGCCAGCTTCCTCGACGCGCTGCACCGCGAGGCGATCGAGCAGGGCCTCGAAGGCTGTTTTTTCACGCACTATGCGCCCAACTCAGGCTGCGACAGCCAAGGGTTTGAGCGCTTGAAACCCGCCAGTGAAGACAATGCCGGGACCACTGATTTTCAATTCATGCTCACCGGCGCGATCAAGGAAGTCGGGGTGCTGGTGATCCTCAACCATTACTACTTCAGCAAAACCGGCGAATACCCGCTGGGTGAAGACTTCAATGCGCGACAGGCCCCACGTGATCTCGATGGCTTGCTGGCGCTGGCCAATGAGAACTTCGACCGCGCGCTGATGCCGCGCATTGTCGGAGTCGGCGACACGCTCAGTTCCAGCGCCGCTGAGAATGGAGCTGAACAGCAACGTGGCGGCAGTGATCGCGGATTCCTGAGCGTGGTGCAGGCGTTGGGCGAGTCGTTCGAGCGTGATAATCAGGTGGTGTATATCGACAGCAGCGCTGGTGAGGTGAAGAGGCCCGGGGTTGATGTCGCCTATTTACAGCGCTATGCGCAGCAGGCCGACCTGCAACCGTGGCCCGGGCTTGTCAACATCACCGACGCAGACGATCCGCTGCGCCTCGATGTCATCTTCGCCGGGGGTTATCAGCAGTATGTCGAGTTCTTCTGTACGTTGGCCGAGAGGCGCATGCAGCGCTGAATAGCGCGCGAGGGGATGTAACGGTTTTGAGGCTGAGGCGTGCGCCAGGATGGCCGCACGCCGCGCAACAAGCCTCTTAGCCGAGGCCCATGTTGGCTACCAGCGACAGCAACGGTTGCGGGTAAACGCCGAGAATGAACGCCAGTAAGGCAACAATCATCAGCATCATCCCGCCAGCGCGCTGGCCCCAGTCAAACGGCGCATCGTGGCGACGCAGGTTTGGTTCAACCAGAAACAGGGTAACCATGACGCGCAGGTAGTAGAAAACGCCAATCGCGCTGCCCACCACCAATGCAGCGAGTAGCCACCACTGCTGCGATTGCACACCCACTCCGATTATGTAGAACTTGCCGATAAAACCTGCCGTGAGCGGGATACCGGCCAGCGAGAGCATCATCACCGTCAGTACTGCTGTGAGGTACGGACGGCGCCAGAACAGCCCGCGGTATTCGTACAGCGCATCGGCATCGCGGCCGGTGAAGGGCGTCGACATCAGGGTTATCACGCCGAATGCGCCCAAGGTGGTCAGCACGTAGGTCATCAGGTACACCGAGATAGCCTCGGTGGCCAAGCCCTTGCTGGCGATCAGGGCGATCAGCAAATAGCCGAAGTGGGCGATGGATGAATAACCCAGCAGGCGCTTGATGTTGTTCTGCAACAAGGCGAGCAGGTTACCGACCAGAATCGAGGCGATGGCAATCAGGCTCAGCAGGTCGCTCATCCAGCCACCGCTGGCGGCCGGCGACATCTGATACAGACGCAGCAGCACCGCAAACACCGCCACTTTGCTGGCCGTTGCCAGGAAGGCGGCGACCGGGGCGGGCGCACCTTCGTAGACATCCGGCGTCCACAGGTGGAACGGTACGAGCGAGAGTTTGAAGGCGAGGCCAACCAGCAACATGCCGAAGCCCACTTCAACAATCAGCGCAGGTGCGGTGCTGTTGGTCAGCAGCGCGGCGATGCCGTTGAAGCTGAGGCTGCCAGCTTCGGCATAGAGCAACGCCATGCCGAACAGCAAGAAGGCCGATCCCGCCGCCGACAGCACCATGTACTTGATACCGGCTTCCAACGAACGCTTGTTGAAGAACGCGTACGCGATCATCCCGTAGCTGGGCACCGACAGCAGTTCCAAGCCAATGAACAGCCCCGCCAGATGCTGAGCACTGACCAGCACCAGACCGCCCGCCGCCGAGAGCAGCATCAGCAGATAGAGTTCTTCGCGATTGCCCGGATACCCTTTGCCCGGCTCGTTGCCAAGGTAGGCGTGGATCAGGGTGACGCAGGCCAGCGTCGAGGCGAGTACCAGCGCCATGTAGAAACAGGCGAACTTGTCGATCTTGAGCAGCGGCGTGACTTCGATGGGGGTAGCGCTGGCGGCAATGAACACTGAAAACAGCGCCAGATTGAGGCCGATCACCGAAATGCCGAACGCCAGCGCATGGTCGCGCTTCCAGGCAATACCGAGCATCACCGCAATCAGGGTGATGCTGGTAATCAGCAGTGGCAGCAGCGCGTGGAAGTGTTGAATTGTGAGATCCATAAAACTACTTACCGAGCCAGTTCGAGTTGATTAAGGGCGTTGCTCATCCACATCTGTACGCCGTGCGTACTGGCTGCGGAGGTGTCGAGCACCGGCTGCGGATACACGCCAAGCAACACCAGCAGCGCAGCCAGACCCAGCACCATGCTCAATTCACGGGCTTTCAGGCCCGCCAGCGGTGCGTCGGATTTGGCCGGGCCGAAGTAGGCGCGGTGAATCATGATCAGCGAGTAGACCGAACCAAATACCAGGCCGGTGGCCGCAATCGCGGTGAGCCAGGGGGCAACCGGGAAGCTGCCGATCAGGATCAGGAACTCGCCGACAAAGTTGCCGGTGCCGGGCATGCCCAGCGCGGCAGCGGCGAAGAACAGGCTGATTGCCGGAAGCCAGGGCATGCGCCCCCAGATACCGCCCATTTCACGCATGTCCCGCGTGCCGAGGCGCTCATAGAGCTGGCCGCAGAGAATGAACAGGGCGGCCGCTGACAAACCGTGGGCCATCATCTGCACAACCGCGCCCTGCATGGCGATTTCGCTGCCGGAGTAGATAGCGATGAGTACAAAACCCATGTGCGAGACGCTGGAGTAGGCGATCAGGCGTTTAATGTCGGTTTGCGCGAACGACAGCAAGGCGCCGTAAATGATCGCAAATGCACCGAGCCACATGGCAATCGGCGCGAACTCGGCCGAGGCATGCGGGAACAGCGGCAAGGCAAAGCGGATCAAGCCGTAGGCTGCGGTTTTCAGCAGAATACCGGCCAGGTCAACCGACCCCGCCGTAGGTGCCTGCGCATGCGCATCCGGCAGCCAGGAGTGAAACGGCACCACCGGAAACTTCACCGCGAAGGCGACGAAGAAGCCAAGCATCAGCAGGTATTCGGTCGAACGTGACATTTTCGTTTTCAGCAGATCGGCGTAGTTGAAGGTCAATACGCCGGTCTGGTCGAAGTGCACAAATACCAGGCTGACAATTGCAATCAGCATGATCAGGCCGCTGGCCTGGGTGTAGATGAAGAACTTTGTCGCCGCGTTGATACGGGTCTTTCCTTCGCTGCCGCTATGACCCCAGAGCGCGATGAGGAAGTACATCGGCACCAGCATCATTTCCCAGAAAAAGAAGAACAGGAACAGGTCGACGGCGAGGAATACGCCGACAACACCGCCGAGAATCCACATCAGGTTGAGGTGGAAGAAGCCCACGCGGTTTTGAATTTCGTTCCACGAGCACAGCACCGAAAGCACGCCGAGCAGGCCGGTGAGGGCGACCATGAGCACAGACAAACCGTCCATGGCCAAGTGCAAGGTGATGCCCAGGCGCGGGATCCATTGCACCTGAAACTCGTGAGCCCACACAGGATCACCGCCTGGCGCTGGGGCCTGGGTGAAATCGCCGGTGATCCACAGCAACAGACCAAAGCCGAACAGCAGAAGCATGGTGACGAGGGCGATCCAGCGCGGCAGCGTGTTGCTGAACCGCTCGGTTTGCCAGCACAACAGGCCGCCAATAAAGGGGATAAGGATTAGCCAGGGCAGAATCATGACTGTCGGTTTTCCTTAATTCAGTAACAACAGGGCGAGAACCAGCACAGCGCCCCCAGCGATAGACATGGCGTACCAGCGCAATTTGCCAGTGACAGTGCTGGCCAGCAGCACGTTGCACACCCGGACAAAACGCGGTACCAGCCCGATAATGCGATCGAACGGATCGCGCCGGAGCAAGTGAGTGATCAGCAAATACGGCCGCACAAAGAGTTTGTCGTACAGCCAATCGAAGCCCCACGCGGCAAACCACCAGGCCGAAAGGAAGCGACCAACCGGGCTGTGGGCGATGCTGCTGGCGACTTTGCGCTTGCCGAGAAACAGCATGGCCGCGAGCAGGATGCCGCCGATGGCGATCACCCCGGAGGTTATTTCGAGGCCGTGTTGCGCCTCACCACCCGCATGCCCGACGCTCTCAGGCAACACACCCGCCAGCGGTGGGGTGATGAGTGCGCCGATGAAGGTCGACAGCACAATCAGCACCATCAGCGGCAGCGAGTGGGCAATGCCGTGGCCAGCGTGGGCTTCGGTCTTGGCCTCACCGTGGAACGCGATGAAGATCAGGCGGAAGGTGTAGATCGAGGTCAGGAACGCACCCACCAAACCGGCATACAGCAGATAGCTGTGGCCGCTGGCGAGGGCTTCCCAGAGGATCTCATCCTTGGAATAGAAACCGGCGGTAATCAACGGCAGGGCAGCAAGCGCCGAACCACCGACGATAAAGCTGGCGTAGGCCAATGGCAGCTTCTTCCACAAACCGCGCATCTTGAAGATGTTCTGTTCGTGGTGACAGGCGTTGATCACCGCGCCCGAGGCCAGGAACAGCAGGGCCTTGAAGAAGGCGTGGGTCATCAGGTGGAAGATCGCCGCGTCCCATGCGCCTACGCCCAGTGCGAGGAACATGTAGCCGATCTGGCTCATGGTCGAATAGGCCAGAATGCGCTTGATGTCGGTTTGCACCAATGCCGCGAAGCCAGCCATGACCAGGGTCACGCCACCGACAATGCCCACCAGCTCAAGAATATCCGGTGTCAGCAAGAACAAGCCGTGGGTGCGGGCAATCAGGTAAACACCTGCCGTAACCATGGTGGCCGCGTGAATCAGCGCCGAAACCGGCGTCGGGCCAGCCATCGCATCAGCCAGCCAGGTCTGCAACGGTAGCTGTGCGGATTTGCCGACTGCACCGCCCAGCAACATCAGGGTGGCCAGCCAGAGCCAGGTGTCTCCGGCAACATACTTCTGCGGCGCCAGCACCATCAGTTCCTGAATGTTCAAGGTGCCCAGATGCTGGAACAGAATGAACAGGCCGATGGCCATGAACACATCACCAATACGCGTAACGATAAAGGCTTTCAGCGCCGCATTGCCGTTGGCGGTGTGCTTGTAGTAGAAGCCGATCAGCAGGTACGAGCACAGCCCCACGCCTTCCCAGCCGAAGTAGAGGAACAGCAGGTTATCGCCGAGCACCAGAAACAGCATGCTGGCGATGAACAGGTTGGTGTACGAGAAGAAGCGCGAATAGCCTTCTTCGCCGCGCATGTACCAGCTGGCGAACAGGTGAATGAGAAAACCGACGCCAGTGACGACACCGAGCATGGTCACCGACAAACCGTCCAGATACAGGGTGAAGCTCGGGGCGAAGCCGTCGACGTCCATCCATTGCCAAAGCACCTGGGTGAATACGCCATCAGCCGGCGGGTTGATGTTGAACTGCAGGATCACCCAGGCAGCGGTCAGCGCCGAAAGGCCGACGGAGCCCACGCCAATCAGCGCGGCCAGATTTTCCGAAATGCGCCCACGTGAGAACGACAGCAGCAACCAGCCGAGCAGGGGAAATACGAAAGTCAGAAATAGTAGGTTCATCCGCGCATCTCGCTTGCAGCGTCGATATCGAGCGTATTAAAGCGGCGGTACAGTTGCAGCAGAATGGCCAGGCCAATGCTGGCTTCGGCGGCTGCAAGGGTGATCACCAGAATGAACATCACCTGGCCGTCGGGCTGTGCCCAGCGGCTCCCCGCGACAATGAAGGCCAGTGCGGTGGCGTTCATCATGACTTCAAGACTCATCAGCACGAACAGGATGTTGCGCCGTACCATCAGGCCGATCAGGCCCAGGCTGAACAACAAGCCCGCAAGCGCGAGGCCATGCTCCATTGGAATTCCATTCATGGCGTCAGATCCTTAGCGTCGTGGCGGCCCAAGTGGTAGGCGGCGACCAGTGCGGCAAGCAACAGCATTGAAGCCAGTTCGACCACCAGCAAATACGGGCCAAACAGGCTGATACCCACGGTTTTGGCACTGACGGTAGAGCCGCCGATAGTCGTGCCGGAGGGCTCGACGAACAGTGCGTAGAGCAATTGCGCCAGCAGCAGGGTTGAGAGAATTGCAGGCCCCACCCAAATGCCGGGCGATAGCCATTTTTTCTCTTGCTCGACCGCATCTGGTCCGAGGTTGAGCATCATCACCACGAAGACGAACAGCACCATGATGGCGCCGGCGTAGACGATCACTTCGAGCGCGCCGGCAAACGGCGCGCCGAGGGCAAAGAAGGTCATGGACACGGCGAGCAACGAGACGATCAGATAGAGCAGGGCATGCACCGGATTGGTATTGGTGATAACTCTGAACGTGGCAGCCACGGCAACACCCGCGGCGAAGTAGAAAGCGAATTCCATTGTTCGTCCTTAGGGCAGCAAGCCTTTCACGTTGATCGGCTCGGCTTCGTTCTGCGCAGCGCCTTTCGGCTTGCCGGCAATGGCCATGCCGGCGACGCGGTAGAAGTTGTAGTCCGGGTATTTGCCCGGGCCCGAGATCAGCAGGTCTTCCTTTTCATACACCAGGTCCTGGCGCTTGTACTCGCCCATCTCGAAATCCGGGGTCAGCTGGATCGCGGTGGTCGGGCACGCTTCTTCACACAGGCCGCAGAAGATGCAGCGCGAGAAGTTGATGCGGAAGAAATCCGGATACCAGCGGCCGTCTTCGGTCTCGGCCTTTTGCAGCGAGATACAACCGACCGGGCAGGCAACAGCGCACAGGTTGCAGGCTACGCAGCGCTCTTCACCGTCGGGATCGCGGGTCAGGACGATACGGCCACGGTAGCGCGGCGGCAAATAAACTGCTTCTTCAGGGTATTGCAGCGTGTCGCGTTTGCGGAAGCCGTGGCTGAACACCATCACCAGGCTGCGAAGCTGGGTGTAGGTGCCGTGCACGACATCCTTGATGTAAGTAAACATATAAAGCTCCTTACTGGGCCGCGGCCAGCACGAGTGCGCCGGTCACCAGCAGGTTGATCAAGGTCAGCGGCAAGCAGAACTTCCAGCTGAATGCCATCACCTGGTCATAGCGTGGGCGCGGAATAGAGGCGCGCAGCAGAATGAACAGCATGATGAAGAAGCAGGTTTTAAGCGCGAACCAGATAAACGGAATCTGCGGCAGAATGCCGAAAGGACCGTGCCAGCCGCCGAAGAACAGGGTCACCAGCAAGGCCGAGATGGTGACGATGCCGATGTATTCACCGACGAAGAACATGCCCCATTTCATCCCGGCGTATTCGATGTGGTAACCATCGGCCAGTTCTTGCTCGGCTTCCGGCTGGTCGAATGGGTGACGGTGCGTTACCGCAACACCTGCGACGAAGAAGGTACAGAAACCGAAGAACTGCGGAATGATGAACCACAGGTGCTGCGCCTGATAATCGACGATGTCGCGCATGTTGAACGAGCCAACCTGCGCGACGATGCCCATCAGCGACAGGGCCAGGAACACTTCATAGGAAATGGTCTGGGCCGAGGCGCGCAAGCTGCCGAGCAGGGCAAACTTGTTGTTACTTGACCAGCCGGCGAACAGCACGGCGTAGACCGACAAACCGGCCATGGCGAAGAAGAACAGGATGCCGATGTTGAGATCGGCAACGCCCCAGTTCGGTGTAACCGGAATAATCGCAAAGGCCAGCAACATCGCGGCGAATGCAATCATCGGGGCGATGATGAACACCGCCTTGTCGGCGAACGGCGGAGTCCAGTCTTCCTTGAAGAACATTTTCAGCATATCCGCGACAATTTGCAGGCTGCCGAACGGGCCAACCCGGTTCGGGCCGTAACGATCCTGCCACCAGCCGAGCAAACGCCGCTCGAAAAAGCTCAGCAGTGCACCGCAGATAACCACCGCAAGCAGAATCACCACCGCTTTGGCCACGGCGATGATCACGTCGATCACCTCGGGAGTAAGCCAGCTCATTGCACAGCCTCCTTCAGATCGGTGAGCACGCTGCCAGCGATGGACGCCGGAATACCGGCAAGCCCGACCGGCAAGCCCGCCAAACCGATGGCCAGATCATCATTGATCTGCACAGGCAGGCGCACCGGCTGGCCGTTGATGTTCAGGCTGATCAGCGCACCATCGTTGACGCCCAGACGATCAGCTTCGGCTTTAGCCAAGGCGATATAGGCCCCTGGAATGCGCTGCTGGATCGGTTTAGCCAGCGCGGAAGTTTCATCGCTGCCAAACAGGTGATACAGCGGCACACCTTGCAAGGTGCCCGCGGCAGGATTGAACGGCGCGTTGACAGTGAACCATGCCATGGCGTTGCCTGCAGTCTCGAGCAAGCGAACACCCGGATCACCGGCACGCAGATGACCGCCGACCTCGTCCTGGAACTTGTTCCAGGCTTGCGGCGAGTTCCAGCCCGGCGACCAGGCGAATGGAATCTGCTGACGGTCTTCCTTGCTGCCCGAGTAACCTTCCATCGAGAAGGCAAAGGCTGTGTCTTTGTCTTGCGGCTGACGCGGTTCGTGCACGCTGATGTTGGCGCGCATGGCGGTGCGGCCGCTGTAACGATGCGGCTCGCGCGCCAGTTTCTGGCCCTTGATGCGGAACGTGGCAGCAGGCGCTGCTTCACGAATAGCGGCCAGTTGCGGGTTTTTCGCGGCGCAGGCATCCGTCACTTCATCAAGCTGAGTCCAGTCAACCGGCTTTTCCAGCAAAGTGCTGTGCAGGGCATGCAGCCAGCGCCAGCCTTCACGAACCAGAATCTTGTCGTCGTAGTAGCTTGGCTCAAATACCTGAAAGAAACGCTGAGCGCGGCCTTCACTGCTCACCAGTGTGCCATCGGCTTCGGCGAAGCTGGCGACCGAGAGCAGCATGTGCGCCTTGTCGCTGGTGGCGGTGCGCTGGTGATCGGCAACAATCACGCTCTTCGCCGCTGCAAGTGCAGCATCGACCTTGGCAGCATCAGCGCGGTGATACAGATCGTTTTCCAGTACCACCACGGCATCGGCTGCACCGGATGTCAGCGCCTGCAAGGCGTCGTCCAGTGATTTGCCACCAAACAGGGCGAGGCCCATGCTGTTGGCTTCGGCAACCACCAGATTGATCGAGCCATTCTTCTCGCGATTTTTCAGGGCGCTGGCGATGTTGGCAGCGGCCTCGATAATCGCCCGGTTGCCCAGCGATGCACCGGAGACAATCAGCGGGCGTTTGGCGGCGAGCAGGGCATCGGCAATCTGCTTGACCAGCGCCAGTGCTTCAGGCTCCAGGCCATTAACTGCGGGGGCGCTCGGATCAATGGCGTGCGCGACGGCGAAGCCTAAGCGCGCCAGATCGTCGGGCGCGGCATGCACGCATTGCTCGGCAACGTCATCCAGGCGGGTAGCGGTTACGCTGGCGATAAACAGCGGGTGGCGTGCGTCCTGAGCGACGTTCTGTACCGCCGCCATGTGCCAGTCCTGGATTTTCATCGAGGCGGCAATTTCAGTGGCTTTGCCCTTCACGGTTTGACGCAGGGCCAGTGCCAGACGCGCTGCTGTCTGGGTCAGGTCTTCACCGAGCACGAATACGGCGTCATGGCTTTCAACATCACGCATCGACGCTACCGGCAGCGGGCCGTTATGCAGGATGTCGCGAATCAGCTGAATATTGGCCAGCTCATCAGCAGCAATACCGCTGTAGAAATGCGCTTCACCGACCAGCTCGCTGAGGGCAAAGTTGCTTTCCAGGCTGGCCCGTGGCGAGCCGATGCCGATGATGTTCTTGCCACGCAACAACTCAGCGGCTTTATCCAGCGCCGCATCAATGCCGAGTTTCTGCTTGCCGAATTGAGGCTGGCGTGGGCGGTCTTCACGGTTGACGTAGCCATAACCGAAGCGACCACGGTCGCACAGAAAGTACTGGTTTACCGAGCCGTTGAAGCGGTTTTCGATGCGGCGAAGTTCACCGTAGCGCTCGCCGGGGCTGATGTTGCAGCCGCTTGCGCAGCCGTGGCAGATGCTCGGTGCAAACTGCATGTCCCACTTGCGGTTGTAGCGTTCGGAGTGGGTTTTGTCGGTGAACACGCCAGTCGGGCAGACTTCGGTGAGGTTGCCTGAAAACTCGCTTTCGAGCGTGCCGTCTTCAACGCGGCCGAAGTAGACGTTGTCGTGTGCGCCGTAGACGCCGAGGTCGGTGCCGCCCGCGTAGTCGTTGTAATAACGCACGCAGCGGTAGCAGGCGATGCAGCGGTTCATTTCATGCGCAATGAACGGGCCGAGTTCCTGATTCTGGTGCGTACGCTTGGTGAAGCGATAGCGCCGCTCGTTGTGGCCGGTCATCACGGTCATGTCTTGCAGGTGGCAATGACCGCCTTCCTCGCACACCGGGCAGTCGTGCGGGTGGTTGGTCATCAGCCATTCAACAACACTGGCGCGGAACTGCTTGGCTTCTTCATCGTCGATGGAGATCCAGCTGTTGTCGGTGGCCGGTGTCATGCAGGACATGACGAGCCGGCCGCGTTTGTCGTTTTCATCGCTGTACTGCTTGACCGCGCATTGGCGGCAGGCGCCGACGCTGCCGAGCGCCGGGTGCCAGCAGAAGTAGGGGATATCGAGCCCGAGAGACAGACACGCCTGTAGCAGGTTGTCCGCACCATCGACTTCGAAATCTTTGCCGTCTACGTGGATAGTGGCCATGGTTAAGGTTTCTTCTTCCCCGCCGAAGCGGGTTTGGCTAATGGGAAAACGGTTTTCCGGGGCCAGATAAGTGGCCGCCAGATTTAATTTTTATGCGGGAGCGAATTGCCCCGTCATTGCACCTAACTGCCGCGTGTCTACACCGGCTTCAAATTCAGGGCGGAAATACTTGATCGCGCTACCCAGCGGCTCAACCGCACCTGGCGCGTGCGCACAGAAGGTTTTGCCTGGCCCCAGATGATTGACCAGCCCGAGCAGGGTTTCGATGTCTTGTGCGCTGCCTTGGCCGCGCTCAAGGGCGCGAAGTATTTTTACGCTCCAGGGCAGGCCATCGCGGCAGGGCGTACACCAGCCGCAAGACTCGCGGGCAAAAAACTCTTCCATGTTGCGCAGCAACGAGACCATGTTCACCGACTCATCAATTGCCAGCGCCAGGCCAGTGCCCATGCGTGTACCGACCTTGGCAATGCCGGCGGCGAACATCGGTGCGTCGAGGTGTTCTGGCAACAAGAAGCCAGTGCCTGCGCCGCCTGGCTGCCAGGCTTTGAGGGTGAAGCCGTCGCGCATGCCGCCGGCGTAATCTTCAAACAGCTCACGCGCCGGCACGCCGAATGGCAGCTCCCAGATCCCCGGATTTTTCACCTTGCCCGAGAAACCCATGAGCTTGGTGCCCATGTCTTCCGAGCCGGGACGGGCCAGTGATTTGTACCAGTCAACGCCTTGGCCGATGATCGACGGCACGTTGCACAGGGTTTCGACGTTGTTGACGCACGTCGGCTTGCCCCACACGCCGACTGCAGCCGGGAAGGGCGGCTTGGCACGGGGATTGGCACGGCGGCCTTCGAGCGAGTTGATCAGTGCGGTTTCTTCGCCGCAGATATAACGGCCGGCGCCGGTGTGCACGATAAGTTCGAAATCAAAGCCGCTGCCGAAAATATTCTTGCCGAGCAGGCCGGCTGCCTTGGCTTCTTCGATGGCGCGGCGCAAGTTGATGGCTGCATCCACGTATTCGCCGCGCAGGAATATATAGCCGCGATACGCCTTCAGCGCACGGGCGCTGATGAGCATGCCTTCAACCAGCAAGTGCGGCAGTTGCTCCATCAACATCCGGTCTTTCCAGGTGTTGGGCTCCATCTCGTCGGCGTTGCACAGCAGGTAGCGGATGTTCAGCGATTCGTCCGCTGGCATCAGGCCCCACTTCACCCCGGTCGGGAAGCCCGCACCGCCACGGCCTTTGAGACCGGCGTTTTTGACGGTCTGGACAATGTCGGCCTGGGCCATGTCGTTAAGTGCTTTGCGGGCAGCGCTGTACCCGTTCTTGGCTTGATATTCCTCAAGCCAGACCGGTTGGCCGTCGTCACGCAGGCGCCATGTCAGCGGATGGGTTTTTTCGCTGCGGGCGATGCTGTTGGCGGGGCCGAATGAGGCGAGTAATTTGCTCATGAGTAGGCCTCCAACAGTTGCTCGACAGTGGTGGGATCGACATTACCGAAGGTGTCATCATCAACCATCATCGCCGGCGCCTTGTCGCAATTGCCCAGGCAGCACACAGGTAGCAGGGTAAAGCGGCCATCGGCGGTGGTTTGCCCCGGCACAATGCCGAGCTGATCCTTGATCCGCTCCAGCACGTTCTCATGGCCGCCGATAAAGCAGGTCATGCTGTCGCATACGCGAATAATGTGGCGGCCAACGGGTTGGCGGAAAATCTGACTATAGAAGGTTGCAACGCCTTCAACATCGGCAGCCGAAATCCCCAGCACCTCGCCAATCGCTTCGCTGGCGCCGTCCGGCACCCAGCCACGTTGCTGCTGGACGATCTTCAGGGCTTCGATCGACGCGGCGCGCGGATCTTCATAGTGATGCATCTCGTGCTCAATGGCCGAGCGCTCGGTTTCACTCAGGGTGAAACGGTCTGTCTGAATTAATGTACTCATGATCAGCGGTCCACGTCGGCCATAACGAAGTCAATACTGCCCAGATAGGCGATCAGGTCAGCCACCATGCTGCCGTTGATCACCGACGGGATTTGCTGCAGATGCGCGAAGCTCGGCGTGCGAATCCGCGTGCGGTAGCTCATGGTGCTACCGTCGCTGGTCAGGTAATAACTATTGATGCCCTTGGTCGCCTCGATCATCTGGAAGGCTTCATTGGCCGGCATTACCGGGCCCCATGAAACCTGCAGGAAGTGGGTGATCAGGGTTTCGATGTCGCGCAGAGTGCGCTCTTTCGGTGGCGGCGTGGTCAGCGGATGATCCGCTTTGTACGGGCCTTCCGGCATGTTGCGCAGGCACTGATCGATGATGCGGATGCTCTGGCGCATTTCTTCGACACGCACCATGCAGCGGTCATAGGCGTCGCCGTTATGCGCCAACGGGACTTCGAATTCGAAATTCTCGTAGCCCGAATAAGGGCGCGCCTTGCGCAGGTCGAAGTCGAGACCAGTTGAGCGCAGGCCGGAACCGGTAACGCCCCATTCCAGCGCCTCTTTGGTGTTGTACTGGGCGACGCCAATGGTGCGGCCGCGCAGGATGCTGTTTTGCAGGGCGGCTTTCTCGTATTCATCGAGGCGTTTGGGCAGCCATTCGACGAACTCTTTCACCAGCTTGTCCCAACCGCGCGGCAGGTCGTGCGCGACGCCGCCGATGCGGTACCACGCCGGATGCATGCGGAATCCGGTGATGGCTTCAATCACCTTGTAGGCGCGCTGGCGGTCGGTAAAGGTGAAGAACACCGGCGTCATGGCGCCGACGTCTTGAATATACGTACCGAGGAACAGCAGGTGGCTGTTGATCCGGAAGAACTCGGCCATCATCACGCGAATGAAGTCGACGCGATCCGGCACTTTGATCCCGGCCAGTTTCTCGACCGAGAGCACGTACGGCAGGTTGTTCATCACGCCGCCGAGGTAGTCGATACGGTCGGTGTACGGAATGAAACTGTGCCAGCTCTGGCGCTCGGCCATCTTCTCGGCGCCGCGGTGGTGATAACCGATATCCGGTACACAGTCGACGATCTCTTCGCCGTCGAGTTGCAAGATAATGCGGAACGCACCGTGCGCAGACGGGTGGTTGGGGCCGAGGTTGAGGAACATGTAGTCCTCGTGTTCGCCGCCACGTTTCATGCCCCAGTCCTCGG
Source organism: Pseudomonas sp. MS19 (assembly GCF_013277615.1). NCBI lineage: Bacteria > Pseudomonadati > Pseudomonadota > Gammaproteobacteria > Pseudomonadales > Pseudomonadaceae > Pseudomonas > Pseudomonas sp. MS19. Next base: position 79,874 of record NZ_VBTO01000018.1, on the reverse strand, counting down.
GACGGAAGCGCGCGGCTTCTTCTTCGAGTTCCTGCTTGGCACGATTGAGGCTGAACGGATCGAACTCAGTCGCGCGCGCCGGATAGTCCTTGCGCAGCGGATGGCCTTCCCACGTGGGCGGCATCATGATGCGCGTGAGGTGCGGGTGGCCGGTGAAGGTGATGCCGTAAAGGTCCCAGACTTCGCGCTCATACCAGTTGGCGTTGGGCCAGATACTGATAATGCTCGGCACGTTAAGGTCGCCTTCACGCAGCGCCACCTTGATCATGATGTCGCTGTTACGCTCAATCGACATCAGGTGGTAGAACACGGTGAAGTCAGCATCCGGCAGGCCGCGACGCTGGGTGCGCAGGCGCTCATCGACGCCGTGCAAGTCATACAGCATGACGTAAGGGCGCGGAAGATTGCGCAGGAAGGTCAGAACATTAACCAATTGCTCGCGGGCCACCCACAAAACGGGCATGCCGGTACGCGTTGTTTGTACGGTAAATGCGTCAGCGCCGAAGCGCTGGTTAAGCTCGCCTATTACCGGTTGTACATCTGGCTGGTAAGGCGCAATGGACAGAATGCTGTCTGCAGTCATGATCTCGGTCGCTATGGGTGTACGGCATCAGTTGGCAGGCTAGGAACTAGCCGTGCTTACACTTCGTCTGGGCTGCGCAGGTTGGTAACGGCGATGCGCTCGGCGCGACGCTGTTCCTTCTGTACCGGCATTTCTGCGCGGTAAACACCTTGCTCGCCCACGACCCAAGACAACGGCCTGCGCTCTTTGCCGATCGATTCCTGCAACAGCATCAAGCCTTGCAGAAATGCTTCGGGGCGAGGTGGGCAACCCGGGATGTAAACGTCCACAGGGAGGAACTTGTCGACCCCCTGGACCACTGAATAAATGTCGTACATGCCACCGGAGTTGGCGCATGAACCCATGGAGATAACCCACTTGGGCTCGAGCATCTGCTCATAGAGACGCTGGATGACAGGAGCCATCTTGATAAAGCAGGTGCCGGCAACGACCATGAAGTCGGCCTGGCGAGGAGACGCACGAATAACTTCCGCACCAAAGCGGGCTACGTCGTGCGGAGCGGTGAATGCGGTGGTCATTTCTACATAGCAGCAGGACAGGCCAAAGTTATATGGCCAGAGGGAGTTCTTGCGCCCCCAGTTGACTGCGCCACTGAGCACGTCTTCGAGCTTGCCCATGTAGACGTTCTTGTGGACCTGATCTTCTAGCAGTGGATCGGTTACGGTCTCCCGTTCACCGATCGGGTACTGCTCATTCGGAGCATCCGGATCGATCCGCGTAAGTTTATATTGCATCGCCAAAGCCTCATTGTTTTAGCTTCGCTTGCCGAGTACGACGACCTTCCGGTGCCCAATCCAGCGCACCGATACGCCATAGGTAGACAAGACCTGCCAACAGAATTGCTATAAAGACTGTAGCTTCGATTAGCCCGGCCCAGCCGCTTTCGCGCACCGAGACTGACCAAGCAAAGAGAAAGAGGGCTTCAACGTCGAAGATCACGAAGAGCATCGCGACCAGATAGAATTTCGCCGAGAGGCGCAGGCGGGCACTGCCCGTGGGGAGCATGCCGGATTCGAATGGTTCGTTTTTGCTGCGCCCCCAGGCTCGGCTGCCGAGCAGGCTGGAGAGGCCCAACATAAATGCAATAAGGCCAAAAACACCGAGGATGAATACTGCGAAAGCCCAGTTGTGGGAGACGCTGAGTACTGGATCGGACATGCCGCTCGAACCTCGTTTGGATTTTTTTGGTTACATAATTATTGATTGCGAATGTTGTCACATCGGCCGGTTCAATACTAGGCAGGTTAGTGCAAATCGCAGAATTGTATTCAAAAATGGCGCAATTCTGTTCATCAGAATAGGGTAGAACGTACTGATTTGATTGGCCATTGGTGATAGGCAATGAGTGCCAGACTTTGGTATTGAAAACTCTAAATATGACAAAGCCCAGCGATGCCGGGCTTTGTGCTCACCACGCTGGCCGCCGGTGAGGGCGGCCAGAGTCAGTTCTTAGCTGAACTGGTTCATGGTGTTGTCTTTACCGCCTGCTTTCAGAGCTGCTTCGCCAGCGAAGTACTCTTTGTGTGCGTCACCGATGTCGGAACCCGACATGTTCTGGTGCTTAACACAAGCGATGCCCTGACGGATCTCTTCACGCTGAACGCCTTTGACGTAAGCCAGCATGCCTTGATCTGCGAAGTAACCTTTTGCCAGGTTATCGGTCGACAGCGCAGCAGTGTGGTAAGTCGGCAGGGTGATCAGGTGGTGGAAGATACCAGCCTGAGCCGAAGCGTCGCGCTGGAAGGTACGGATCTTCTCGTCTGCAACCTGAGCCAACTCGGTGTTGTCGTAGTCGACGCTCATCAGCTTGGTGCGGTCGTAGGCAGAAACGTCCTTGCCTTCAGCAGCGAATGCATCGAACACTTGCTGACGGAAGTTCAGGGTCCAGTTGAACGACGGGCTGTTGTTGTAAACCAGCTTGGCGTTCGGGATGGTCTTACGGATTTCGTTAACCATGCCTGCGATCTGACCAACGTGTGGCTTCTCGGTTTCGATCCAGAGCATGTCAGCGCCGTTCTGCAGGGACGTGATGCTGTCCAGTACGCAACGCGCTTCACCGGTGCCAGAGCGGAACTGGAACAGGTTGCTGGCGAGACGCTTAGGACGCAGCAGCTTGCCGCCACGGTTGATAACTACGTCGCCGTTGCCCAGGTCTGAAGCTGCAACTTCTTCGCAATCCAGGAACGAGTTGTACTGGTCGCCCAGGTCGCCCGGCTCTTTGGTGACTGCGATTTGCTTGGTCAGGCCAGCACCCAGCGAGTCGGTACGTGCAACGATTACACCGTTGTCGATGCCCAGCTCGAGGAACGCGTAACGAACAGCGTTGATCTTGGCGATAAAGTCGGCGTGTGGAACAGTTACTTTACCGTCCTGGTGACCGCACTGCTTCTCGTCAGATACCTGGTTTTCGATCTGGATGCAGCAAGCGCCTGCTTCGATCATGCGCTTGGCCAGCAGGTAAGTGGCTTCCGGGTTACCGAAACCAGCGTCGATGTCGGCGATGATTGGCACTACGTGAGTTTCGTAGTTGTCGATCTGGTTCTGGATTTCAGCAGCCTTGGCCTTGTCACCAGCATTGCGAGCGGTGTCCAGCGCGGTGAACAGCAGGTCCAGTTCGCGGGCATCAGCCTGGCGCAGGAAGGTGTACAGCTCTTCGATCAGGCCGGAGACCGAAGTTTTCTCGTGCATCGACTGATCAGGCAGTGGGCCGAAGTCGGAACGCAGAGCAGCAACCATCCAACCCGACAGGTAGAGGTAGCGCTTGTTAGTGGTTTTCAGGTGCTTCTTGATCGAAATCAGCTTCTGCTGACCGATGAAACCATGCCAGCAGCCCAGCGACTGGGTGTAGACAGAGCTATCAGCATCATACTCAGCCATGTCTTTGCGCATGATGTCAGCGGTGTACTGAGCGATTTCCAGACCGGTCTTGAAACGGTTCTGGGCGCGCATACGGGCCACGGACTCCGGGTCAATTGCGCTCCAGCTGCTACCGGCGGCTTCTTTAAGTGCCGCGACGGCTTTGATGTCGTTTTGATAAGCTGACATGGTCAATCCTTCAAAGTATGTGTTTGGTTGAGCACCGGCTTTCCCACTCAACAGCTGAAACAATTCAGGCGTTGGTTGCGGGGGCTCACAACAGATAAAGAGAAAGAGACTTGCTACGAAGGCGCGCAGGAGGGGGAGAGGCTGCCAGTGTTGCTACTTCAAGTCGCTGCGTCGAGCTGGCCGGTAAGCCTGTTCTTTGGTTGCCGTCTGACTCGTGGATGTCTTGGGCAATGCAGTTTCTATGTGCAGCTTGCTGGTTAGTGCGTAAAACGCTTCCCCGTCCCTCAGGACAACTTCGTTCCAGTCGCAATCTCGTTGATCTGCCTTGTGGGCTTTTACAACACAGGCCGTTAACGCGGTAAGCGCTAAGCGACCCGGAGGCTCTTTCCAGAGCCCCTAATTAGCGGGAGCGAGGCCATAATGCCTCTACTAAAATGCTTCGTCAAACGTTTTGTAGTGCTTTTTTTAAACTACTACATAATTTTTTAGGCGACTGATAAGTCATCTTTGCTCACGCCTTAATCGAGTACATCGACTTTAACCTGCAGGCTCGCGTCATCCCGCCCTTGCGTGCTGTAACGCTGGGCGTAGCCCTGCTGGTTGGCCATGTTCTGCTGATTGGTTCCGCCGAGCTGAATCCATTCGCCAACCCGGCCACTGAGCCGCGTGCTGGTGGATTGCACGTCGATAACGCGACGGTCATTACTGTTTACGCGGTCCTGATTACTGCTGATGGCGAGATTGACCCGATCGCCCACCAGCGTCGCGGTGACATAGAAACCCTGAGTGACATCACGGTACTGGGTATTGTTGTAGGGGTTGCCGTATTGGTCGCGTCCGTAGGTGGTGAGCGGCACGCTCTGGCCGACCTGAATCAGCGCCGGGTAGCCTTCGGTGGCCTGAACCTGCTGGGTGCCGCCGCCGCGACTCTGGGTGCTGCGATTGATAATGCGCACCTGATCGCGGCCATTGATCTCGCCGCGGCCGATCTGCGCCTCAACGCCATCGCCGCTGATGGTGCCATTGGCCTGATAACCGTTTTGGCTCTGATAGCGCGAATCGCTGCTGGCTACGCTTATGAGCAGGCGCCGTGGCTGGGTGTCGATTTGCGCGAGCATGTTGCGCACTTCATCAATCTTGTCCGGCGAAGCGTTGATGATCAGCTGATTGCCGTAAGGGCTGACTTTGCCCTGATTGCCAAGCACCGACTGCACCACTTGGATCACGTCGTCAGCGGTGCGGTAGTTGAGTGTCAGTACTTCAGTATCGGCATTGCATACAGCGCTTGTAGTCAGCAATGCGGCAAACAACATGGCAGGTACTTTCACAGCAAAAAACTCCGTAAATCAGGATCGCTGATACTGCTTTCCCAAGATTGAGTGAACAGCTCCAGGCGCTGTCGCAGCCTGGCTGGTTCGTTATACAGGGCGTAGCCGTTGTACGGGTCGGCGCCGGTGCGCAATAACACGCCGCATTCATCGATAAGCAATGCGCAGTGGTCATCGATTGGGTAGTGCGGATTGAGCTTGCGGATCTGGCAATTGCTCGGCAGGCGACGGGCCAGCGAGATCAGGCGATGACCTTCCTTGATGGCGCGGCTTGAGTCCCTCAGCAGGATGCGCAGGCGGTTGCGTGGACTGGCCAGCAAAAATGCCCGCAGGGCTTGTTCGACGGCGTTGTGGTTGTAAAGCCACGGCTCAAGATCAGGGCTGTACAGGTTGATGCTGTGGCGGGCTTGCTGAAGCATTGCCAGGGTGTGGGCGCGCGCTTGGTCCGGATGGCTAAAGCGTTGCAGCGGAGCATCTTCACCCAGTTTGAAGGGCGCGGGCTCTGGCTGATGCAAGGTGGGTTCCGCAGTTTGCGGGTTGAGCACAGGAAAACGCCCCAAAGACTCGAACTCGATGTCCGCAAGGGCCGGGGGCGCTTGCTGAGTATCGTCTTGTGGGGCGTCTTTATCGTTCATGCGGGCCTCGAATAACCTGTGCCACTGTCGCTGCCAAGGGGCGGCGCAGTGGCTGGACAGGTGTTATTCGCTGACGCGCACCATGTCCACGTGGGGAATGCCGGCGTCGAGAAACTCGCCGCTAACTACAGTAAAGCCTAGCTTTTCATAGAACGAAGTCGCGTGCACCTGGGCGCTGAGCATTTGCTGACGCAGGCCGCGTTTTTCCGCTGTTTCGATAACAGTGCGAATTAACTGGTCGCCGACCTTCAGGCCGCGCCAGTCCTTCAGCACCGATACGCGACCAATATGGCCGTCTGGCAGCAGGCGGGCGGTGCCAATCGGGTAGTCGCCTTCATAAGCCAGAAAGTGATCGGCTACTGCATCTTCCGCGTCCCATTCCAGCTCGGGCGGCACCGACTGCTCAGCGATGAATACGCTTTCGCGGATGCGGCGAATTTCACTGTTGTCCTTGCTCCAGTCTGCAGGACGAATGGTTATCTCATTCATCTGCAAACTCCAGGCTGCCTTGTTTGAGCAATTCCAAGACCAGGCAGCGACCGTCATCATCGGCCAGCCAGGCGCCAAGATTGTCGATGTGCAGCGCATCAGCCGAGCAAACCAGCTTCAATAGTTCACGCAGATTGGCAGGCAGCAGGCGGCTCTGGCCGCTGGCAAACAGCACCAGGTCTTCGCCTACTTCGGACCACGCCATGCGGGCGCTCGGGTTGCGAACCAGTACGGCGCCTTGCTCGATAGTGTCGAGAAATTCTTCTTCACTGATCTCGAGGCTGCCGATGCGCTCAGGGTAGCGCGGCTCGGTCATGAACTGGCCGAACCAGGTCATCAGCAGGCGCTCATCACTCATGTGCTCGTTAAGCAGCGCCTTGAGACGGTCCAGCGAGTCGCGCTGGATCTGGGTCGGATCGCTGCTCGGCTGAGCGCCGGCATCACTGTAGCGCTCTTCGTCAGGCAGGAACTGGCTCAGGAAGTCAGTGAAATGGGTGAGAACTTCGGCGGCGCTCGGCGCGCGGAAGCCTACGGAATACGTCATACAATCATCCTCAGCGGTGCCACAGTGGGCCAGGAGTGGCGGCAGGTACAGCATGTCGCCTGGCTCCAGAACCCATTCTTCAGTTGGTGCAAATTCAGCAAGGATCTTCAGATCCGCGTGGTCCAGCAGGGCGCTTTCGGAGTTGCACATCTGGCCGACTTGCCAGCGGCGCTTGCCGTAACCCTGCAGTAAAAATACGTCGTAGTTGTCGAAGTGCGGGCCAACCCCGCCGCCAGCGGTTGCAAAGCTGACCATGACATCGTCAATGCGCCACTTGGGCAGGAACTTGAAGTTCTCCATCAGCTCGGCGACTTCCGGCACGAACTGGTCGACTGCCTGAACCAGCAGGGTCCAGTCGCGTTCAGGCAATGTGCTGAAGGCGTCTTCTTCAAATGGCCCGCGGCGCAGCTCCCATGGCGTTACGCCATGTTCAATGACCAGGCGAGATTCAACTTCTTCCTCAAGTGCCAGGCCTGCGAGCTCGTCAGGTGAAATTGGCGTTTCAAAACCGGGCAGCGCCTGACGGATCAGCAGCGGTTTCTTTTGCCAGTAATCGCGCATGAATTCGCGCGCAGTTAGACCGCCCAGCAGTTGCAGAGGAGTATCAGGATTCATCTGTAAGCCCTTGAAATTTAATGACGCCCTAAAATAAAAACGCCCGGCTCAGCCGGGCGTCGGGCGGGCCGTTGGTGCTTAGATACGCTTGGCCTGTGCGACCGCGTTGCCGATGTACGAGGCAGGGGTCAGCAGTTTCAGTTCGGCTTTGGCTTCGGCTGGCATGTCCAGGCCGTCGATAAAGTCGAGCAAGGCTTGCGGGGTGATGCCCTTGCCGCGCGTCAGCTCCTTGAGCTTCTCGTACGGGTTTTCAATGGCATAACGGCGCATAACGGTTTGGATCGGCTCAGCGAGGACTTCCCAGCAAGCGTCCAAATCTTCAGCAATACGTTGAGCATTCAGCTCCAACTTACTGATTCCCTTGAGGCTTGCTTCGTATGCGATAACGCTGTGAGCAAAACCAACACCGAGGTTACGCAGTACGGTGGAGTCGGTCAGGTCACGCTGCCAGCGCGAAACTGGCAACTTGCTGGCCAGGTGCTGAAGCAAAGCGTTGGCGATACCGAGGTTGCCTTCGGAGTTTTCGAAGTCGATCGGGTTGACCTTGTGCGGCATGGTCGAAGAGCCGATTTCGCCGGCAATGGTCTTCTGCTTGAAGTAACCCAGCGAGATGTAGCCCCAGATATCGCGATCGAAGTCGATCAGGATGGTGTTGAAGCGGGCCACAGCGTCGAACAGCTCTGCGATGTAATCGTGCGGCTCGATCTGTGTTGTGTAAGGGTTCCACTGCAGGCCGAGGTCGCCTTCGATGAATTCGCGGGCGTTCGCTTCCCAGTCGATGTCGGCATAGGCCGACAGGTGGGCGTTGTAGTTGCCCACGGCGCCATTGATCTTGCCCAGCAGCGGCACGGCGGCGATCTGGGTGATTTGGCGTTCAAGGCGATAAACCACGTTCGCCAGTTCTTTACCCAGCGTGGTCGGTGAAGCAGGTTGGCCGTGAGTTCGCGAGAGCATTGGCACATCGGCGAAACGCACCGCCAGTTCGCGAATAGAACCGGCGATCTGGCGCATCAGTGGCAGCAGCACGGTGTCGCGACCTTCACGCAGCATCAGCGCATGCGAAAGGTTATTAATGTCTTCAGAAGTACAAGCGAAGTGAATGAATTCATTCACTTTTTCAAGTTCAGGCAGCTTTGCAGCCTGTTCCTTGAGCAGGTACTCGACGGCTTTCACGTCGTGATTGGTGGTGCGCTCGATTTCCTTGACGCGCTCGGCATGAGCCACATCGAAGTTATCCGCCAGTTCATTCAGAATGGCTTGCGCCTCAGCGGAAAACGGCGGCACTTCAGGCACGCCTGCATGAGCGGCCAGGCGCTGGAGCCAGCGAACCTCGACCATGACGCGAAAACGGATGAGGCCGTATTCGCTGAAAATTGGGCGCAAAGCGCTAGTTTTGCCGGCGTAACGGCCATCAACGGGTGAAACCGCGGTGAGCGAAGAAAGCTGCATAGGAGGCGTTCTCGGACAGTCGGGCATTGAAAAGGGCGCATATCATACATGAAATTCGCGACTAAGCCTTGCTTAAGTCACCGCCGTTCAGCGGTAACGGCTCCGGCCGGCCTTCAGAATGCGAATTTGGGTATCTTTGAAAAAGCAGCGCGTTGCGCTAATACAATGCAAATGAACACGAAAAGCGCAGTTCACCTGACGTAAAAGCGCTTTTTGGGTCTATTGAGTGGTTTGCTGCGCGGCGCAGTTGTTAACCACGAAGCATGGGGTACAGCTCATTGAGGAGCTTCTTGCGGCTGATAACCAGTTGCCAGCGGTGGCCGCCAAGCTGACGCCAAAGCCGCGCCGAGCGGATGCCGGTAAGCAGCAATGCGCGAATCTTCGAGGCGTTGCTCGGCTGCTGCAGGTGGCGCATGTCGCCCTGTACCTGAATACGCTGACGGAAGGTGCTGATGGTGTCTTGATAGAGGCTGCCGCAACTGGACACCACGTTCTCGTGAGTCGGTCCGAAGTGTTCGACCTGAGCCTGGATCTGATCCAGCCGGCTGCCCATGATCTGCATCAGGTCGTCGCGCTTGGCGAATTGGCGCTCAAGGTTGAGCAGGGCCAACGCATAACGCAGCGGTTCACGCTGCAAGCTGGTCGGGTCGCGTTCAAGCGAGCTGATCAAGGCCTTGTAGCCGTCGCGCAGGTTGAGATCGTCGCCACCATAAACGGCGAGGGTATTTTCCGGATCGCGCACCAAGAGGCTGCCAAGCAGGCATTCCAGTACGGGTTCGCTGGACTGGCCAGTGCGGGCAATTCGGTCAACCTGAGTCGTGGCCTCGAATACCGCACCGAGTGCGACCAGCTGCTCCTGAGTCTGATTCATGGGCGCTTATCCTTGCTGCTCCACGGTTGAGCGTGCTCAATTACGCCGCCGCCCAGGCAGATTTCGCCGTCGTAAAACACCACGGACTGGCCCGGCGTGACCGCGCGTTGTGGCATGGCGAAAGACGCCCGATAACCGTCTGCGGTTTTTTCCAGCGTGCACTGCTGATCGCCCTGGCGGTAACGCACTTTGGCGGTGAGCTGACGCGGGGAGGACAAGTCGATTGGGTTAACCCAGTAGATGTCCGAGGCCAGCAATGCGCTGGAGAACAGCCATGGATGATCATTGCCCTGTCCGACAACCAGCACGTTGCGTTCGAGATCTTTCTGCAGCACGTACCACGGCTCATCACTGGCGTCTTTAAGGCCGCCAATGCCCAAGCCCTGGCGCTGGCCCATGGTGTGATACATCAGGCCGTGGTGACGGCCAATGACCTCACCCTCGGTGGTTTCAATGTCACCCGGCTGGGCTGGCAAATATTGCTTGAGGAAGTCGCTGAAACGGCGCTCGCCAATGAAGCAAATGCCGGTCGAGTCTTTCTTCTTGGCTGTCGCCAGCTGGTATTTCTCGGCGATCTCGCGCACTTGTGGCTTTTCGAGCTCGCCAACCGGGAACAGGGTCTTGGCAATCTGTTCGCCGCCAACGGCATGCAGGAAGTAGCTTTGGTCCTTGTTCGGGTCCAGCCCCTTGAGCAGCTCGGTGCGGCCATCAATGTCGCGACGGCGCACGTAATGGCCGGTCGCAATCAAGTCGGCGCCCAGCATCAGGGCGTAATCGAGGAACGCCTTGAACTTGATTTCCCGGTTGCAGAGGATGTCGGGGTTCGGCGTGCGGCCAGCCTTGTACTCGGCAAGGAAGTGCTCGAACACATTGTCCCAATACTCGGCAGCAAAGTTGGCGGTGTGCAGCTTGATGCTAATCTTGTCGCAAACGGCCTGCGCATCTGCCAGATCATCCATGGCGGTGCAGTATTCGGTGCCGTCGTCTTCGTCCCAGTTCTTCATGAACAGACCTTCGACCTGATAGCCCTGTTCGAGCAGGAGCAAGGCCGAGACCGACGAGTCTACGCCGCCGGACATGCCGACAATAACGCGCGTGGAAGCTGGGTCGTACTGATGAGTCGTTTGCATGGAGGTATCTGACATGGGAGCGGAGCACTGACGCTAAAAGGAGTCGATTCTAGCAGGATGACGAGTTGTCGGCGACGGGCAGTATCAGTCGCGCAGCAGGCTCAGGGCAAAACGTTCACCGCTGATGTAATCGTCGATACAACGCAGTACCAACTCGCTGCGCCAACGCTCAGGCTGGGCGGCCAGCTCGTCGCGGGTCAGCCACTGCGGGCCGATGATGCCGTCATCCAGCGGATGGTTCGGGCGCTGGGCCAACGGTTTGGCGGCAAAGCAGATGCGCTGATAGGTCACGCCGTTGCTCGGCGCGGTGTACAGGTAAATGCCCAGGACCGCAGTCAGCTCGACATCCCAGCCGGTTTCTTCGAGGGTTTCACGCAAGGCCGCCTGCGCCAGTGTTTCATTGGCTTCAAGATGGCCGGCGGGCTGATTGAATACCTGCCGGCCTTCGGCGTGTTCCTCGACCAGCAGAAAGCGGCCTTGGTTTTCGACAACGGTGGCGACAGTGATATGAGGTTGCCAGGACATAGTTAATTCCCAGATTGCGAATGATTGGAAGAGGTTGCTGGCCCTGAAACACAACCCCCGGCGCGGGGCCGGGGGTTGTGATATTGCGGGTACACGTTACAGCGGTGATTAGCCGATCAGAGGATCGATCGCCGCGTTCAGTGTGGCGCTCGGGCGCATGACCTGGCTGGTCAGCTCCTTGTTGGAGCGGTAGTAACCGGCGATGTCGACCGGCTTGCCCTGAACCTCGTTGAGTTCGGCAACGATGGTTGCTTCCTGCTCAGTGAGGGCCTTGGCCAGTGGTGCGAAATGCGCGGCCAGTTCAGCGTTTTCAGTCTGCGCTGCCAGGGCTTGTGCCCAGTACATGGCCAGATAGAAGTGGCTGCCACGGTTGTCCAGCTCGCCAGTGCGGCGCGAAGGCGACTTGCCGTTATCCAGCAGTTTGCCGGTGGCGATGTCCAGCGTGGTGCCAAGGATCTTGGCTTTGTCGTTCTGGGTTTTAATGCCGGTTTCTTCCAGCGACACGGCCAGAGCCAGGAACTCGCCCAGCGAATCCCAGCGCAGGTGGTTCTCTTCAACCAGCTGCTGTACGTGCTTCGGAGCCGAGCCGCCCGCGCCAGTTTCGTACATGCCGCCGCCCGCCATCAGCGGAACGATGGAAAGCATTTTCGCCGACGTGCCGAGTTCCATGATCGGGAACAGGTCAGTCAGGTAGTCGCGCAGTACGTTACCGGTTACCGAGATGGTATCCAGACCACGGATCATGCGCTCCATGCTGAAACGGATGGCCTGGTTGTAGTCCATGATGTGCAGCTCAAGGCCGTCGGTATCGTGGTCTTTCAGGTAGGTTTCGACTTTCAGCATCAGCTGACGGTCGTGAGCGCGCTCTGGGTCGAGCCAGAACACCGCCGGGGTGTTGGATGCGCGAGCGCGGGTAACGGCCAGCTTGACCCAGTCACGGATCGGCGCATCTTTGGTCTGGCAGGCGCGCCAGATATCGCCCGCTTCAACAGCGTGCTCGATCTTGACGGTGCCATCAGCCAGAACAACACGCATGGTGCCGTCTGTTTCGAGTTCGAAAGTCTTGTCGTGCGAGCCGTATTCTTCAGCTTTCTGCGCCATCAGGCCTACGTTCGGTACCGAGCCCATGGTGGTCGGGTCGAATGCGCCGTTGGTTTTGCAGAAGTTGATCATTTCCTGATAAATACGCGCATAGGTGCTTTCAGGCATGACCGCTTTGGTGTCTTTGAGCTTGCCGTCCTTGCCCCACATCTGACCGGAGCTGCGGATCATTGCAGGCATCGAGGCGTCAACGATAACGTCGCTCGGGATGTGCAGGTTGGTAATGCCTTTAACCGAGTCAACCATCGCCATTTCCGGGCGGTCGCTGTAGCACTCGTGCAGGTCGTGAAGAATTTCTTCCTGCAGCGAAGCTGGCAGAACCTTGATCTTCTCGTAAACGCTGTTCAGGCCGTTGTTCGGGTTAACGCCCAGCTCGTCGAACAGTTTTGCGTGCTTCTCGAAGGCTTTCTTGTAGTACACGCTAACGGCGTGACCGAAAACGATCGGGTGCGAGATCTTCATCATGGTCGCCTTGACGTGCAGGGACCACATAACGCCGGTTTCTTTACAGTCTTGCAGGGTCTGCTCGAAGAAATCGCGCAGTTTCTGGCAGCTCATGCGCATGCCGTCGAACACTTCGCCTGCTTGCAGCGAAACCACTTTTTTCAGCACGACCTTGCCGTCTTGGCCGACGAACTCGATACGCACGTCACCAGCCTGGTCCATGGTGAAGGACTGCTCGCTGGAGAAGAAGTCGCCGTCGCGCATGTAGTCGGCGTGCGACTGCGAAGCCATGCTCCACTTGCCCATCGAGTGTGGGTGCTTGCGCGCGTAGGCTTTAACAGCAGCCGGGGCGCGGCGGTCGGAGTTACCTTCACGCAGAACAGGGTTTACCGCGCTGCCCAGTACCTTGTTGTAACGGGCGCGAGCTTCTTTTTCCTGTTCGGTCTGTGGGTCTTCCGGGAAATCTGGGATGTTGTAGCCCTGAGCCTGCAGCTCGGCGATTGCGCCACGCAGCTGAGGAACCGAAGCACTGATGTTCGGCAGCTTGATGATGTTGGCTTCAGGGGAAGTCGCCAGTACGGCGAGCTTGGCAAGGTCGTCTTCGATCTGCTGGTCTGCGCCGAGTTGGTCAGCGAAGCCTGCAAGGATACGGCCGGCAAGAGAGATGTCTCGGGTTTCGACGTCAATGTCTGCTGATGCAGCGAAGGCTTTTACGATGGGGAGAAGCGAGTAGGTCGCTAGGGCGGGCGCTTCGTCAGTGAAGGTGTAGATGATCTTCGAGCGGTTAGACATCAAGGAAACTCTCTTCTTTTCTAGGCGCGGACAGGGTCTCGAGGTGCACCGTGTAGATGCGTCCACTCAATGCTTGGGCTTGAGTCGGAATTCGAGCGTTTACCACGCAAGGTTGGTTGTACCAGTAGAGTGTTATTCGCCGGGTTAGGGTGCTAACACCGGCGCATCCGAGAGGCGGACGTCCTGTAACGGACAAGGGCTCTCTCTATGACTGCAAGGTCACGGCGCACGATTATAACACTGTCGATAGCAAACTAAGAACTTCAAGCTGTAGACCAATGTCTAGAAGGTGGGCGATAGGCGACCAGCCATTATTTTGCTCTGCATGTATTACCGTTCATAACGAGGGTTTAAAACCTGTATGGTTGGCCTCGTAATCATTTGCAGCGTAGTGCCTGCCCGATTGATTGCGCTACGCTGAATGCAACACCACGGTTCATTCAAAAACAGGAGTTCAGCATGGGATACCAAAAGATCCAGGTGCCAGCAACCGGTGACAAAATCACCGTGAATGCCGACATGTCGCTCAATGTTCCGGATAACCCGATTATTCCTTACATCGAAGGGGATGGTATCGGCGTCGATATCAGCCCGGTGATGATCAAGGTTGTCGATGCAGCTGTAGAGAAAGCCTATGGCGGCAAGCGCAAGATTTCCTGGATGGAAGTGTATGCGGGTGAAAAAGCCACTCAGGTCTACGATCAGGATACCTGGCTGCCAAAAGAAACCCTCGAAGCTGTTCGCGACTACGTTGTATCGATCAAAGGTCCGCTGACCACGCCGGTTGGCGGCGGCATCCGCTCGCTCAACGTGGCCCTGCGCCAGGAGCTGGACCTTTATGTGTGCCAGCGCCCGGTACGCTGGTTCACTGGTGTACCAAGCCCGGTGAAGAAGCCGGGTGACGTCGACATGGTGATCTTCCGCGAAAACTCTGAAGACATTTATGCCGGCGTTGAGTGGAAGGCCGGCTCGCCAGAAGCCATCAAGGTCATCAAGTTCCTCACCGAAGAAATGGGCGTGAAGAAGATCCGCTTCACCGAAAACTGCGGCATTGGCGTCAAGCCGGTTTCGCAGGAAGGCACCAAACGCCTGGTACGTAAGGCCTTGCAGTACGCAGTCGACAACGACCGCAGCTCGGTGACTATCGTGCACAAAGGCAACATCATGAAGTTCACTGAAGGTGCCTTCAAAGAGTGGGGCTACGAGGTGGCGCGTGACGAGTTCGGCGCCGAGCTGCTCGATGGCGGCCCGTGGATGCAGTTCAAGAACCCGAAATCCGGCAAGAACATTGTGGTCAAGGATGCAATTGCTGATGCCATGCTCCAGCAGATTTTGCTGCGCCCGGCTGAATATGACGTGATTGCCACCCTCAATCTCAATGGCGACTACCTGTCTGACGCACTGGCGGCGGAAGTCGGCGGTATTGGTATCGCGCCAGGCGCCAACCTGTCTGACACCATTGCCATGTTCGAGGCGACGCACGGCACTGCGCCGAAGTACGCGGGGCAGGACAAGGTCAACCCAGGCTCACTGATTCTCTCGGCTGAGATGATGCTGCGCCACATGGGCTGGCTGGAAGCGGCGGATTTGCTGATTAAGGGCACGGAAGGCGCTATTGATGCGAAGACCGTAACGTACGACTTCGAGCGCCTGATGGACGGTGCAAAACTGATGTCGTGCTCTGAGTTTGGCGATCAAATGATCGCGCATATGTAACTTTCGGGCTTCTCGTCTGTCTTCTGGATAGGCGAGAACTCCGTGCAAAACAAAGCCGGTCTCGCGACCGGCTTTTTTATGGGTTCACGCGTGAGTCAGGCTTCGACCGTAACACTCGGGGTTTGCGCAGTGGCAGCGGCGGTATCGACGCTGGCCGTGATTGAGTTGATGTTAACGGCGTGGAGGCCTTTGGGACCTTGAATAATATCGAAGCTTACCGGCTGACCAGCCTTCAGGGTTTTGTAGCCTTCCATCTGGATCGCCGAGAAGTGGGCGAACAGGTCCTCATCGCCACCATCAGCCACAATAAAGCCGTAACCTTTAGCGTTGTTGAACCACTTGACCTTACCGCTTAGCATGCTGATATCCCTCTGCAAAGGACTCCACCTCTGGAGTATCATCCACTTTGACTCCGCGAATTCATCAAGCTGGAAGGCGAGAACACGGAACCTCTTATTACCCAAACCGGGTATTCATTGTTTGTAACACCGTTTTGCCGATAGTCAAGGCGCCAGCGTTATTGGCTGTGACTTCGATCAAGATGAAACCCGCATCCAGATACAAATAGCCATGAGTTCAATTTTCAACATGCATGCAAGTAGCCAGATTCGACTAACATTCAATCAGGATCGACCCGCAACGCATGAGGACGACTCCTCTGGTGTGGCATTGCAGGAAGCCAAGCCCGCGTTGCAGGCGCCCCCAATGTATAAGGTGATTTTGTTTAATGACGATTACACACCGATGGACTTTGTGGTTGAGATACTCGAGGTTTTCTTCAATCTGAATCGGGAGGTGGCGACCAAGATAATGCTGACCGTCCATACAGAGGGACGAGCAGTTTGCGGGGTTTATACCCGCGACATCGCTGAAACTAAGGCGATGCAGGTCAACCAATATGCGCGCGAAAGCCAACACCCACTACTCTGTGAGATCGAGAAGGACGGCTAAAGCCGACCACTTGGGCACGAGGTGCAGCTATGTTAAATCGAGAGCTCGAAGTAACCCTCAACCTGGCCTTTAAAGAGGCCCGCAACAAGCGTCATGAATTCATGACGGTTGAGCATCTATTATTAGCCCTGTTAGATAACGAGGCGGCGGCCAGCGTGCTGCGCGCCTGTGGTGCCAGCCTGGACAAGCTGCGTCACGATCTGCTGGAGTTTATCGACTCCACGACTCCGCTTATTCCGGCCCATGATGAAGAACGCGAAACCCAGCCTACACTCGGGTTTCAGCGAGTCTTGCAGCGCGCGGTATTCCACGTACAAAGCTCTGGCAAGCGCGAAGTCACGGGCGCCAATGTGTTGGTCGCCATTTTCAGCGAGCAAGAGAGCCAGGCCGTGTTCCTGCTCAAGCAGCAGAGCGTTGCCCGCATCGATGTGGTCAATTTCATCGCCCACGGCATCTCCAAGGTGCCGGGCCATGGCGAGCAAAGCGAAAGCGAACAGGAGATGCAGGACGAAGACGCAGGCGATTCGCCTATGTCGGGTAATCCGCTCGACTCCTACGCCAGCAACCTCAACGAGGCGGCGCGTCAGGGCCGTATTGATCCGCTGGTCGGTCGTGAGTCCGAAGTCGAGCGTGTCGCGCAGATTCTGGCGCGGCGGCGTAAAAACAATCCGCTGCTGGTCGGTGAGGCGGGTGTGGGCAAGACCGCAATCGCCGAGGGTCTGGCCAAGCGTATTGTCGACGGCATGGTCCCGGACTTGCTCGCAGACAGCGTGGTCTACTCGCTGGATCTGGGCGCGTTGCTGGCGGGAACCAAATACCGTGGCGACTTCGAGAAGCGCCTGAAGGCCTTGCTCAACGAGCTGCGCAAGCGCCCGCATGCGATCCTGTTCATCGACGAAATCCACACCATCATTGGTGCCGGAGCCGCGTCGGGCGGGGTGATGGATGCGTCCAATCTGCTCAAGCCGATGCTTTCGTCTGGCGAGATTCGCTGCATTGGCTCGACCACCTTCCAGGAGTTTCGTGGCATCTTCGAGAAGGACAGGGCGCTTGCCCGTCGCTTCCAGAAGGTCGATGTTGTCGAACCCTCGGTTGAAGACACCATCAGCATTCTCAGAGGCCTCAAGGGGCGTTTTGAGCAGCATCACAGTATCGAGTACAGCGATGAGGCGTTGCGCGCAGCGGCTGATCTTGCAGCGCGTTATATCAACGACCGTCACATGCCTGACAAAGCCATCGACGTGATTGACGAGGCGGGCGCCTTCCAGCGTCTGCAACCCGCCGACAAACGCGTAAAGCGCATCGACGTGGCGCAGGTTGAAGACATCGTAGCGAAAATTGCGCGTATTCCGCCTAAGCATGTCAGCAGCTCCGACAAAGAGCTTCTGCGCAACCTTGAGCGCGACCTCAAGCTGACCGTATTTGGTCAGGATGCAGCCATTGAATCGCTGTCTACCGCGATCAAACTGTCACGTGCAGGCCTCAAGGCGCCGGACAAGCCTGTGGGTTCGTTCCTCTTCGCCGGGCCAACTGGTGTCGGCAAGACCGAGGCGGCGCGGCAGTTGTCGAAGTCGCTGGGTGTCGAGCTGATTCGCTTCGATATGTCGGAATACATGGAGCGCCATACGGTTTCACGGTTGATTGGTGCGCCGCCTGGCTATGTGGGTTTCGATCAGGGCGGACTGCTCACCGAAGCCATCACCAAGACGCCGCACTGCGTGTTGCTGCTTGATGAGATCGAAAAGGCCCACCCGGAAGTCTTCAACCTGCTGTTGCAGGTGATGGACCATGGCACGCTCACCGACAACAACGGTCGCAAGGCGGATTTCCGCAATGTCATCCTGATCATGACCACCAATGCCGGCGCGGAAACAGCAGCGCGGGCATCGATTGGTTTTACCCATCAGGATCACTCGACCGATGCCATGGAAGTCATCAAGAAGAGCTTCACGCCGGAGTTCCGTAACCGTCTGGATACCATTATCCAGTTTGGCCGCCTCAGCACTGAAGTCATCAAGAGCATCATCGACAAGTTCCTTACCGAACTGCAGGCTCAACTTGAGGACAAGCGCGTACAGCTCGATGTTTCGGATGCGGCGCGTGGCTGGCTGGCGGAGAAAGGCTATGACGTGACGATGGGTGCCCGGCCGATGACGCGCTTGATCCAGGACAAGATCAAGCGTCCGCTGGCAGAAGAAATTCTGTTTGGCGAGTTGTCCGAGCATGGCGGCGTGGTGCATGTCGACCTGGTCGATGGCGAACTGACCTTCGAGTTCGAAACCGCAGCCGAAATGGCCTGATAATCAGGTGGTGTAACTGGCGCCCGATGTTGGGCGCCGGTTACAGGCTCATCATTAGTTTGAATCTAACGCCCGCTGCATGCAGCGGGCGTTTTTTATTGCGCCGGGAACATCGCGAGTACGAATTGCAGGCGTCCAATGCGATCGGACGTTATACGAAAACGGAGGATGGTTAACCCGCAGGGTAAACCGTCATGGCGGCCACCGGCTGCCCGGTTTTGATCGCAATTGTGTGTCGAGGCGTGGGTTGGGGATCAAATGCGGACGCTGGCACGTCCATGACGGATTGCCGAGGAAGGCTCGGCTATCCATCCTCCGTATGCGACCGGTATGTAATCGGCATGCGAGCGGCGGTTATACGAAAACGGAGGATGGTTAACCCGAAGGGTAAACCGTCATGGCGGCCGACGGGTGCCTGGTTTTGATCGAATTTTTGTGTTGAGGCGTAGGTCGGGGATCAAATGCGGACGCTGGCGCGTCCATGACGGATTGCCGAGGGAGGCTCGGCAATCCATCCTCCGAATGTAATCGGCATGTAATCGGTGTGCGATCGGCGGTTATACGAATATTGGAGGATGGTTAACCCGTAGGGTAAACCGTCATGGCGGCCACTGGCGGCCCGTTCATTTTCCTCACGCACACAAAAACGCCCGGCAAGCCGGGCGTTTTTACTGGTGACTGGCTTAGCGCGCGCGGTATGTAATGCGGCCTTTGCTCAAGTCATAAGGCGTTAGTTCAACGCGTACTTTATCGCCAGTAAGAATGCGGATGTAGTTCTTGCGCATCTTTCCGGAGATGTGCGCGGTTACGACGTGCCCATTTTCCAACTCCACACGAAACATGGTGTTGGGCAGGGTGTCGACGACAGTGCCTTCCATTTCGAAGCTGTCTTCTTTCGACATGCAGTAAAGCCCTCGGTATCCAATGAATGGCCCGGTGCGACTGGCTCCAGGCAAAAGCGGCGTGCATTGTGCCCGAAAATAGGCAGATTCGCCAGTCTCCTCAGTTAAGAGTGATCCAGCGTTGATTAATAAACAGCTCAATGGGCCGGTATTGAGTCTTGTAATTCATTTTTTTGCAGTTCTTGATCCAATAACCCAGGTACAGCGCATGCAGCCCTAACTGCTGAGTCTGATTGATCTGCCACAGGATCGCAAAGCGCCCAAGGCTGCGGCGTTCCTCGCTTGGGTCGTAAAACGTGTAAACCGCAGAGAGCCCGTTTGGCAGTACATCGGTCACGGCAATCGCCACCAGACGGCCGTCTTTACGGAATTCGTAAAAGCGCGAGAAGGAAAGTGAGCGCACCAGAAAAGTCGAAAATTGGTCGCGACTCGGCGGGTACATATCGCCGTCGGCGTGACGCTGTTCGATATAGCGGCTGTACAGCGCGTAGTACTCCTCGTTGAAAACCGGCCGCGCGGGTGTGACCACGATGTCTTCGTTGCGCTTGAGGATCTTGCGTTGCTGGCGATTGGGCGTAAAGGTTTCAGCAGGAATACGCGCCGGAACGCACGCCACACAATTTTGGCAGTGCGGGCGATACAGGTGATCGCCGCTGCGGCGAAAGCCCATCTCAGAAAGCTCTGCGTACACCTCGACGTCCATTGGCTGGCTCGGGTCGAGGAACAATGTGGTCGCCTGCTCATCTGGCAGGTAACTGCAGGCGTGAGGCTGAGTGGCGTAAAACTTCAATCTGGCCAGCTCGGTCATGGCAGTGTCTCGGGTTAAGCCTTGGTAACAAGTGTATGTCAGGCTGAACGAGTCGACTAGGCGGACCAGTGAGCGTCTGCAGCCTGCTCAAGATGAGTATGCAGCGTACGCGAAAATTGTTCACGGCTGATCGGGCGGGCGCCAAGGCTCTGCAAATGCTGCGTGTGCATCTGGCAATCAATCATGACGAAACCCCATTGCTGAAGGTGTTGCACCAGTGTCACGAAGCCAACTTTGGAGGCGTTGTCGGCGCGGCTGAACATCGATTCGCCAAAAAACAGCTGGCCCATTGCCAGACCATATAAACCGCCAACCAGTTCATCGTCACGCCAAACCTCAACGCTGTGGGCATAGCCGCGTCGATGCAGTTCGATATAAGCCTGTTGCATGGCGTCGGTGATCCACGTGCCATCGGCATAGGCGCGCGGTTGCGAGCAAGCGTGGATGACGCTGGCGAAGTCCTGATCAAAAGTAACGCGATACACGCCCTGGCGAATAACCTTGGCCAGGCTGCGCGAAACATGCAGTTCTTCGGGGATTAGTACCATGCGCGGATCAGGTGACCACCACAACAGAGGCTGGCCATCCTGATACCAGGGAAAGCAGCCGTGTCGATACGCAGCAATCAGGCGTTCGGGGCTAAGGTCGCCGCCGGCGGCCAGCAGGCCGTCGGGTTCACGCAGGGCTTTGTTAAGCGGTGGAAAACTTAATGAGTCACGTTGTAGCCAGGTCAGCATCTAGTTTTCCAGAAGAGGGCAGGGCGCACGTTTGCCGTGCGCCTGCGGGGTTGCTCGATCAGTTGTCGTCGAGGAACTTCTCGACATCAAGTGCGGCCATGCAGCCAGCGCCAGCCGAGGTAATCGCCTGACGGTATACGTGGTCGGCCACGTCGCCAGCGGCAAATACGCCTTCGATGCTGGTGGCGGTGGCGTTGCCTTCGTTGCCGCCCTGGATCAGCAGGTAGCCATCACGCATTTCCAGTTGGCCCTGGAACAGGTCGGTGTTCGGCTTGTGGCCGATTGCAATGAACACGCCGGCCAGCGGCAGATCCTGGGTTTCACCGGTTTCGGTGCTCTTCAGGCGTGCGCCGGTTACACCAGTGGCATCGCCCAGCACTTCTTCAAGTGTGGTGTTCCAGTGAATGCGCATGTTGCCGTTAGCGGCCTTTTCGAACAGCTTGTCCTGAAGGATCTTCTCGGAACGCAGTTTGTCGCGGCGGTGGACGAGATGCACTTCCTTGGCGATATTGGACAGGTAAAGCGCTTCTTCAACGGCCGTGTTGCCGCCGCCGATTACCGCTACAACTTGATTGCGGTAGAAGAAACCATCGCAGGTTGCGCAAGCCGAGACGCCTTTGCCCGAGAACGCTTCTTCAGACGGCAGGCCCAGGTACTGCGCGCTGGCGCCTGTGGCGATGATCAGTGCGTCGCAAGTGTAGGTGCCGCTGTCGCCCTTGAGGACGAATGGGCGCTGCTGCAACTCTGCGGTGTTGATGTGGTCGTAGATGATCTCGGTTTCAAAGCGCTCGGCGTGCTTTTGCATGCGCTCCATCAAAGCCGGCCCGGTCAGGCCCTCAACATCGCCTGGCCAGTTGTCGACTTCGGTGGTGGTGGTCAATTGGCCGCCGGGTTGAATACCGGTGATGATGGTGGGTTTGAGGTTGGCACGGGCAGCGTAAACAGCGGCGCTGTAACCAGCAGGGCCCGAACCGAGGATGATCAGGCGCGAATGTTTGACTTCACTCATAAAAGACCTCATAAGCCTTTGTCACAAAAGAAAATGCATGCTCAAATTAAGCAGCACAGAAGATGTTGGTAGTTATGCTACACCGAAGGCCTTTGCTATGGCACGTTGCGCGTAATCTCCATGTACCCTTTGTTCATGGCATCACGCTCGCAAACCCGTACAATAGTCCCCGGCATTACATTTGTCGTTAATTGATCAATCGGCGCCTCTGGTGCAGGAACAAATGCGTTTTGAAGAAATCTAGCCCTACAGTCCAAGCCCCTCTCTGGCGTCAACAGCTGCCTTCCCGCCTCAAGGAAGGGGCATTGATTGCGCTCGGTGCACTCTGCCTCTACATGTGGATGGCGCTGCTCACCTATGATTCGGCCGATCCGGGCTGGACGCATACCAGCAACGTGCAACAGGTGCACAATGCTGCCGGCCGTGCGGGGGCCTGGTTTGCCGATATTCTGTTTATGGCAATAGGTTACTTCGCGTATCTGTTCCCGTTATTGCTCGGCGTCAAAGCGTGGCAGGTTTTCCGTGCCCGTCACCAGCCATGGCAATGGAGCGGCTGGTTGTTTTCGTGGCGTTTGATTGGCCTGATTTTCCTGGTGTTCGCCGGTTCTGCACTGGCCTACATCCATTTTCCTGCGTCGCAAAGCATGCCTGCTTCAGCTGGCGGCGCGCTGGGTGAAACACTCGGCGTGATGGCCGTCGATGGCCTGAACGTGCAGGGCAGCACGCTCTTGCTGATTTCGCTGTTTCTGTTTGGCCTGACGGTGTTCACCGATTTGTCCTGGTTCAAGGTCATGGACATTACCGGCAAGATCACCCTCGATTTGATCGAATTGCTGCAGAACGCCGTGACCCGCTGGTGGGATGCGCGCAGCGAGCGCAAGCAGATGATCGCCCAGCTGCGTGAGGTAGACGAGCCTGTTGCGCCCGCCAAGCCCAAAGCGGCTATCGCCCAGGAGCGCCGCGAGCCAACCATGGCCAAAGAGCCGGCGCCTGCGGCTCGCAGCCCTGAGATCCGCCTGCCGGAGCCCGCAACTCAGCCAGTGAACAAGCCGGCTGCCAGTGGCGATGCGCGTAAAGCGCCGATCATTACGCCGCTGGACACCATGCCCAAGCCGACCGAACCCAGCCAACGCGTGCAGAAAGAGAAGCAGGCGCCGCTGTTCGTTGATTCGGCTATTGAAGGGACGTTGCCGCCCATCTCCATTCTTGATGTCGCCGAGAAGAAGCAGAAGCAATTCTCGCCGGAGTCGCTGGAGGCAATGTCGCGCCTGCTTGAGGTCAAGCTCAAGGAGTTCGGCGTCGAGGTCATTGTTGAGTCGGTGCACCCGGGCCCGGTTATTACCCGTTTCGAGATCCAGCCTGCTGCCGGGGTCAAGGTCAGCCGTATTTCCAATCTGGCCAAAGACCTTGCGCGTTCCATCGCCGTGATCAGCGTGCGGGTGGTTGAAGTCATTCCGGGCAAAACCACAGTCGGCATCGAGATTCCTAACGAAGACCGGCAGATTGTGCGGTTCTCCGAAGTGCTGTCGTCACCTGAGTACGACGATTTCAAATCGCCCGTAACCCTGGCGCTGGGTCACGACATTGGCGGCCGTCCGGTTATTACCGATCTGGCGAAAATGCCGCACTTGCTAGTGGCCGGTACAACCGGTTCCGGTAAGTCGGTGGGCGTTAACGCTATGATCCTGTCGATCTTGTTCAAGTCGCAGCCTGAAGATGCGCGACTGATCATGATCGACCCGAAAATGCTTGAATTGTCGATCTACGAAGGCATTCCACACCTGCTGTGCCCGGTTGTAACCGACATGAAGGAAGCGGCCAACGCCCTGCGTTGGAGCGTTGCCGAAATGGAGCGTCGCTACAAACTGATGGCAGCCATGGGCGTGCGTAACCTTGCCGGTTTCAACCGCAAGGTCAAGGACGGCATCGAAGCTGGTACGCCACTGACCGACCCGCTGTATCGTCGCCAGAGCATGGATGACGAAGCGCCGCTGCTGAAAACCCTGCCAACCATCGTGGTGGTGGTCGACGAATTTGCCGACATGATGATGATCGTCGGCAAGAAGGTGGAAGAACTGATCGCGCGTATCGCCCAGAAGGCGCGTGCTGCCGGTATTCACTTGATTCTGGCAACTCAGCGTCCTTCGGTTGACGTTATTACCGGTCTGATCAAGGCCAACATCCCGACGCGTATGGCGTTCCAGGTGTCGAGCAAGATCGACTCGCGGACCATTCTCGACCAGGGCGGCGCCGAGCAATTGCTTGGCCACGGTGACATGCTGTATCTGCCGCCCGGCACGGGTTTGCCGATTCGCGTACACGGCGCTTTCGTCTCCGACGACGAGGTTCACCGCGTGGTCGAGGCGTGGAAATTGCGCGGTGCGCCGGATTACATCGAAGAGATTCTCGCCGGTGTTGAAGAAGGTGGCCCGAGCGGCGAAGGCGGCAGCGGTGAAGATGGCGACAACAGTGAAGATGACCCGCTATATGACGAAGCCGTGCGCTTTGTCACTGAAAGCCGCCGCGCCTCAATCTCGGCCGTACAACGCAAGCTCAAGATTGGTTACAACCGCGCTGCGCGGATGATCGAATCAATGGAGATGGCCGGTGTCGTAACCTCAATGAGCACCAATGGCTCACGTGAAGTTATCGCACCGTCGCCGGTCCGTGACTAACCCTTTACCGGACTCAAGAATGAGGAGTTCCATGCGCTTGATTCGCACGCTGTTGCTTTCTGCAGTAAGCCTTTGCAGTTTTTCGGCCATGGCCGACGACGCCTCGGTGCAGCGCCTGACCCAGTTGCTCAATCAGGCTCAAACCATTTCCGCGCGTTTTTCCCAGCTAACCCTCGACGGTGGCGGCACTCAGTTGCAGGAAACCGCAGGCGAGTTGTCACTTAAACGCCCGGGGCTGTTCCGCTGGCACACCGATGCGCCGCAAGAGCAGTTGCTGGTATCTAACGGCACCAAGGTCTGGCTATACGACCCGGATCTTGAACAGGTGACTATTCAGACGCTCGATCAGCGCCTGACGCACACGCCTGCATTGCTGTTGTCGGGTGATGTGTCGAAGATCAGCGAGAACTTCGATATCACTTCGAAAGAGGCGGGTAACGTTGTCGATTTCACCCTGAAGCCAAAAGCCAAGGACAGCCTGTTCGATAACCTCCGCTTGTCATTCCGCGACAAAGTGCTTAACGATATGCAACTGGTCGACAGCATTGGTCAGCGCACCAATATTCTGTTTCTGGGCGTGAAGATGAATCCGCCGATCAATGACAGTGAGTTCAACTTCGAGATTCCGCCTGGCGCGGACGTCATCCAAGAGTAAGAGGTTGTAGCCCAGATCCATGGATTTGTTTCGCAAGACCACAGTTGCTCAACCGCTTGCCGCTCGTTTGCGGGCAGCAAGCCTGGATGAGTATGTCGGTCAGGAACATTTGCTGGCACGCGGCAAACCGCTGCGTGAAGCGCTGGAGCAGGGCGCTCTGCACTCGATGATATTCTGGGGGCCGCCTGGCGTGGGTAAAACCACACTGGCGCGGCTGCTGGCGAAAGTCTCCGACGCGCACTTCGAAACCATCTCGGCGGTACTCTCCGGGGTTAAGGAAATCCGTCAGGCGGTTGAGGTGGCGCAGCAGCACGCCGCGCAATATGGCCGCCAGACCATCCTCTTTGTCGATGAAGTGCATCGCTTCAACAAGTCCCAGCAAGATGCTTTCTTGCCCTATGTTGAAGACGGCACGCTTATATTCATTGGTGCCACAACCGAAAACCCCTCGTTCGAATTGAACAACGCACTGCTTTCGCGGGCGCGGGTTTACGTGCTCAAAAGCCTCGATGAAACCGCCCTGCGCAAGCTGGTTGACCGCGCCCTGAAGGATCCGCGTGGTCTTGCCGAGCGTAAGCTGATGGTGCCGGATGACAGCTTTAAAGTGCTGATGGCTGCCGCTGATGGCGATGGCCGGCGCATGCTTAATTTTCTGGAAAACGCCGCCGATCTTGCTGAAGACGACTCGGCCATTTCAGTCGAACTGCTGCAAAATTTGCTCGGTGACACCCAGCGTCGGTTCGACAAAGGCGGCGAAGCCTTTTATGACCAGATATCTGCGCTGCATAAGTCTGTACGCGGCTCTAATCCCGACGGCGCGCTGTACTGGTTTGCGCGCATGCTCGACGGCGGCTGTGATCCGCTGTACATCGCCCGCCGAGTGGTGCGTATGGCCAGTGAAGATATCGGTAATGCCGATCCCCGTGCGTTGAGTCTGTGCTTAGCGGCATGGGATGTTCAGGAGCGTCTCGGCAGCCCGGAAGGTGAGTTGGCCGTGGCGCAAGCCATCACCTACCTTGCCTGCGCGCCCAAGAGCAATGCGGTGTACATGGGCTTCAAGAGTGCCATGCGCGATGTGGCCGAAAGCGGCTCGCTGGAAGTCCCGCTGCACCTGCGCAACGCACCAACCAAACTGATGAAGCAGCTGGGTTATGGCGATGAGTACCGCTATGCCCATGATGAGCCAGACGCCTATGCGGCGGGTGAAGACTATTTCCCCGAGGCCCTCGAACCCCGCCAGTATTACCAACCAGTGCCACGCGGCCTGGAGCTTAAAATACGCGACAAACTCGCGCACTTGGCGGCGCAGGATGCGGCCAGCCCACGCAAACGGAGAGGCGAATGATCAAGATCATGGCGGCGGTCGCTTTTGGCGGGGCAGTGGGCAGTGTCTTGCGCTTTCTCGCCAGCTATTTTGTCGCGGCAAACTGGCCCCGGCACTTCTTCATGGCCACCTTGAGCGTCAATCTGATCGGTTGTTTTCTGATCGGACTGTTCAGCGGCTTGTTTCTTACGCGAACCGATATTCCGCTTGAGCTGCGCACGGGTATTACTGTTGGCTTACTCGGCGGCCTGACCACGTTCTCCTCGTTCAGCCTGGAAACCCTGCGCTTGATCGAGGGCGGCCAAACCGCGATGGCAATGGGCTATTTTATCGCCAGCCTGGCAGGTGGTTTGTTCGCCGCATGGGCCGGCCTTGGCCTGGCGCGAATGTAATAACGGATGTCATCACGGATGTCATCGCGGATGCTCGGCTTGCTGTGTTTTGCGCTCAGGCGCTGGCGTAACGCTGCGAAAGCGCGCTGTAACGCGGATTAGCTGCAATTTGCTGGGTATTTTTGCTCATTCAGGCATTTTTTTCGGCACATGCTTAGCGCTGAGCGCCGCGAACCCTTAAACTTGTCCGCATTCTGTACCATGGCTTTGCCATGCAATTCACACCTTTGTATTGAGAAATCACCATGCTCGACGCCAAACTGGTGCGCACCGAAATTCAGGAAATCGCTCAACGCCTCGCCACACGTGGCTTCACCCTCGATGTAGCGCGTTTCGAAGCCCTTGAATCACAGCGTAAAGATGTGCAAACCCGCACTGAACAACTGCAGGCCGAGCGCAACAGCCGCTCCAAGTCGATTGGTCAGGCCAAGCAGCGCGGCGAAGACATTGCACCCTTGTTGGCAGACGTGGACCGCATGGGCAGCGAACTTGAAGCGGGCAAGCGTGAGCTTGACGCGATTCAGGCCGAGCTCGATGCGCTGATGCTAAACCTGCCAAACGTGCCGCACGAATCCGTGCCGGTTGGCGCCGACGAAGACGACAACGTTGAGGTGCGTCGCTGGGGTACGCCCAAGACTTTCGATTTCCCGATTCAGGATCACGTAGCGCTGGGCGAACAGCACGGCTGGCTCGACTTTGAAACCGCAGCCAAACTCTCTGGCGCACGTTTTGCTCTGTTGCGCGGCCCGATTGCGCGCCTGCATCGCGCACTCGCACAGTTCATGGTCAACCTGCACACTGGCGAGCACGGCTATGAAGAAGCCTACACGCCTTATCTGGTGCAAGCGCCTGCTCTTCAAGGCACCGGCCAGCTGCCGAAGTTTGAAGAAGACCTGTTCAAGATCAGCCGCGAAGGCGAAGCTGACTTCTACCTGATTCCGACGGCCGAAGTGTCGCTGACCAACATCGTCGCCGGCGAGATTCTCGATGCCAAGCAACTGCCGATCAAGTTCGTGGCGCACACGCCCTGTTTTCGCAGTGAAGCCGGTGCTTCGGGTCGCGATACCCGCGGCATGATTCGCCAGCATCAGTTCGACAAAGTCGAAATGGTTCAGATCGTCGATCCGGCAACCTCGTATCAGGCGCTTGAAGAGCTGACCGGCCATGCCGAGAAGGTTCTGCAATTGCTCGAGCTACCGTATCGCCTGCTGTCGCTGTGCACAGGGGACATGGGCTTTAGCGCCACTAAGACCTTCGACATCGAAGTTTGGGTGCCCAGCCAGGACAAGTACCGCGAAATCTCTTCGTGCTCCAACTGTGGCGACTTCCAGGCGCGCCGTATGCAAGCGCGTTTCCGTAATCCGGAAACGGGCAAGCCGGAACTGGTGCATACCCTCAACGGCTCCGGTCTGGCAGTAGGCCGTACGCTGGTTGCGGTACTGGAAAACTATCAGCAGGCCGATGGTTCGATCCGGGTACCGGAAGTGCTCAAGCCTTACATGGGCGGTATCGAAGTAATCGGTTAATTGCCCATCTGATCGTTTGCAGCGGCGAAGCGTTTCAGTTTTGCCGCTGTTTATCTGTATTGCGCCGAGGCTGTAATGGAATATCTCCCGCTGTTTCACAAGTTACAGGGCCGCACGGTTCTGGTGGTTGGCGGGGGTGAAGTTGCCCTGCGCAAGGCGCGCCTGCTGGCGGATGCCGGTGCAACGCTGCGCGTGGTCACCCTGGCCATTCGTGACGACATGCGCCAGATGCTTGAGTCTGTACACGGTGAGCTGCGTTTGCGCGGCTATCAGGCAGACGATCTTGAAGGCGTGGTGCTGGTCATCGCGGCAACGGATGACGAGCCGCTGAATCAGCAAATCTCAGAGCAAGCTCAGGCACGCGGCGTCCCGGTTAATGTGGTCGACGCGCCCAAGCTTTGCAGCGTTATCTTTCCGGCGATTGTCGATCGCTCACCGTTGATTGTGGCGGTGTCCAGCGGCGGCGACGCGCCGGTTCTGGCGCGGCTGATGCGTGCCAAGATCGAGACCTGGATTCCTGCAACCTACGGCCATTTAGCCGGGCTGGCCAAGCAGTTTCGTGCGCAAGTCAAAAGCCTTTTCCCTAACGTTCAGCAGCGCCGGGTGTTTTGGGAAGATGTTTTTCAGGGTCAGGTTGCCGAGAGTGTTTTTGCTGGCAAGCTGGACGAGGGCAAGCGCCTGCTAGCTGAGAAAATCGCCGGCGCCGCGCCGCGTATGCTCGGTGAGGTGTATCTGGTTGGGGCAGGGCCGGGTGATCCGGACTTACTGACATTCCGCGCCTTACGCCTGATGCAGCAGGCTGATGTGGTGCTGTACGACCGTTTGGTCGCACCGGCCATTATCGAGTTGTGCCGCCGCGACGCCGAGCGCATTTATGTCGGCAAGCAGCGCGCAGACCATGCCTTGCCGCAGGATCAAATCAATCAGCGTCTGGTCGCGTTGGCCAAGGAAGGTAAAAGGGTGCTGCGCCTCAAGGGCGGCGATCCGTTTATTTTCGGCCGTGGCGGCGAAGAAATTGAAGAGCTGGCCGCGCACGGTATTCCCTTTCAGGTCGTCCCGGGCATAACGGCGGCCAGCGGTTGCGCCGCGTATGCGGGCATTCCACTGACTCATCGCGATTACGCGCAGTCTGTGCGGTTCGTCACCGGGCACCTGAAAAATGGCAGTTGTGATTTGCCGTGGCGCGAACTCAGTGCGCCCAGCCAGACGCTGGTGTTCTACATGGGGCTGGTGGGCTTGCCGGTTATTTGCCAGGAGCTGATTGCCCATGGTCGTGCGGCTTCGACGCCGGCAGCGTTGATCCAGCAAGGCACCACCCAGACCCAGCGCGTATTCACCGGCACGCTCGCTGATTTGCCGGCATTAGTGGCTGAGCACGAAGTGCATGCGCCAACCTTGGTCATCATCGGTGAAGTGGTGCAGTTGCGCGAAAAATTGGCATGGTTTGAAGGCGCGCAAGCCGAGGTCTGAGCGCCTTCAGTTCCGTGCTTTAGCCTGCGTCGGCAATGCCTTTGCCGTTAAGCCGACCGCGATTGTGCTCGCGCTGTAAATTCAGCGCGGGCCCTTTGGGAACAATGCCCGTCGGGTCGATGGTCGCGTGGCTGGCGTAGTAGTGATTCTTGATGTGCTCAAGGTTCACGGTCTGGGCAATACCGGGCCATTGATACAATTCCCGCAGCCAGTTCGACAGATTCGGATAATCCTCAATCCGGCGCAGGTTGCATTTGAAGTGGCCGTAATAGACCGCATCAAAGCGCACAATGGTCGTGAACAGGCGGATATCCGCTTCGGTCAGGTATTCGCCGGTGAGATAGCGCCGCGTTTCGAGCAGCGTTTCTACCGCATCAAGTTCGGCAAATAGCTCATCGAAGGCTTCTTCGTAAGCGTCTTGCGTGGTAGCAAAGCCTGCGCGGTAAACACCGTTGTTGATAGCCGGATAGATGCGCTCGTTGAGTGCGTCGATCTCGTCCTGCAAGGCCGATGGGTAGAAGTCCAGCGTGTTGCCCGTCAGTCCATTGAAGGCGCTGTTGAACATGCGGATGATTTCAGCAGACTCATTGCTGACGATGCGCTGTTGCTGCTTGTCCCACAGCAACGGCACGGTCACGCGACCGCTGTAGTTGGGGTCGTCTGCGGTGTAACGCTGATGCAGAAAACTCAGGTCGTCCAGTGCGTCACCACTTGAGCCGGTTGCGCGATCAAAAGTCCAGCCATTCTCACGCATCAGCCAGCTCACGGTCGAAACGTCGATCAGTGATTCAAGGCCTTTGAGTTGGCGCATGATCAAGGTGCGATGCGCCCAGGGGCAGGCGAGGCACACGTACAAATGGTAGCGACCGGCTTCAGCGGCGAAACCACCTTCGCCGCTGGGGCCTGCTTCACCGTTGGCGGTAATCCAGTTGCGACGTTTGGCGCTTTCACGCTGGAAGCGGCCGTCACCTTTAGTGTCGTACCATTTGTCGTGCCATTGGCCTTCAATCAGCAATCCCATCAGCGAGCCTCTGCGTTGTGACTTGATTTACAGTCAGCTTAACCAAAGTTCATCGATGGATGGTTGCAAATATCTGCCTTTAAATATCGCCTACTTAGATATGACGCGCGCATCCCAGCGTTTCTGCGCCTCGCTAAAGGCATCGCTGCGGCTCATGCCAAGGCCACGCAATGCCAGCGCCATGGTGCTGACAATGGCCAGATTCGCGTAGCTGTCTGTGACCTCGCCAGACCAGACGCTGAGCATATGCTCAACCTGCAGGGACTCGGGCTTTACATGGCGCTGCGCAGATAATGCCGGCCATTCTTCGTCCCAGTTCTCGCCATTGGTGGTGCCATACAAATGGCTGCTGGCGTCTGGATTGATCTCGATTTCACCGCCTTCGCCCTTGATCACGATGGCATGATCACCCAGCAATTGGCTGGCTTCGCGATGCACGGCCTGATAGCCAGGGTGAAAAATGCTTTGCAGGCCGCAGCGCGCCGACAGCGGATTGAGAATGCGGGTTAATGAGTGGATCGGCGAGCGCAAGCCCAACGTATTGCGCAGGTCGATCATCTTCTGCAGCGCCGGCATCCAGTCGCCAAGCGGGATAAACGCTAGGTGCTGTTCATCCAGCGCGGCCTCGACGTGAACCCAGTCGCGGCACAGGGGGATTTCCAGATTGCCAAGCAATTGCTCTGCATACATGCGCCCGGCGGTGTGCGCGCCGCCGCCGTGCAGCAAAATGCGCACGCCACTGTTGGCCAAGGCTTTAGCGGCCAGTAAATACCACGGCATGTGGCGCTTTTTACCGGCGTAGGTCGGCCAGTCAATGTCGACCGCGATCGCAGGTGTTTGCAGTCGCTCGCGCACGGCTTCGGCGAAGCCTGCCATCTCCTCGCTGCTTTCTTCCTTGTGCCGCAACAGCATTAGGAACGCACCCAGTTGGGTGTCTTCGACTTTGTCGTCGAGCAGCATGCCCATCGCTTCACGCGCCTCGCTGCGCGTCAGGTTGCGTGCGCCGCGCTTGCCCTTGCCAAGAATCCGCACGAATTGAGCGAAGGGGTGTTCAGCTGGAGTTTGCAGGATCATAGGCAATTCGTCGGTTTGGGTAGGCCCGCCAACTTGGCAGCGAGTTTGGCAGGTGTGCCATTGAACAGTCGGTTGAGGTGCAGGCTGTTGCCTTTTTCCGGGCCGAGCTTCAGTGCGGTGTATTTGATAAGCGGGCGATTAGCCGGAGACAGCTGGAACTCGGCATAGAAATCGCGCAGCAAATGCAGGATTTCCCAGTGCTCGGGGCTCAGAGTCAATTGCTCGCGTTCGGCCAGCGCCTCGGCCACGGCCTGCGACCAGTCTGCCAGGTTGATCAGGTAACCGTCTTTGTCCAGAGCGATACGCTGCTGGTCGATCTGCAGTTCACTCATAACCAACTATTAACCTTGGCAAAGCGGCAACTGAGTTCGACAAACTCTGGATAATCGATGGCGTTGGCTCGCTTGCCTGCATCGATGTTGCGGGCCTGCAAGTCTTCCTGCAGGGCGTACAGACCGATCGAGTCGGGCATCCGCTCCAGCGTCTGCTGCAGGGCGCTGTCTTGCTGCAAGGCATAGACGGCGTCACCGCAAAGCAATACGCCATCATCAGGGCCAATAATACGCAGACAGCTGCTCAGGCGGCTGTCGGTAAATGGCGAGTGGGATAACACATGTAAGGTGGCCATCAGAGGGTAATCACCTGTTCATAGCGGTCTATCAATGCGCTGATCTCGGCGTCGCCAACACACACAGCTGGCAGCGTGAGCTGGCGGATGCCGCGCTGATCGAGGCAGTGCTGCGAGGCAAACAGCTCCTCTACACCAAACATCGGCAAGGCTTGCAGGTTTGCACTCAGGTCCTTTTGCTCAAGGCTCTGCGGTTGCTGGCCGGGCGCAAGTTGAAACACGCCGTCATCAAGAAACAGCATGCCGATGGGCAAATCAAACGCTCCGCCAGCCAGTGCGATATCCAGCGCTTCGCGCGCGCCTGGTCCAGCCCAAGGGGCATGGCGGCTGATAATAAGTAGAGACTTGGCCATATCAGTTGCCCCCGAAGCAGACGAGTCGGTCAGCCATTTGGCTGGCTTCGTGCAATTGCCCCAAGCCAGAAAGCTCCCACGGCGCTTCAAGGCTGGCGGCGTTGCGGGCATAACGCTCGGCTTCTTCCGCATTGAGCACGCCGCGGCGCAGGGCTGCGGCGATACAAACAACGCCATCAAGCTGATGCGCTGTTAGCAGCTCGCGCCATTGCGCGGCGACATCCAGTTCATCCTGGTTGCTGACAACGCTGCTTGAGGCGCTGTGCACGCCATCCTGATAGAAGAACAGTCGGACAATTTCATGGCCGCTACTCAGCGCCGTCTGGGCAAAGCGTAACGCGCGCCGGGAAGACGGTGAGTAGGGCGGGGAGAACAGGGCAATGGCAAATTTCATGGTCTGGCCAGTCAAACAATCCATGCGAATGATAAAGCCTGACGCCGCAAGATGCTCGCAACAGAAACGAAAAAGCCCGCCGAAGCGGGCTTTTTGTTGAGCGGGGCGATTAATCGCGACCCATGATGCCGAAGATCTGCAGCAAGCTGATGAACAGGTTGTAAATCGAAACATACAGGCTGATGGTCGCCATGATGTAGTTGCGCTCACCACCATGAATGATCGCGCTGGTCTGGAACAGAATGCAGACTGAGGAGAACAGCACGAAGCCGGCGCTGATCGCCAGTTGCAGGCCGCTGATCTGGAAGAAGAAGCCCGCAACCATTGCGCCCAGCAGCACGAAGAAACCGGCGGTAATGAAGCCGCTGAGGAAGCTCATATCTTTGCGCGTGGTCAGCACGTAAGCCGACAGGCCGAAAAACACCAGAGCGGTCATGGCGAATGCTGAGCTGACAACTTCAGCGCCGTTGCTCATGCCCAGGTAGCGGTTAAGGATTGGCCCAAGCGTGTAACCCATGAAACCTGTGAGGGCGAGGGTCGAAACGATGCCCCAAGGCGAGTTGCGTAGCTTGGCGGTGAGGAAGAACAAACCGTAGAAACCGACCAGCACAACAAGGATGTTCGGATAAGCAACGTTGGCGCGTTGTGCAAGAAACGCAACCAAACCGCTGAAGGCCAGCGTAATAGCCAGCAAGCCGTATGTGTTGCGCAGGACACGGCTAACTTCTAGCTGCTCTACCTGCGTGTGGTTCTGGGCGTAATCTTGTGGGTGCATAGCAGACTCCTGTTTGCATGGCGCTCAATAAGCAATTCGACCTTGAGCATAACACCGGATGTAAAAAAATGAGTGCAGAGTATTTGACAGCGTATTTCATTCGGGTAATATGCCGCCCCGCAGGCAGTTACACAGGTGCTGAAGCGCCTTTGGGTTGTCACTGTGATGCAATTGGAAGCGTGGCCGAGTGGTTTAAGGCAACGGTCTTGAAAACCGTCGACTGTAACAGGTCCTAGAGTTCGAATCTCTACGCTTCCGCCATATTTCAGTTGTGGATTGTTTGTACGATTCACACCTCAAAAAAAACCTCCCTTCGGGGAGGTTTTTTTATGCCTGCAGATTATGACTCGGTCGTCATTTGGCGATAAGCGCTTGTTTCTTGGGCAATTGGTGTAGAATGAATCGCCCAATTTGCTGGGCCAGGCTGCTTTTTTCTTGGCGTCAATGCATGAGCCAGACGGCAGCCGAGGCAAGGCAAAAGCGCTCGGAATAATTCGCGTCTATGGCGTCTTGTGCGGCTTTTTTTATACGCAACTGCGCACTCGTCGTGCAGTTTGCTGCGGTGGTTTAACGCAGTGGGCTTGTGATTTTTCGTGGATACGGCAATCTGCCTAGTGTGTGCTTATTTACCCTTGCACAAGCTATCCGTTTTACAGATGCGGCTCACGTACAGAGAGGTGTCGATTGATTAAGGTGCTAGTGGTCGATGATCACGATCTGGTTCGCATGGGCATTACGCGCATGCTGGCCGATATCGATGGCCTTGAAGTGATCGGTCAGGCTGACTCAGGCGAAGAAGCTTTGCGCCTTGTGCGCGAGTTGAGGCCCGATGTCGTGCTCATGGACGTCAAGATGCCTGGCATCGGCGGCCTGGAAGCCACGCGCAAACTGATTCGCAGTTACCCAGACCTCAAGGTCGTGGCAGTGACGGCCTGTGAGGAAGACCCGTTTCCAACGCGCTTGCTGCAAGCGGGTGCGGCGGGATACATGACCAAGGGCGCAGCACTTGAGGAGATGGTTCAGGCCATTCGCCAAGTCTTTATGGGCCAGCGCTTCATCAGCCCGCAAATTGCCCAGCAGTTGGCGCTGAAGTCATTCCAGCCCACTGAAAATGCATCGCCGTTCGATCTGTTGTCTGATCGCGAAATTCAAATCGCGATGATGATTGCCGGCTGTCAGAAGGTTCAGAGCATTTCTGACAAGCTGTGTTTGTCACCCAAAACAATCAACACCTATCGCTATCGGATCTTCGAAAAGCTGGCCATTAACAGTGATGTCGAGCTGGCCTTGCTCGCCGTTCGTCACGGCATGGTCGACGCCTCCAACTGATGGCTAATGTGTTCGATGCCAGCGCGTTTCTAGCAACTTGCAGCGGTCGGCCCGGTGTTTACCGGATGTTCGACGTCGACGCCAAGCTGCTGTATGTCGGTAAAGCGAAAAACCTCAAGAAACGTCTGGCGAGCTATTTTCGCACCACTGGGCTTGCGCCAAAAACCGCAGCGCTGGTGGCGAAGATTGCGCAGGTCGAAACCACCATCACCGCCAACGAGACCGAAGCGCTGCTGCTTGAGCAGACGCTGATCAAGCAATGGCGCCCGCCGTACAACATTCTGTTGCGCGATGATAAGTCCTATCCGTATGTGTTCCTATCGGATGGACAGTTTCCGCGTCTGAGCATTCATCGCGGTGCGAAAAAGCTCAAAGGTCGCTATTTCGGGCCTTATCCCAGTGCCGGCGCCATTCGTGAAAGCCTGAGCCTGTTACAAAAGACCTTTCTGGTGCGCCAGTGCGAAGACAGCTTTTACAAGAACCGCACGCGCCCGTGCCTGCAATATCAGATCAAGCGCTGTAAAGGCCCGTGCGTAGGGCTGGTCGAGCCGGAAGAGTACGCCACCGATGTGCGTCACTCGACCATGTTTCTGGAGGGTAGAAGCAATGCCCTGACGGATGAACTCGGCAGCGCCATGCAGGCCGCCTCGATGAAGCTTGAGTTTGAGCGTGCGGCCGAGTTGCGCGATCAGATCGCACTGCTGCGTCGTGTTCAGGATCAGCAAAGCATGGAAGGCGGCAACGGCGACGTTGATGTGGTTGCCGCCATGGTTAACCCGGGCGGCGCCTGCGTTCACCTGATCTCTGTGCGTGGCGGACGGGTACTGGGCAGCAAGAATTTCTTTCCGCAAGTAGCCATCGAGGAAGAGGGCGCCGATGTGCTGCTGGCGTTTCTCGCTCAATATTATCTGGGCAGTGTCGAGCGCGACTTGCCGGATGAATTGATCGTCAACGCACAGCATGAAGACTTCGCCACCCTGATTGATGCCGTTAGTGAGTCGCGCGACCGGCAACTCAGCATTAGTTACCGGGTGCGTGGCACCCGAGCGCGTTGGCAGCAATTAGCTGTGACCAATGCTGAGCAGGCACTGAGCGCAAGGCTGGCTGATCGTCAGCATGTGGCAGCGCGTTTTGAAGCGTTGGCTCAGGCGCTGGAGATGGACGAGCTGCCGCAACGCCTTGAGTGCTTCGATATCAGCCATTCCAGCGGCGAGGCGACTGTTGCCTCTTGCGTGGTATTCGGCCCGGAAGGTCCGCTCAAGTCGGATTACCGGCGCTATAACATCGAAGGCGTTACTGCTGGCGATGACTACGCGGCCATGCATCAGGCGCTTACGCGACGCTTCAGCAAGATCAAGGACGGCGAGGGCAAGCTGCCGGATATCTTGCTGGTGGACGGCGGCAAAGGTCAGCTGGCCATGGCCCGCGAAGTGCTTGAAGAGCTGGCTGTGCCGGATCTGATCCTGCTCGGCGTGGCTAAAGGCACCACGCGTAAGCCGGGGCTGGAAACGCTTTATTTGAATGATGCTGCGCACGAATTTACCTTGCCTGGCCATTCCCCTGCACTGCATTTGATCCAACAGATTCGCGATGAGTCGCACCGTTTCGCCATTACCGGCCACCGCGCGCGGCGTGGCAAAACTCGTCGCACCTCGACCCTCGAAGGTGTAGCGGGTGTTGGCCCGAAGCGTCGCCGCGAGCTACTCAATCATTTCGGCGGCCTGCAAGAACTCACCCGAGCCAGCAGCGAAGAAATCGCCAAAGCACCCGGCATCAGTAAAAAGCTTGCAGAGTTGATTTATGCCTCATTGCACAGCGAGTAGAATGCCGGCTCACATCAAGGCCCCGATGTCCCGATGAACATACCTAATCTGTTAACTGTGCTGCGCGTCATCCTCATACCGATTTTCGTGCTGATGTTTTATCTGCCGTTTTCCTGGAGCTATTGGGCTGCCAGTGCGGTATTCAGTGTGGCTGCAGTAACCGATTGGCTGGATGGTTATCTGGCGCGGCGCTGGGAGCAGAGCACACCCTTTGGCGCTTTCCTCGATCCGGTAGCGGACAAGCTCCTGGTTGCTGTGGCGTTGGTGCTGCTTGCCGCCGAGCACGGCAACCTCTGGCTGACGCTGCCGGCGACGATTATCATCGGCCGCGAAATCGTGGTGTCCGCTTTACGTGAATGGATGGCTGAAATCGGCGCAAGGGCGCACGTGGCAGTCTCCAATCTCGGCAAGTGGAAAACCGCGGCGCAAATGGCTGCACTGGTTATTCTGCTTGGCAATCCGCCACATTTCACGCTTTGGGTGCTGGGCGGGTATCTGCTGTTGATCGTGGCTGCAGTGCTGACATTGTGGTCGATGGTGCATTATTTGATGGCTGCCTGGCCGCATCTGAGCCCGACCGCTGAAAAGAAATAAAACTTTTTTGAATCAAGGGGTTGACGCCGGGCGCTGGTCATATAGAATGGCGCCCGTCACCAAGACAAGCGGGAATAGCTCAGTTGGTAGAGCACGACCTTGCCAAGGTCGGGGTCGCGAGTTCGAGTCTCGTTTCCCGCTCCAGTTTCAACGGGCCGTTAATGACGGCCTGTTTAGTTTCAAGGCTGAGTAGCAGAGTGGTTATGCACCGGATTGCAAATCCGTGAACGCCGGTTCGATTCCGACCTCAGCCTCCAATTAGAAAGCCCTGTAGATCAATCGTCTACGGGGCTTTTTTCTGTCTGCAGAATTTTAATCCAAGCTACCTGGGGCAATCTTGGGACGCTTGGGTTATCTGCATCGGTGCTTAACGCGCCTTAGTCAGTGTTCAGCCAGGCGTTACCTTCTTCCTTTATCTTGCTTTCCAGTTCGCTGCCGCGGGTGGCAAATACGCGACTGAGCGGGAAGCCGCTTTTTTCCAGCAGATAGGCAAGGGCGGCATATTCACGCGGGTATTTCTCTACTACTGCGCGATCAACTTCTACCGGTCCTGAGGGGAATGTGAAGGCCCCCATGTCGTAAATGCTCTGGCGTTTGACTATTTTCCAAAGGCCCTCGCGCTTTTCTACGCGATCATAGAAGCGGTTATGCACGGCGCAGCCCAGGTTAAGCTGAGCATTCTCTGCAATGATCACCGCATTGGTTTCGACAATTGCTTTGGCACCATTGAACGTAACGACTGGAGCGCCGATCAGGTGCTTTGTGCGCAGGTCGGAGCCACCCATCCGTTTAGACCCGGCGATGAATTCTGTGAACGGACCTTCAAACCACGTGATCTCGATAATTCCATCGGGATGAAACGTGTCAGCCAATTGCTGCCATTGCTCAAGATCGCGGTGAATCCAGCCATTCATGAGGTCAGTGATTTGCAGCCGGTCTTCAATATAAGTTTGCACAGCGCGCTCCTTAAATTGCTTGGGCCTTCGAGCATCTTCTCGCGCGGTTAAAAAATCAAATAAATGGATACGAACGATTAATCCTAAAATTAGCTATGGTCCCTCTGGTCTGGGCGTCGCACTAGTGCCTGAATCACTGCTTGGCATCTGCATACCTGGCGTGACCTATAAGTCTTTGGCGGATGCGCAGCCTCAGGCAGACCTGTTACTGGTAAGTCGTAAAGTTGAAGTGGTCGGAGCAGTTCGAGCCTTTCAGTCGATAGTACGCCAAGTTTCATAAGCGATAGCCAATAGCCAATGTGTGCCGGAGCATTCGAGTACACAGCACAATAATTGATGACGATATCTGGAGTGCAGTTGTAGAGCGCAATCAAATTTAGAAAGGCCTTAGTCGTACGCACCGCAGGGCATTAGCTATTAAGGATATCAATCATTTTTCCTGGAATTGCTTTCAGCCGACATTTTTATCGGCCCAAGTGATTGATAACTCTTTGAATTTAAGGTTAAATGCCGAGCGATTAAACGCACTGCTTCTGCCGCCCGAATGGCGAAATCGGTAGACGCAAGGGACTTAAAATCCCTCGGGGGTAACCCCGTGCCGGTTCGATTCCGGCTTCGGGCACCATATTCAAAACAAAAGCTTACCGCCGATTACACGGGGTAGGCCTTTGTTGTTTTTGGTCCGCAATTCTGAGCGTGGTCCGCAATTGTTATTTTGTTGGTGTGGATTTCTCGCCTTTGCGCTCACCTGATAGGTTTCCGTGTTGGCCAATGTGGGATTTGAGAGTGCTGCTGTCATGCACCAGTTCGCTCACATCAAAAAGCCTCGCGCTGTTCATTCAGGCGGGGCTTTTTCGTATCTGGCTTGCGGGCTATTCAAGCAGAATCAGAATCTACCTGTGAGCGGGTATTCCACGGCGAGGCGTATCTGGTCTGTGTCCAATTCGGCCTGCGCCTTGTTGCCGCGGTGCACGTTATGGCGCAGTGAAAATGCAGTCCCTTTACCGGCACCGCTCTGCACGACATAACGCGCCTCCAAGTCGCGCTCCCAATGTTTGCCGCCCTTGCCGTAGCCCAAATAGGCGTATCCGCCCGCCGTGTCGACGTGGCTGCCATCGATCTTGCTACCGCGCACATAACCGGCGCTGAGTTGCAGGCCGGGTATGCCCCAGCGCGCTGTATCCAAGCTGTAGCGTGCTTGCCAAGACTGTTCGTTGGGGGCGTTGAAGTCTGACAACTGCACGGCATTGGTGATGAAGATGGCGCCACGGGTGACGTAATCAAAAGGGCTGTTGCCATCTACCTGTTGAAAGCCAAGGCTAAAACTGTGCGGGCCCTTGATGTAGGTGGTCAATAAACTCCATGTGGTGTTGTCGATCTGCCCTGAAAAGGCTTTGCCGGTATCAGTGGTTCGATACAAGTTGAAGGTCGTCGACAGCGCCTGGCCCTGTGCAAGCGGCTGAGTCAGGGTTGCACCGAGATACTGTTGATTCCAGCTGTCTGCATAGCGTGAGCTGAAAAGACTGGTGCTTAGCTGACGGTTTGGGCTGACTGTAACGCCAGCCAAGTCGAACGAATTACCTTGCTGTCCATTTGAGTAGTTCACGACAAAACCTTGATCGTGACTGCTGGCGTTGCGGTCTGTGCTCTCGGTGAAATGCCCAGCAACGAGCTTTACGTTCTCAAACTGATTGCTGGTCAGGAACAGTCCCGTCGCTGTTTCTGGCAAGAGTCGGCTGTCGGATGAACTGGAAACCGGTGTTTTGACCCGTTGTTCGCCATAGGCAACAACCGTATCTGCCACCCGCATTTTCAATGCTGCGCCGCCACGACTGAACTCACGCTTTGGATGTCCGGAATTATCCAGCCCGAGCAGGCGCGCTTTACCCGCGCGGCCGCCACCGCTGTCGAGTTGCAAAGCTTGGTAGGCGTGAGCATCAAGACCAAATCCGACGGCGCCACGGGTAAAGCCGGATTGAACGGTGCCCATCAGGCCGTACGCCCATTCCTCGGCATAACCGTTGCGTTCCGAGCGTGGCTTATAGGCGTTGCGCGCGGCGTTGTTGCTGGCGCCGTTGCGATATTCACGGTGATCAAAAACGCTGCGGTTCAACAGGCTCCATGTTGCGTCGTCGATAAAACCGTTTGATTGTGATTGCGCGGACTCAGCAACCGCCCAAGGGCTGCTCAAAGCCAGCAGCAAGGCAGAGGGGATACGAACTGTACTCATCTTTTGGTTTTCACGTTTGCTTGCCGAGGACTCGGCAGCCTCTAAGGTGAATGGCTTACAGGTACTTGAGCCACTTGATGTCACGGCGACGCGCCTTCAGCCGCGCAAACCAACGCACCGGGATGTACAACGCGCAGGCCAGCAGCACGGCAATAATCCATACGGCACTTATGCCATCAACGCCGAAATAGTCGCCGTGATTAAGACCGAACAAGGCTACTGCCAATACGTAGAGCACTTTCAAGACGTATAGATGCAACAGATAAAAGAACATCGGCGCTGCGCCATACACGGCAAGTGTTTGCACTACTTTGTGCAATTTCGGCTGTTCGAAACTGCGCAGTAACAGAAGGCCAACGCCAAGGGTTAAGGCCAGAAACAACAGGGAAGGCGGGTACTTGGTGATATTGAAAAAGCTCATCAGTGTTTGCGTGCTGGTTTCAGCGATTACCCAGGGCGAGTCGCCGTAGGCGTTGATCAGCCGCAGAACCACAAAAGTTGACAATGAGGCTAATCCGGCGACCAGCAGATAGCGCTGACGTTTCACGGTGTCAGTGACGTTGGTGAACCACGGTCCCATGCAGTAGCCCAGAGCGATTACGCCTATCCACGGCAGCAGCGGATATGAAGTGCGCAGGCGCAGGTTATCTGAGAACTCTATCCAGCCACGATCATGCAGAATCGCCCACGGCACATGCATTGCTGAGCCGACAGGGAAGTGCGTTGCATCGAGCAGATTATGTCCGGTGACGATCATCAATCCAAGCGCGCACAGAAGACTGCGCGGCAGCCAAACCAGTGCTGAAAGGGCAATCATGCTGACGCCGATTGCCCAGATCACCTGCAGGTAAATCACGCTTGGCGGGAACTGGAATGTCCAGGCGAAGTTGACGAGCGTGAATTCGAGCACCACCAGAAACAGGCCGCGCTTGAACAGAAAAAGTGAGACATCAGATGTGCCCTGATTTTTCTGGCCATACAGGTACGCAGACAGTCCGGTCAGTAACACAAAAACCGGCGCGCACAAGTGCGCCAACGTTCTGCTGAAAAACAGCGAAGGTTGCGTGGTGTCGATATCCATCGGGTCGAGCACCTGACGATGCAGGAAAAACGTCTCGCGCACATGGTCGAGAAGCATAAACAGAATCACCAGTCCGCGAAGCGCATCAATCGAGGACAATCGTGATGACTTCACGGGGTAAGCAAGCGTTGCCTTTGCAGAGATCATGTAAATTCGCACAGAGAAGGGAGACTGGATGGGATGCAGGCTGCATTAATGTAATACGTAATAACATAACAACTACGAGTCGAATTGAGAAGTCTTATTACCTCTCCATGGCTCTGGCATGGGCATTTCTAAGTGACTCATCCTCAGGCAGTATTGAAAGGCGCCGCCCAGTGCGATCACAATATCCGCCAATTAACCTTACCTTTATAATGTGTAATAAGACTTGCCTGCTCAACCCGTGCCACCGATTGGCATTATTGCGATCTGAACCCGCCTGAGCTAACTGCAGCGCAGAGGGCAGTGTGTTGAGTTATTGCAGGTGTAAGGTGCGAGTTAAGGCTGATAAGGAAATGTTATGCGCGTGATGATTCTGGATAACGACCCATGGAACGCGGAGGTTCTAGAGAAGATCATCCTGAGCATCAGCCCCAATCTGAAAGTCGATATTTTCAGCCGCGTGCACCAAGCGATTGCTGCGCACCGCGAAGGCGACTATCAACTGGTGATGAGTGAACTGAGCCTGCCCGATGCGCCAGGCAGCGACTTGCTCAAACAGATCCGGCGAACCGACAGTACTACACCGCTGGTGATCATTACCGGGCAGGCGGATCGGTCTAGCATCATGGCAGTCCGGCCGTTGGGTATCAGCGCCTTCATCACCAAACCGTTTCAGGTGCGTCATGTGCTCGACTGCCTGAGCAAACTGCTGCCTGCCGATACCGCCACAGATAATTCGCCCGCGCACAGCACAAGCTTCAAGGAGCATCTGGCTACATTACCGGCGCAAGCGCTGGACCTTCCTGTGATTGCCGCAGTGCGTACGCAATTACTCAGCTATCTGGATGGTCAGTCATTCGATCTGCGCAAATTAGCCGAGTCGATGAAGCATGATCCTGCGCTGTGCGCGAAGCTGGTCGCGGTAGCCAACAGCACGGCCTATAACACCGATGGGCGTGCGTGCCTCAGCCACCTTGAAGCGTTGCGCAAACTTGGCGTGCAAACGAGCCTGAACATCGCCCTCGGTATGGCGCTGCGCCAATTTACACAACAGGCAGAGGGGCCGGTTAAAGAGATTATTGAACGCCAGCTTCTCGCCACAGATCAGCTCGCTGAAAAGGCGGTCGCCTTGGCCGTAAAGTGCAATAAAGAACCGGCTCTGCTGCATACCGCCGCGTTGCTGCACCGCATGGGCGAACTCTGCGTGCTTTATCATGCGCAGGTCTGGGTCAACAGTGGCTCGAGCCTGGATGAAGATGAATTGCTGCAAGCAATCAATCTGTTCAGCGAGAATTTTGCCAATAGCCTCAAGGTTAACTGGCAGTTGCCAATGCCGCTGCGTGAATTGATTGGCGCGGTCTACGCGCTGCCCAAAACCCAAATCCGCCGCAAGCAGGTAATCATGCGGCTGGCTGCTGCAGAACAACGGGATGAAGAACCTGCCAGCATCGAGCGGTTAAGGCGCATGGCCGGTTTGACCTGATCGTTTCAGTCGCAGCATGAGTGCTGCTTAGCTGACAATTGCTTGGCGTCGGCACGCGTTGACTCAGCTGTACGTGCCTTGCAAAACGTTTTTGATGGCATGACGCGCTATTCTCGCAATCAGCACCTCGCCACTACGCCGGTGAATTAAACCGGCCTGTGGCAGTCTATGACGCAAGTGTTTGAATAAAAGCTTTGGAGCCACTATGAGCAGCTCAACCCCTGTATTGCAGATCGACATTGTCTCTGACGTGATGTGCCCCTGGTGTGTGATCGGCTACAAGCAACTCGCTCAGGCGCTGCACGCGACCGGTACGGCCTATGAAATTAACTGGCAGCCGTTTGAGTTGAATCCGCAAATGCCCGCCGAGGGACAAAATCTGCGCGAGCACATCAAAGAGAAGTACGGCAGCACCGACGCCGAGTCGGCAGAAAACCGTGCCCGCATGACCGAAATCGGTAATGAGCTGGGAATCGATTTTCGTTTCAGCGAAGACATGCGCATGCACAACACCTTCAACGCCCATCAGTTGTTGCGTTGGGCCGAGCAGGGCGGGCGCAAACATGACCTGAAAATGGCGCTGTTCACGGCTCATTTTACCGATCGCCGTAATCTGTCCGATATCAACGTGCTGGCCGATATCGCCGCTGAAATTGGCCTGGACCGGGCGCAGGCAC
This sequence comes from Pseudomonas sp. MS19, assembly GCF_013277615.1. Taxonomy (NCBI): domain Bacteria; kingdom Pseudomonadati; phylum Pseudomonadota; class Gammaproteobacteria; order Pseudomonadales; family Pseudomonadaceae; genus Pseudomonas; species Pseudomonas sp. MS19. The sequence continues at coordinate 35,296 of NZ_VBTO01000018.1, read as the reverse complement.
TGGCCGTTTTGCAGGATCAGCGCTACGCCGATGAGGTGCGCGAGAACGAGCAGTTCTGGGTTCAGCAACAAATCACCGGCGTGCCTGCGGTTGTCTTCAATCGCCGGCATCTGGTCACGGGTGCGCAGGGCGTTGCTAACTACACCTCGATGCTCAAGCAATTGAGCGAGATGCAGGACTGATCAACGCAGCGAGGCAGCTCAACATCTGTCTGCCTCGATCTCGCGGGTAATAAATCGCGGTGGTTCTCCCATCACAACGCGCCCCTGTCGTTGTGTTGCTGATGTGCTGCGGTTTTTTTCCAGTTTGGCGGCTGCCAACAGCATCTACACTTTGACCCAAACCGCTTAATCCCTTCGGTGCTGACAGGAGTCCATGTGGCTAAATCTCGCCAAGATCTTTTCATTAATGGCTCGATTCCGCGTGCATTGTTAACGCTGGCATTTCCAATAATTCTCGCCAACATTCTTCAAGCAGGTTACCAACTCACCGATGCGTATTGGGTCGGCCGTGTCGGCGCCGATGCCATCGCGGCTGTGGCCGTCAGCGCGCCCGTTACATTCCTGGTGATAGCCATGGGTTCGGGGCTAGCGATGGCCGGCGCCACACTCACCGCGCAATACATGGGCGCCGGCAAGCAAGACATGGTCAACCATGTGGCCGCGCAGTCGATGTTAATGGTGACCATCACCTCGGTTATGCTGGGGGCGCTCGGCTATTTCCTGTCACCGCATTTGCTCGGCCTGCTTGGCGTAACGCCCGAGGTACAGGAGGGCGCACTCGGTTACATGCGCGTCTCGTTTATCGGGGTGATATTCGTCTTCATTTATGTGATGTTCCAGTCATTGATGCGCGGTGTCGGCCAAACCCGCGTGCCGCTGTTTATCGTATTGGCCACGGTAATCCTCAATTTTGGCCTCGATCCGCTGTTCATCTTTGGCTACGGCCCGTTCGAAGGGCACGGCGTGATGGGCGCGGCAATGGCAACGCTGGTGACGCAGGGCATTGCCGCGTGCATCGGCATGATTATTTTTCTGCGCGGCAGGCATGGCATCAAGCTCAAATGGAACGGTTTCAAGCCTGACTTCAATTACATCAAGAAAGCGTTTTTTCTCGGTTTTCCGGGTTCAGTTGAACTGTCGACACGCGGCCTCGGGCTGATCGTGATGTCGTTCTTGGTGGCCAGTTTCAACACCACAACCATTGCCTCTTACGGCATCGGCTCGAATGTGCTGCAGGTGGTGATGATCCCGGCCATGGGCTTGTCGATGGCCGTCTCGACACTGGTCGGGCAGAACATCGGCGCCGGAAATATCCAGCGCGCTTCAACCATCACTCTGCTCGGCACGGCCTACGGTTTTACCGCCCTTACGCTGGTGGGCTGCATTGCATACTGGCTGGCGCCGCTGATTGTTGCGGTATTTGCTCCTACCGACCAGGCGGTGATTCGTGAAGGCTCACAGTTCATTCGCATTATGTGTCTGGCTTGGGGAGGAATCGGCGTTCAGCTGTGCGTGGTGTCGGCGTTTCGGGCGTCAGGCAACATGCTCAGCGCGATGATTATTGCCATGGTCTCGCAATGGATGATCCAGTTCCCGTTGGCCTACGTGCTGGCTAAGCACACCACCCTTGGCTCGGCCGGCATCTGGTGGTCGTTTCCGGTCACCAACATTCTCGTGGCGATAATTGCGCTGTGCTGGTTTGCCCGCGGCAGTTGGAAAAAGACCCGCATCACTGAAGAAGACATTCAGACCATCAAGGTTACCGATGGCGCGTTGACCGAGGAGGGCTATCGCTAGTCCGGTAATCTGCTCGCTACAGCCGGAACTTTCGCGAGCCATCACGCGCGATGAGAGGCGGGCAACAAAAGTACATGAGATTCACTACCCTTGGCTGATCAGCGTCTAGAATGATGCTTAATTTCTAACAGGGAAGTCGTTTCATGCCACATGCTCGCTATGCCGCTCCGTTGATCGGTATGTTTTTGGCAGCAGATGCAGCTGCAGAAGGCTTTATACTCCCAGAGGGCAATATTCAGGATCGCGCCAACGGCATTCTGGCGCTCATGGCCTACTCAGTCGTGCCCGACCTGGCCTCCAGCTCAATCAGCGTGGATGACAACAGCGCCGGCAATCCCGAGATCAACATGACCCAGTTCGGTGGCGGCGCCACCATCAGCAAAGAACTGCCGCTGTACCTCGAAGGTGCAGCCGCTTACAGCCGTTACGACCCAAGATTCGTCGCCTCTGCCGGTAACGAATCGCGCAGGGTCCCCGCTAAGTGGACCTCGGTTTCGGCCACAGGTGGTATCGGCTGGGACTTCCCGTTGTCTGATGAGGTGGTGTTGCGGCCGATCGGCAACGTATCACTCGGCTATGTCACCAGCGACCTGAACACCGCGCGGATATTCGTCAACAGTCAGTTCGACAAGGAAATCGACTTTCTCGATGACGGCCACATGAGTGCAGCCGGCTTGGGCGGTTCAATGATGATCGACTGGGAGCGCGTGCGCCCTGAGTATGAAGTCGATCTCGAATTGCGCTACAGCTACATACATCTCAAAAGCATCGGCGGCTCGGATGTGGTGCAGGGCAGCGCCAACGCCGAAACTGCCAATCTATGGTCACGCTGGCGCGCGCCAACCCCGTTCAACGTCATGCACCGGCCGCTGCGCTATGTGCTTGAGTTTTCCTACTCGGAATACCTTGGCGACCAACGAGGAGTGCTGGGTTTTGACCGTCTGGCCACAGCGGGTGTAGGCCTTGAATTCGACTCAAGTGCGTATGACCTGTTTATTACGCGCACACGCCTGGTCGTGCGTCACGTACTGGGCGATAACCTCTCAGGCTTATCGCTGGGGCTGGCCGTGAGTTTTTAAACATAGTCGCTGCAACGCGAACCGAACGACTGCCAACAATAAGCGTTTCAGCAATGGTAAATAGCGTTCACCTAAGCCATACAAACAGCTAATTAATGCTATTTTTGTTGAGGAAATCGACTTACCCGTTGTGAGCCAGCGAAAGGAATGAAGCAATAACTTGGCTAGCAGCTATAACCAACCTTAAGACAGTAGCCAAATACAAAAGATTCGACTCTTCGAATACATCATGGGGATTCTTGATGGTAAGTGCATTTCGCAAAATCGCAATGTGGTCATTTGCTGCCAGTATGGGCGCGCTATTGACCACACAATCTGCACTTGCCGACGTTGAGCTCGGTTCGCTGCAATTGTTATCCGAAGATAACGACACATCGCCGATTCCGCGTGGCTTTGCTGTCGGCGGCGTCGCACTCGGTACAAGTACCCGCTACGAAGCATCAGGCAGCCAGGGCTATGTGATTCCGGGCTTTGTCTACTTCGGCGACGATTTACTGTATGTCGGCGACCGGGGACGCTATTACTTTCACCGAAATGAAAACTTCGCCGCATTCGCCTATGGCCGTGTTCGCTTCGGTAATCTAGACCCGGACGATGAACACGAGTTTGAAGGCATGGATAAACGCCACTCGCAGCTTGAAGCAGGCTTAGGTGCCAACATTATTACCCCGTATGCCTTGCTTACCGCCCGGGCATCGACGGATATAACTGGTACCAGTAACGGTCAGGAAATGCTGCTCTGGGCTGACTTCCCCTGGCTGCATGATCGCTGGCTGGTGATGCCGGGAATGGGCGTTGTCTGGCGCTCGAGCAAAATGGCCAATTATTATTTTGGTGGCGTGTCGGACGATGAAGCCACTTTCGAGCGCCCCAGCTACTCAACCGGCGCAACGGTTTCGCCGATGGTCTCGCTGATTACCATGTACCGCATCAGCAAGAACTGGATCGGCACCGCCTCGTTGGCTTACGAGCATTACGACAGCGATATTGCCGACAGCCCGCTGATCGATACCAAAGGCGAAACCACCTTCCTGATAGGCGCTGGTTATACCTGGTAAATACGCGTTAAATCGGCTGGCGCAGGTGAACTCGCCAGCCGTCTTGCTGCAGTCTGGTGATGCAACTCAGGCCACATGCATTGCCCGTAAAGAGTCGAACAAGGCCTGCGCTGATACCGAAAGCTGATTATCCGGCTTGGTAAGAATGCCGATATTTCGCTCGACAATCGGCGCTTCCAGCTCAAGGCAATGCGCGCCCAACTCGCGCATCTGCTGCCTGCACAACGCCGGCACCGCGCTCACGCCAAGGCCGCTGGCAACCATCCGGCCCACTGTCGCCAACTGATGGCTCTCGAACACCACCGGCAATTGCATTGCGTGGCGCGCCAGATGCTGCTCAAGCATTACCCGCACGGCAGAGGGCCGTTGCAATGTAATAAACGGCTGTTGCAAAAGGGTTGGCCAACTGACGGTGTGCTGCGCTGCCAAGGGTGAATCTGCGTCCACCACGGCGATAAAACGGTCACGGTAGAGCGCGGTGAACTGCAACGATGTATCGCCATCCGGTTCGAAGGCAATGCCCAACTCCACTTCGCGGTCGCGCACCATCGCAATCACCTGCTCGTTGATGACATCGTTAACGGTCACGTTGACGTTGGGGTAGCGCGCCCGGAAATTCATCAATACATCGGGCAGCAGGTTGCAGGCGAAGGAGGGCATGGCCGCAAGAGTTACGCGCCCTTGTTGCAAGGTGAAACGCTGGCGAAGTTGTTCCTCGGCATTCTCCCAGTCTGCCAGCAGCCGGCGTGCCATTGGCAGCAGCGCTTCGCCCTCGGGCGTCAGGTTGACGTTGCGGGTGGTACGGCTGAACAGGCGCCCACCGAGGCCGTCTTCCAGCGCCTTGATCGTCAGGCTCAGTGCTGACTGCGACAGATGCAGCCGTTCGCAGGCCTGAGCAAAACTCAGGCTTTGCGCCACTGCTAAAAAGGCCCGCAGCTGTTTGATGGTCATCTGTTGAGTTTTCCTGAGCGTGTATTGTTTCGATTTTCTAATTAATCATGCTTAAAAATCAACTTAACAAAATACGCTATTGCGTCGAGACTCAAACCATACAGCCGCTTGCGGCCCAATAATAAAGAGGACAGTGCACATGGCAGGTTTTGATAAGCGCGTTAACTCCTACGCAGAGGCAATGGCTGGATTGAGTGATGGTATGACCGTCATCGCCGGTGGTTTTGGCCTGTGCGGCATCCCTGAAAATCTCATCGCCGAAATCAAGCGCATGGGCGCACGCGACCTGACAGTTGTTTCGAATAACTGCGGCGTCGATGGCTTTGGCCTCGGCGTACTGCTCGAAGACCGCCAGATCCGTAAGATGATTGCCTCATACGTCGGCGAAAACGCGCTGTTTGAAAAGCAACTGCTCAGCGGCGAACTAGAAGTCGAACTCACGCCGCAAGGCACCCTGGCTGAAAAAATGCGCGCCGGCGGCGCAGGCATTCCTGCGTTCTTTACCGCAACGGGTGTCGGTACGCCGGTAGCCGAGGGCAAAGAAACCCGTCAGTTCAATGGCCGCGATTACCTGATGGAAACCTCTATCGTTGGCGACTTCGCCATCGTCAAAGGCTGGAAGGCCGACTGGTACGGCAACGTGATCTACCGCCACACGGCACAGAATTTCAACCCGCTCGCGGCCGCTGCGGGCAAGATCACCGTGGTTGAAGTTGAAGAAATCGTCGCACCGGGAGAGCTGGAGCCTACCCAGATTCACACCCCCGGCATTTATGTCGACCGAGTGATACTTGGCCAGTTCGAGAAACGCATCGAACAACGCACCGTGCGCTGCTAATCACCCGCGTCGAAACCGCGATATTTCAGATAAGAGAGAGATAAGTAATGGCCCTTTCCCGCGAACAAATGGCGCAGCGCGTTGCCCGTGAGCTGCAAGATGGTTTTTACGTCAACCTTGGCATCGGCATCCCGACGCTGGTCGCCAACTATGTGCCGGAAGGCATGGAAGTCATGCTGCAATCCGAGAACGGCTTGCTTGGCATGGGCGCGTTCCCGACTGAAGACACAATCGATGCCGACATGATCAACGCCGGCAAGCAGACGGTTACAGCGCGCACCGGTGCTTCAATTTTTTCCTCCGCAGAATCATTCGCGATGATTCGCGGCGGCCACATTGACCTCACCGTACTCGGGGCATTCGAAGTCGACGTCTCAGGCAATATCGCGTCCTGGATGGTGCCGGGCAAGTTGGTCAAAGGCATGGGTGGCGCGATGGATCTGGTCGCAGGGGCCGAGAACATCATCGTGACCATGACCCACGCCTCAAAGAATGGTGAATCCAAGCTGCTGGAGCGCTGCTCCTTGCCACTCACAGGCGCAGGCTGCATCAAACGCGTGCTCACCGATCTGGCTTACCTTGAAATCAGCGATGGCGCATTCATCCTCAAAGAACGCGCACCCGGCGTGAGCGTCGAGGAGATTATTGAAAAGACAGCCGGCAAATTGATCGTGCCGGATCACGTGCCAGAAATGCAGTTCGCCTGAGTCTACGGAGAAACACTTGTGACCGAACAAACCATTCAGGATGTCGTCATCGTCGCCGCCACACGTACAGCTGTCGGCAGTTTTCAGGGCGCGTTGGCGCAAGTACCCGCGGTTGAATTGGGCGCGGTGGTTATCCGCGCGCTGCTGGAACAAACCGGTATCGACGGCGCAGAAGTAGACGAAGTCATCATGGGCCAGGTGTTGACCGCAGGCGCAGGGCAAAATCCCGCGCGCCAGGCTGCAATCAAGGCGGGCCTGCCCAACGCCGTGCCGGCGCTAACCCTCAATAAAGTCTGCGGCAGTGGCCTTAAAGCACTGCACCTGGGCGCGCAAGCCATCCGCTGTGGCGATGCCGAGGTGATTATTGCCGGCGGCCAGGAAAACATGAGCCTGGCGCCCTATGTAATGCCGGGCGCACGCACCGGTTTGCGTATGGGCCACGCGCAAATGCTCGACAGCATGATCGTCGATGGCTTGTGGGATGCATTCAATGACTACCACATGGGCATCACCGCCGAGAATCTGGTCGACAAGTACGCCATCAGCCGTGAAGAGCAAGATGCATTTGCCGCTCAATCGCAGGCCAAAGCCAGCGCGGCGATCGAGGCGGGCCGTTTCACTGCAGAAATCACCCCGGTGATGATCCCGCAGCGTAAAGGCGAGCCAGTGGCTTTTGCGACTGACGAACAACCCCGAGGCGCAACCACCGCAGAAAGCCTGAGCAAATTACGCCCTGCATTCAAGAAAGACGGCAGCGTAACCGCCGGTAATGCCTCCAGCCTCAACGATGGCGCGGCTGCCGTGATGTTGATGAGCGCGGCAAAGGCCGAAAAATTGGGCTTGCCCGTACTCGCGCGCATCGCAAGCTATGCCAACGCAGGTGTAGACCCGGCAATCATGGGGATTGCCCCGGTTAGTGCCACGCAGCGTTGCCTGGCCAAAGCGGGTTGGTCCCTGGCTGACCTCGACTTGATCGAAGCGAACGAAGCATTCGCCGCGCAAGCGCTGGCGGTGGGTAAAGAGCTGCAATGGGACGCAGAGAAGGTCAACGTCAACGGTGGTGCTATTGCTATCGGCCATCCGATTGGCGCATCAGGTTGTCGGGTGCTGGTGACTTTGCTCCATGAAATGCTCAAGCGTGACGCCCATAAAGGCCTTGCGACCTTGTGCATTGGCGGCGGGCAGGGCGTAGCACTGGCTATCGAGCGGGCGTAATCCCTATCCCGTGTACAAAAGTCCCTTACCACGCATAAGGGGCTTTTGTTTTTGAGTCGCAGCGCCCCCACAAACACTTTCGCGTATCTGCAAATTTCCCGCAGTAGCCTAAAAAAACATATGATATCAACGATATACATCTACCCGATGGACGTTGGTAATGCTCTCTGCTGTCAAGCGCTACAGGTTTCGTTTATCCGGCGCATTAGCCCGTTACTTCCCAAGAACGGCTGAATACCTGCGTGAGCAAGGTTCCCTGCACAGTCCATTAGCGCCAACTTCAAAACCGCGCACGGGCAAGAAATCTGTCAAGACTTCAGCAAGCAAAGCCGTAACGGATAAAACTAAGCCAACCAGTGCCGGGCGAAAGCGCGCAACACCCGGCATTTACTCCGCAAAGCCCATGGACATTACACCGGCCCATGTTCAAGCCATGCGCGACAAGGTAGCTGCCGCCGTTCAAGCTGGCGTGATCAGCCAACCTTCAGACGAGCAGTGGGCGATGATTGTCTGTGAGAGCCCGCTCACGCGTATTTTTGCCGGCGCAGGTTCAGGCAAGTCGACAACCTTGGTCTTGCGCGTGGTGTTCATGCTTTGTCATATGGGCATAGAGGTCGACAAGCTTTGTGTCATCTCATTTACCAGCGCCTCGTGCGCAGAGCTGCGTGAGCGCCTGATTAAGCTACTGCGGTTCTGGCAATACCCGTTCGATGCAACACAAGCCCGCGCGACCGTACGTACCTTCCATTCCGCCATGGGCGTTATGGCCAAGGCCTCGCTGGGTAATCCGCAATGGTTTGAACAGTTGGGCGCGCGGGGTGCCAGCGCTGGTGAACTGGATAACCCGCTAACGGGCGCAAGATTGCAATCAGCACAGTTAAATCTTCTCAACGATGCCTATCAGCAGTGCTATTCAGAGGTTGCAGAATTCCGCGAGTTGGTTCATTCACTGCTGCAACTGCCAGCACCCCAGCAAACAGACGCGCCAGGCAAAGCGCCCATGGCTGGCTTCAAGCTCAATGGCGAGTTCAAGCCCGTGCCGCTGCATGAGGCTTTTTATGCTCAGGCGCAGTTTATTGAGAGTATCGGCATCACGATTGCCGACATCCAGCCGCAAAAACTGCAATGCGCTGAGCACGAGCGTACCTTCATCAAAGCCTTGCAGCAGTTCAACGGCTACTTCATGGCCACTCTACAGGCTCAGGGGCTCATGACCTTCAACTGCGCATTTGCTCAGCTCAGTGCCATGCTTATGGCGCCGGAGGGGGGCACTGTGCAGTCAGCTGCCAGTGCTTACAGCCACTTGTTGGTCGATGAGTTCCAGGACATCTCGCCGCAAATCGTTCAGTGGCTCCAAGCCTTGCATCGGCACTTAAGCACTCATAAACAGCCCGTAAGCTTGATGGCTATTGGTGATGACTGGCAGTCGATTTACGCGTGGCGCGGCAGCTCGCCAGAATTGTTCATGAACTTCGACGTGCACTTCCCGTGCAAACCGAAAACCCGCAAAAGCCAAGTGCTGATGCTGGAAACCAATTACCGTTCCATCGCCACCATTGTGGAGGATGCGCAGAACTATCTGCAGGCAGTGGCCTGCAAGCAAGACAAGGCTGCAACGGCCGTGCGCAATGCCCAGTCCGGCGATCACGGACTCAAGCACATTCGCGGCTTCGACCTTAGCCAGCAACTGCCGCAACTGATCAAGCAGATTACCCAGCAGTGCGAGTATGCCGCGCAATGTAACTCCACTGAGGCCACAGCGGTGTTGTTGCTCAGCCGGCGCAATGAACCGCTAAAGCGCATAAAAGCCGAGCTGGATAAAAGGTTGGCGGTCAAGTGCATGACCATCCACCGCGCCAAAGGTCTGCAAGCGCAAGTGGCGATTATCCTGGACGACGGCGCCACGCCGATGCACTACCCGTTGCGAAACGCGCTGTATCAATATTGCGGGTTCTTTAGCAGCAGCTACGACCAGGCCATGGCGGATGAAGCGCAGCGCCTTGGCTATGTCGCAATCACTCGGGCGGTAAGTCGGGCGTACTGGTACTCAAAAAAGTGATATTTATCATTTGTTAATTAAAAAACCAACAATAAGTTGGCTGTAATTTACCTGAAGTAAATAGACAAGATTTGTCGTCGCAGTTTTAAATGAAACGTTGAGTTACATATATAGTAAGTAGGCGCTGAACAGAAAGCACCTGCAGTATATTGCTGCGTCCTGAAGGGAAATTGCGAAAGTGGCTATTACTTCAAGTACATAAACTCAAAGTTCAATTATACTGCGGCTCATCAGAAAACTCCTACATATTTGCTTTTGGCCATTGGCTAGTATTCATTTGCTCCGCAAAGCCTAGCGCGCCACTTGATTTGATAGAAGTGGAGGTTCTAGCACTCGACCAATTGCAAAAACGAGGGAAAGATGAAATCAATTGTTAGTTCAACTCTGTTCAGTGTGAGCATGTTTACAGCAGCAACAGCTTTAGCATCAGACGGTACCATTAACTTTGAGGGTAGCGTAAATGGTGAGAGCTGTAATATAGATATCTCGCAAGGTCTCGTCACTGACAACGGCAACCCAAATGGATTAGTAGTTCTGCCAACTATTGGGTTGTCTGCCTTTTCAAGTGAAGGTTCCAAAGCCGGTAATACTACATTCAATTTTACGTTAACTGACTGCACGCCAGACATCGAAGTGCGGCCTTATTTTGAATCGAATAATGTTAGCACCTCAACAGGCTACCTACTTAATACAGTTTCAGAGCTAAATGGCGGTGCGACAGGAATTGATCTTGAAATATTGAACATTGATAACGAATACATTGATTTGCGTAGCAATCCAGAAGCAACGAACAAGTTTGTCAATGTTGGGAGCAATGGTATAATTATTCTGCACTATAACGTCCAATATACAGCCGGACTTGATCCTACGTCTGGCGATATAAGTAGCGCGCTGACGTATACCTTACAGTATAAATGATGTTGAATTTTCAATTCAGAATTTTGGTCTTGGGTATAACGTAGTGCGAATTATCGAGAGGATGTTATGAAAAATATTATGACGTGTACGTTGTTTAGTGTGAGTTGTGCGATTGCAAATTACAGCTTTGCCTCTAATGGGATTGTACAATTTGTAGGGCACGCAACAGAAGAGTCATGTGATCTATCTATCAATGGTAATGGGTCTTCTAGTGGTACAGTAGTTATACCCTCAGTCAACTTAAGTGACCTGACCAATGCGTCTGGTGCTGAACGGACTTCGTTCACAATTGCAATGCGAAACTGCAATACGAATAATCAGATACGACCGTACTTCGAGTCTAATAATGCAGGCCCCAATGGGTACCTGGCTAATACAACTTCATCAGAGGACGGTGGTGCAAGACTGATAAACCTTGCTATATATAACGAGGACGGAGAGGTTCTCGATATAGGGGGAGCTAACTCGGATGGTTTAGTTCCATTCAAGCCTGTTTCTGGAACAGAAGAGGTAATGTTCAAGTATGCAGTTGCTGTTACAGGTAATTCAAATTCTGCAACAATCGGCAGGGTAACTAGTTCATTGGTATACAGTATAGAGTATCAGTGATTAGTCGTCGATTAGCTAAGCTTGGATTTGTTGCGGTGTATTAATTGTATAATAAGAAGATCTGAATACTATAATTCGCATATTTTGATGGTTCGAGTTGCGCTAGTATACGACTTATTGATTGTCAATCTAGGGTAGGTTAAATCAAGGCGAAAAATGATGAGGCACGTGAAGGTTTTTGGTTTTTAGGTTTGCGCGTAAATGTCAAGCCACAATGATTCTGAGCGTTTATATACAAGCGCTGACTTGTTCAGGTTGGCCGTGTGGGGTTAAATTACAATACAATGAATCAGAAAATACCTACATGTAAGCACTCTATTATTAACTAGTATCGAATTTGCTCAACAGTGCTTGCTGCATCGCAAAACGCGAAAGCAATGTCAGGGTTTCTACAAGTAATCGAAAATTCAAACATCGAGGGAACGATGAAAACTATTTTGAGTTCAGCTTTATTTAGCGTAAGCGTCATGACCGCTGGAGTTGCTACGGCTTCGGATGGCACCGTGAACTTTATAGGCAGCGTGATTGGACAAAGCTGCAACATTGATATTTCACAAGGCCAAGCCCAAAATGGTGTCGGCCCTAACGCGTTGGTAACGTTGCCAACACTGGGTATATCAGCGCTGCCAAATGAAGGCTCAAAAGCCGGCAGCACCTCGTTTTTATTTCTCCTGTCTGATTGCACCCCTGGAATGATGGTCCGACCATTTTTTGAGTCGACCAATGTGAATCCCGCAAGTGGTTATCTGCTGAACACGGTATCCACCGCAAACGGCGGTTCAAGTGATGTTGAGTTGGAAATTCTGAACGTTAATGATGAATCGATTGACCTGAGAACCAATCCTGAGAGCACTAACTCTTATCAGGATATAACCAGCGCAGGCAACGCAGTTATGGAATACAACGTCCAATATACTGCAGGCGTTAATCCAACGTCTGGCACTGTAAGTAGTGCATTGACCTACACACTGCAATACCGCTGAGTTCACGTACTGACGAAAGTGGTTATTTAGCTGGGTTATATTTGATTATTCAGAGGTTTCTATGAAAAAGTTTTTAGCATATACGCTGTTGGGTTTCGGTTGCATTGGATCAAGTGTTGCTTATTCTGCAGATGGAATAGTGCAATTCAACGGCATGCTGACAGAAGAATCTTGCGATTTGTCAGTAGATGGCAATGGCTCATCTGAGGGAACAGTAATTATACCCCCTGTTGAGCTGAGTGAATTGACGGATATTGACAATGCTGAGCAGACTGCATTCACTATTGCACTGCGAAACTGCAATACAAGTATGACTGTACGGCCGCGTTTTGAAGCGGATAATGCCGAGGGTGGGTACTTGATCAACACTACCTCACCTGAAAATGGCGGGGCAGAGCACGTTCAAATTGCACTTTACAACGAAGATGGCGTGTCGCTGAATGCCGGAGGTTATAACCCTGATAGTAAGAACCCTTACAAGCCGCTGGAAGTAGATGGCGAAACTGTGTTTAATTACAATGTTGCACTCACTGGTGTAGAAAGATCTACTGTTGGCCTGGTCACCAGTTCACTGGTTTACAGTATAGAATACCAGTAAAACAAATTGTGCTTTTACACATCGGTAATCATTTTCGCTAACGAAATGGTTATCATGAATGTGGTGACAACCTAGAAAGTGCATTTTGAATGCAAACTGCACAACGCGAAGCAATGAGTTGTGCAGCGCAATAGGAAGATGAACCTTCAACATGGATGTTGCTGGCTATGAAATACGCACTCTCTGCGATTACATTAGGGGTGAGCCTGCTCTCAACGCAGGTGGCTAACGCGGAAGACGGTACGATTCACTTTTCCGGTTTGGTACAAGACCAGTCTTGCGATCTATCGGTAAATGGGAGCAGCAGCGGTGATGGAACAGTGACCCTGCCAAGTGTACTGCTCTCGGAGCTCAATACACCTGGAATTGAAGCAGGCAGCACACCATTCACAATAGCGTTGAAAGACTGCACGCCCGGCTTGATGGTGCGTCCATTCTTTGAAGCGAACAACGTATATGCACCTACAGGCTCCTTGGGCAACACTACCTTGCCGTCTGACGGTGGCGCTCAAAATGTGAATATTGCAATAACTAATAATCAAGGCACTCGGTTAGATCTGAATACCAACCTTGTCGCCGACAATCCATTTCAAGAAATAGACAACGCGGGTGAGGTCGGCTTCACCTACGCAGCCAGTTATTTAGCTGCGGGCAATGTTAGCGTAGGTAAAGTTACTAGCGCTTTGGTTTACAACATACTTTATCAGTAATCATAGCTAGGGACAGCCTTGTTGTTGTCAGTTCACCCGATAACAAAGAATATTGAATGGATGATTCGGATATCATGACTAAGCACAACAGATTACTCACCTTTATTCTGCTGTTAGCGTTGTCTAGCAGCAGCATTGCAAGTGTAACAATTAGCGGTACTCGTATCATATACCCTGGCCAGGAACGCGAAGTTACCGTAGATCTTAAGAATAGAAATGATACACCGGCATTAATACAGTCCTGGATAGGCAGCGGTGACACTAAAATCGGACCCGGTGAAGAGAAATTACCCTTCATTGTGACCCCGCCCCTTACGCGTATTGAGCCTAATCAGGGGCAAACCCTCAGAATTGCCTATACGGGCGAGCCACTGCCGAATGATGTTGAATCTGTTTTCTGGTTCAACATGCTCGAGGTGCCGCCCACCGGCAAAGACGCAAAAGGGCAAAACTACATTCAGTTGGCCTACCGCTCACAACTTAAATTCTTCTTTCGTCCGGAAGGCTTAACTGGCGATCCAAAAACTGAGGGAGATAATATAAGCTGGTCGGTAGTCCAGGTAGATAAGGGCTATGTACTGCGCGGCACTAATAAATCACCGTTTCATATTACAATTCCGAATGTCAGCCTGAGTTCAAACAGTAAGACTTACCTAAATGGAAGCGGTGGGATGATCAAACCAAAATCCACCTTTGATTATGAACTCGAAGGGCTCAGCAGTTCCGTTACAACAGGTAAGATCACATACCAGTGGATTAATGATTTTGGCAGCATTAAAACATCCGAAGCAAAGCTGAGTGCCAACTAGTTTGTTTGACCTGGTCATTCTTGTCTGTTGTTACACACAGCTTATCACTTCAGCATATGCTACGTGCTTTCATCAAGATTATAATCTCTAGATGCATCAGAAACTCCTTACAGCCATCAAAATGCCACTTCTGTATTGTGTAGCATCGTGCCAGCACGGTTACAGTCGCAAATTGTTGCGGTCTCAATGATAGCGTTAGAGGAATATATGAATAAAAGTATCTTATCTGCATTCATTGCCATGGGTTCTATCTCGCCTGCGTATGTACTCGCTTCCGACGGAACCATTAGCATCAATGGAAACGTAAACAATGCCTCGTGCAATGTAAATGTTGACGGCCAGGGCAATAATGCCGATATCACCCTTGAAGAAGTAAGCTCAACAAAGCTAATCAATACGGGGGACGTAGCAGGAACTCGCCCATTCACTTTTGAATTGGTTGCTTGCCCACAACTCGAAGGGGTGCGCGCCCGTTTTGAACTCGATAATGTCGATCCTACCGAGGGAAATTTGAATAATTTAATCTCTACTGATTTTGGTGGGGCAGGCAAAGTTCAAGTGCAGATAACTAACGAGTTGGGTGATGCGATTGACCTGAATGTCAATGGTGAGCCCAACATGTTCGTGCCCATTGTCAATGGTTCAGCCAGTGTAACTTACAACGCCCAGTATTATGCCTATGACGGGCAAGTTACTGCGGGGTTAGTATCCACTGCTACGGTTTACACCATCGATTATCGCTAACCTGAAGATCCTGGTGCCGTATTAGGTATTGGTTACTAAGGTTCAGCTTGTATAGCCATTAGCAGTTTGCTCATGGCTATTTTTTTCGCATCATTTTGTCACGACTCCGGTATACAAATACTGATTGTTGTGCGCTGTAGTAACTTTCATAATCGCTAAAAAGCCTATGATGATGCACTGAAGTCAAATTTTTCCTACATATTACTTTTTGGGCTTTAGTTATTATTAAATTGTTGCTCCACACAAAAACTTGCGTGTCAGTAACAAAGAAATCCAATCTATTTGCATCGAGGAATTTATGAAGAAGATTATCGCAACCGCCGTTATCGGCATGGGTATCCTCTCGTCTGGTATGGCTGTTGCTTCTGACGGCACCATCACCATCAATGGCCTGGTTACCACCACCTCATGCGACGTATCAGTCGATGGTGGCACTGGTGATGCGACCGTGACCCTGCCTGACGTTTCTTCGGTTCAGCTGGCTGAAACCGGTGACGTAGCTGGCGCAAAGGATTTTTCTTTTGCCCTTACTGGCTGTAGCACCGGTGGCAAGGTCCGCGCCTACTTCGAAAATGACAACGTAAACTTAGCGACAGGCAACCTAGAAAACGAAGTCGTCTCGAATGAAGGCGGCGCTACTAATGTTCAGGTGCAAATCACCGACGGTGAAGGCACCCGAATCGACCTGGCCAGCACGACGCAAACCAATAACCCATATATTGATATTGCGGACGACACTGCAACACTGCCTTATAAGGCTCAGTATGTTAGCTCGAATGGTCAAGTAATCGCTGGTCTTGTAAATACGAATCTTGTTTACACGCTTGAATACCAATAAGCAGTAGGCAGTAATCAACTGCTGGTCATCACTAAGGACAGTGTATGTTATTGCAATCCCGTGGTCGTCAATTTGGTTTCATCGCGTTTTTAATGTTTGTCTCTGTAGCTTGTAGCGCCAGTGTTACTTTATCTGGCACGCGAGCTGTATATCCCGGAGATGCGCGTGAAATTACAGTCGACATGATGAACCAAAACGAGTCTCCCGCGCTAATGCAAGCATGGCTTGACAGTGGTGATCCAGCAGTGACTCCCGGCGTTGAAGAGCTGCCGTTTATTGTTACGCCTCCTTTGACCCGCATTGAACCTAAGCAAGGCCAGACACTCCGTATCGCTTATACGGGCGATCCATTACCTAAAGATCGTGAGTCTGTCTATTGGTTGAATGTGCTCGAAATACCCGCAAGAAGTAAAAATGCAGATGGTAAAAACGTCATGCGCATGGCGTTTCGGTCGCGGATAAAATTATTCTATCGGCCAAAAGGTTTGCAGGGCACAACCTATGACGCAGCCAAAGCCATTACTTGGGCTGTTGTGAAAGATGCTGATCAATATGTACTGCGTGCGACTAATAAGAGTCAGTATCACACAAGTATCAGCGGGCTGAAGTTAGAGTCTAGTGGAAAAGAATTCATCAATAAAGATGGCGGCATGATTAGTCCTTTAGCAACTAAGGATTACGCGCTTTCAAAATCGCCTGGCCCTTTGAATAGTGGCACCGTTACATTCCGCTGGCTCAATGATTTTGGTATCGCTCAAACACAAGTCAGCAAACTCCAATAAGCATATCGATATTTTTATCTTTCTCATCATGATATTGGTGTAATTTTGTGTTCGCAATCTAATAAAAATTGCACGTTATTCATTCTGATTAGAACGAATCTTCTTGCTGTCTTTTTGTTTACCGCACTGCCAAATGTTGTGTGCGCTGAAGATCTAGCCCCTGCAGAACATGATGCGCCTCCTGCTGATGATGTAGAAACAACAGTAGAGGTTGATGATGGCGCGGTAGACGATGATGTGATGTTTGACAGCAGCCTGCTCAAAGGCATGGGGCAGAACATTGATTTATCCCGTTTCGCCAAAGCGGGTGCAATCGATGCTGGTACTTATCGAATTGATGTGATCATTAATGGCCGGTCCAGCCTGCGCCAAAGTGTCAACGTAATCGAGGATGAGGCCGAGGAGGGAGAAAAGCGCTTCTGTTTCACGGCATCTGACGTCGCACAATGGGGTGTTGATATTGCAAGCCTCCCAGACCAAAAGAAGGTCAAACGGTTACTACAGGAGTCGTGTGTCGAAGCAACCACGCTCATACCTGACGCCACATTCTCCATGAACCTGGCCAAACTCAATGCCCAGTTGAGTATTCCACAAGCCTACATCGGCATGGTCAGACCGGATTACATCGACCCTAAAGACTGGGACGCTGGTATCACGGCAGGTTTCGTTAATTATTCAGCTAACGCCTTCCTCAACAAGCAAAGCGATGCGGATGATTCTTCATCATTCAGCGCCAACCTGCGCACCGGGCTCAATTTCGAGGGCTGGCGTTTTCGCCACGATGGACGTTATGAGAATAAGGATGATGAGCCCTCAAACTATGACGCTCAGAAAACCTATGTCCAGACTGACGTAACAGGTGCTCGTTCCCAGTTTACTGTGGGTGAGTACTTCACGCCTGGCGAAACCCTCGATAGTCTCTCATTCACTGGCATTCAGATCGCCAGTGATGAGTCGATGCTGCCCGAGACTGAGCGAGGGTTTGCTCCGATTGTGCGTGGCACGGCAGACACTAACGCGAAGGTGACGATTACCCAGGGTGATAACGTCATTTATGAGTCCACCGTATCGCCCGGTCCATTTGCAATCAGCGACCTTTATCCCAACAGCAACTCGGGTGATCTTGATGTAGAAGTAGCCGAGGCCGATGGCAGGGTCAAACGCTTCACTGTGCCGTTTTCAGCGGTAATCCAGATGCTTCGTCCTGGCTCTTCACGTTTCAGCATGACCCTGGGACGTTACCGGGACGACAACATTTCATATGAACCAGAGTTCGCTCAAGGTACATACCGGCGCGGTATCACCAATGATTTAACGCTGTATACCGGCGCAACAGGCGCAGAGGATTATTATGCAGTGCTCGCCGGTGCTGCTGTGGGTACGCCAGTGGGCGCGATTTCGCTTGATGTCACCCACACCCAAGCCAGTAATATCTCGGTAGAAGCTCGTCCAACACAAGATGAGTTTTCAGGTGAGAGTTACCGGCTGAACTTCAACCGGTTGATTGATTACAGCCAAACCAATATTTCAATAACGGCTTCACGTTTCTCCAATGAAGAATATTTGGATTTCTCCGACTTCGTGCAGGTGCGTGATAATCCGTCTGATGTATTCAACCGTGAGAAGAACCGCTACCAGTTCAACATTGATCAACCGTTTGGCGACTACGGCAGTATTTTTGTCTCCGGCGTAGTGCAGAATTACTGGGACTCCGAGCAAGACACCACTACGTTTCAAATCGGACTCAACAAAAGCTTCAACTGGGGGAGCTTAAACTTCACTGCCAGCCGTGACTTGGAAGACGACAGCGATGAGTCCACTGACTCGTTCCTGCTAACCCTTAGCATGCCCTTTGAACTGGGCAGTAACCGAGCTTATGTGAATACCAGTGTGTCGTCAGACGGCGATGATAAACACGGCTTTCGAACCAGTTTAAATGGCTCGGGCGGTGCCAATGATCAGTTGAATTATGGCGTGTACGGCGCTGCCGATATCGACAGTTCTGGAAGCACCGAGAATTACGGTGGCGACCTACAGTACCGTACAAGCCTGTCACAGATAGGCGCGAGCACCAGTATTGGACAGGACTTCAGCCAATACACCGTATCCGCCACCGGAACCTTGCTGGGTCACAGTGGTGGTTTGGTGGCGTCACCGGAGCAGGGGGATACGATTGCTTTGGTCGAGGCGAAAGCGCAGAGGGCGCAGCAATCCGAGGCGGTTTAGGCACTAAAGTGAACGCCGGCGGCTATGCGGCGGTGACTAACTTGACTCCTTACCGGAAAAATACCGTGGCGCTCGATCCTAAAGGGCTTTCCCGGGATGTTGAGTTATCCCTGACCTCCCAGGAAACGGTGCCGCGCCGCGGTGCAATTGTGAAGCTTGAGTACCCCACTGTTACGGGCAGCCCGCTGCTATTGCGGGTAAAGCGCGAACCCAAGATTCCGTTCGGCGCTCAGGTTGTTGATGCTGCAGGCGAGCAGGTCAGTCTTGTGGGGCAGGGCGGGCTTATCTTTATTCGTGGCGAATATCCGGAACTGCGCGTTGTTTGGGGGCAAGGGGTCGATGAGTCTTGTACGCTGGTTTACGAGCAGCCCGAAGACGCGCCAAATGGCAATTATGTGCAGGTACAGGCGCAATGCATTTCTGAAGCCAGTTAATTGCCGATCATGATGATAAAAGGATCTTATATTCATGAAGACTTCATTGTTAGCCGCAAAGGTTCGAGCGTTAATCATGCCCACGACCCTTGGGGCACTCTCAGGATTGTTATTTAGCGGTGAGACGCTTGCCGCCTGTTCCGGCGTCGAGAATTGGGAATGTCGCTTCTCTGCACTGAACACCCTCTATTCAGGCATAACCGCGGTAAACAACGACATCGTCGCAGGTACTGTAATTGGCAATGTGACTGTTAATTATCAGTACTCATGCTCCATACCCATGAGCGCGGGCGAGCGCACGATTCGCTTCGCAATGGCAACCGAAAACAATGTAAGAAGCGGAGCCGATCTTCTGACCAATGTTGATGGCCTGACCTACCGGGTCGCGGGGGGCGTAAGTATTGGTTCCGATCCTTTCCTGACCACAGTTGGTGGGGTCAACAATCGGGTACAGATTGACGCGATAAGAGCGGCTAGCGGCGACGCTGACACCTGTATCGAAGGCAGCAATAGCGTCAAAGTCTTCGATGTAATCAAAGATGGCCAGATTACCGACTCAACCCACATTGCCCTGGACTTTCCGCGTACCGTGAATTTCATGACGGCGCGCTATTCCAACGCCGCAGTGAACACCAAGACCCTGCGCGTGGTGCCATCGGTTGCCACCATCGATGCTGCCGCGACTACCTGCACAATGAGTGCGCCAACCAATGTGGTGTTCCCACCTATTCCTACGCGGCTGGGAAATACCAAGCCAAGCAAGGATTTCAAGTTTTCATGGACTTGCAGCTCCATCGCCAACACCACAACCAGCTTCTCTGCACCTGGCTATGCGCCCCTGAGTGGGGGCGTTGGCATCCAGGATGAAAATACACGGGTCATCCTCAAACTGAAAAACACCGAGACGGGCGCCTACATTCCCTTCGGCACCGAGCAGGCCAAGCAAATCCCTTCGGGCGGAACCGACATTACTTTCACCGCCGAACTGTCCCAGCTAGAGCGACTTAACGCCGGTGAGTTCGGTTTTGATGTGGTCTACACAACTTTTTATAAGTGAATACAGCGGTTTTCAGGTGACTGATATGGTTTTTGTGTTCTCGACTGATGCTATGCAGTCGCTCTACAGCGAGGCATAGTTAGGGTTTTTCCGTCGAGAATATATCATGCTCAAAGGACTGACCTTACTGTTAGCGCTGCAATTGCTGGGGAGTCTGATCAGTACCCTCTGGCTACCGATGCTGCCCGGCGCCATTATCGGAATGTTGCTGCTGGTGGTTATTTTGGCCATACGCGGGATTGATGAGTCATTGCAACAAGCGGCCAACTGGCTATTGAGCTATCTACCCTTGCTGCTGGTCGTGCCTGCTGCCGGAATCATGGTTTCCGGTACCGCTTTACTCGACGAAGGAGTGGCCATCGCAGCGGCACTAGTGCTTTCGGTGATTATTACCGTACCGCTTTGCGGCCTGCTGATGCAGTACCTCACCGTGCGTCTTGAGCGCAAAGCCGAGGCCGCCAATGAGCCTGAGTGATGTTTCAGCCGCCTGGCACAACCTTATATTCAATCCGGTATTCTCATTGGTTGTGACGCTGGTTGCGTTTCAAATTGCAGTCGTGATTTACCGTCGCAGTGGCTGGTTGGTGCTGCAGCCGGTCATGGTTGCAATGGTTCTGATCGTATCGACCTTGCTGATTACCGGCCTTGATTACACAACCTATCGCCAAGGCGCAGAACCGATTGCAATGTTGTTAGGGCCAGCAACTGTTGGCTTGGCCGTACCGCTTTACAACAATATGAAGCGTATTCGTCTGCTGCTCTGGCCAATTCTGATCACTGTATTGGTCGGCGGAATTTTGATTGTGGTGCTCACCGTGCTGATTGCCTATTTGCTGGGTGCCAGCCTGCCCGTGTTGATTACACTTTCATCTAAATCAGTCACCATGCCTATTGCCATGCTGGTGACGGATCAGTTGCACGGCATCGCATCGTTGGCGGCAGTGTTCGTCATGCTCACCGGGGTTATCGGCACAGCGCTCGGGCCAATGTTATTGCGTCGAGTTGGCGTTGTGCATCCAGCTGCACGCGGCATGACTTATGGCATGAATGCGCACGCCATCGGCACTGCCCGCGCCCTCGAAGAAAGCAGCGAAACAGGCGCATTTGCAGCACTTGCAATGAGTTTGCTCGGCGTTTTCACTGCCGTATTGCTACCGCTGGCTGCAAATTTCTTTATCGACTAGCTGTATTTGCTACAACCCGGCGTAAACGGCGTCGGGTTCACTGGAGTCGAAGCGATCAAGGGCAGGGGAGTGATAAACCGCAGTTTTCTTCTACACTCGAAACAACTTTGCGCACGTCCAACCGCATAAGCCTGTGCACAAACGTTTGTGGCGTTTCACAGATGATTTACTCAGCAAGTAGCCATCATAGATGGGTCAATGGGTTCCACTTCTAAGGATCGTGTATGGAGTCAGAGGTACTCAACCCGGACTCGTTTTTCCACGTTCGAGTGATCATCGGCATGGTCACAGGCCTCAGTGTGGCGAGGCTGCTCAATGGCCTTGCGCGTTTTGTGCAGCATCCTAAACGTGAATACATCTATAGCGTGCATTTGGGCTGGGCATTTTTTCTGCTGCTCGCTGTCGTGCATTTCTGGTGGTTCGAGTTTGCGCTGGTGAAAATAACGCGCTGGACCTTTGAGCTGTAATTCTTTGTCATCTGTTACGCAGCGCTGTATTTCTTCATCTGCGCCATCCTGTTTCCAGACAACCTCGATGAATACTCCGGGTTCAAAGCGTATTTCCATTCACGCCGAACCTGGTTTTATGGCCTGCTTGCAGCGTTGTTCGCAGTCGACATGATCGACAGTGCACTCAAAGGTGATGAGCATTTCCGTGCGTTGGGAATCGAGTATCAAATACGTCAGGCGTGTTTGATTACTATGTCGCTTATCGGCACCCGCGTCGCCAATGACCGTTATCATCAGGCGTTTGTCATCATCGCCTTGGCAGCAGAAGTCTGGTGGATTGTCAGTGAGTTCAATGTTCTAACCTGAGCAGGCTCAGGCTTTGTTGATTCGCTGACAATGTTGATCCGTTCACAGTCCCAGCCGCATGCGAAAAAAGACAATTCCCCGTTGCAAGTGTCAGATGCCTATGAGCGGGATTTGGCCAGGTCAAAACGTACAGGAAGATACCTGGCCTCCACCCAAATCGATTCTGTAATTTGCAGGGAAACGCTTACTTTACTATTTTGTAGTAGTTGTTTAACCTCTCTTGGATAGTTCCGTGCGTATCTTTTCACTCTGGCCATCACCGAGCTGCTCAAGTGGCAAAACCATGTTATGGCGTTTTGCTGCCTGAAGCTGGCTTTTGAAACTAGGTGCAGTTTGAGCTGCGCTTTCTGGATAAGCATGATGGTGAGATAGGTCGTCCGCCAAGCTGGCGAAAATCGACGGATCGCTCAGCAATCCGTCCGCAGTCAAATCGACACGTCCCTGACGACCCAGTATCCAGGCTAGATCCAACTCACTGTCGAATTGACTGTCGAGTACAGCCTGGTGTACCTGCTGATCGTCCCTCTGACCAATGACTTCAAGGCGTTCTTGTTCGATCTGGTTTTGCAGGCCGGGCAGGGACTCGAGTCGAATCTGACTTCCGTCGGTCATACGTGAGCTGATTGTGTTGAGGAAATTATTGATGTTAACCGCCGGACCGACAAATACCGCCGGTTCTACATCCTTAAGCCCTGTGTAATTCAAGTCATTGTCGCCAGGGTAGCGCTGGTAGTGGAAGGGACCATCCTGCGGGGCCGGAATAAAAGGCGCCGAGATATCCAGGTTGATCACCAGTTCGGCGAGGTCGGTGGCGCCGGCCAGGTCCACGAGGGTGTAGGTGAACACGTCCTGGAGAACCTGGCCGAGGCCGGCAGCGGCGAGCACTTCGTTGTTGGTCAGGTCGATGCTATAGGTGTAGCTGCCGTCAGCGTTGATCACCAGCGTGCCGTAGCGACCATTCAAGGGCTGCCCAAGGCTGCCGCTGGTGCCGCTGGCGGTTTCTGCTCCTGTACGAATGGCGGATACCTGAAGGCTGTCACCGCCGTCGACATCGCTGTCGTTGAGCAGTACGTTGCCACTGGTTTGCGGTGCGAGGAACTGGTCGCTGGCGACTGAGCTGTCATTAACCGCCACTGGGTTGTCGTTGGCGCCCTGTATCAGCAGGTTGAGACGCGCCGTGGATTCGGCTCCGGCAGTGTCACGCATGCGGTAGGTAAACACTTCCCGCAGGGTTTCGCCAGCCGTGCGCATGGCTTGCACCGTTGGGTTATCGTTGTCGAGCACATACTGGTAACTGCCATTGGCATTGATTGTCAGGCTGCCGTAGCGGCCCTTGAGTACTTGCCCTGCAGCGGCCGACTGGCCGAGTTCGCTGGTGAAGCTGAGTACCTGTTTGGTTTCGCCGTTAGCCACGCTGTCAACGTCGGTGTCGTTGTCCAGCACGTTACCCACCGGGTCTACCCCGGCAGTGCCATTGGCAATACCGCCAGCCTCTACCGCAGTGGCATTGTCATCGAAGGCAATCGGCGTGTCGTTACGGCCTTCAATGGTGATGACCAGTTGCGCCTGATCGTCGGCCAGGAATGGGTCCTGAATGGTATAAGTAAAGGTGTCGGTCAGGGTCTGGCCGCTGGTCCGCAGGGCTTGTACCGCCGCCAGGCTGTTGTCGAGCACATAGTTCCAGCTGCCGTCGGCATTGAGCACCAGGTCACCATACTGGCCGCGCAAGCTGGTGCCAACAGCCCCGCTGGTACCGCTGCCAGACTCGCTGCCGGTGCGCACCGCCGTGACCGTGAGCGTGCCGCTTTCCAGGTCGGTATCGTTGCCCAGCACGTTGCCGCTGGGGTTTACGCCGGGCGTGGCATTGTTCAAACCGCCGGCCTCGACTGCCGTAGCCGCATCATCATTTGCCACGGGTGGGTCGTTGCGGCCAATGATCAGGATTGTCAATTGTGCCTGATCATTGAGGCCGCCCTGATCGGTGGTGGTGTAGGTGAAGTAGTCATTCAATCTTTCGAGCAGATTGAGTGCCTGAACAGCTGGGTTGGACGAGTCGAGAATGTACTGATAGGTGCCATCAGCATTGATCGTCAATGTGCCATATTGGCCAACCAGCGCGGTGCCCACGGTTCCAGCCGTGCCACTGGCGGTTTCTTCACCAGTGCGGATCGCTGTCACGGTGAGGCTGTCGCCTTGATCGACGTCGGTGTCATTGTCCAGCACATTGCCGATTGGGTCGATGAATCGGCCATCGCCATTATCAGCCACGGCAATTCCAGAGTCGTTATCTGCAACCGGAGCATCCCACGCGCCCTGGATGGTGATAACGAATTGGGCAGTGTCCTGAGCGCCGGCAGTGTCATGCATGCTGTAGGTGAATACCTCCTGCACACTGTCACCGGGCTTAAGTGACTCTACCTTGTCGTTGTCGACCACGTAGCTATATGCACCGTTGGGCTGCACTGTCAGTATGCCGTAGGTGCCGACAATCGACTGGCTGCCGTTAACCAGGGTGAAAGCGCCACCAGCCGCTTCAGTGCCGGTACGGATACCGTCGATGGTTTTGCTGTCGCCGCTGTCAACGTCGGTATCGTTGGTCAATAGGTTATTAGTCAGCGGAGGGCTACTAGGATTGATGCCGGGCGTGCCGTTATTGGTACCGCCGGCTTCTACTGCCGTGGCGCTGTCATTAACCGCCACAGGGTTATCGTTCTGACCACGAATGAGCACCGTCAAGGTCGCCGTACTGGTGGCTCCAGCCAGATCCCGGATGGTGTAGGTGAAGTTTTCGCTCAGGGTATTGATTGATGTTCGCAATGCTTGAACCAGCGCATTGTTGTTGTCTACGGTATAGGTGTAGCTGCCATCACTGTTCAGCAGCAGGCTGCCATAAGTACCCGCTAACTGGCTGCCTACAGTGCCTGTTCCGGCAGCATTCCGCACTCCGGACACACTGAGCTGTTCGCCGTTCAGGTCGACATCGTTGTCGTTGGCCAGCACGTTTCCGCTTGGATTGGTGCCCGGCGTGGTGTTGTTGAGACCGCCAGCCTCGACTGCGAAGGCCGTATCATTGCTGGCAACCGGGGCGTCATTGGCGCCCTGAATGGTGATGTTCAACACCGCGATGTCGGTTGCTCCTGATGCATCGATGACGCTGTAGTTGAAGCTGTCAGTCAGTTGGTTGCCAGCGCGCAGGGCCTGAACCTCGGCCATGCTGTTGTCCAGCCGATAAGTGTATTGGCCGTTTGCGCCCAGGGTCAGCCAGCCATAGTTACCGCGCAGTTCACTGCCCAGTGTTCCAGTGGTGCCAGCACCTTCTGTTGCACCAGTACGCACGCTGTTGACGGCTTTACTTTCACCATAGCCAATCGGGTCGGCGGCTATTTCGCCGCCGTCGACGTCGGTGTCGTTACTCAGCACATTGCCGGTTGGATTAACCCCCCCAGCGCCATTGTTGACGCCACCGGCTTCAGTCGCAGTGTTGCCGTCATCTGTGGCCACTGGATTGTCATTTTGGCCACGAATCACCACAACAATTTCGGCGCTATCAGATAAGCCGCCCAGATCTTCAATGGTATAGGTAAAGCGCTCGATCAGTATGTCGCTTACCAGGCGCAGAGCCTGAACCTCGGCCATGTCGTTGTCGACTACATATGAATAAGTGCCGTCCGCATTGAGTGTCAGCGACCCATAAGTGCCGCGTAACGCAGTGCCGATGGTACCGGCGGTGCCAGCACCACCTTCGGGACCGGTGCGTACAGCGGTTACAGTAATCGGATCGCCATCCGGGTCTGCAGTGTCGAGTGTGCCTGTCGGGTTCACTCCCGGTGTGGCATTAAGTACGCCACCTGCCTCGGTGGCAAACGCAACCTCATCCTGAGCGATGGGCACGTTGTTGGCTCCACGCACGGTGATGACGATTTGCGCGGTATCGGTCAGGCCTTCGGAGTCGGTGATTTGATAGGTGACAATCACGTTGAGGGTCGTACCCAGCGGCAAAGCAACAATATCTGGGTGATCGCTGTTGACGTCGAAGGAAGCTGTACCGTCCGGGTTGATGGTCAATTGGCCATAGGCCGCGCCCGTGCTGTTAGCCAAAGGCACGCCGTTGATGTCTTCGGCATATAAGGTGTCCAGGACTGTCGTCGCGGTGACTGCAGTGAAAGTACCGCCAGCAGCTTCAGGACCATTGCGGATACCGTTGACCGTCAAGAGGGTGTTCGGCCTGTCGATGCCATCTACATCCTGATCAATGCCGTTGTCTGTGGGATCACCGGGACGACTTGGGTTGAGAATGACGTTGCCAGAAGGGTTACTCTCATTGCCGTCATCGTCAGATTCACCCGCCTGAGCAGTGGCCAGATCATCGCTAGCCACCGGATTGTCATAGTTGCCTTTAACCGTGATGTTGAGCTGGGCTAGGTCGTTGAGCCCACCGGCATCGGTTACCTGATAGCTGAAGACATCTGTCAGGGTCTGGCTGGGGTCGAGTCGCTGCACATCAGGATTGCTGTTGTCGATGACATAGGTGAAGCTGCCATCCGAGAAGATGGTCAGGGTGCCATAGAGACCGTCAATATCCACGGAGCCGCCATCAGGCACCAGAGTCAACGCGTCAGGGCTGGCCTCCGGGGTTGCGCGGATGCCGCTGACTCGCTTGGTTTCATCATTGGCAACCGAGTCTACGTCGGTATCGTTAGCCAGTACGTTGCCGGTAGCATTCTCCCCGGGGGCGGGGGTGATAGTGTCATTGGGGTTGCCAGTGTCGCTGTTGTTTACGCCGCCTTGCTCGGTCGCTTCAAAGGTGTCATCAACGCCAACCGGGGTGTCGTTGGCGCCCTCGATGGTGACGGTGAGAGTGCTTGATGAGTTGGCCGTGGCGGTCGGGTTGCCCTGGTCGCTAATGGTGTAGTCGAACACCTCAGTCAGCGTCTGGCCACTGATGCGTAGTGCCTGAACTTCTAAATTGTCGTTGTCCACCACGTACTGGTAGGCACCGCTGATGTCGACAAACAGGCTGCCATACTTGCCTTTAATCTCGACGGTATTGCCATTGGCGGGGACGTTTGTGGTGACACCGTCAAACGCCACCGAGACCAGATCCAGGTCTTCAATGTCGGGGTTGGTAATCAGGTCCGGATCAAGGTCGTTATCGGTGAGGTTGCCCGTGGGGTTGACGCCTGGCAAACGGTTGTCGGTTCCACCTGCTTCCACGGCTATGGCCTCGTCAACAACGGCGGTAGGGGCGTCATTGACCGCGTTGACGATTATGTCAATGCGGTCGGTCGCTGTCCGCTCATCGTCGGTCTCGCCGGGTATGCCGTTGTCGTTGAAGTCGCCGTAGTTACCCAGATCATTAACGTCGATGGTTAGGAACTCGCCATCCAAAGCCGGGTCGGCCGTGTTGTAGTTAAGGTCGGACAGGTAGTTGAGGCTGGTCAGGGCAGCATTGATCGCGTCAATGCGCCCTTGCAGCACCAAGGTATTGCTATTGGCGCCAGTGACGACCACGCCGGTAGTCGTACCGCTCAAGAACAGGGTGCCATGCTTAACAGTCAGGGTGACCTGAATGTCGCGGCTGTCGGTGTCAGGATCACGCTCGGCATCGACATCGGCGACGGTGATGCCGGTGATCAGCGCAGCCTGGTCCTCGTTGACGGTTTGTGAGTCTGGTGCCGCAATGGTGGGTGCGTCGTTGAGTTCGACATAACCTGAGTTGGCTTGCTGACTGTCCGCCTCGCCAAGGGTGATATTGATCTGGCCCAGGTCGGTGCCATCGGTATCGATGCGAATGTGCAAGTCGCCGAAGGCGGCAGGTGAGTTGATGTCTTCTGGCGAGTCAATTCGGTACAGGCCGGCAGGCAGCACACCGAATATGAACTGGCCATTGAGGTCAGTGGTTGTGCTGAAGGTCTTTTCGTCACCCGTATCAAAAATGCCGTCGAGCCCGGCCCAGATCAGATCCACCTGCTGATTGGCAAGGCCCGGGCCATCTGGCGTGGTGTCGGTATCTGCCGTCTCCGTATCGTTCCACAGGGTGCCGGTGATAATACCCAGGCCCGCGCCTTCGAGCAGTTGATAGTTGTTGAGAACAGTTGCATCCGGACCAGCACCGTCGTCACCGGTCCGCTCGCCGTCCGCATCTCCTTCATTGCCGACCGAACTTTCTCCCCAACTAGTAAAGTCATCGGGCAGACTGCTCCAGGTAAGGCTGTCGTCGCTCCCTTGAAGCGCTACATCATTAGGCACCACCACGTCGTAAATGGCGATGACGGTTGTGCCCGGATCGATCTGCTCAAACAGCAGGCTATCCCCGCTGGCAGTCACGCCTGGAGGGAGTGTCGGGTTATTCTGGTCATAGACCACGCCATTAATGGTGACTGACACCAAGGTGATGCTGGTTGCGTCTTGGAAGCCGGCAGTGTAGACGACGTTGTAGGCCGGTACATCACCCGTAGCGGTAAATGTGGTCGAGACCGTGGCCGTGCCAGTGGTACCACCCGGATTAGGGTCGAAGTCGACTACTTGCTTGTCTAGCGTGAAGCTAGGTTCAACGATGTTTTCGTATAGGGTGTTGCTGGTCGCTCGGTCTTGACCATTGACACTGTCTTGGACGAACACACCGAGACGTGCACCGTCTTGGTTGGTGAGAGCGTTCATCACACGGACGTTGAATTCGATGACAATCCCTTCCAGATCGTCATCAAGGTCGTTGTTAGTAATATTGCCCAAATTCAGGGTTATCACCTGATTGCCTTGGGCATCAACAGTAACGCTCACCACTTGATTATTTGATGAGTTAAGCACACCTGTCGGGCCTGGCTCGGACAGGTCTGAGCTAAGGGGGCCTGCCTCTGGCGAGTTCTCGTTTCCGCTGATTTGCAGTTGTCCACTGGTGATCAAATTGAGCATGTCAGTGGTCAAGCCGCCATCATTGCTGATAAACCCAATGCGCATGCTACTCAAGTCGGCGAGCGTCAGGC
Source organism: Pseudomonas sp. MS19 (assembly GCF_013277615.1). Taxonomy (NCBI): domain Bacteria; kingdom Pseudomonadati; phylum Pseudomonadota; class Gammaproteobacteria; order Pseudomonadales; family Pseudomonadaceae; genus Pseudomonas; species Pseudomonas sp. MS19. The sequence goes on along the minus strand of NZ_VBTO01000018.1, from coordinate 5,900 downwards.
CTGGAGGCAAGGTGATGATCATTTGGTAGTTATCATTAGCCCCCTGAGGGAGCAAGGCTGTAGCACGGTAATGAATCAGCTCGCCAATGGCAACATTCTCGTCAGTGGCATTGGTTGGGTCCGGGGCGCTGGTGTCATCCAGGCCGCCAACCCGGGATATCCTGATTCCCTGCGCCACTGGGATCACCAATGTGCTGTCGAGGCGGTAATCGTCAACTACGCCGCTGTTGAGCAGGCCATCGGCACCGGTGCGCTCGCCGCTGGGATCAGCGCTGCCGTCAGTATTGCTGCCATCGAGGCTGCTCCAGCGAACTTCTGCCTGGCTATTGAATTCGGGCACGGAGGCGCCGCTGGCGTTGACCACGCCAGAAACGCTGATTACCAGAGTGCCGCCTTTGGCGATATCAATATTGGCGGTGTTGACCAGTGTTCGTCCGGTCGGGTCAAGGCTGAAACTGCTCGTCAGATCGAAGTCCTGGCCTCCCACGGTGTAGATGACACTGACCAGTTGCAGGTTATCGAGCTGGCTGGGCAGGGCGCTGTTGAAACTGATGTCGAAAGCATCGAAGTCGGTGCCAGCATTGCCGTTGGCCACGGTTATGGTGAAGTTGACGGCATCGCCTTCATCGTAGCCAAAGCCAGGATCGCCCTGAAGTTGCTGGCTGATCTGCAGGGTTGGTTCGCGCACGGTGATTGCCGGTTGGCCGCCCGTGAGACTGACATCTCGAGTGATACTGTCGGTCGGTGCGGTGCCGTTGGGAGTATCGCCGTCGGTGTCGTTGTAGCTGAGGCTGGCATTATTTTGCAGTACCGTCCCGGCTTGGTTACTGATGACGTCGCTGGCCACCAGGCGCACTCGAATAACGAAGCTGTTATTACCGGTGTCGTTGTCGGCACTGGCGCTGGCGACGCTAAAGGTAAAGCGCGCATCGACGCCATCATCGCCCAATGTGCCAGATGGTGCGTTCAGCCCACTGATGGTGACCGTGCCGGCAAAGTTGGCGCTGAGGGAACCGCCAGCGGTGGTGATGATTTCATAACCAAGACCGTTGAAACTGGTGTCCAGGCGCATGCCTGGCGGGATAAGATCATCAATCGACAGCGTTTGGGTAGTGCCTTCAGGCAAGGTCACGACGATGTCGTAAAGCATGCTCTCGCCGACCACCAGATCAGCGCCGGTGGTGTGACTGGCACTTGAGTCGCTGTTGTCGAGGCTACCGCCAGCAAAGTTTTTACTGATCTCAGGAGCCGCGACCTGTTGGTCGGCCAGATCGCTGTCGACGCCATTGGCGAGGAAGTTGGCGCCACCTTCGACGCTGGCATAGCTGAGCAGCGCCCCGCTGCTTTGCAGGGTGGCGCTGGCATCGATGTTACTGGCAACCACCACGTCATACGTAATCAGCACCAGGTTCTCGCCCGACTGATCGGCAGCCGTGCCGGGACGGCCAGCAAGCAAGGCTCCAGCACCAGGGAGATCGATAAAGGTGATGGTTTTGGTTGCGTTATCTACCGTGTAATCGGTGCCGAGGGTCATTAGCGTGCCGTCGCCGCGGTAGATCATCAGATTGGCCGTGGACAGGCTACCGCCGACAAAGGACAGACCGGCGGGCAGGGTGATGCTGGTGCTGACGTCATTGGCGCCACCGCCGCCGCTGTTTTCAATTGCGGTGGCCAGGCGCAGCAGGTCGCCGCCATCGACATCGCTGACTGAGCCGTCGATATCACCGATCTCGGTCAAGCTACCGCCGGTAAACGGCACGCCGCCGCTGCCGGGAGGGTTCCAGCCACCAGTGACACCGCTGACAGTCCCGTTGCTGGATGACACCACGCCGTGAGTGATGCTCAAAGAGGGTTCGGCTACCGAGGCAATCAGGGCTACGTCATCGGAAGACAGGATGACGTTTTTATCCAGAGTTGTGGTCTGGCTCGACTCGGCCAGCACGTTGAAGGAGCGGTTATCGGCAAACGGCTGATCGCTGACGGTCAGGGTGAAGTCGATCTCGATGCGGCTGCCTTCCACCCCTGTATTGACGTAGTCGGAGAAGGTGAACACCAGCGAATTGCCGGGGCCGACCACGACCGAAACTGGGCTGTTGGGGTTGGTATTGCCGCTACCAAGGCTCCATAGAGAGTCAATTTCAGCCTGGCTGAGGGGGCCCAGATCAAACAGAGGCAGTGGCAGGTAAACGGTCAGTGAGAAGTTCTCGTAGTCGCCAGTGACCAGGTCGTAGCCGACGCTGAAGGTCACTTCATCGCCAGGTCGCAGTTCGGTTCCGGGGGCCGGGGCGCCACCGCCATTGAGGTTAGCCAGCTCGATATCGACGTTGCTGGTGGGGATGGTGCTGGTAGTGCTGGAGTTATCTGCCTGGTCGCTGCCAGTCAGGTTGAGGGTGTCCTCAAGGATGGTGGCAGTTACCGTGGCGTTGTTGCCTATCGAGTCACCCTCGTTGATTTCACTGTGCGGATCACCGGCTGGCGGGGTGTAGCTCTGGCTGATGGTGGCCTGATAACTGAGCACCGCTGTGGTTGCACCATCGAGCGTGTCATCGAAGGCCAGGTCGCCATTGAGCCAGCCGCGGGTGGTGAAGAAATCTTTCATCGCCGCGCCAACATCGAACGCCAGCGAGGTGCTGCCATCGGCATTGACAACCGAAGTCACAGTGATCGGAATAATTTGTGTAGTGCCGTTAAAAGTCACGGTCAGGCTCAGTGTTCCGGGTACCAGAGTCTGCCCATCGCCAAGGCTGTCGGCGATGATGAAACTGCCATTGCCGAGGATATTCTCGCCGAAGGCAAAGTAGTCGGAGAGGTCGATGTGCAGGTCGTACTCCAGCGTGTCACCCGGGCTCAAGCCGTTGGTGCCTACATCGGTTTGAATACTCACCTGTTTGAGCAGGGTGATGGACTTGGCCACAACACTGACCGTATTGCCGTCGCCGGAGAAGGCAATGCTGTCGCCAACGTTTTCGACGTCGCGCGGGTCTAGCGGCACCCATTCGCCGGATGCGCTGGGTGCGCCGAAGGTAATGGTGACCGGGTCCCCGGTGATGGGGTCAAGCACCGGGTTGCCATCAACATCGGCATCGGGAACGAAGAAGTCCACCGTGGTGGTCACCGGAGCGTTGAGGTTGGCATAGGTGACAGTGAACGACTGGATATACAGATCGTTGCTCAGGTCGGCATCATTATTCAGCGCCAGCGCCGCCTGGATCACCGCCGGGTCGCTGCTGGTACGGCCGTCATACAGGGTGACGGTGGTTATGGTGCCGCCAGGTCCCGGATCGATGGCGGTGATAATGACATTGTCCGGTACCGGCTGAGTGATCACCAGGTTGGTTATCGGCTGGGCGGTAGCCGGGCTGACGGTGAGATCCAACTGCCGGCCATAATTGGGGCCGGTGGCGGTTTCACCTTCGGGAGCGGTGATGGTCTGGTCGAAGGTGATGACTGTTGGATGCACGACAAAGTCGACACCCCCCGATTCAACCAAGCTGGGATCAGTCGTTGGGTTGTTCAGGGCATCGTTGCCGTACTGGAAACCGGCACGGGCATTGATCACCAAATTCGGGGTGGCCTGGGAGAATGAGAAATCGGTGTCGGCCAGGTCGCTCAGGTGCGCGGTAATCTGCACGTCGATTGGCGGCTGGCCCTGGTTGACGCTGGCAAATGGCAGCTCGATCACCACCATCTGGTCACCGGCAACCATGCCATAGTCTGCGGCATTGATTATCAGTGGTTGGCCATCGGGACCAACGGCCAACGGGTGCACGGCCTGGCCATTGGCATCAAAGGTCAGCACATGGGTGGTCAGGTTCTGGCCGAGATAGCTGGCTGAGACAAAGCTCACGCCGTCATCACCATCACTGCCGGTAACGGGCATGAACAGGTCAATAAACGGCGCATATCCGGTTTGGGTCGAATTATTGGTAAAGCTCAGGTTGAAGGTGAAATCCGTGCCCAGTTGCACATCTTTGCCCGGTGCGTCGATCGCCAGGGTAGGGGCGGCATCGGCTAGCAAGCCGCTAAAGCCCGCCAGCGCTGTATCGCTCAGGGCAATGGCCTGATCAATATCGCCAACCTGAACCTCCAGCTGCCAGTCGCCACCTGCAGCCAGGCTGCCGGTATCATCTGACGAAGCCGCTACATCGGCGCCGGTCCAGCGTGCCAGTTCGGCTACAAGCGTCTGTCCAGCGTTGCCTGCACCCACTTTGCAGCCATATAACTGAATGTCAGCGTCTTCACTGAGATTATCTTTCCACTGGGCCAGTTGCTCGCCGAGCTGACTCATGTTGTCGCTTGAAATTGTTTTGTTACCAAGGGTGAACTGGCCGGGACTGCCGTGCGACAGAATCTGGATAGAGTCGACCTGGCCCAGGGTTTCTAGAGCTTTTTCGATTGCGTCAATGCCGTTCTCATTGGTATTGACCACTAGCGCATGTACGTCGCTCGGTAACTGTTTGACTAACTGCTCACGATTCTCAACGCGGCTGTCGATTACCAACAAATGTCGTGAAGCAGCTTGCGGGTTCGCTGTTGGCCATGTATCCACAGGAGTGGTGGGCATAGGCGTAGTATCTGAGCTTGAGTCCGTCGCGTCTTGCGAGTCCTGTTGGTGATCAACAGCTGTCGCAGCTGCGCCATCAAAAAGAATCCTTGGTTCAAGTGCCAGTGCATGACTGTGCGGTTTGAACATACTTTTCTCCCGCTAATGAAGTGCTGTTTGTAGCCTTTAAAAAACTTTAGTACTGATTAACGGTTTGAGCTACCAAGACCATTGGGAAATTCTTGCAAGGACAATGCACATAGTTCGCATAATGTATATTATGTTAAACCAGATGCCATGTCATAAATGTTCATGAGCTTCGTAAGACTCTGATTCGATTGATACCCACCGAGCTTCCCTTCTTGTAAACGGGCTATGCTTTCGCATGTTCATGGTAGACATGCGTAGGCGCTTCCCTATGAAGCTAATCCAGTGTCGTTTCTCTTCAGGGCAGCGAGTGCCATTGCTTGTGCTGGATGGGACCGGCGCACCACTACCTGTGCTCGTCCCATTCCTCTATGTTCAGCTCAAGCACAGGTACAGTGCCTACAACACTGTGGCTGCCCATGTACGAGCGATCCAAACTTTCTACGTCTACGCCAAAAGTCGTGGCCTAGATGCTGATGAGGCAATATTGGCCTGTCGCTTCGAAGCCATTCTGGCGTTGTTGGACGGCTATTCCGTTTGGCTCATGAGCAGCCGCCAAGCCGACAATCTGGCAGGTCGAATCGGCTCAATTGACTCGTCACATCTCCAAATTGATTTACGCACACGTGACCAGTACCTGCATAAGCTGAAGCACTACCTATCCTGGTGTGCCACCCGCTACATCCCGCGCATCCGCCAAAGTGCCAGCGCACTCGTCGATATCAACGCTGTGTTTGTCGATGTTGCCGACGCCATCGAACGGCGCTTCGAGAGCCATACTGTTGATCTTCGTCCCAACCAGGCTCGGTACCGCAGTCTGACGGATACACAGCTCCAAATTATCCGGGAGCTGATACAGCCGGGTTCCTCGGACAATCCATTCCCTAAACGCCTGCAGTTGCGCAACTGGCTGATGATTGAGTTGCTACTGGAAACAGGCATGCGCCGAGGGGAGCTTTTGAAGCTTTACACCACTGATATCAATCAGGGATCCCAGCACGCTTACGTCAGCATCCTTGATCGTGAGCAAGATCCTGGTGTAGTGGTCAACTAATCCCGGACACGGTTTTAAGTTTTTCTTCAGCAACAGCGGGCGCCAGCCCGCTGTTGAATTGATGTGGCCTTTGCCAGTTATAGCGCTGCATCAAAAAGCGTCCTATATCTTGCTGTGCCAGCGAAGCGCTCATGTAGCCAACGGTCGGTACCCATT
>NZ_VBTO01000017.1:0-33605 GCF_013277615.1 Pseudomonas sp. MS19 | reverse complement strand
GCAATTGCTGCTGAATGGGCATAAAAAATCCGATACCAGAAAACTGGTATCGGATTTTCTTTAAACCCCGACCTAGATACAAATGCTTAAGTGAACAGCATTACGCACGAGGCGGGGCTTTTTCAGACGCTAAGCGCGTGCAGCTTAAGCTTGAACAACCGGGATGTTGGCGTTCGCAGCGGCTTCACGGAACTCGGCAATCTGGTCGAAGCTCAGGTAGCGGTAAACGTCGGCAGCCATGCTGTCGATGTCTTTCGCGTAGCCCATGTACTCTTCAACCGTCGGCAGTTTGCCGGTGATTGCAGCAACCGCTGCCAGTTCGGCAGAGGCCAGGTACACGTTGGCGCCATCGCCCAGACGGTTCGGGAAGTTACGGGTAGAAGTCGACACCACAGTGGAGTTGGCTTCAACACGTGCCTGGTTACCCATGCACAGCGAGCAACCCGGCATTTCCATGCGCGCACCGGCTTTGCCGAAGATGCCGTAGTAGCCTTCTTCAGTCAGTTGGTGAGCGTCCATCTTGGTCGGCGGCGACAGCCACAGACGAGTCGGGATACCGCCAGTGACTTTTTGCAGCAGCTTACCGGCAGCGCGGAAGTGACCGATGTTGGTCATGCACGAACCGATGAACACTTCGTCGATCTTCTCGCCCTGAACGCTCGACAGCAGACGTGCATCGTCCGGGTCGTTAGGTGCGCACAGTACTGGCTCTTTCAAGTCAGCCAGGTCGATTTCGATCACTTCAGCGTATTCAGCGTCGGCGTCAGCACTCATCAGCTTCGGCTCAGCCAACCAGGCTTCCATCGCTTGAGCGCGACGTTCCATGGTGCGCGCATCGCCGTAGCCTTCGCTGATCATCCAGCGCAGCAGGGTGATGTTCGACTGCAGGTATTCGCCAATGGCTTTTTCCGGCATTTTGATGGTGCAACCGGCTGCAGAGCGCTCTGCAGAGGCGTCAGACAGTTCGAACGCTTGTTCAACGGTCAGCTCGTCAAGACCTTCGATCTCGAGGATGCGGCCGGAGAAGGCGTTGATCTTGCCTTTCTTCTCAACAGTCAGCAGGCCTTTCTGGATGGCGTAGTAAGGGATTGCATGGACCAGGTCACGCAGAGTGATACCAGGCTGCATTTTGCCTTTGAAGCGAACCAGAATGGATTCCGGCATATCCAGTGGCATAACGCCGGTGGCTGCTGCGAACGCAACCAGACCCGAGCCTGCTGGGAACGAGATACCCATTGGGAAACGGGTGTGCGAGTCACCACCAGTACCAACGGTATCCGGCAGCAGCATGCGGTTCAGCCAGCTGTGGATGATGCCATCGCCAGGACGCAGCGAGACGCCACCGCGGGTGCGGATGAAGTCTGGCAGGGTGTGGTGAGTGGTCACGTCGATCGGCTTAGGATAAGCCGCGGTGTGGCAGAACGACTGCATAACCAGGTCAGCAGAGAAGCCCAGGCAAGCCAGGTCTTTCAGCTCGTCACGGGTCATTGGGCCAGTGGTGTCCTGGGAGCCAACGGTGGTCATCTTCGGTTCGCAGTAAGTGCCAGGGCGAACGCCTTGACCTTCCGGCAGACCGCAGGCCTTGCCGACCATCTTCTGCGCCAGGGTGAAACCCTTGGTGCTGGATGCAGGTGGCTGAGGCAGCTTGAACAGATCAGTCGGGCCCATGCCCAGTTCAGCACGTGCTTTCTCGGTCAGGCCGCGACCAATGATCAGCGGGATACGGCCGCCAGCGCGTACTTCGTCGAGCAGAACCGGGGTCTTCATTTCGAAGGTAGCCAGGACTTCGTCAGTACCGTGCTTGCAGACTTTGCCAGCGTGCGGGTACAGGTCGATCACGTCGCCCATGTGCATGTTCGACACGTCGAATTCGATCGGCAGAGCGCCAGCATCTTCCATGGTGTTGTAGAAGATTGGAGCGATCTTGGAGCCGAAGCAGAAACCGCCAGCGCGCTTGTTCGGCACGTAAGGAATGTCGTCGCCGAAGAACCACAGCACTGAGTTGGTGGCTGATTTACGCGAAGAACCGGTACCTACAACGTCACCCACGTAAGCGATAGGGAAGCCTTCGCCGCGCATGGCTTCGATTTGCTTCATTGGGCCGGTAACGCCTTGCTCGTCCGGCACGATGCCGTCGCGAGCCATTTTCAGCATGGCCAGCGCGTGCAGCGGGATATCCGGGCGCGACCAGGCATCTGGGGCAGGGGACAGGTCGTCGGTGTTGGTTTCGCCGGTCACCTTGAATACGCGCAGGCTGATCTTGTCTTCCAGCGTTGGGCGGTTCTTGAACCACTCGCCATCAGCCCAGGACTGCAGAACAGCTTTGGCGTTGGCATTGCCAGCCTTGGCTTTTTCAGCAACGTCGTGGAAGGCGTCGAACATCAGCAGGGTGTGCTTCAGTTGCTCGGCGGCAACTGCGCCAAGCTCAGCGTCATCCAGCAGTTCAACCATAGTGGCGATGTTGTAACCGCCTTGCATGGTGCCCAGCAGCTCAACAGCGCGTTGCTTGTTGATCAGCGGGGAGGTCACTTCGCCTTTGGCGATAGCAGAGAGGAAGCCAGCCTTGACATAGGCTGCTTCGTCAACGCCTGGCGGTACGCGATTGGTGATCAGGTCGACGAGGAATTCTTCTTCGCCAGCGGGCGGGTTCTTCAGCAGCTCAATCAGGCCTGCGGTTTGTTCGGCGTTCAGCGGCTGGGGCACGATACCCTGAGCGGCACGCTCTGCTACATGTTTGCGATAGGCTTCAAGCACAGTTATTACCCTCATCAGTTGTCCCAAAGGGTTGTCCGGGACGCTTATCAAGAAAACACTGAACCAAGCGCTTCGCGGCTTTATGGGCCACTTAGCCTTGATTTCAGGGCTTTCTTCCAGAAGCTGTTTTCAAAGTTTTACGCCGGCAGGACGAGGGGCGATGAGGGTTGGCGCGGCTCCTGAAATGCGTATCAGGAGTCGGCGCCAACATCGTGCCTGCTGGATCAACTGTGCTCGTGACGCTTTGAAAACAGCTTCAATCGGACTTTAGCGCCTATTAAGAGGCCGGGAGATTCTACTGGAATCCTTTCATAAAGTTAAGCCAAAGCACTCAGGCCGAAAGATTGAAAAGTCAAGACTGGTGGGTCAGGACTGGGTACCTCTGACTCCTCACGGGATTCCAAGGTCAGAAAACGTGGCGCCTTGAGCCCGTATTCATCGCACAGCCAGGTTGCGTTTAGGCGCAAGTATTTATTGTGCGCGGCATATAGCCGGCCCCGATCGGCGCTGTGGGATTGCGGGTCTGTTGTGAGTGAAGTGCGCAGGACAAACAGATAATATGTCCGTCTGTTTAGTCGGTACCGAAAGCTTTGCTATGCCCAATCAGCTCATCAAAACGCCGTGTGTCGGTCTCTGTTCAACAGTTTACGGAGATCTGGTTTGCCGTGGCTGTAAGCGTTTCCACCATGAGGTGATTAGCTGGAATGCTTATACCGAAGAGCAGAAACAAGCGGTGTGGCAGCGATTAGAAGTGCTGCTGGTGCAGGTGATGCAGGCCAAGCTTGAGGTGTTCGATGCTGATCTGCTGCTCAAGCAGTTGCAGCAGCGCAAGATTCGCTACGTGGCGCACCAGTCGCCATATTGCTGGGCCTATCAGTTAATTGCGCGGGGCGCGCGGGTGATCAACCAGCTTGAAGCCTACGGCATGGTGTTGTTACCGGAATTCAGGGACAGTCCCTTGCCGGTACTGCGCGATGCCATTGACCGTGAGTTTTTCCTGCTGTCTGAGGCGCATTACGAGCGCTACATCGCGCCGAAATTCCTCCAGGCTGGTCTGGAGAATCCGCTTTAGGGCGAACTCTCCAGTAGCTCCTGCCAGCTACGCCTTGGCTGCCAGTTCTTCCAGATGCGCGCTGATGTCATCCGGTTTCATCACTAATACGTCACTTTCCAGTGAGTCGAGAATCACCTCGGCGGTATTGCCGATCAGCGCGCCCGAGATGCCCGTGCGTGCAACCGAACCGATCACCGTGACCGCAGCGCCGAGTTGGTGGGCGATGTTGGGGATCAATGAGTCAGCGGGGCCTTCGACTACATGCAGGCGGTCGTCGCTGATGTCGTACTCATCCTGAAAATCCCTGCACTGAGCGCGGTAGCTGGCCTCGATGGTTTCGGTGAGTTGGTACGTTGGGTCGGCAGCCGAGAGCATGGGCGTCGGGTGTGCAGTGACGACATGCAAAGTCGCCTTGGCCAGACCGGCGATGTCATAGCCATGGCTGATGATGCTGGCGTGCAGCACGCGGTGCTCGGTGTCCTCGTTGCCCACATCCACCGCAGCCAGAACGGTGCCAGCGGCCCAGGGCTTCTCGGTTTTAACCATCAGCACCGGGCATGGGCAGTAGCGCAACAACTTCCAGTCTTCCGGGGTGATCAGGGCTTTTTTCAGCGGGTTGTCCGGCAGGTGCTGTTTGATCACCAGTCCGCAGCCTTCGGCCTGCTGGACGCGAATGATGGTTTTATGCGGATTGTCATGCCAGGCCTGGTGGCTGCTGGCAGTGAAACCTTCGCGGTCGAGTTCGCTGCACAACTGCTCAAGCATGGCGGCGTGTTCATGCTTCTTGTCGCATACCAGCAAATGCAAGTGCGACTGGGTGACGCCTGCAATTAATCTGGCGCGTTTCAAGGCCAGGCTCGGCGTGATGCCCGGGTCCAGAACTACCAAAATGCTGCGGATGGCTTGCATGACCGACTCCCTGATTTAACCCTGTGGATGCTGCTGTATATAGATAATAGATGGCGCAAGCCGGGTGTGTTGTTGATTGATATCAACGGTATGACTGGTCGTTGCGCTTAGCATTCGTATAATGCGCGCTGGATGCCGTAAGGCCTGCTGACTATTGATTGGTCGCAGGTCGATCGCAGCGCGTATCGCGGTGCGGCGCGCAAAGGCAAGGCTGAGAATTTATCTGCATCATCTAAGGTTGGGACGTGGCGGAATGTTGACTGAAATACATGCTTTTTTAGGTTGTGCCACGCCGCAGGCCTGGATCGATGCTGCACTGAGCCAGCAAGACCTGATGCTGATTGATCATAAGAACTGCGAGTTCAAGGCGGCATCGACTGCCCTGAGTCTGATTGCAAAGTACAACCAGCACGTTGATCTGGTCACCTATATGTCGCGTCTGGCGCGCGAAGAGTTGGTGCACCACGAGCAGGTTCTGCGCATCATGAAACGCCGCAAAATTGCGCCTCAGCCGCTGAATGCCGGGCGGTATGCGTCTGGTTTACGTCGGGTCGTGCGCTCCCACGAACCGGTCAAACTGGTCGACACCCTGGTTGTCGGTGCGTTCATCGAGGCGCGTAGCTGCGAGCGTTTCGCGGCGGTGTACCCACATCTTGATGAAGAGTTGAGCAAGTTCTACTTCGGTTTGCTCAAGTCCGAGGCGCGTCATTACGAAAACTATCTGCGTTTTGCCTATCACTTTGGCGAGGCCGATGATGTCGACAAGGCCATCGTGCGGGTTAGGGAAGTCGAGCGCGAACTGATCGAAACGCCAGACCCCGAGTTCCGTTTTCACAGCGGCATTCCTGCCAGCGCTTGAGCGCGTCCTCTTAAAAAATTGATCCGTTTGTTACAAACGGAATTAATTTTTGACAATAGCTGCCTAGGCAGTTAAATTGCGCCCACTAACTGCCTAGGCAGCTATTGGGTGTCTAATGAAAAAATCTATCACGCAAAACTTTAAGTACGCCTCCATCGGCCTGTTGGTGGCGCGCGCTGCATTGCTCAAAGATCGCCTGCTCGATAAGCATCTGGCGGAGCTGGATGTAACGGCGGCGCAATTCAAGGTGCTGATCATCATCGCGCAGTATGAGCTCGATACGCCGGCAGACTTGTGCCGCTATCTGGCTTTGGACAGCGGTTCGATGACGCGCATGCTCGACCGTCTGGAACAAAAGAAACTGCTCGTGCGCAAGCGTTGCGCAACTGACCGGCGCCAGGTGCGACTTGCCCTGACTGCCAGCGGGCTTGAGCTGGCTGCGCACTTGCCCGAAGTCGGCGCGGCGGCCATGGGCGAATTCGTCGGCGTGCTTGAACCTGAAGAAGTTCAGGCGCTTGAAGCAAGCCTGACGAAGATCTTGCTCGCTGTTGACGATCCCATTGTTGCGTTACACATAGGTGCAAAATGAGCACACAGTTTCCTGCCTTGCGCATTGCAGGCGTACTGCTGGCCATGAGCCTGGCCGGTTGCGCCAATTACTCCGGTTTACTGCCAGAGGGTTTGGGGCTCGACTCCAATAACCTCAAGAGCAGTGAGTCGCTCAAGGATGTGAAGGTTTCGCCCGCTGCATGGCCTGCGACGGATTGGTGGAAGAGCCTCGGTGATCCTCAGCTCGACAGCCTGATCAGCGAAGCGCTGGTTAACAGCCCGGATATGCAAATCGCCAGTGCCCGTGCGCATCAGGCAACGGCTGTAGTGGCTGCCGCAGATGCCAATCGCTTGCCGACTGTCGATGCCAGTGCGGGTGTTACGCGCTCGCGCTTATCGCGCATAGAAGACCCGTTAGGCGAGGGCGGTCGCTACAGCACCTTGCGTACCCTGGGCGCAGAATTTAATTACACCTTCGATCTGTGGGGCGGCCAGCGTGATAGCTGGGAAGCGGCATTGGGCCAGGCACGCGCAGCCGAAGTGGATCAGCGCGCCGCGGGTTTGACCGTGTCAGCGGATGTCGCCCGGGCGTATAACAATCTGGCTCAGGCCTATGTGTTGTACGACCTTGCTGAAGAAGATGTAAAGCGCACCAGCCAAATGCTCCAGTTGAGCCAGAGCCGTTTGCAGTCTGGCATAGACAGCCATTACCAATACCAGCAAACCGAGAGCCTGGCGGCCAGCTCGCAAGAGCAGTTGCAGGATGCCGGCAAGCGTTTGCAGAGCGCCAAAGTTGCGCTGTCGATTCTGCTTGGCAAAGGCCCGGACCGCGGCAACCAACTGAGCCGGCCGCAAGTGCTGCAAGCTGCCGCAGTGGCGGTGCCGGCCACCTTGCCAGCCGAATTGCTGGGGCGTCGACCGGACCTTATCGCTGCGCGCTGGAGGGTCGAGGCAGCCAGTAAAGGCATTGATGCCAGCAAGACGCGTTTCTACCCGAACCTGAATCTGAATATGGGCGCCGGGGTGCAGTCGCTGTTGGGCGATGCCATGTTCGGCTCACCCAGCCGTTTCTTCGATATTGCCCCCACGGTGACTCTGCCAATTTTTGACGGAGGACGCCTGCGCGCCGATCTCGATGCGCGTGATGCCGATTACGATCTGGCCGTGGCGCAGTACAACAAGTTGCTGGTCAGCGCGTTGGGTGATGTCACCGATACGCTCAATCAACTGCGCTCGATCAAGCAGCAGATTGTCACCCAGCAACATGCCGCGGACATCGCCAAGGAATCGTACGACACCGTGGTGCAGCGCTACGCCTCGGGCATTGGCAACTACCTCGACGTGCTCAGTATTGAGCAGCAATTGCTCCAGGCGCAACGGCAGTTGGCCAGTCTGAACGCCGAGCATATCGACCTTTCCATCGAGTTGATGCAAGCACTGGGTGGCGGCTTCAATGTCGGCAATAACGTGCCTAACGTCCCTGTATCTGCCGCACGCAGCGAATAAATCAAGGTAATCAACATGGCTACTGAAGCGACCAATTCAAACGAGCAAGCACAGGATGCGAGCAACTCGCGCAAGCGTAAAACAGGCTTGCTGGTGGTCCTGTTTCTGGTGATCGCCGGCGCACTCGGGGTGTGGGCCTGGTACGAGTTCTTCGGCCGCTGGAGCGAGGAAACCGACGATGCCTACGTCAACGGCAACGTGGTCGAGATAACCCCGCAAGTGGTTGGCACGGTAATCAGCATTGGCGCTGATGACGGCGACTTGGTGCATGCCGGCCAAACGCTAATTCAGTTTGACCCAAGCGATTCGCACATCGGCCTGCTGAGTGCCGAGGCCAATCTGGGCAAGACTGTGCGCCAGGTGCGCGGCATGTTCAGCAACGTCGATGCCATGAAAGCGCAGGTACGCGCTCAGCAGGCGACGCTGCAGAAAGCCCGCGACAACTACAACCGTCGTAAAACGCTGGCGGCAACAGGCGCGATCTCGGCTGAAGAGCTGTCCCATGCACGTGATGATCTGGCGTCGGCCGAAAGTGCGCTGGCCAACATCAAGCAGCAGTTGAGCAGCAGCAAGGCGTTGATTGATGACACCACTGTTGCTTCGCATCCCGACGTCATGGCCGCCGCTGCCAATCTGCGTCAGGCCTATCTGAACAATGCGCGCAGCACGCTGGTGGCGCCGGTGACCGGATACGTGGCCAAGCGCACTGTGCAGCTTGGTCAGCGGGTACAGCCCGGCACGGCCTTAATGGCAGTGATTCCGCTCGATCAGTTATGGATCGATGCCAACTTCAAGGAAACCCAACTCAGCCAGATGCGCATCGGCCAGACGGTTGATATTGAGTCGGATATCTACGGCAGCGACGTCAAGTACAGCGGCAGTGTCGACAGCCTCGGTGCAGGAACTGGCAGTGCGTTTGCCTTGTTGCCGGCGCAGAACGCCACCGGCAACTGGATCAAGATTGTTCAGCGCGTGCCGGTTCGGATTCATATCAATGCCGAGCAACTGGCCGAGCATCCGTTGCGTGTCGGACTGTCGACCAAGGTGACGGTCAACCTGCGTGACCAGAGCGGCCCGATGCTGGCGCAGCAAGCGCCTGTGGAGGCCTCGTTCACCACCAATGTGTATGAGCGCCAGATGAGCGAGGCCGACGCCTTGATCGCCCGGCTGATCGAGGAAAACAGCGCGCCGCTGAAGTCGGCCAAACGCTGATTCATCCGTAATCGACACGAGCGCCGGAAGGTCTGGCGCTCGCGCTCTACAGCCTCGACTAGATAGCAAGGATTTGTAATGAGCTCACAAGCATCATTCAGCCCGCCGAGCTTGTTGCTGTGCACCATCGGTCTGTCTCTCGCGACCTTTATGCAGGTACTCGACACCACGATCGCCAACGTTGCCTTGCCCACCATTGCCGGTAATCTCGGCGTCAGCTTCGAGCAGGGCACCTGGGTTATTACCTCGTTTGCGGTGAGTAACGCCATCGCCTTGCCGCTCACCGGCTGGTTGAGCCGGCGGTTTGGTGAGGTGAAACTGTTTCTCTGGGCCACCATGCTCTTTGTACTGGCCTCTTTTCTTTGCGGCATTGCCCAGTCAATGCCTGAATTGGTCGGCTTTCGGGTGATTCAGGGGCTGGTCGCCGGCCCGCTTTACCCGATGACGCAAACGCTGCTGATCGCGGTTTATCCTCCGGCAAAAAGGGGCATGGCCTTGGCACTGTTGGCGATGGTGACCGTTGTGGCGCCCATTGCCGGGCCCATTCTGGGCGGCTGGATTACCGACAGCTACAGCTGGCCGTGGATCTTCTTCATCAATGTGCCCATCGGGATTTTCGCAACCCTGGTGGTGCGCCAGCAATTGCGCCATCGCCCGGTCGAAACTAGTCGCCAGCCCATCGACTACATTGGCCTGCTGACCCTGATAATCGGGGTGGGCGCGCTGCAGGTGGTGCTCGATAAAGGCAATGATCTCGACTGGTTCGAGTCCAACTTCGTCATCATCGGTACGCTTATTTCAGTTATTGCGCTGAGCATCTTCGTGATCTGGGAAATGACCGATAAGCATCCGATCGTCAACTTGCGGCTGTTCTCACATCGCAACTTTCGCATCGGCACCATTGTGCTGGTGCTGGGCTATTCGGGCTTCTTCGGCATCAACCTGATCCTGCCGCAATGGCTGCAAACTCAGATGGGCTACACCGCCACATGGGCCGGTTTAGCGGTGGCGCCGATTGGTCTGTTGCCGGTGTTGATGTCGCCCTTTGTCGGGCGTTATGCGCACAATTTTGACTTGCGCTTGCTGGCCGGGTTGGCGTTTCTGGCGATTGGCCTGAGCTGCTTCATGCGCGCTGGCTTCACCAATCAGGTGGACTTCCAGCACGTAGCGTTGGTGCAGTTGTTCATGGGCATCGGCGTTGCGCTGTTCTTCATGCCGACACTGAGCATTTTGCTGTCGGATCTGCCGCCCCACGAAATTGCCGATGGTTCAGGGCTGGCGACATTCCTCAGGACCTTGGGCGGTAGCTTCGCGGCCTCCCTGACCACGTGGATCTGGATTCGTCGTGCCGATCAGCATCATGCTTACATGAGCGAAAGTTTTAGTACCTATGAACCGGCCACGCGTGAGGCGCTGAATCAACTCGGCGGGCCGGGGCCGCAGTCCTATGCGCAGCTTGAGCAGATACTCAACAGCCAGGCCTACATGATGTCCACCGTCGACTACTTT
Source organism: Pseudomonas sp. MS19 (assembly GCF_013277615.1). Taxonomy (NCBI): domain Bacteria; kingdom Pseudomonadati; phylum Pseudomonadota; class Gammaproteobacteria; order Pseudomonadales; family Pseudomonadaceae; genus Pseudomonas; species Pseudomonas sp. MS19. The sequence goes on along the minus strand of NZ_VBTO01000017.1, from coordinate 23,253 downwards.
ACCTTGCTCGGCTGGATGTTTTTCGGGCTGGTCTTGCTGGTGTGGCTCGCCAAGCCGCCGTTCACGGCCAAGGCCGGGCCAGAAGCGGCAGGGCACTGATTCGCGGGCAAAGTAAACGCACATGAAAATGCCTGCTGGGTTAACCGCACAGCAGGCTTTTTAATCGCTGAAGTTTTGTTAGTCGCTCAGGCTGAATGCGCTCTGGCGCATGCCCTGATCATCGATTTGCAGCGCCCAGCCTTGTCTGTCCCAGTCACCCAGAACAATGCGCGTCGCGGTCTGCCCATCGATTTCGAGCTTGTGCGTAGCGGGGCGGTGGGTGTGACCGTGAATCAGCGTGCGCACGCCATGCTGGCGCATAGTGCTGACGACTTCATCCGGCGTCACATCGACAATATCGGCGGCCTTCATGCGCGTCTGGCTGCGGCTTTCATTGCGCAGCTTGCGCGCCAGCTTGTGGCGGGTGCTCAGCGGCAGATGGCGCAATACCCACAAGGTCAGCGGGTTGCGCAGGATGCGGCGCATGCGCATATAGGCTTCGTCGCGCGTGCACAGGCTGTCGCCGTGCATTAGCAGAACGGGGCCACTCGGCAGTTCGAGCAGGGTTGGATCGTTGAGCAGGCTACAGCCGGCTTCACGGCAAAAGGCTTTGCCGATAAGGAAGTCGCGGTTGCCATGCATCAGGAAAATTTGCGTGCCAGTTTCACTCAGTTCGCGCAGGGCGGTGCTGATGGTGCGTTGAAAAGGGCTGATGGCATCATCGCCAATCCACACTTCAAAGAAGTCTCCGAGGATATACAACGCCTCGGCATGAACGGCGCGGGTTTGCAGGAAATGCAGGAACGCCCGGGTTATGTCCGGGCGCTCCTGTTCAAGGTGCAGATCGGAGATCAGTAAGATCACTCAACGATCTCAGCACGCTCGATGACCACCTCATCAACCGGAACGTCCTGATGGCCGCTCTTGGTGGTGGTGGCAACGCCTTTGATCTTCTCAACAACGTCCATGCCTTCAGTCACTTCGCCGAATACCGCATAGCCCCAGCCCTGAACGGTCGGTGCAGTGTGGTTGAGGAAAGTGTTGTCGGCGACGTTGATGAAGAACTGCGCAGAAGCCGAATGTGGCTCCATGGTGCGGGCCATGGCAACGGTACCAATTTTGTTGGAAACGCCGTTGTTGGCTTCGTTCTTGATGGTGGCGCGGGTCGACTTCTGCTTCATGCTGGTGTCGAAGCCGCCGCCCTGAATCATGAAGTTGCTGATTACGCGGTGGAAAATGGTGCCGTCGTAGTGGCCGCTTTTCACGTATTCCTTGAAGTTAGCCACGGTTTCCGGGGCTTTGTCTTCGAACAGGTTCAGGGTGATAACGCCGTAGTTGGTGTGCAACTTGATCATTGATTTAATCGCTCTGTCATTGAAACCGCAGGCCTTGGCTGCATCTGTATCGCTACAGGTACAGAGCTTGTTGGCCGAGGCTTTACAGTTTACGGGGTGTCAGGCCGCTTGCCGAGTGCATTTTCCAACGCACATTTCCGGTTGCGATCTAGCGCTTGGGTCTGTCAGGGGGTTGACAGCTTCGGCTATGATAGGCGCTTTGGATTCGCTAAAAAACTATTGCGCCTGCCCCTGTGGCTGAAAATCTTCGTGTTTGTGGCTGATTTGGCCTGACACTGACCCCTCTGTTGCGGGGTTCAACGCATTTTCAGTAACGGGTCCGGGCGCTCTCAGTTGATGCGTCTCCCTGTTTTAGTCGGCCGCGCATGCCGCGCACCTGCACCTTCAAAGGATCCCATGAGCAAGCCAGAGACTCCTGTCGCCACTAACTTCCTTCGTCCTATCGTCCAGGCAGATCTGGAATCAGGCAAACATGCGAAGGTGATCACGCGTTTCCCGCCGGAGCCCAATGGCTACCTGCATATCGGTCACGCCAAGTCGATTTGCCTGAACTTTGGCCTGGCCAAAGAATTTGGCGGTGATTGTCATCTGCGTTTCGATGACACCAACCCGGCCAAGGAAGATCAGGAATACATCGACTCGATCAAGCAGGACGTGCAGTGGTTGGGCTTCGACTGGGCGGGTGATATTCGTTTCGCCTCCAACTATTTCGACCAGCTCTACGCATGGGCCGTCGAGCTGATCAAGGCGGGCAAGGCGTTCGTTTGCGACTTGTCGCCGGAAGAGTCGCGTGCCTACCGTGGCAGCCTCACAGAGCCGGGCAAGAACAGCCCGTTCCGTGACCGTTCGGTTGAAGAGAACCTCGATTTGTTCGCCCGCATGAAAGCCGGCGAGTTTGCTGACGGCGCGCGTTCGCTGCGGGCAAAAATCGACATGAGCGCGCCGAACATCAACCTGCGCGACCCGATTCTGTACCGTATTCGCCATGCCCATCACCACCAGACCGGTGACAAGTGGTGCATCTACCCGAGCTATGACTTCACCCACGGCCAGTCCGATGCCATCGAAGGGATTACCCACTCGATCTGCACGCTGGAGTTCGAAGATCACCGCCCGCTGTACGAGTGGTTCCTTGAGCAGTTGCCAGTTCCGGCACAGCCGCGTCAGTACGAATTCGCGCGCCTGAACCTCAACTACACCATCACCAGCAAGCGCAAGCTCAAGCAATTGGTCGACGAAGGCCACGTAAGTGGCTGGGATGATCCGCGCATGTCAACACTGGTCGGCTTCCGCCGCCGTGGTTACACGCCAGGGTCGATCCGTCACTTCTGTGACCTGATCGGGGTCAACCGCGCCGGTGGCGTCGTGGATATCGGCATGCTTGAGTTCGCCATCCGTGACGATCTCGATGCAAACGCTTCGCGCGCCATGTGTGTGCTCAAGCCGCTGAAAGTGGTCATCACCAACTACCCGCAAGATCAGGTCGAAACGCTGAGCCTGCCGCGTCATCCCAAGCAGGATATGGGTGTGCGTGAGCTGCCGTTCTCTCGTGAGATCTACATCGACGCCGGTGATTACGAAGAGAACCCGCCAAAGGGCTACAAGCGTCTTGAACCGGGCGGTGAAGTCCGTCTGCGTGGCAGCTACGTGATCCGCGCCGATGAGGCGATTAAAGATGCCGACGGCAATGTGATCGAACTGCGTTGCTCGTACGACCCCGAAACGCTTGGCAAGAACCCGGAAGGGCGCAAGGTCAAGGGCGTTGTGCATTGGGTTCCGGCAGACGCCAGCGTCGAGTGCGAAGTGCGCCTGTACGATCGCCTGTTCCGTTCGGCTAATCCGGAAAAAGCCGAGGAGGGCGCAAGCTTCCTCGACAACATCAACCCCGATTCGCTGGTTGTGCTCAAGGGCTGTCGCGCTGAGCCGTCACTGGCCAATGCTAACCTTGAAGACCGCTTCCAGTTCGAGCGCGAAGGCTACTTCTGCCTCGACTCGAAAGACTCGAAGCCAGACGTACTGGTGTTCAACCGCACGGTAACGCTGCGCGATTCCTGGGCCTGAGCCCGTTGCAGCGCTGAGTCAGCTGCGCCCGCCCATTGTGTTGGCGGGCGCAGCCACTCGAAGATTAAGTGGCCTGTGAGGGCCGCGTTTAAGGATTGATTATGCTGACCATCTACAACACGCTGAGCAAAACCAAGCAGGAACTTAAACCCCTCGAAGGCAACCATGTGCGCATGTATGTCTGCGGCATGACGGTTTATGACTTCTGCCACATTGGTCACGCCCGGGTGATGGTCGCGTTTGACGTGATCGCACGCTGGTTGCGGCATCGCGGCTATGAACTGACCTACGTGCGCAACATCACCGACATCGACGACAAAATCATTCGTCGCGCACAGGAAAACGGTGAAGGTTTTGAGGTGCTGGTTGATCGCATGATCGCCGCCATGCACGAAGACGAAGCGCGCCTGAATGTGCTGCGTCCGGATATCGAGCCGCGTGCTACCAGCCATATCGCCGGCATGCACCAGATGATCCAGACATTGATCGACAAAGGCTTCGCCTACGCGCCAGGCAACGGTGACGTTTACTACCGTGTCGGCAAGTTCGTCGGTTACGGCAAGCTGTCGCGCAAGAAAATCGAAGACCTGCGCATCGGCGCGCGAATCGAAGTCGATGAGTCGAAACAAGACCCGCTCGACTTCGTACTGTGGAAAGGCGCCAAGCCGGGCGAGCCAAGCTGGCAGTCGCCGTGGGGCGAAGGCCGTCCGGGCTGGCATATCGAGTGCTCGGTGATGTCGACCTGCTGCCTTGGCGAAACCTTCGACATTCACGGCGGCGGTCCGGATCTGGTGTTCCCGCACCACGAAAACGAAATCGCCCAGAGCGAAGCCGCTACCGGCAAGCTCTACGCCAACGCCTGGATGCATGCCGGGGCGGTGCGCGTCGATGGCGAGAAAATGTCCAAGTCATTGGGCAACTTCTTCACCATTCGCGAAGTGCTGCAAAAGTATCACCCCGAAGTGGTGCGTTACTTCCTCGTGTCGAGCCAGTACCGCAGCCCGATCAACTATTCGGAAGACAGCCTCAAGGAAGCCAAAGGCGCGCTGGAGCGGTTTTACCACGCGCTCAAGGGTCTGCCAGAAGCGCCAGCGGCTGGCGGTGATGCATTCGTAGCGCGCTTCTCTGAAGCAATGGATGATGACTTCAATTCGCCGGAAGCTTGCGCTGTGCTGTTTGAAATGGTCCGTGAGGTTAACCGCCTGCGCGACACCGACCTCCAGGCTGCTGCGGGCTTGGCTGCGCGCTTGAAAGAGCTAGCGGGCGTGCTCGGTGTGCTGCAACTGGAGCCTGAAGCGTTCCTGCAGGCCGGTGCCGAAGGCAAGGTCGATGCAGCCGAGGTCGAAGCACTGATTGCCGCGCGCCTCCAGGCACGCAGCGACAAGAACTGGGCCGAGTCCGACCGCATCCGCGATCAACTGACGGCAATGGGTGTGGTTCTGGAAGACGGCAAAGGCGGCACGACCTGGCGTTTGGCTGAGTAAGCTGGCGGCGCGGCCCAATGCTTCTGTGCTGAAAATTGCTGGCTACAACAGGATAGAGTTTTCGCACCTGTAGTCAGCAAAGCCGGGTCGATCCGGCTGTTCCATGCCCTGCAATTGCAGCGTTTTCCGAGGCCACAAAAAAAGCCGTTATCAGGTAACTGATAACGGCTTTTGTATTCAGCGCGGGCTGTTTGCTCAGCCGCCGCTATTGCACACGTTCTTAGCGATTGAAGCGCTCCACCAGCGACTGCTGGCCTTTGGCGTTGCCGGTGAGGGCTTTGCTCAGGCGAGCGGTTTGTTGTGCGTCTTCTGCGGTCTGGTCCGACAACTGGGCGATGTTGGTGATGTTGCGGTTGATCTCGTCGGCGACCGCACTTTGCTCTTCAGCGGCGGCGGCGATCTGGTCGGCCATGCCGGCGATATTTTCCACCGAGTCACTGATCCCCATCAACGCCTGATCCGCCAGCAGAACCTGCTTGACGCCTTCATCGGCCTGCGAACGACCGATTTGCATGGCGACCACGGCCTCTTCTGCGGTGCGCTGCAGTTTGGCGATCAGTTGGTGGATCTGTCCGGTTGACTCGCCGGTGCGCTGCGCCAGCGAACGTACTTCGTCGGCGACCACGGCAAAGCCACGGCCCATCTCGCCCGCACGCGCCGCTTCGATCGCGGCGTTGAGGGCCAGCAAGTTGGTCTGGTCGGCGATCCCTTTGATCACATCGACCACGCTGCCAATTTCGTTGCTGTCCTGCGCCAGACGAGTCACGGTTTCGCCGGTTTCACCCACGGACACCGACAAGCGCTCGATGGCTTCACGGGTTTGCGCAGTGATCGTGCGACCTTCGCGGGTGAGGCGGTTGGCTTCCTGAGTGGCAATCGCCGTGCGTGCAACGTTGCTGGCGACTTCCAGTGTGGTCGCAGCCATCTCGTTGACGGCCGTGGCCACCTGTTCGGTTTCCTGACGTTGGCGTTCAAGACCGGAAGAACTGTTGATCGCCAGCGTATCGGCCTGGCTGGCTTGTTCAGCGAGATTCTCGGCGCTGTCGAGCAAGCGGGTCAGGCAGGTTTTAAGGCGCGCTTCCTGGCTCAGTGCGCTCATTTCCAGGCGCGCTACAGCGCCTTTGCTGCTGGTGTACATCTGCGCAATCATCGGATCGCTGATGGTTTCTTCCGACAGTTTGAGCAGGCGCTGGAGGCCGCGCTGTTGCCAGTTGAGTGCCATCAAGCCCAGCGGAATCGAGGCAGCAACGGTCGCCAGCAAGGCCCAGTTGCTTTCAATCAGCTGTGCGGCTACGCAACCGAACAGGCCGATGCCGATGTAAGGAAGCAGGTCGAGGGTGCGCGGCAACCAGCTGTCGCTGCTGGCCACCGCCGGCTTGCCTGAGTTCACGCGCGCGTACAGCTGCTCGGCACGGCTGATTTGCTCGGCAGTCGGCTTAACCCGAACCGACTCGAAACCGATAACTTGGGAGTTGCTGAGGATCGGCGTGACGTAAGCGTTGACCCAGTAATGATCGCCATTCTTGCAACGGTTCTTGACGATGCCCATCCACGGGCGACCTTGCTGCAAGGTGCTCCACATGTGCTGGAACACCGCAGGTGGTACATCCGGGTGGCGCACAAGGTTGTGCGGAGCGCGTATCAGCTCATCCATCGAGAAGCCGCTGATTTTGACAAACTCATCGTTGCAGTAAGTGATCTGGCCCTTGGTATCGGTGGTCGATATCAGGCGCTGGTCTGCTGAGAAGGTACGTTCACGCTGGGTAACAGGCTGATTATTGCGCATGGTGATGGTCCCGGTGGTAATGCTTATGCATCGGCCCAGGCGCAGTAAAGTTGAGAAGGGATTGGCAAAAAACCAGGGTTTATTGATCTGGATCAATAAATACCAGAGAAAGTGGGTACTTGAACGCCTCAAGTACCCACGCAGACCTCTATTTAGCGGCTATCAGCTCACGCAGAACGTAATGCAGAATCCCGCCAGCCTTGAAGTATTCAACCTCGTTTACCGTGTCGATCCGGCACAGCACTTCAATCCGTTCGGTGCTGCCGTCGGTATGGGTGATGTTGACGATCAGGTTCATCATCGGCTCTAGTTCTGTGCCTTCAAGGCCGCTGATGGTGAGGGTTTCCTCGCCCGTCAGGTTCAGGCTCTTGCGGATATTGGGGGCTTTGAACTGCAACGGCAGCACACCCATGCCCACCAGATTCGAGCGGTGGATGCGCTCGAAGCTTTCAGCAATAACCGCTTTGACCCCAAGCAGGTTAGTGCCTTTTGCCGCCCAGTCGCGGGATGAGCCGGTGCCGTATTCCTTGCCGGCAACGATAACCAGCGGCGTGTTTTGCGCCTGATAACGCATGGCCGCGTCGTAGATCGAGAGCTTTTCGCCGGTCGGATAGTGCAGGGTGTTGCCGCCTTCCTCGCCGTCGAACATTTCGTTGCGGATACGGATATTGGCGAAGGTGCCGCGCATCATCACCTGATGGTTGCCGCGGCGTGAGCCGTAAGAGTTGAAGTCCACCGGCTCCACGCCTTGCTCACGCAGGTAGCGCCCGGCGGGGCTGTCTGTCTTGATGTTACCGGCTGGGGAGATGTGGTCGGTGGTGACCGAGTCACCCAGCAGGGCGAGGATGCGCGCCTCTTTGATGTCACCTACCGGCGGTGCTGGCTCGTTGATGTCCTCGAAGAACGGCGGGTGCTGAATGTAGGTCGAATCATCGCGCCACACATAAGTGTCCGACTCTGTAACCTTGATCGCTTGCCATTGCTCGTCGCCGGCAAACACTTCGCCGTATTCCTTGTGGAACATCGCCGTGTCGACTTTCAGTACGGCTTCGGCAATTTCTTTCTGGGTCGGCCAGATATCCTTGAGGTAGACCGGATTGCCGTCGCGGTCGTCGCCCAGCGATTCCTCGGCGATGTTGATGCGCACGTTACCAGCCAGCGCATAGGCGACAACCAGGGGCGGCGAGGCCAGCCAGTTGGTTTTCACCAGCGGATGCACGCGGCCTTCGAAGTTGCGGTTGCCTGAAAGCACTGATGCCACCGTAAGGTCGGCTTTCTGCACGGCTGCCTCGATGGCTTCGGGTAAAGGCCCGGAGTTACCGATACAGGTTGTGCAGCCATAGCCGACCAGATCGAAGCCAAGTTGGTCGAGGTATTGGGTGAGGCCGGCAGCCTTGAAGTATTCGGTCACCACTTTCGAGCCCGGTGCCAGTGAACTCTTGACCCACGGCTTGCGCTTCAGGCCTTTCTCCACCGCTTTCTTGGCGACCAGACCTGCGGCCATCATCACGCTCGGGTTGGAGGTGTTGGTGCACGAGGTGATGGCGGCAATGACCACCGCACCATTTTTCAGATGATGCGTGTGGCCATCGTGTTCGTAGTCGACTCCACCGGTCATGGCGTCACTGCCGACTGCCGCGCCGCCGCCACCTTCACTGAGCATGCGGCCTTCTTCCTTGGCGGCAGGCTTGACTTGCAGATCCATGAATTGATTGAACGCGCTGTGCACCTGCGACAGAGGGACACGGTCTTGCGGGCGTTTTGGGCCGGCAAGGCTGGATTCTACAGTGCTCATGTCGAGCGCCATGCTGTCGCTGAATGTCGGCTCCAGGCCTTTTTCGCGCCACAAGCCTTGCGCCTTGCAGTAGGCCTCGACCAGCGCCACGGTTTCGCTTGGGCGACCGGACAGGCGCAGGTATTCAAGGGTAACGTCATCGACCGGGAAGAAGCCGCAAGTCGCTCCGTATTCGGGCGCCATGTTGGCGATTGTGGCGCGGTCCGCCAGTGGCAGCGATTCCAGTGCATCGCCGTAGAACTCGACGAACTTGCCAACCACGCCCTTGCTGCGCAGCATTTCAGTGATCGTCAGCACCAGGTCGGTGGCGGTGATGCCTTCATTGAGTTTGCCGGTGAGTTTGAAGCCAACCACCTCTGGAATCAGCATCGACACCGGCTGCCCGAGCATGGCGGCTTCTGCCTCGATGCCGCCGACGCCCCAGCCCAGCACGCCGAGACCATTGATCATGGTGGTGTGCGAGTCGGTGCCGACCAGCGTGTCGGGGAAGGCGTAGGTTTCGCCGTCCTGTTCTTTGGTCCAGACCGTGCGGCCGAGGTATTCAAGGTTTACCTGATGGCAAATGCCCGTGCCGGGCGGAACTACGCTGAAATTGTCGAACGCATGCTGGCCCCAGCGCAGGAATTCGTAGCGCTCACCGTTGCGCTGCATTTCGATATCGACGTTTTGCTTGAAGGCCGAGCTGTTGGCGAATTTGTCGACCATTACCGAGTGATCAATGACCAGATCAACGGGTGATAACGGGTTGATCTTCTGCGGGTCGCCGCCGGCCTTGCTCATGGCATCACGCATGGCAGCCAGATCGACCACGGCGGGAACGCCGGTGAAGTCCTGCATCAGGACGCGGGCGGGGCGGTATTGGATTTCACGGTTGGAGCTGCGCGAGTCGAGCCAGCTGGCCATCGCCTGTAAATCGTCGCGGGTCACGGTCTTGCCGTCTTCCCAGCGCAACAGGTTCTCGAGCAGAACCTTGAGAGACATGGGCAATTTGTCGATATTGCCCAGTGTGTTTGCCGCATCGGGCAAACTGAAATACTGATATTTTTTGTCGCCGACGGTGAGTGTGCGGCGGCTTTTCAAACTGTCCACGGATTGCATGCATGACTCCTTGTGTGCCCAAACTTTTAAAAATGGGGGCATGGCAGCCATTCTGGGGGGCCGCTCATCAGGCTGTTTGAAGCTGGGCGATGACTCCAATAAAACTTTAGGGTAGCTGGGGTAAAAGACAACCTACCATTCAGCTGACCGGCTTTAGGCCTCAGGGTTCCCGACACGGCGGTCGAGTTCCGCTATCATGCGCGCCTTGAGGAGAGTTTGAATGAATACGTTGTTAATGCACTGCCGCCCCGGTTTCGAGAATGAGGTCTGCGCCGAGATCGCCGATCACGCCGCCTTGTTGGAAGTATCCGGCTACGCCAAAGCCAAACCGGGCACAGCTTGCGCCGAGTTCATCTGCACCGAAGAAGATGGTGCGCAGCGGTTGATGCAGGGTGTGCGCTTCAAGCAGCTGATATTTCCCCGCCAATGGGCGCGTGGCGTGTTCGTCGAGCTGCCCGAGACGGATCGCATCAGTGTGTTGCAAGCGCATCTGGCCGACTTTCCGGTCTGCGGCAGCCTGTGGCTGGAAGTGCTGGATACCAATGACGGCAAAGAGCTTTCGAACTTCTGCAAAAAATTTGAAGCGCCGCTGCGCAAAGCCCTGATTAAATCCGGACGCCTGGTTGATGATCCGAAAAAGCCGCGCCTGCTGCTGACCTTCAAGAGCGGCCGCGAAGTATTCGCCGGGCTCGCCGAGGCGAATAACTCAGCGCTGTGGCCGATGGGCATTCCGCGCCTTAAATTTCCGCGTGAGGCCCCGAGCCGTTCCACCCTAAAACTGGAAGAGGCGTGGCACACCTTTATTCCGCGTGAGCAGTGGGATGAGCGACTGTCTGATGAGATGACCGGCGTTGACCTCGGCGCAGCACCTGGTGGCTGGACCTATCAGTTGGTCAAGCGCGGCATGTTGGTCACCGCGATTGATAACGGGCCGATGGCTGAGAGCCTGATGGACACCGGCTTGGTTCAGCACCTGATGGTTGACGGCTTCACCTGGAAGCCCAAACAGATGGTCGACTGGATGGTCTGCGACATCGTCGAAAAGCCGGCACGCAACGCCGCATTGCTGGAAACCTGGATCGGTGAAGGCCTGTGCCGCGAGGCGGTGGTTAACCTCAAGTTGCCGATGAAACAACGCTACATCGAAGTGAAACGGCTGCTTGAACGCATCGAAGAAGGGCTGGCGGCGCGTGGGGTGAAAGCCTCGATTGCCTGCAAGCAGCTTTACCACGACCGCGAAGAAGTTACCTGTCACTTGCGCCGTCTGGGTACCGCGAAGCCTAAAGTACAATGAGCCAAGCGTTGCGCGCCAATGCATCAACCGCGCTGTTTCAGCCTGCGGTTAAGCAGGCGCGCAGCGATCAATACCGCCTTACCCGACAGCGCGCGAATCTGCCGCGCGACCGATTGCCTGGAGTTGTTTATGCCTGACTTCCCTGACTCATCACTCGATGCCACGCTCGATGCCAGTGGCCTCAACTGCCCCGAGCCGGTGATGATGTTGCACAACAAGGTGCGCGATCTGCCAGCTGGCGGCCTGCTCAAGGTGATCGCCACTGATCCTTCGACGCGTCGCGACATTCCCAAGTTTTGTAACTTCCTTGGCCATGAGTTGCTTGATCAGGCTGAAGAGGCGGGTTCTTACCTGTACTGGATTCGCAAAAAGGCTGACTGAAACCAGCGTTCAGGGCTGATCCGTCCAGCCGGATTGGCCGGGCGCCATTGCGCACGACTTCAACAGCGCCTGCCAAGCCTTTACATGGCGCTTGTTGGCCGTCTGAAACCCTTGCCAAAGCGAATCGTCAGTTCCCGCCAGTTGTTGCAGGTAAGTGTGCAGCGCAGGCGGGATCTGCTCAACAGACGCCAGTTGCAGCAGCGATTCACTCCACTGTGAGCCTTGCTGGCTAACCGTAGCCAGATACGGTTGCAGGCTGCCTGCGTAGTATTTAACGAAAATATTCTGCATAACCCGCGCACGCTGCGTCGGCTTGCCAATCGGGCACAGCGGCCGTTTGCGCAAGCGTTGCTCAAGCAGCGCGCTGGCCTGCTCAAGGGTGTCGGTCAGGCTGAGCAGGCTGGTGATCAATTGCGGCGCTTGCTGGTCGGCCTGCAAGGTGAAAAGCAGCGGATCGAGTTGGGTCGTGGCCGGTGGCATTTGCTGCGGTAACTGGCTGCCAACTTGAGCCAGTTGCGCCAATGCCTGCACCGCCGGATTCTCACGTGTGGCACTTACCGGCAACGCCTGCTGGCTAAAGCGCAGGCTGTGCTCGAACTCTGGGCTGGCATTGAGTGCATTCCAGTACACCTGCAACAGTTGATCGCGCTTTTGCGCTTGCAGCGTTGCCAGCGTCTGATTAAGTGACTGATCGGGTTGGGTCTGCAAATACGCCCGGCACGCGTCTATCGCCCGCAGCAGGTCGCCTTCATAGCCGAGGCGGCTGCTGGGCTGCATCTGTTTACCGAGAATGCTGTTGCGTTCACTGATGAGCAGCTGCAAATCCGGGCAGCGGCGCACATCAATCAACAGGTCGAGCAGGCTGATGCGGATATCGCTGATTTCACTAACGCGCAGGCGTCGCGCAGGCAGGCGGTATTGCGCCAATCGTTTGCTGTCGAACGGTTCGACTCCAGCCCCGTCCAGCGCGCCATTCAGGCGCTTGAGGTAGTCGGCCTGCAATGCCAGGCCATCATCACCCGGCTGGCAGGCGCTGAGGGTAAACAGCAGAAGAAGGACAAGGCTGCGGGCGATCATTCGCCAATAGTAGACGACTTGATCCGCTTGCGGGCGCTGGTCGAAACCCGATAACCGAGCATGATCGCCGCGCAGGTAAGGCCCACTACAAGGCCTTGCCAGAGACCACGTGGGCCGCTGGGCTCGCCCAGCCAGTCGGTCAGGCCCAGCGCATAGCCAATCGGCAGGCCGATGCCCCAGTAGGCGAACAATGTCAGCAGCATGGTCACTCGGGTGTCTTGATAGCCGCGTAGCGCGCCGGCCGCAGTGACCTGCACCGCGTCTGACAGTTGGAACAGTGCGGCGTAGACGATCAGCGACGCTGCCAAGGCAATAACCTCGGCGTTATCGGTGTAGATGCCGACGATAGGCTCACGAAACAGTAAAATCAGTGTGCATGAAAGGCACGCGTATGCCAGTGCGGTGGCCATGCTTACACCCGCAGCAAAGCGCGCATCGCGTGGATGACCCCGCCCCAGCGCCTGGCCGACGCGTACGGTGGCAGCCATGCCGAGCGAATAGGGGATCATGAAAACAATCGAGCTGAAGTTCAGGGCGATCTGGTGGCCGGCAACCACCTTGGAACCCAGCCCGCCGATCAGCAGGGCAATCACCGCGAAAATGCTCGACTCGGCGAATACTGCGATGCCGATTGGCAAGCCAATCGAAACCAGGCGTTTAATTACGGCCCACTGCGGCCAGTCGAATTGGCTGAATAATTGGCTGTCGCGATAAGCCTTGGCGATTTTCACCCACGTCAGCATGCCCAGCAGCATAAAGCCCATGACCAGGCCGGTTGCCCAGCCGCAACCAACGCCGCCCATCGCGGGAAGGCCGAACTTGCCGTATATGAAGATGTAGTTGAGCGGGATATTCAACACCAGCCCGCACAGGCCAAGAATCATGCTCGGCCGGGTAAGCCCCAGACCGTCACTGAAACAGCGCAGCACGTGGTACAAGGCAACAGCCGGGAAACCACAGGCGACAGCGCGCAAATAGCCCATGGCCGGACCGATCAGATCGGGCTCGACATTCATCTTGTGCAGGATGATTTCGGCGTTCCACAGCAACATGGCGGCGCAACCGCCCACCACTAATGCCAGCCACAACGCCTGACGCACCAGCGCGCCAATGGAGGCGTGTTCGCCGGCGCCAAAACGCTGGGCAACCTTGGGCGTGGTGGCCAGCAGAATGCCGGTCATGAGCAAAAACACCGGAATCCAAATCGAGTTGCCGAGCGCCACCGCTGCCAGATCACGCGGCCCGACGCGACCGGCCATGACCGTATCGACGAAGCCCATCGCGGTATTGGCAAGCTGCGCGATGATGATCGGCGTAGCAAGTACCATCAGTCCGCGCAACTCGGTGCGAGCGCGCTGAAAACGTGATTGGCTGGCGGGTGTTGCGGACATGGCATTTGCTCTGGGAAAACCGCGAAGTATACGCTTTGACCGTATGGTCAGGAAGCGTGTGGAGCAGGCTTTTTAAAGGTGTTGGCGAAATAATCGCGCGGCTATTGGCAGCCCCGTGCGCTCGCAGCATTGGCTGCAACTGGTAAACTGCCGCTCTGCTTATCGGGAGTTGGATCATGCGTATTGTCGCAGACGAAAATATTCCACTGGTTGACGAATTTTTTTCAGGCTTCGGCCAGATCACCCGGTTGCCGGGGCGCGGTATAAAACCGGCTGACGTGGCCGATGCCGATGTTTTGCTGGTGCGTTCAGTTACGCGCGTAAACAAGTCCTTGCTCGCGGGTAGCAAGGTCATGTTTGTCGGCACTGCAACCATTGGCACCGATCACCTTGATCTCGACTATTTCGCCGAAGCTGGCATTGGCTGGTCCAGTGCGCCTGGCTGCAATGCCCGGGGAGTGGTCGATTATGTGCTGGGCAGTTTGCTGGTGCTGGCAGAGCAGCAGGGCGCCGATCTTGCGGGCAAAGTCTATGGCGTGGTCGGCGCTGGCCAGGTCGGTGGCCGTCTGGTCGAGGTACTGCGCAATCTTGGCTGGCAGGTTCTCGTGTGTGACCCGCCGCGCGCCGCGGCAGAGGGCGGCGATTTTGTCAGCCTTGAGCAGATTCTTGCCGAGTGCGATGTGATCAGCCTGCACACGCCAATCACCGCCGTCGGTGAACACCCGACTCAGCACTTGCTCGATGCAGCACGCTTGGCGCAATTGCAGCCGGGCTCTTGGTTGATCAACGCCAGTCGTGGCCCGGTTGTCGATAATCAGGCGCTACTTGCCGCCTTGCGCCAGCGCCCCGACTTGCAAGCAGTGCTGGACGTATGGGAAGGCGAGCCTCTGGCTGATCCAGCGCTGGTCGACTTGTGCCAGATCGCCACGCCGCACATTGCCGGCTACAGCCTGGATGGTAAATTGCGCGGCACGGCGCAAATCTATCAGGCCTTGTGTGCGCATCTGGCAGTGGCCGAAACTGTGCAGTTGGATGAACTGATGCCGCCATCATGGTTGCCCGAACTGACACTCAATGCCGAGGCGCAGTTGCCCTGGGCGTTGGCAACTATTTGCCGGGCAGTGTATGACCCGCGCCGTGACGATGCCGATTTCCGGCGCTGTGTTCGCGGCGACGAAAGCCAGCGGCGGGCGGCCTTCGATGCGCTGCGCAAGCACTATCCGGTGCGCCGTGAGATAGACGGTTTAAGCGTTCGCGTGCAGGGCGAGGCGCCGGCACTGATCCAGCAAGTCCGCGCGCTGGGCGCGCAATTACGCTGATGCACCGTTACCAAATGTCGGCGCAGTGCGTGCCTGACAGCCTGCTGATCGGGTTGCGGCATCATATGCAGGCTCACGCACAATGAGCCTGCTTGAGTGTCAGTCGTGTTTTTCACTGGCGCCGGTGCGGCTCACTTCGAGTTTTTCGCAGGCCTGCTGGATCATTTCTTCGGTGATCGGTACTTCGTGGCCTTCGTCATCGATTATCGCACCACCCACCGGCTGGTCAGCGCTGGCAGTGTCCGAAGATTGTGCGCCGTCTTTGCTGGTGTTCATCAGTTGTCTCCTGATCAGAGGGGGTAGCTGGCAATAGTGCTGGTGCGCTATTGCGGTGTAGTTACTGTGCCAAAAAATTACCGGTTTTGAAAAGACCATTCAAGCGTAGCCAAACGAGGAATTTATGGCGGTATTTCACATTGGCTTGATTATCAATCCGTTGGCCGGGCTCGGCGGGCCTGCTGGTTTCAAGGGCAGTGATGGCATGGCCGACGAGGCGCTGGCGCTCGGTATTGAGCCCAAAGCGGCGCTGCGTACCCGTGTTGCACTGGAATGTTTGCTTGAGCTGCGCGACCGGCTGCAGTTCGTGACGTATCCGGGGGCGATGGGCGCTGACTTGCTCGCTGAGATGGGCTTTTCTTACCGCCAGCCCGCAGGGCTGGATGCTGACGCTGCGCACGCGCTGACAACCGCTGACGATACCCGCAAAGCCGTTGAGTTGCTGCAGGACGCCAACGTTGCGTTGATTCTGTTCGCCGGAGGCGATGGCACCGCCCGCGACGTATCTGCCGCTGCTCGCGAGGGCCAGCCGGTGCTGGGAATTCCGGCAGGGGTGAAGATTCAGTCCGGCGTGTATGCGATCAGCCCACGCGCCGCCGGCGAGCTGACCCGGCGTTTGGTCGAAGGCGGTTTGGTGCGCCTGGCCAGAGGCGAGGTGCGCGATATCGACGAGACGGCGTTGCGCGGCGGCAAAGTGGCTGCACGCTGGTATGGCGAGCTGACCGTGCCGGAAGAGGGCGGCTTTGTGCAGCAGGTCAAGCAGGGTGGCGTTGAGTCTGAAGAACTGGTGCTGAGTGATTTGGCCGCTTGGCTGGAAGATACTTGGGAGACGGATGTGCGTTATGTATTCGGCCCCGGCTCTACCTTGCACGGGCTGGCGGGAAATCTTGGCCTGAAGACCACGTTGCTTGGCGTCGATGTTATCGAGAACGGCGCAGTGCTGGCGGCAGACGTGAACGAGATGCAGTTGTATGAGCTGATCGCCGAAAATCCGGCGCGCTTGCTGGTGACCGCGATTGGCGGGCAAGGGCATATTCTCGGGCGCGGCAATCAGCAACTGAGCCCGCGAGTGGTACGCGCCATTGGCCTGGATAATCTGCGCGTGGTTGCCACTAAACGTAAGCTTGCGACGTTGCAGGGCCGAGCGTTGCTGGTCGATAGCGGCGACATCGCGCTGGATGAGGCATTCCCGGATGTGGTCAAAGTCTGGGCGGGCTATCGCGAAGAATTGCTCTATCCGGTCGAGCACGGCTGAGCCGATTCGCGCGATTAGCGTTGTGCAAAGGCGCGGCGCTTGAATGCAGCCGCGCTCAGACTATCGAGCGCGACAGGGTTGATTGAGTAAGCGTCAGGCCCCATCTTCAGTGGGTCTAAGTCCTTTTGCGAGCAACCATGCGATCTCTCTTGTCGGCCCGTCAACGCAATGCATTACGCATGGCCTGGGCTTTTGTGGCGCCTTATCGCTGGCGTGTACTCGGCGCGTTGGTGGCGCTGGTGTTCACCGCCGGCATTACGTTGTCGATGGGCCAGGGCATCAAACTGCTGGTCGATCAGGGCCTGGCCACCCAGTCTGCCGAGGCGTTGAAGCACTCGATTGCGCTGTTCTTTGCGCTGGTGCTGGCTCTTGCAGTCGGCACGTACACGCGCTTTTATCTGGTTTCATGGATCGGCGAGCGCTTTGTCGCGGACATCCGCAAGCGCGTGTTCAATCACCTGATCGAACTGCATCCGGGCTTTTATGAAAGCAACCGCAGCTCTGAAATCCAGTCGCGCCTGACTGCCGACACCACGCTGTTGCAGTCGGTGATTGGCTCATCGTTATCGATGGCGCTGCGCAACCTGATCATCATGATCGGCGGCGTGGTGCTGCTGGTCATCACCAACCCCAAACTCAGTGCGATTGTGCTGGTGGCGTTGCCCTTGGTGATTGCGCCGATTCTTATTTTTGGCCGCAAGGTTCGCGCCTTGTCGCGTCAGAGTCAGGATCGCGTCGCGGATGTCGGCAGCTATGTCGGCGAGGTGCTGGGGCAGATCAAAACGGTGCAGGCTTACAACCATCAGGACGAGGACAAACACCGCTTTGGCCTGTCGGTCGAGGCTGCATTTGCCACTGCACGCAAGCGCATTGCCCAGCGCGCCTGGCTGATTACGGTGGTGATCGTGCTGGTGCTCGGGGCGGTCGGCGTCATGCTTTGGGTGGGTGGCATGGATGTGATCGCCGGGCGTATCTCGGGCGGGGAATTGGCCGCTTTTGTGTTCTACAGCCTGATTGTGGGCTCCTCGTTCGGCACCTTGAGTGAGGTGATTGGCGAGTTGCAGCGCGCAGCCGGTGCCGCCGAGCGCATCAGCGAACTGTTGCAGGCCAGGAATCAGATCCGCGCGCCTGCAAGCGGTCAGCTTGAGCTGCCCACGCCGGTTCAAGGGCGTATTGAGCTTGAGGATGTGCACTTTGCCTATCCGTTACGGCCCGACACCTTCGCCGTCGAGGGAATATCGCTGAAGGTTGAGCCCGGTGAAACGGTCGCGCTGGTCGGGCCGTCCGGTGCGGGTAAGTCGACGCTGTTTGATTTGCTGCTGCGCTTTTTCGATCCGCAAACCGGACGGATATTAATTGATGGTCAGCCAATCAATCTGCTCGACCCTGATCAGTTGCGCAGCTGCTTTGCGCTGGTGTCGCAAAACCCGGCGCTGTTCTTCGGCACGGTCGAAGACAACATTCGATATGGCAATACCGAAGCCAGCGACGCGGCGGTCGAGGCGGCGGCCAAGGCGGCGCACGCGCACGCGTTCATCATGCGCTTGCCGCAGGGTTACAAGACCCATTTGGGCGACTCCGGTTTAGGTCTTTCCGGCGGTCAGCGTCAGCGCCTGGCGATTGCCCGTGCTTTGTTGGTGGATGCACCGATACTGCTGCTGGACGAGGCCACGAGTGCGCTGGATGCCGAGAGTGAACACCTGATTCAGCAGGCGCTGCCAACGCTGATGCAGGGGCGCACCACATTGGTTATCGCGCACCGGCTGGCGACCGTTACCCGAGCCGATCGCATTGCGGTGATTGATCAGGGCAAGTTGCAGGCAATTGGCAGTCACCAGCAACTGCTGGCGACCAATGCGTTGTACGCGCGACTTGCCGAATTGCAGTTCAATTCGCAATAGATGCGTCAGCCGCAATCTTGCGGCTGCGCGGGCGATTGCGGCTTCATCGTCGCGGCGGTGCCGGTGGAGGCGAGAATGATGAAGCTGATCGCCAGCCATTGGCTGAACGACAGGTGTTCGGTGAGGAACAGCAGCCCGGCTAATGCAGCAATCGCAGGCTCCAGGCTCATCATGATGCTGAAGGTGCGGGCTGGCAGGCGCGTCAGGGCCATCATCTCCAGGCTGTATGGCAGCGCCGAGGACAAGACGGCAACGCCAAAGGCAATGGGCAATATATCCAGCGCGAACAGGTTGCTGCCGGCTTGCCACAGGCCAATCGGAATCACCACGATCGCGGCTACCAGCGTGCCCAGCGCGACGGTGTGGCGGCCGTGCTCACTGCCCGCGCGCTTGCCGAAAATGATGTACATCGCCCAGCAGGCACCTGCGCCCAGCGCGAGCGCCATACCCACCGGATCGAGCGGCTCGTCTGTCAGGTTGGTCGGCAACAGCAACCACAAACCCGTGGCGGCGAGGGCGATCCAGAGAAAGTCGATTGGCCGGCGCGACGACAACAACGCCAGCGTTAACGGGCCGGTGAATTCCAGTGCTACAGCGATGCCCAGCGGGATAGTTTGCAAGGCCATGTAAAACATCAGGTTCATCAGCCCCAACGCAACGCCGTAGGCCAGCAGCGAGCGGCACGATTGCAACGTCAGTTTGGCCTGCCACGGGCGCAACAGCAGGCACAAAATAAGCGCGCCGATACCCAGACGCAGCGCGGTAGTGCCCTCAGCGCCAATCACCGGAAACAGGCTCTTGGCCAGCGACGCGCCACTCTGGATGGAAATCATGGCGATGATCACCAACGCAATCGGCAGCAACACTGGAAATCGACTAAAGGGGCTGTGCATCTCTCATCCTAAGAATTAGCGGCAGTACAAATAAAAAACCGGCCTGGAGGCCGGTTTTAACGGACTTCTCTACTTAGCGATATTCGCAAAGGTAGGCCGTTTCAGTGGCGACCTGCAGTTGGAATTTGCTGTCTGCAGGAACGGTGAACTTGCTCCCGGCGGCAAAGGTTTCCCATTTTTCAGTGCCTGGCAGTTTCACCGTGAGTGCGCCAGCAACCACGTGCATGACTTCTAGCTGGCTGGTGCCGAATTCATATTCGCCTGGCGCCATTACGCCGATCGTTGCCGGGCCTTCAGCCATCCCGAATGCGATGGATTTGACGGTGCCGTCGAAATACTCATTGACCTTGAACATCTGCTAATCCTCAAAGGCTGTAAATAAAGGTGGGCAAGTATGCACAAGCGTTAACGTTGCGTCATCCGCTTTGCGTGGCTTTCTAGCGGCAGAATCAAAGGTAACAAGCGGGCGGTGTTACGGGCGTCGGTCAGCGCCCGGTGTTGTTGTCCGTTGAATTGCAATCCGGCCAGTTGCAAAGCGGTGTGCAGACCGACCGGCTGTTGCAGTTTGCGCTCTTCGCTGAAGCGTCGCTTGAGGTTCAGGTGGCTAATATCATGCAGGCAACTGCTCAACGCGTGGCGCTGCCATTCCTGCTCCAGCTGACGTTTGTCATAAGCGCCCCAACTGGCCCAACCTTGTAAATGCGGTTGATGGCTTACCAGCCAGCGCTCGAATTGCGGCCACACCGAGGTCAACGGCGCGGCGCTGTTGATGGCTTGCTGGCTGATGTGAGTCAGCTCCCGGCAAAACTGGGTCAGGTGCGGGCGTCGCTGAGGTTTTACGTACCGCTGGAAATGATCGACTTCATGCCCGTCAGCCCGTACCAGACTGGCGCCAATTTCGATGATTTCCATTTCCTCTACGGGCCAGCCGCCTTCTTCGGTGGTGGCTTCGAGGTCTATTACCAGCCAGTGTCCCATGGGCTCTCCCTGCGCTGTGGGTATGCCGTTAATGCGGTGGGTTGCGTGAACAGTTGCTGGCAATCCAGTAAAAAATCGCTAATCAGCAGCATATACGCTCAATTGCGATTGTGCAGACAGCTAAAGCAACTGTTGCAAGCTGTTTTCTATCAAAGCAAATCCCGTGATAGGCTGCAAATTCATGAATTCGGAGGTGTTGTATGACGACGGTAGCCTTTATCGGTCTGGGTGTAATGGGATTCCCTATGGCCGGTCATCTGGCGCGAGCGGGCCATGATGTGTGCGTATATAACCGTAACCCGGCCAAAGCTGCCGACTGGGTCGAGACTTATGCCGGCCGTAGCGCAGCAACGCCTCGCGAAGCCGCGCAGGGCGCCGAATTGGTGATGGTTTGCGTGGGCAACGACGATGACCTGCGCAGCGTGGTGCTCGGCGACGATGGCGTGTTCGCTGGCATGCAGGGCGATGCCATTTTGGTCGATCACACCACGGCCTCCGCCGATGTCGCCCGCGAACTGGCTGGCAAGGCCGCCGAGTTGGGCCTGGGTTTTCTTGATGCGCCGGTGTCTGGCGGGCAGGCGGGGGCGGTCAATGGCGCCCTGACAATCATGGTGGGCGGTGATGCAGCAGCCTACGCTCGCGCCGAACCGGTGATTCAGGCCTACGCCCGTATGGCGCGCCTGATGGGTGAGGCTGGCAGCGGCCAACTGACCAAGATGGTTAATCAGATCTGCATTGCCGGCCTGGTTCAGGGCTTGAGTGAGGCGTTGCACTTTGCTCAGTGCGCCGGCCTTAATGGTGAAGCGGCGATGGAGGTGATCAGCAAAGGTGCTGCACAGTCATGGCAGCTGGAGAACCGTCACAAGACCATGCTGGCGGGTGATTTCGACTTCGGTTTTGCGGTGGATTGGATGCGCAAGGACCTGTCGATTCTGCTCAACGAGGCGCGTAACAATGGAGCGCAGCTGCCGGTAACCGCGCTGGTTGATCAGTTCTATGCCGATGTTCAAGGCATGGGCGGCGGCCGTTGGGACACCTCCAGCCTGTTGGCGCGCTTGAAACCTGCCAAATAAGCGAAATGGCTTACGCCTCCAGGCCTTGTCTGGAGGCGTTAATTTGCATGGTGTGGCTGCTAAGTTCGCTTAAATACGAGTAAAATCGGCGAGTAGATCAGTATTCCTTTTTGAGGTTTAACACCCATGGACTGTCGCGCAGGTTGCGGCGCTTGCTGTATTGCTCCCTCTATTAGTTCGCCGATTCCCGGCATGCCACAAGGCAAACCCGCCGGTGTGCGTTGTGTGCAGCTTTCACCCGATAATTTATGCTCGATTTTCGGCAAGCCGGAACGACCACAAGTCTGTTCGGCCTTCTCGGCAGACGTGGCTGTTTGTGGCGACACACATGAGGAGGCCATCCGCCTGCTCGCGTGGCTGGAGGATCAAACGGCTGTCACGCCGCAGGTTGCATGCTAGTTCACACGATCAATGATGCCCTGGGGGCGCGATGACTAAGTCGACTCGAATGATGGTTGCAACACTGGCTCTGATGGCGGCAGGTGTTGCGCAGGCCGAGCAGTGGAATCTGGTGAAGGATGAAGATGGCATCAAGGTCTACCTGAGTGAGGTCGCGGGCTCGCCTTACAAGGCGTATCGCGGCGTCACCCAGATCAAGGCAGAGATGCCCAAACTGCTCGCCCTGCAGAACGATGCCGTGGGTTCATGTAAATGGATTCACGAGTGCAAGTCGCAAAAGTTGCTCAAGCAGGAAGGCGATGTTTACTGGGTGTACTCGCAGTTCAATACGCCTTGGCCGGTAACGCCGCGCGATTCAGTGATGAAGGTCACCAGCAAAAAAGCCAGCGACGGCACGGTAACCCGCAGCATGCAAGGCGCACCGAATGACCTGCCGCCGACTGATGGCATGGTCCGCGTGAGCAAGGTCGACGGCAGTTGGACGTTCACGCCGAAAGCGTCAGGCGTGGTCGAGGTGGTGTATCAGGTGCACACCGAGCCGGGCGGCAGTGTGCCATCCTGGCTGGCCAACAAGTTCGTGGTCGAAGCCCCGTTCAACACCCTCAAGGCCTACCGCACACTGGCTGAGCAACCCTGACGTTAACGTCGAGCAAATCACAAACAAATCCCCTCCGGTCATAAACAAAACCGGAGGATGGATAGCGGCGCAACGCGCCGCAATCCGTCGATCCATCGCAACCCAACACCCACCCCGCGCCATACATGAGACCGCCATGTCGGAAGCCGCAAGCGGATTCCAACCTCCGCATAGATAAA
The DNA here is from genome assembly GCF_013277615.1 of Pseudomonas sp. MS19. Taxonomy (NCBI): domain Bacteria; kingdom Pseudomonadati; phylum Pseudomonadota; class Gammaproteobacteria; order Pseudomonadales; family Pseudomonadaceae; genus Pseudomonas; species Pseudomonas sp. MS19. Next base: position 582 of record NZ_VBTO01000017.1, on the reverse strand, counting down.
CCGGAGGATGGATAGCGATGCGCAGCGCCGCAATCCGTCGAGCCATCGCAAGATCAACATCAATCCCGCGCCAAACATGAGTTCGCCATGTCGGAAGCCGCAAGCGGATTCCAACCTCCATCTAGATAAATCGGAGGATGGATAGCGAAGCGTAGCGACGCAATCCGTCGAGCCATCGCAAACCCAACACCAACCCCGCGTCAGACATGAGAGCGCCATGTCGGAAGCCGCAAGCGGATTCCAACCTCCGCCAGATAAATTGGAGGATGGATAGCGAAGCGTAGCGCCGCAATCCGTCAAGCGTTCGGAAGAACAACATCAATCCCGCGCCAAACATGAGACCGCCATGTCGGAAGCCGCAAGCGGATTCCAACCCCCACCTAGATAAACCGGAGGATGGATAGCGAAGCGCAGCGCCGCAATCCGTCAGGCCATCGCAAGATCAACACCAATCCCGCGCCAGGCTTGAGACCGCCATGTCGCAAATCGCAAGCGGATTCCAACCTCTGCAGATAATCGGAGGATGGATAGCGGCGTAGCGCCGCAATCCGTCGAGCGTTCTGTAGTGGTCTAATGAAACCG
>NZ_VBTO01000016.1:189809-294342 GCF_013277615.1 Pseudomonas sp. MS19 | reverse complement strand
ACTTTTTCAACAGAATCGGCCGTTTACCGCCAGTCAAAGCCACAAGTTTACTGGCCATATCCGATGCAATTTACATCCATAAAAATTGCAAACAGCAGGTCACGTCAAATCCAAGCCGCCGATTAACCAGAGTGGAATTTCGCAGTTCACCCGGTTAATGCACAGGCGCCGCTTCAGACAGGTAGAATCAGCCACTTAATCCAACGGGCGGATGGGCGTAGTGGAATTTCAGCACGGTTTTATTTTGTCGCGACATTGGCGTGATACGCCAGGCGGCAGCGTGGTGGAGTTCTGGCTGGCAACCGATCAGGGCCCGCGTCAGTTGCGCTTGCCGCTGCAAACCTCGGTTGCCTTCATTCCGGCCGAGCAGCGCCAGCACGTTGAAGCCCTGCTCGCCAACGAGACGGGCTGCGAGTTACGCACGCTGGGCTTGCGTGATTTTCAGCAACGCCCGGTGATTGGCTTGTATTGCCAGCAGTACCGTCAACTCATGCAGCTCGACAAGCTGCTGCGTAAAGCCGGCGTGGATGTTTACGAGGCCGACATCCGCCCGCCCGAGCGTTACCTGATGGAGCGATTCATCACCGCCGGTGTGAGCTTTACAGGCACCGAAGATGCACACGGCATCGTGACCGACGCGCAACTCAAGCCAGCTGCAGACTATCGCCCGACCTTGCGTCTGGTGTCGCTGGACATCGAAACGACCGAGCATGGCGAGCTTTATTCGATAGCCCTTGAAGGCTGCGGCCAGCGCGATGTGTACATGCTAGGCCCGGCGAATGGTGATGCCACCCCGCTCGACTTCAACCTGCAGTATTGCGCCTCAAGGGTCGAGCTGTTGCAACGACTCAACGAGTGGTTTGCCGCCCACGATCCCGACGCGATTATCGGCTGGAACGTGGTGCAATTTGACCTGCGCATACTTCACCAGCACGCACGCAGGCTCGCCGTTCCCCTGCTGCTTGGGCGCGGCAACAGCGAAATGCTCTGGCGCGAACATGGCAGCCGCAGCCATTACTTCGCAGAAGCGGCGGGCCGGCTAATTATCGACGGCATTGAAGGTTTGCGTTCAGCCACCTGGAGCTTCCCTTCTTTCAGTTTGGAAAACGTCGCGCAAACCCTGCTGGGCGAAGGCAAGTCGATCAGCACACCGTACCAGCGCATGGATGAAATCAACCGGATGTTCGCCGAAGACAAGCCGGCGCTTGCGCACTACAACCTCAAGGACTGCGAACTGGTAACCCGCATCTTCGACAAGACCGAACTGCTGCGCTTTCTGCTCGAGCGCGCCAGTGTCACCGGCCTGCCTGCGGATCGCAGTGGCGGCTCGGTGGCCGCCTTTACACACCTGTATATGCCGCTGATGCACCGCAAGGGATATGTCGCGCCCAATCAGGGTGAACGACCACCCGAAGCCAGCCCCGGCGGTTTTGTGATGGACTCGCAGCCGGGCTTATACGACTCAGTGTTGGTGCTCGACTTCAAGAGCCTGTATCCCTCGATCATCCGCACCTTCCTGATCGACCCGATCGGACTTATCGAAGGCCTGCAGCAGCCGGATGATGCACACTCTGTCGCCGGTTTCAGAGGCGCACGCTTCTCGCGCGACACCCATTGCCTGCCGTCGATAGTGGCGCGGGTTGCCGAAGGCCGCGAGACAGCCAAACGTGAGCACAACGCACCGTTGTCGCAAGCGCTGAAAATCATCATGAATGCGTTCTACGGTGTGCTGGGTTCCAGTGGCTGTCGCTTCTTCGACCCGCGCCTCGCCTCCTCCATCACCCTGCGCGGCCACGAGATCATGCGCCTGACCCGCGAGCTCATCGAGGCGCAGGGTTACGCAGTAATTTACGGCGACACCGACTCGACCTTTGTGTGGCTCAAGCGCCCGCACAGCGAGGCCGACGCAACCCGTATCGGTCACGAGCTGGTAGCCACCGTCAATCAATGGTGGAAGACCCATTTGCAGCAGCACCACGGCCTTGAGAGTGCGCTGGAATTACAGTTCGAGAGCCACTATTGCCGCTTCCTTATGCCGACAATCCGCGGCGCGGAGGAAGGCAGCAAGAAGCGTTACGCCGGCAAGGTGCGGCGCAGCGACGGCACCTCGGAAATGGTCTACAAAGGCCTGGAAACCGTGCGCAGTGACTGGTCGCCACTGGCTCAACAGTTCCAGCGCGAACTGTATCAACTGATCTTCGACCAGAAACCTTATCAGGCGTACGTGCGCGACTACGTGCAACGCACGCTGGCGGGAGAGCTGGATGACCTGCTGGTGTACCGCAAACGCCTGCGCCGACCGCTCAACGATTACCAGCGCAATGTACCGCCGCATGTGCGCGCCGCCCGCACCGCCGACGAATACAACGCCGAACTGGGCCGGCCGATGCAATACCAGAGTGGCGGCTGGATCAGCTACGTCATCAGCAAAAACGGCCCCGAACCACTCGAGATTCGCCGCGCCGCTATAGACTACGACCACTACCTGACTCGCCAACTGCAACCAGTGGCGGACGCCATTCTGCCGTTTGTTGATGACGACTTCAGTACCTTGATTGGTGGGCAGCTGGGTTTGTTTTAACACTGACGCGCTCACCTAAACCAACCCGGCCAGGCCGCTAACGCAAATCAGCCAGCAACCAGCTGCTGAAAAAATTACACGCCTGAGCGGTCACTCATTAGTTTTAGCTCTAGCTCAAACGGAAATTGCAGCGCCGCCTTGATTAAGCCGCATGGCTTATACGTTATTCAAACAATGGGTTCAGTTGTGCTAGCTTTATGATTAAAATGTTATAACATAACAAAATCATAATCACCGAATGACAGACTTCAGATGAACACATTGACCTTGCCAGATATAGCCGCGCAAATCTCAGCCCATCAACAGGCTCTGGACTCGGTCGGCATGCAGGACATCGCGTTGCCGATTAATCTGGCCGGGCAACGTATCAATACCCGCGCGGATGTAGGAGTCAGCCTAGATGATGGCGATGCCCGTGGTATTCATATGTCGCGTCTGTACTTGGCGCTGCAGGCACTGGAACACGACGCGCTGAGCCCGGCGACGCTACAGCAGCTCCTGGATCAATTTCTCGACAGCCACCAGGGGTTATCAGAGCAGGCATCGATTCAGTTGCGCGGCGAGGCTCTTCTGAGTCGGCCAGCGCTAATCAGCCCTCTCACCGGTTGGAAATCCTATCCCTTCGAAATACGTGCACATCAAAACTCCTTAGAGGGCTACGTGGAGCTCCAGACAGAAGTGGCCTACTCCTCTACTTGCCCCTGCTCCGCCGCCTTGACGCGCCAATTGATTCAACAGCGCTTTATTGAGGACTTCGCCAACCAAGCTCTGGATCACACCAAACTGCTGGCTTGGCTCGGCTCGCCTCAAGGCATCGTCGCCACCCCGCACAGCCAGCGCAGCTACGCCATCCTGCAAGTACGCCTGCATAAGGAGTGCGTTGAGCTGCCGCTGGTAGAGTTAATCGACGTTGCCGAACGAGCTCTCGGCACCGCCGTGCAAACCGCGGTAAAACGAGCTGATGAACAGGCCTTCGCCCTGGCCAATGGGCAAAATCTAATGTTCTGCGAAGATGCCGCACGCCGGCTGCATAGCGCGTTACGTGAACAATCTGCATTCAGCGCATTTCATCTGCGCGTAGTACATGCCGAAAGCTTGCACGCACACGACGCCGTCGCTGTCAGCCGTTGGAACTGGAACCAGTCATGATCAGTTGCCACAACCTGCAATGGGGCCCTGACGACCGAGCGCTGACGCCACCTTTAAACCTGAACCTGGAGCGCGCCAGCTTAACGGCCGTGATCGGCGCTAACGGCTGCGGCAAAAGCAGTTTGCTCAAGGTGATTGCCGGTATCCAGCGACCTCAGCGCGGAGCTATCGAACTCGCAGTTCCGCGTTTAGGCGGGGTTGGGTATCTAGCGCAACAGCAGTCGCTGGACAGACAATTTCCGATCAGGCTTGGTGATCTGGTTAGCGCTGGATTATGGCGCAGCCCGCTCACTCGCCAACGGCGTCAGGCGCGCTTGGAGCAAGCTTTGGCAGACTGGGGCTTACTCGACCTGCAACAACGCAGCCTCAAAGCCTTGTCCGGTGGTGAATTACAGCGCGCCCTGCTCGCGCGCCTGAGCCTCACCGAAGCTCAAGTGTTACTACTTGACGAGCCGGAAGCCGCACTGGATGAACACGGCCTGGCTCTGTTTTGGCAGCACGTTCAGCGTTGGCAGATGCAAGGCAAGACACAAATCATCGTCAGCCACTCCATCGGCAACATCAGTCAGCATCTTGATGACGCCTTAATGGTGGCACGAAGCGGCTGTATTTTTGCGCCTGTTGGCGAACTGCTGAATCAACGCTCGTCTCTGGAGAACGTGGCGTGAGTCTGGAGTTTCTCTGGAGTCCTTTTGTCGAATTCGCCTTCATGCGCCGCGCGTTGGCGGGTGGCGTGGCACTGGCTTTGAGCGCCGGACCACTGGGCGTATTTTTGGTGTTGCGCCGATTGAGTTTGATGAGCGATGCCATCGCCCACGGCATTTTGCCTGGCGCAGCCGTAGGCTTCTGGTTGTTTGGCCTGAGCCTACCGGCATTGACGTTGGGCGGTTTAGTAGCAGGGCTTGGCATGGCAGGGATCGCGGCGTGGGTAACCCGACGCACCGGCCTGCGCGAGGACGCCAGCTTGGCTGCCATCTACCCCATTTCGCTGGCCAGCGGCGTGTTACTTCTCGGATTAGCAGGCAACAAACTTGACCTGCTGCACCTCCTGTTCGGCTCGGTGCTGGCCGTAGACCCGACAACCCTGAACGGCATGCTGCTGGTATCGACTGGCAGCCTAATGCTACTGGCGCTGATCTATCGCTGGCTATTGATGGACAGTCTCGATCCGTTATTTCTCGCGGGCGTAAGCCGCTTCGGCCCGTTGGCTTATGCAGTGTTTCTAACCTTGGTGGTGCTCAATCTGGTGGTCGGATTTCAGGCCATCGGCGCACTGATGGTAGTCGGCCTGATGATGCTCCCGGCCGCTGCCGCACGCTTTTGGAGCAACCATTTGCCGTGCATGTTACTGCTCGCCGCACTTACCGGCGCGGTCTGCGTGTGGCTCGGGCTGCTGCTTTCGTACTACGCCAACCTACCCAGCGGCCCGTGCATAGTGCTACTCGCCGGCCTCGCCTATATCTGCTCCGTAATACTCGGGCCGCTGAACGGCCTGTTGCGCAACAAATCCCTTTTAACGCCTGCCCATTGAGGAACAACCATGCGCACCCTGATTGCCTTGTTATCCCTGAGCCTAAGCCTTTTCGCCAACGCAGATGAAAAGCTCAAGGTGGTTACCAGCTTCAGTATTCTGGCTGACATCACCCAGAAAATAGCTGGAGAAAAGCTCGAACTTCACAACCTTGTAAGCCCAGATGCTGATGCTCACGTCTATCAGCCCAGCGCCGAAGATGCTAAAGCGGTGTTCGCGGCCGACCTGATTATCGCTAACGGGCTTGGCTTTGAGCCCTGGCTTCAGCGCTTGATCGCCAGCACCGAAGCCCCTGGCACCCGAGTTGATGCCAGCGCTGGGGTGGTGCCGTTGATGCTTAATGAAGAGGGTCAGCGGGTGGCCGACCCACATGCCTGGCAGAGCCTGGCAAATGCCGAAATTTACGTGCGCAACATAAGCAACGCACTGAGCCAGGCAGACCCGGCCAATGCAGCCTATTACGCTGAGCGCAGTAAGGCCTACATCGATCAGATCCATACACTGCTGGGCGAAACCCGCGTCCGCATGACCCAGTTACCAGAAGCCCAACGCACCATCATCACCAGTCACGACGCATTCAGTTATCTGGGACAAGCTTATGGTCTGAGTTTCATAGCACCGCAAGGGCTGTCCACAGAGGACGAACCCTCTGCAGCCGACGTTGCAGCATTGATCCGCCAGATTCGAAGCGATGAAGTGCGTGCGGTGTTCGTCGAAAACATTCGTGAGCCGCGCCTGATCCAGCAGATCGCCACTGAAGGCGGCGCCATGGTCGGCGGCACTCTGTATTCCGATGCTCTGGCCAGCTCAGGTCCCGCCAGCAGTTACTTAGGCATGTTCAAACACAATATCGACACCCTACTGGCTGCGCTTAATCCATGAGCCTGTGGCTTGAGCTTGAAAAGGCCGGACTGGATGAGAGTCGCCCACTCAGTGAGGTGCTGGACGCCATCCCTTGGAATACCGACGGTCTGATCGCCGCCATCGCCCAGCAACATGACAGCGCAGAAGTGCTGATGCTGGCATGGCTCAACCGCACCGCGCTGGAAGAGACCCTCGCCAGCGGTCAAGTTTGTTATTGGTCACGCTCTCGCCAACAACTGTGGCGCAAGGGCGAAACCAGCGGTCACCGCCAGCGACTGGTCGAAGCACGCCTGGACTGCGACGGCGACGCCGTGCTGCTACTTGTTGAGCAACATGGGCCGGCCTGCCACACAGGTCGCCCTAGCTGTTTCTACAACGCCGTTAGCGAGGCGCGGGTGCGGGTAATCAGCGTGGCGCAATGAAGTGTTTATGGATTTACGCCTGCACTAAAACAAGATCACGCTAAAGCAAACGAATAACGTGCAATCTGCACGATCGAAACCGTCGAAGTTTGCGAATCGCATGATGGCAGTACGCCTCATAAATCTATAAGCCATTGAAAAACATAGGAATATAAAAACTAAAAAAGCTGGCACAGGCCTTGCGATAGATAAGACGTATCTGGAGCCAACACAGGCTGCATATCGAATCACTCGCAAGGAGACGCTACGATGAAAAAGCCAATGAATAAGACCCTTATCAGCGCCGCAGCTGCCACAGCATTGAGCCTTAGCATGGCGAGTTCGGTCTGGGCAGGTTCCGAGCCTGGCGCAGAGCCAATGATTCCGGCTGAAGGCACTACCATGAACGAGATGAATCAGGGCGCAGCCGCGCAATCTGATGAGTGGATCACTGAAAAGGTCCAGCAGAATCTCGGCACTGAAGTGACCCTGAAAACGGCCAACATCAATGTCGACACCATGAAAGGTGTAGTGACCTTGACCGGTACCGTTGCCACTGATGAAGCCCGTGACAAGGCTGTCGAGCTTGCAGAAGCCGTAGATGGCGTTAACGAAGTCAAAGCAGAAGCACTGACTTCGCCGAAGTAAGCCAGCAGTAACTGATTTTTTAGATCAGTAAGCAAAGCCCCGACGTTGATAGCGTCGGGGCTTTGTTGTTGGCGCAAGTATTTGCTCAGTAGCATGCAGCCGTGGCCGCGGATACTCAGTCATTCGTGCTGCAGAACTGCCCGGCTAGCTCAATGCGCTTAAACGATGCGCGAGCTTCGGTTGGGGTGATTGCGACTAACCGATCCAGCCGCAATTCAAAAGCGCCCTCGTTATTTTGCAGCTTAAGAAACTCTTCCTTGCTTGGGGCGGTACGTGTGTCGACCGCCCTCGCCTGCAAGGTGCTGCCGTCATCGAGCTCAAGCAACAGTTCATAGCCATGCAAACAGGCGATTTCCAGATAATCATAGAGATCACAATTCAGCGGTTTGTAGGTGCTCATGGCAAACTCCGCTTTGATGGTTTGCAGGCCCGCAATTTGCTCAAACTGGCGCGAGCGCCGGTTACCACTTACCGGTGTTGGCCATCGATTTCCAAGGTTCTGCAGGCGCCAGTGGCTCACCTGCCTGAAGCAGTTCGATGGAGATATTATCCGGCGAACGGACAAAGGCCATATGGCCGTCACGCGGCGGCCGGTTGATGGTCACGCCGTGATCCATCAAGCGCTGGCAAGTGGCATAAATGTCATCTACGCGGTACGCCAGATGGCCAAAATTACGGCCTTCTCCATACGGCTCAGGGTCCCAGTTGTAGGTCAATTCAACCTGCGCTTCGTGATCACCGGGCGCGGCCAAAAATACCAGTGTGAAGCGGCCTTGCTCGCTTTCGTGGGTTTTCAGCAACTCAAGCCCAAGCGCATCGCGATAAAAGCGTAGTGACTGCTCAATATCGGTCACGCGGACCATTGTATGTAGGTATTTCACAAGTTTCTCCAGTCAGGGGCTGTCTGATATTAGCCAGACAGGCTTAAACCTTGGCGCTGATTGAGCGATAAGGCTGGGCATTCACCGAGTTTGATAAACGCACCTCAACCGGCGCTGCAATCCACTCGCCGACTTGCGCGCGATAGCCTTTGTAGTGCTCGCTTTCGCGGTGCGCTTCAACCGCAGCCATATCGTCGTAAATTTCGAAAATATCAAACACGTTGGCATCGTCAGCGCGCACGAACAGGTCGTAGCGCTGGTTTCCCGCCTCGGCGCGCGAATGGCTGACCATCAATTGCAGCGCCTTTTCCATGGTTTCGCGGTGTTCTGGTTTAACAGTAACGGTGGCAAAAATAGCAACGGTCATGAAAATCCTCCTGAATTCAGTACGCCAAAAGCGCCAGGCACGGGCCTGACGCTTTCGCTACAAACAAGGCTTAAAGCAGTTTCATCAGCGCTTCGGCAGTTGCATCCGATGAGCCGGGGTTCTGCCCGGTAATCAACAAGCCATCAACTTCGACATGGCTCTGCCAGTCATCACTGCGGCTGTACAAACCGCCGTTGCCTTTAAGCATATCTTCTACCAGAAATGGCACCACATCGGTCAACTGCACGGCCTCCTCCTCACTGTTGCTGAAGCCGGTGACCTTCTTGCCCTTAACCAGCGGCTGCCCATCGGCAGCTTTGGTGTGGCGCAGCACGGCCGGCGCATGGCACACCGCCGCAACGGGTTTGCCCAGCCCCTGGAAACGCTCGATCAGGGCAATCGACTTCGCGTCTTCGGCCAGATCCCACAGCGGGCCATGGCCGCCCGGGTAAAAGACCGCATCGAAGTCTTCGGCTTTAACATGCTCAAGCTTGACGGTGTTGGCCAAGTCTTTTTGCGCCGCCGGGTCCTTGTCAAAACGCCGCGTGGCATCAGTCTGTGCATCATCCGCCGCGCTGTTCGGGTCAATTGGCGGCTGACCGCCCTTGGGCGACGCCAGCGTCAACTCAACGCCGGCGTCTTTGAATACATAGTAAGGGGATGCAAATTCTTCGAGCCAGAAGCCGGTTTTATGGCCAGTATCGCCAAGTTGATCGTGGGACGTAAGCACCATCAGAATCTTCATGTTGATTGCCTCCAGCGGCTAAAGCCAGGTTCGGTTTAAGTTGTGAGGATGATAGCCACACACCTATCATTCGAAAATTCAAAAGAAGTAATTACTGGTATCCAAATTTTGAATATCGTAAATAAAGACCTCAATCTGCTGCTGGTGTTCCATGTGCTCTATCAGGAGCGCAGCGTGTCGCGAGCCGCCGTGCGCATGGCTATCAGCCAACCGGCGCTGAGCCATAAGCTTAATAAGTTGCGCCATGAATTGGCCGATCCCTTGTTCGTGCGCGCACCGCGTGGCCTCACGCCAACGCCACTTGCACACGAGTTGGCGCCAGAGGTGCAGCGACTGGTGGCCGCGCTGGAGTCTTTTTACGACCATAGTGAAGGCCGCGACTTCCTCACCCGCGCTGAGCACATCCACCTCTACACCACCGACTACATGGAACAAACCCTGCTGCCGGGCCTATTGCCGCGCCTGCGCAGTCAGGCGCCGAATCTGGTGCTGATCACTCACAATACCCGTGGATTATTACCCCGCGAAGAACTCGAGAAAGGCACCTGTGATCTGGCCATTGCCGGCTTTTTTGCCGATCTGCCGGACACGTTTCGCCAACAGCGATTGCTCAGTGAAGACTTCGTCGTGCTGGCCTCAAAGGACAATCAGCAGTTGGCAGGCAACCTTGATATGCAAGCGTATCTGGCCTGCGAACACCTGCTGACCACGCTCACCGGCGACCTCAACGGCATTGTCGATCGCGCCCTTGAGGCCAACGGCTTGAGCCGCAAAGTGGCTGCGGGTTTATCCAGTTTTCTGGCACCGACCCGGCTGATTCGCGGCACGGATTTACTGCTCACCTGCTTGCGTTCAATCGGTGAGGAAGCCATCGCCCGCGACCCGGATTTACGCCTGTATCCGCTGCCGCTGCCATTGCAGCTGCCCACTGTCGAAGTGATGCAAATCTGGCATGAGCGCACCGATGCAGATCACCTGCGCCGCTGGTTGCGTCAGCAGATCCAAACGATGGCGAGCGAGTTGCACGCTGGCCGCTAGTCTGCCCACGCACGGCTCAAGGCCTGTAACGCGCGCTCAATATCTGGCTCAGCGACTGCCGCAAACCCCAGCACCAGCCCGGCCCGCTGCGTCTCGGGCGGGGTGCTTTCAAGCAGCCAGTAACTGCTCAGGCCATTGACCTCTACGCCAACGCTGGCCGCGCGTTCAATCAGCTCACGCTCGCGCTCGACGCTGCTCACACGCACGCACAGATGCAGCCCCGCATCGACGGCGGGCATTGCAGAGCAGCCGCGAATATTCTTCGGCCAGTGTGCCAGTAGCGTGTCGCGCCGGCTGCGCGCTGCCGTACGCATGCGCCGGATATGCCGCTGAAAATGGCCACTGCTGATGAACTCGGCCATCACCGCCTGCGTGCCGATTTCAGAGTGGCGAATGTCCAGCGCTCGGCGGCGGGAAAATGCCTGCGCCAATGCGAGCGGCAACAGCAGATAGCCGAGCCGCAACGCCGGAAAGGTGATCTTGCAGAAGGTGCCGACGTACAACACCCGCCCCTGCCGGTCGAGTGCGGCCAATGGCGCAAGTGGCGTGCCGTTGTAGCGGTACTCGCCATCGTAATCGTCTTCGATAATCCAGCCATCGTTACGCTCGGCCCACTCCAACAACTCAAGACGGCGTTGCAGAGACAATGTCACACCAGTTGGGTATTGATGCGATGGCGTGAGATAGACCAACCGGCAATTCTCGACGCCCGCTAATTGCGCGGTATTCAAGCCGTCCGCATCAACTTCGATGCCTTGCAGTTGAGCGCCTGCAACGGCCAGCGCATGCCCGGCAGCGCGATAACCCGGATTCTCGACCGCGACCTTGTCGCCCGGCTGCACCAGCAGTTGGGCACACAAGCTGATGGCTTGCTGGGCGCCACAGGTGATGACGATTCGCGCCGGATCACACGGCAAGCCACGGCTGTTGCGCAAGTAGGCGGCAATCAGCTCCCGCAACTTGCGATCACCCGCAGGGTCGCCATACCCGAGCCGGGCAAAATCCGCCTTGCGCCAGAACTTGGCCGAAAGCCGCGCCCAAGTCTCGAAGGGAAACAAGTCAAACGCTGGAACGCCTACCCGAAATGCGCGCGGGGCCCCGGCTGGCGGCAATGGTAAATAGTGACTCTCTAGTTGCTGCACGGCAGCGCTTGGCGTCGGGCTATCGGCAGTGTTGGGGGTTACCGGCGAAATCGCCGCCAGGTCGGCAACGTAGGTTCCATCGCCCACCCGCCCCTGTATGTAGCCTTCGGCGTAGAGCTGATCGAGTGCACGGGTCACGGTGTTGCGTGAAACTCCCAGCACGCCGGCTAAATCCCGACTGGCCGGCAAGCGTGCGCCGCTTGGCAGGCGTGCATCGAGAATCCGTTCACGCAGCGCCTCATACAACTGACGCGCCAATGCGCGGCCCGGCTTTAAATAGATGCCCGACAAATCGACCGGCAGGAGTGGCGCAACCGTCATAAATTGGCCCTACGAAATTGGCAGATAATGGATCTTACAACAGACCATTAACTTGCATAGCATGAATCCACCAATACGGAGCCAGTGCCATGTATATACCCAGCGCCTTTCGTGTGGACGATATCCACGCGCTGCACAACGCCATCGACAACAGCCGGCTCGCCACCGTGATCAGCCAGGGAGCTGAAGAACTTCAGGCCAGCCAACTGCCACTGCTATTGGTCCCTGATGAAGGCCCTCACGGCACGCTTTATGGCCATTTCGCCCGTGCCAATGGCCACTGGCGCGAACTCGCTGAAAACCCTTCAGCATTGGTGCTGTTCACTCCGGCCGATGCTTACGTCAGCCCCAGCTGGTATCCGGCAAAAGCGGCGCATGGCAAGGTCGTCCCAACCTGGAACTACATCAGCGTTGAGGTGCGCGGCAAAGTTGAAGTGTTTGAAGACAAGGAGCGCCTGCTGCAATTGGTCAGCCGCCTGAGCCAGCGCCATGAAGCCGGCCGCACGCAACCGTGGGCCGTAAACGATGCGCCGGCCGATTACATCGACAGCATGCTGCGCGCCATTGTCGGCTTCGCCCTGCCCATCGAGCGCATCGAAGGCAAATTCAAGCTGAGCCAGAACCGCGATATGCCCGACCGCATTGGGGTCAGCACTGGCTTGAATCAAAGCGCTGATCCGCGTGATGTCGAATTGGCCGGGCATCTCGTGCAAACCCTTTCAACGAAACCATAAGCGAGCCGTTCATGACCGTCGTAATTCGCCTCGTCAGCCCAGCCGATCACGCCAACTGGCTGGTACTTTGGCAGGGCTATCAGCAGTTCTATAAAACCGAGATCAGCGCTGAAACCAGCGCAATCACCTGGCAGCGTTTTCTCGACGCCAACGAGCCGATGCACGCGGCGCTGGCCTGGCAGGACGGCAAGGCGGTGGGTATGGTGCACTGGATTTATCATCGCTCGTGCTGGACCACGGGCGATTATTGCTACCTGCAGGATCTTTTTGTGGACGCGGCGCAGCGCGGCAGTGGCGTGGGTCGCCAACTGATCGAGCGTGTGTATGCCGAGGCCAAAGCGGTGGGCGCATCGCGGGTTCACTGGCTCACACACGAGACCAATACCGACGCCATGCAGCTTTATGAGCGCATTGCTGATCGCTCCGGTTTCGTTCAATACCGCAAACTTTTCTAAACAGGAACAGCGCAATGTACAACCCGGAAAAAATCGACTGGCAACCTGCCCAAGCGCCGTCTCGCCAACCGCTGCAGGGCCACTACGTGCGCCTTGAACCCCTGGATACCACGCGCCATGGCGATGATCTTTGGCAAGCCCTGCAAGGCCCGGAGGCCGACCCCGTGCTGTGGGATTATTTGCCCTACGGCCCGTTCCCGGAGCGTGAGGGATTCAATACGTGGTTGGCAGGCCATGAAGCCAGCCGTGATCCGCTGTTTTTTTGCGTGATTGATCTGGCATCAAACAAAGCCGTCGGGCTGCTCAGCCTGATGAGCATCGTGCCGAGAGACGGGCGTATCGAAATTGGCCATGTTGCGTTTGGCGCACCGATGCAACGCACAATTGGCGCAACGGAGACCTTCTGGTTGCTGGCGAGCCTGGCCATGGATACGCTGGGCTATCGGCGTCTGGAGTGGAAGTGCAACGCCAATAACGCCCGCTCGATGCGCACAGCCGAGCGCCTGGGCTTTCGCTATGAAGGCACGTTTCGCCAGCACATGGTGGTCAAGGGCGCGAATCGGGACACGGCGTGGTTTTCGATCATCGACAGCGAATGGCCAGACTGCCGTAGCGCGTTCAGCCAATGGCTGAGCCCGGCCAATTTCGCCGCCGATGGCGCTCAGTTAAAGCGCCTGGATGAACTGCGCAACGCGCCCGCAAACTAGGCGCGAAGTCACTTCCGGGCGGCCTCGTTTCAGGCGTTGGCCGCTGTTTCAGCGACGCATTTACAGGCCCGGACCAGCGCCTGACTGAGATCGACCGCCGAGAACTTGGTCAGCACATCATTGGCCCCGACGCTGTGCGCGCGGGCCGTGTTCATGGTGCTGTCGAGCGAGGTATGCAGCAACACGTAAGTATGAGCAATACTCGGCCGCTGGCGAATTTCACTGACCAGACTGTAGCCATCCATCTCCGGCATCTCGATGTCCGAAACCAGCACCTCAATCGGCGTGCCCGCGGCCTCTTCATCAAGCAACATCTGCAGCGCGGCAGCGGCGCTGCGGACCGCCTGACACTCAAGGCCCAGCTTGCGCAGGGTGATCAGGGTTTGCTGCAGCGCCACGTGCGAGTCATCCACCACCAGCACGCGACATCCCTCGATCAGGTTACGCTCGCTGCGGGTCAGTTGCTGTTCATCAAGCTCTTCCGGCAAGACCGGCGCGATTTCATGCAGGACTTTCTCGATATCAAGCACCTGCACAATGGTGCCGTCGATCTGTGTCACACCCGTAATGAAAGCACGTGCGCCAGTGCCTTTGGGAGGCGGCCGCACATCGCTGGTCGCGCACTGGACAATCCGCTCGACACTCTTAACGTGTAATGCCTGACGCGAGCGGCTGAGCGCGGTAACAATCAAACACCCTTCCTGGCTGTCATTACCGCCCTGCTCGCCGACCGCCCGGGCCAGATCAATCACGTTCAGCGGTGCGCCACGCAAGGTCGCGACGCCGCGCACATGCGGGTGGCGGTTAGGCAATTTGGTCAGGGTTGGACACGGAATAATCTCATTAACCTTGAGCAGGTTGATTCCCAGCAAACGACCACTGTGCAGCCGAAACAACAACAGCGACAATCCATCGGTCAATGCTGCACTCATTCCCTACTCTCCTTAACTCGAATTCTGCGTTTTCAGGCCGAGCCTTGCCAGCCTTTGCAGCGACAACGCTTCAGCCCAGAAAGGCAACGATCTGTTCGGCCTCGAAAGGCCAGTTCAACTCCGCGCCGGTATCAACCCGGCGCAGCACCGGAATACTCAACGCGTATTGCTCAACCCACTCTTCGTGCTCGGCAACATCGATCAACTCAACCAACAAGCCATGCTCCACAAATGGGATCAGCATGGCCTCGGCCACTTCACACAAATGGCACCCAAGGGTGCCGAACAACTGACATTCAGGGAGCATCAGCCTCCCCTCCACTGACAAATCAACAGGCTTGCAGTTTAGCACTGCAGACCCCGCCGGCACTGCACCAACCGGGCTGATAATAGTGAATACAACCCGCCTTAATAATCAGCAGCGGTGATGCGAATCAAACAAGTCTGATTTAAATACTCACATCACCTTGCGGCGCATTAACGGTTGATTAATGCCAGATTTCGCTGACGCTACAGCGCCGTGCAACAGGACTAATTAACTCACCGTTGCCGTCTGATCAGACTCATCTGAATAGCGCTACTTACATATGTGTAGCGGCCCAGACCAATAAAACTTTAATCGCTGATAATTGCAGTAACTTGTGCGCTAACTGTCACAGCCCCACGCTAGAGCCGGCGGTGCCTGCAGGCAACGACCTACCAGTCATCAGATGACTACTTGAATAGCGCATGCTCACTACTAAAGTCTAAATGCCAGTGATTTCAACCCGTGTTTTATTTCAGTGCGTGATAGATGGGCCATAAATAACAAGACCTGCACACACCATCGTGGAGAAAATAATAATGCGTACAACTTCTCTCGCCCGCGCTGTGGCTCTCGCCACATTAGGGGCCAGCATGACGTTACCCACTCTTGCCCATGCCGAATTTATCAAGGACAGCAAGGCCAGCGTAGAGCTGCGTAACTTCTATCTGAACCGTGACCTGCGTGATACCACGCCGGCACAGCAGAGCAAACGTGAAGAATGGGCACAGGGCTTCCTGTTCAAAGCTGAATCGGGCTATACCGAAGGCACCGTCGGCTTCGGCCTTGATGCGTACGCAGGGCTGGGCCTGAAACTCGACTCCTCACCAGATCGTGCAGGCACCAACCTGCTGCCGGGCAGTTTTGGCAACAAGGCACCGGATGATTACTCGGATGGTTTTGTCACCGGCAAGGTTAAAATCTCCAAGACGGTCGGCAAAATCGGCGGCCTGACGCCCAAGCTGCCAATCCTCTCTGCCAACGACTCACGCTTGCTGCCGCAGACCTTCCTCGGTGGTCACATCAACTCGATGGAAATCGAAAACCTGACCTTTGATGGCGGTATCATCAAAGAGCTGAATCAGCGCGATTCGACCGACTTCGAAGACCTCAGCATGACTGGCGGTGGCAAGCGCAATATCTCCTTCGGCAGTGGTGGCAATCAGGGTGATGACCTGAACTTCGCCGGGTTGTCGTACAAATGGAACAACCTGACCACCACCTATAACTACGGCCAACTGGAAGAGCTGTACACGCAGCACATCTTCAACGTTGTGCACGTACTGCCGATTGCCGACAAACAGAGCCTGAAAACCGATCTGCGCTATGCGCGTTCCAATGACGACGGCTCAACCAACGTCGACAACGATGCCTACGGCGCAATGTTCACCTACGCGCTGGGCTCTGCCAGCATGGGCCTGGGTTACCAGAAAATGACCGGCGATACCGGTTACGCCTATGTCAGCGGCAGTGACCCGTTCCTGGTCAACTATGTACAGATCGGCGACTTTGCCAACAAGGACGAAAACTCATGGCAGGCGCGGTTTGACTACAACTTTGCCGGCGTGGGGATTCCCGGCCTGACCTTTATGACGCGCTACCTGACCGGCGACAATATCGACCTGATCACCACCCCCGGCGAAGGCAAGGAGTGGGAGCGCAACACGGATATCGCCTACGTGATTCAGGAAGGCCCGGCGAAAAACCTCGGGTTTAAATGGCGTAACGCGACCGTGCGTAATAACTTTGCCAATGATCTGGACGAAAACCGTCTGATCATCAGCTACACCCTGCCGCTGTATTGATTGCAGGACGTTAGTTAAAGGCATGGCCAAAATCCACGGGGAAATTAGTGTGGGTTTTGGCCACTACCTGCCAGACACCGCAATCGGTCTGATCCGGCAAGAGACTCCCACCAGACCAAAGACGCGCTAGATATTCATCACGTTAAGAACACGCGATGCCGCGCTGTCATCAATCTTCAAGCTGGCGAAATCAAACAGGTTGCGGTCCGCCAACTGTGAAGGCACCACATTGCCCAGCGCACGGAACATGATTTCGGTGCGGCCAGGTGATTTGCGTTCCCACTCCTGAAGCATTTCCTTGACCACCTGACGCTGCAGGTTTTCCTGCGAGCCACACAGGTTGCACGGGATGATCGGGAATTCCTTGAGCGTCGAGTACGCTTCAATATCCGCCTCGTTACAGTACGCCAGCGGGCGAATCACCACGTTCCGGCCGTCATCGGCGAGCAACTTCGGCGGCATGGCCTTGAGTGTGCCGCCGTAGAACATGTTCAGGAAGAACGTCTCGAGGATGTCATCACGGTGGTGCCCAAGCGCCATTTTGGTTGCACCAATTTCATCGGCAAAGGTGTACAGCGTGCCGCGACGCAAGCGTGAGCACAGCGAACACGTGGTCTTGCCCTCCGGGATTTTCTCCTTGACCACCGAATAGGTGTCTTTTTCGACGATGTGATACGGCACACCGATCGACTCAAGGTAGGCAGGAAGCACATGTTCAGGGAAACCCGGCTGCTTTTGGTCCATGTTGACGGCAACAATCTCGAACTTGATCGGCGCCACTTTCTGCAAATGCAAAAGCACATCCAGCATGGTGTAGCTGTCCTTGCCGCCCGAGAGGCACACCATGACCTTGTCGCCGTCTTCGATCATGTTGAAGTCGGAGATCGCTTCGCCAGCCTGACGACGCAGACGCTTTTGCAGTTTGTTCTGATTGACCGAGAGGGTGCCCATGTACGCAGGAGTCCGGAGTTAGGTGCTAAAGGCGGGCATTTTACGCAGAAACCGCGACAGACCCCAGCCCATTAATCAGGATCCAGCACTTATTGCCCTCCCCGGCACGGCGAGTGGCTCTGGTCGGCAGCATTTTGGGTGAAAGTATTTCGCCTGAAAATGTGCCGCAGCTGGCATTTTTCACGCGGTTTCACTGGCCAATAAGCTGTAA
This sequence comes from Pseudomonas sp. MS19, assembly GCF_013277615.1. Taxonomy (NCBI): domain Bacteria; kingdom Pseudomonadati; phylum Pseudomonadota; class Gammaproteobacteria; order Pseudomonadales; family Pseudomonadaceae; genus Pseudomonas; species Pseudomonas sp. MS19. The sequence goes on along the minus strand of NZ_VBTO01000016.1, from coordinate 276,575 downwards.
ATGCTAGGCTCAAGGCATGACTGAAGATTTAGATCCACGCCTTGAGCTATCGGAGCAGGTGCACGCACTACTGCTCGAAACGCCCGCTGGGCTCAGTGAATATGCCCTGATCCAGTTGCTCAAAGAGCGCCACTCAAGCCACATCCCAAACCTGCCGCTCACCGATAAGCTGGTGCTTTTTCGCACCCACTTTCTGGTTTTCAATGCGCTCTACATCCTGCGCGACCAACTCTGGGCCGAGCAAAGCGGCGCGCTGCTGATCAGCCCGCTGCACATCGAACTGCAAGCGTACAGCAGCGGTGCACGTGCGCTCAGCGAGCATGACCCTTTGCGTGAGTACTATCTGGATCTGAACAACTTGCGCGACACCGACGAGGCCGAGGTCGAAAAGCTGCTAACCAGTTTCTGGACCCGCATCCGCGGCGGCGATGAGAAAATTGCCGCACTGGAATTGTTCGAGCTGCATGAAGCTAAACACGCCCTCGACCTGAGCACCATCAAACATCGCTATCGCCAGCTGGTCAGTCAGCATCACCCGGATCGTGGCGGCAATACAGAGCGGTTGCAGACCATTAACAAGGCGATGGAAATACTACAGCGCTATTACAGCTAGCGTTCAAATACCAATTTGCTCTAATCAGCTAGCCTCTTGTTTGTTAATCCGGTGCCATACTGCGTCATACGGTCGCAGTTGATTTGGCCCGTACTCGGTTTTGCTGCCTACGCAACCCGAGCGCTCCGCCGGGGGGCGACCGCATAAAAAGAGGAGGTGCCTGGTATGATCCACCACGTTTGGGGGCTCTTCACCCATCCCGACCAAGAATGGCAAGAAATTCGTGGCGAGGAAGAAAGCATTAGCCACATGTATCTCACCCACGTCCTGATTCTCGCGGCGATCCCCGCGATTTCAGCCTTTATCGGTACCACCCAGGTTGGCTGGTCGATAGGCGGACGAACACCGGTGATGCTCACCGAAGGCAGTGCAATGTCGATGGCCATCATGAGCTACCTGGCAATGCTTGCAGGGGTTGCAGTGATGGGGGCATTCATTCACTGGATGGCGCGTACATACGACTCCAGCCCGAGCTTCGCACAATGCGTAGTTTTTGCGGCTTACACTGCAACCCCACTGTTCATAGGAGGTTTGGCGGCACTTTATCCGCACTTGTGGCTGGGCATGCTGGTGGGTACCTGCGCCATTTGTTACACGGTTTACCTGTTGTATGTGGGCATACCGACCTTTATGGGCATCCCGTCAGATGAAGGCTTCATGTTCTCAAGCTCGGTGCTTGCAGTCGGTCTGGTCGTGCTGGTGGCGATGATGGCCAGCGCCGTGATTCTCTGGGGGCTGGGCGTAGGCCCGGTGTACACCAACTAGTTATAAATCTTTTCAACGAAACCACCTGCGGGTGGTTTCGTCGTTTTAGGCTGCCAGCAACCGCAAGCTTGGGCATAATTGACAGGCACTCACTCACTGCTGGATACCATGCCCGAACAGATTCTCGCCCGCGTCGAAGCCTGCTACCAGCAAGCAGAAGCCTTCTTCAAAAAGCCATTTTTGCGCCCCGAGGTCAGCTTCAAACTGCGCGGGCAAAAGGCCGGCGTTGCCCACCTCACAGAGAACAAATTGCGTTTCAACCCCGAGTTGTACCGTAATAACCGTGAAGACTTCCTCAAGCAGACCGTCGCCCACGAAGTGGCGCACCTGATTGCCCATCAACTCTTTGGCTTGAGCATTCAGGCCCACGGTGAGGAATGGCAATTGATCATGCGCGGGGTCTACGAGTTACCGCCCAATCGCTGCCACACCTACGAGGTAAAACGGCGTAAGGTCAACCGCTTCATCTATCGCTGCGCGTGCCCGGCGCCTAAAGACGAGTTCCCATTCTCGGCGCAGCGTCATGGTTTGGTCAGCAAAGGTCGGCGTTATTTCTGCCGGCGTTGCAAGGCAACACTGAACTACAGTGGCGAACAACGCATCGAATAATCGTCATCCTGCTCACTTAGGCTGACGGTAAGCAACCTGCAACCCACTGGTGTGCAGGCACGCCTCTCTTCAGACAAGGATCTGCCGATGATTGAATCCATCCTGCTAACGGCTGCGCGCCTGACCACGTTTGCCCAGAGCACGCTGCTCACCAGCGCCAGCGGCTTTTACTTTGAGCGTGATGAACGCCTGTTTCTGGTGACCAGTCGCCACGTCGTCAGCGAGACCGGACACAATCCGGATCGGCTCGAAATAGAGATTCATACCGATGCCGAGAACATGGCCGAGTCCACCGGCTTCTCGATCCCGTTGTATCAGAACGGCAAAAGTATCTGGCGTCAGGCTCAGGATGGCACCGGCGATGTTGATGTCGCAGTCATAGAGCTTGATCGAAGCGCCCTGCCCGCCAGCATGGTTTATCGCGCATTCAAACCCGAACATCTGGAGTACTCAGAAGAGCAGGCCGAGGTCGGCAATTCTTTATTGGTGGTGGGCTTTCCGCTGGGCTTTCACGACACCTTGCACCACTTGCCAGTCGTACGTCAGGCAACTATTGCCTCATCTTTCGGCCTGCGCTTTCAGGGCCAGGGTTACTTCCTCAGTGACGCCCGCACGCACCGCGGTATCAGCGGTGCCCCGGTGGTGATGCGCACGCAAGAATCTGCTGCACTCGGCGGTCTGCCCTATATTCTGCTCGGCATTCACTCGGCGCGGCTGGATGTCGGCACCCGCGACCTGCACGCCGATGAGGCGCTGGGGCTTAATTGCAGCTGGTATGCCGATATCCTCATGACGTTAACCGAGAATTGATTCGCTCAGGCGACTGCCCCAGAGGCTTTCAGCTCACTGATTTGCGCCTCGCTGTAACCCAGCGCCTGCAACACCGCCACCGTATGTGCACCAACGGCTGCGCCAATATGGCGCGGCTGTGGCAAGCCGGCTGAGAACTTTATCGGGCAGGCGATCTGGGTCTGGCTGTGTTCCGCGTCCAATGGCACCTGCACGGTCACTCCGCGCGCCTTGAGCTGCGGATGCTCGAGCGCTTCGCTGATTTTGAGCATGGGTTCGACGCAGGCATCGAGTGCCGCAAAGACCTCGCACCAATCGGCAAAGTCACGCTTCTCGAATTCAATCTCAATCGCCCGCTTAAGGCTGGCCTGATCTTCGGGTTTCGGCGACAAGCCCATGCGCGCCAATTCAGGCTTGCCGATGGCCTCACAGAACTGTTGCATGAACTGCGGTTCCAGACTGCCGACAGAGAACCAGCGACCATCGCGACTGCGGTAATAATCGTAGAAACTGCCGCCATTGAGCACCTGATTCTGCATGTCCGGCTCGACCCCGGCCGCGAGGAATCCGGCCCCCGACATACCGTGCAGGCTGAATGAGCAGTCGGTCATGCTGATATCAACATGCTGCCCTTCACCACTGACCTGACGCTGGATAACCGCCGCCAGCAGTCCCATCACGCCGTGCAGCGAACCGCCGGCGATATCAGCCAGCTGCACGCCCAACGGCAGAGGCCCGCTTTGCTGGCGTCCGGTGTAACTGGCCACACCAGACAACGCCAGGTAATTGATATCGTGACCGGCGCGCGCCTTGAAGGGGCCGGTTTGACCGTAGCCGGTGATCGACACGTAAATCAGCTTGGGGTTGATGGCTTTGAGCGCCTCATAGCCGAGCCCCAGTTTCGTCATCACACCGGGGCGAAACTGCTCCAGCACAATGTCGTACTCACTTACTAACTGCTTGACCAGCTCAACCGCCTGCGGCTTTTTCAGATCCAGAGCAATGCTGCGCTTATTGCGATTGAGGTAGGCGTGGCTGGCCGAAACGCCATCTACGTGCGGCGGCAGAACGCGAACTAAATCAGCCCGTGTCGGCGACTCGACACGCAGCACCTCGGCGCCCATGTCGGCCAGCAGCAGCGAGGCAAATGGCCCTGGCAGCAGGGTCGAGAAATCCAGAATTTTCAGTGAAGCCAACGGCCCGGTCATGGCGTTTCCTTGGTTCTGCCCATACGTTTACGTAAAGGCTGGATAATGACATCGCGTGCAATCCGATATGGGCAAGGCTCCGTCAGTGTGCAATCGCGCAGCCGCAAATCAACCGGCGATGTAACGACTGACGAGTTCCCCGTGCGGCAAGCCTGCGTTGAAGCATGCAAACCTTTCAATAGCATCGGTGCGCGCTGCACAGCAGATTAGGCGGCGCAGCGCACTCACTCAATGACTCATCTGCTCAGGCTCGATTGACGCATTCGTTCAGGCGATAATGGCCGCCGCGCAATCCAGGCGTTGGCACAGGCGCTGGCTTAATCACCCCGCAATGGTTGAAAATACCCGCCATAGCCCGAACCCACCGAGTTGCAAGACCGCAGCTCGCTGCAAAATTTTACCGACAACGGAGGATCCATATGCGCTCTGAACGAGCCCCGACCTACAGCCCACTTCCCGCAAAGCTGGTTGGCGCATTGATGCTGATAGTGGGAATTGTCCTGCCGAGCGCAGGGATTTATCTGGGCTTGCTCGAACAATCGTGGTTCTTTCTGGCACACGCCTTATTTTTTGTAATCACCAGCGTGCTGCTGTTCAAAACCCATCCGGGCGCTATCGCGGTCTATGCCCTCGGCATGATTGTTTGCACCGCTTGGGCTGTTGCCGAAGTGCACCTCGATCAAATGCGCCTGCTGCCGCGCCTGACCATGTGGTTCGTGTTTGGCCTGATCTTGCTGCTGCCCTGGGTCCGTCGCCCGCTGCACCCAAAAGTAGCTCCGGTAGCGGTTTTACTGTTGACGCTGGCCGTGGTGACCACCGCAACGGTCGCGGTGCTGAGCCAGCTGTACATGATGAATATCCTACCCTGAGCTGAACCGTCCGAGGCTTATCGTGACTGCGGCTGCCTGCCCGTCACGATAGGCCAGCAATGGCTGCATCCCCCGCAAAATCCCGCAGCACACGCACGCATCCGCCGCAGTTGCCGGCAAATATGCCAACACCCTTGTTGCAAGCACCTGCGCATGGCTAAGATCGCAGGGTTTTAACCCGAGATAGGCGAATGCGCGAGCGCTCCATTTCCAGTCATTTCGTGCGAGCCGCCTTGCGCGGCGCCGAGATGCACGGTCACGATTGCCACCGCTTGCTGCGTCAGTTGAATATTCAGCCGGCACTGCTTGAGGAGCCGCGTGCGCGATTGGCGCCCGAGCAATTCACCCAATTGATTCGCCTGCTGTGGGAAACCCTCGACGACGAATACCTGGGCTTTGGCGTGCAACGCAGCCGACGCGGCACATTTGCGATGATGTGCCATGCAATCATCAACTGCCGTTCACTGGAAAAAGCCCTCAGCCGGGGGGCATTGTTTTATAGCTTGTTTGCCGACGCACCCGCGATCACCCTGAATATTGTGGGTGACAGCGCCGAGTTGAGCGTGGATGGCAGCCAACTGAATGACCCGGATCACTTTCTGCTCGAAAGCCTGCTGGTGATCTGGCATCGGCTGGGCAGTTGGCTGATCGGCCAGCGCATCACCCTCGAGCATGTCAGCTTTGCCTACAGCGAACCCGCACATGCCAGCGAGTACGAGCTGTTATTTCCCTGCCCGCGGCAGTTTTCAGCCGCGCACACCACGCTGCGTTTTCATCGGCGTTACCTGAACATGCCGTTGTTGCAGGATGAACGCACCCTCAAGCATTTCCTGCTGCGCTCACCAGCAGATTTGCTGGCCCGCCCGCACGGCGGGCACACATTAGGCAGCCAGATTCGGCGCTTGCTGGGCCGCGATTGCACGCAATGGCCCGACCTTGAATGCGTCGCCAAGCACCTGCACATGAGCCCGCAAACCCTGCGCCGGCATCTGCGCGAAGAAGGTTGCAGCTTTCAGGAGCTAAAGGATCAGCTGCGCCGCGACCTGGCGATTTATCACCTCGGGCGCGACGAACTGTCGATTCAGGCCATCGCCGAGCAGTTGGGTTTTTCCGAACCCTCGGCGTTTCACCGGGCCTTTAAAAAATGGACGGGCCTTACGCCCGGTAACTACCGCGCGCAAGAATCCTGAGGCGCTTACAAACGTCGCGCGCGCCAAGCCGCCACGATGAACAAACACGCCAGCACACCGAGCAATGGCAACCAGCCAAAATGCTGCCAAACATAACCGGCCGCGTAACCCACCACACTCGAGCCCAGATAATAGGCGCACAGATACAGCGCCGAAGCCTGCGCCTTGGCGCCGTTGGCACGCTGACCGACCTGACCGCTGGCCACTGCATGGGCCGCAAAGAACCCCAGCGTAAACAGGCCCAAGCCGATAACCACAGCAAACAGATGGGTCGAGGCGCAGAGCAAGACGCCCACCAGCATGATGCCGATGCCACTTTGCAGCACTTGGCGAGCACCGAAACGTGGCACCAGACGCCCTGCCCAACCGGCGCTCAAAATGCCCATCAGGTACACCGTGAAGAGCATGCCGATAACCGTTGAGGACAGATTGAATGGCGCGGCGGCCAGGCGAAATGCAACGTAATTGAACAGCGCGACAAAGCCGCCCATCAACAAAAACGCCAACGAGAACAGGCAGCGTAAATCACGGTTTTGCAGGTGCATGGCAAAGTTGTTGAGCAAGCCGCGAACCGACAATGGCTGCGCGTGGAAATGCCGTGAAGGAGGCAGCAGCCAGGCAAAGCTGATCAGCGCCAGCACACCCAACACACCAATTCCGCCCAGCGCCCAATGCCAGCCACCGAGGTCACTTAACAGACCAGCCAAGAGCCGCCCCAGCAGACCGCCCAATGCCGTGCCGCCAATGTACAGTCCCATCGCTGCGGGCAGCGCTTGCGGGTCGAACTCCTCGCCAACATAGGCCATCGCCAGCGCGGGCAATCCGCTCAAGGCCAGACCAAGCAACGCGCGAAACAGCAACAACAAGTCCCAACTGGTAACGAATGCGCAGGCAATTCCCAACACACTGGCAATCCCTAAAGCGCCCAGCATCACTGGCTTGCGGCCCCAGCTTTCGGCCAGCGCTCCCGACACCAGCAGGCACAGGGCCAAACTCATCGTGGTGAGCGATAACGCCAGACTGCTGGTGGCAGCCGACACCGCAAACTCTTCAGCCAGTAACGGTAACAACGGCTGCACGCAATAGAGCAGCGCGAAGGTCGCAAATCCTGCACAGAACAGCGCCAGAGTTGCCTGGGTATAGGCGCGAGTTCCTTGTTTCAGGTGGTGTGATTCGGGCATTGACTGATCCATTGATAAAGATCACTTAGGGCAGGATTCAAGCCGCTAATTATGACCGAAAGTGGCGCGCCAGTGGGCGTCTCAATGGTTTACGGGCAACCCAAGAGGTGCAAATTCCCTGCCCTGTAGCGGGTTTCATGTAGACCGTTTGTCGGTGATCAGACAGGCCAATCGATTTTTCCAAAGGGGCAACTAAGCTGTTAACAACAGCAAACGGAGTCTGACTACATGGACCAGACGAATCAAAATAATGCTGACAAAGGCAAAGAAACGCGCCTGTTTCTATTCCTGATTATCTGCCTGTTTCCCCTTCTCGCCGTTGCCATTGTCGGTGGCTATGGTTTTTTTGTGTGGTTCTTGCAAATGCTCGTGGGGCCTCCCGGTCCGCCCGGTTGATAGCAACCGAAAGCGCCCTACACATTGCGGAGCATATCCATGCAAGAAACCCTGCACATAGCCAGTTTACTGGTGCACGCACGCCCCGAATTATTCGCGCAGGTGAAAGCCAACCTGCGCCTGTTGTCTGACCTCGAACTGCATCAGGAAAGCCCGCTGGGCAAGCTGGTGGTGGTTATCGAGGCGGAGAACGAAAGCCAGATTCTTAAGCGTATTGATCAAATCAGTAATTTGCCGGGTGTGCTCAACGCCGCTCTGGTCTATCACGAAATACTCTCCCCGGAAGGAGAAACCCAATGAGCATGACCCGTCGCGAGTTTGCCAAAGCCCAGGCCGCTGCTATTGCCGCAGCAGCTGCCGGGATGCCGATTGTGACCTCGGCAAGCAATCTGGTTACTGAAGCAGACATGACCACCCTTGAATGGAACAAGGCACCCTGCCGCTTCTGCGGCACCGGGTGCAGCGTGATGGTCGCCACCAAAGACAATCATGTCGTGGCCACCCACGGTGACGTCAAGGCCGAGGTCAATCGCGGCCTCAATTGCGTCAAGGGCTACTTCCTGTCGAAGATCATGTACGGCGTTGACCGCCTGACCAAACCGATGCTGCGTATGAGCAACGGCCAGTACGACAAGCAAGGCGAGTTCGCCGAGATCAGCTGGGACCAGGCCTTTGACATCATGGCCCAGAAGTACAAGGAAACCATCAAGGCCAACGGGCCTGAATCAGTCGGCATGTTCGGTTCCGGGCAATGGACGGTGTGGGAAGGCTACGCCGCCAACAAACTGATGAAAGCCGGATTTCGCAGCAACAACATCGACCCCAACGCGCGCCACTGCATGGCCTCGGCAGTTATGGGCTTCATGCGCACCTTCGGCATGGACGAACCAATGGGGTGTTATGACGACATCGAAGCCACCGACGCCTTCGTGTTGTGGGGCTCAAACATGGCCGAGATGCACCCGATTCTGTGGAGCCGGGTCACTGACCGGCGCCTGAGCCACCCCGAGGTCAAGGTGGCCGTGCTCTCGACATTCGAGCATCGCAGCTTTGAGCTGGCCGATATTCCGATGGTGTTCACCCCGCAAACGGATTTGCTGATTCTCAACTACATCGCCAATCACATCATCGAGTCCGGCGCAGTCAATCAGGACTTTGTCAGCAAACACACCAAGTTTGCCAAGGGCACCGACGACATCGGCTACGGCCTGCGCGCCGATAATCCGCTGGAAATGCAGGCCAAAAACGCCGACAAGGCCAACACCTGGACCGACATCTCACTTGAGCAGTTCGCCGAATTCGTCAAACCCTACACACTGGACCGTGCGGCCAAGGAAAGCGGCGTTCCGGCTGAGCGCCTGCAAGCACTTGCTGAGCTCTACGCAGACCCGAAACGCAAAGTCGTGTCGTTCTGGACCATGGGTTTCAACCAGCACACCCGCGGTGTGTGGGCGAATAACATGGTCTACAACATCCACCTGCTCACCGGCAAAATCAGTGAGCCGGGCAACAGCCCATTCTCCCTGACCGGCCAACCGTCAGCGTGCGGTACGGCCCGCGAAGTCGGCACGTTCTCCCACCGCCTGCCAGCAGACCTGGTGGTGAATAATCCCAAGCACCGCGAAACCGCAGAAAAAATCTGGAAAGTCCCGGCAGGCACCATTCAGGAAAAGCCAGGCTTTCACGCCGTGCAACAGAGCCGCATGCTCAAGGACAACGTGCTCAAAGTGTATTGGGCAATGGCCAGCAACAACATGCAGGCTGGCCCCAATATCATGCAGGAAACCTTGCCGGGCTGGCGTAATCCCGACGCCTTCGTGGTGGTTTCCGACCCGTACCCGACTGTCTCAGCGCAGGCAGCCGACTTGATTTTGCCGACCGCCATGTGGGTGGAAAAGGAAGGCGCTTACGGCAACGCCGAACGCCGCACGCAGTTCTGGCATCAATTGGTTAGCCCGCCCGGCGACGCCAAGTCCGATCTTTGGCAGTTGATAGAGTTTTCCAAGCGCTTCACCACCGATGAAGTCTGGCCTGCCGAATTGCTGACAAAAGCGCCGGAGCTCAAAGGTAAAACGCTGTTCGATGTGCTCTACAAAAACGGCAATGTCGACAAATTCCCCAGTGAAGACCTGGCCGAAGGTTACCTCAACGATGAGGTCAAGGCGTTTGGCTTCTATGTGCAAAAAGGCCTGTTCGAGGAATACGCCGCCTTCGGTCGCGGCCACGGCCACGACCTAGCCCCATTCGATGATTACCACGTCGCACACGGCCTGCGCTGGCCGGTGGTGGATGGCAAAGAGACCCGCTGGCGTTATCGCGAGGGGCTGGACCCCTATGTCGAGAAAGGCAGCGAGGTGCAGTTTTATGGCAATGCCGACAACAAGGCGATCATTTTCGCCCTGCCCTACGAGCCCGCGGCCGAGTCTCCGGACGAGGAATATCCATTCTGGTTATGCACCGGCCGGGTGCTTGAGCATTGGCACACCGGCAGCATGACCCAGCGCGTGCCGGAACTGCACAAGGCCGTACCGGATGCCGTGGTGTATATGCACCCCGAAGATGCCAAGGCGATGAATGCCCGACGCGGCAGCGAGGTCAAGGTCATCAGCCGGCGTGGTGAAACACGTGCCCGGATTGAAACACGCGGGCGCAACAAACCGCCTCAGGGTCTGGTTTTCGTGCCGTTCTTCGACGCCAGAAAACTGATCAACAAAGTCACCCTGGATGCCACCGACCCGATCTCCAAGCAAACCGACTACAAGAAGTGTGCGGTGAAGATCGAACTGGTCAAAATGGCCTGAGGAATTCAGTCATGAGTTATCGCCTACTGCCGTTGATGCTGCTCGCTGTGTTCGGCCTGGCTGTTGCCAGCGACCTCAACTATCCACTTGATGCGCCGGCGCCGGATAGCCGGCGAGCCGGTGGCACCATCAGCGAAAGCCTGCCTGCGCCCGAACTGAGTGTGACCGAAAACAAGGACCTCAAACGCGAACGCAATTACCCCGAGCAGCCGCCGACCATTCCGCACAGCATTCGCGGCTATCACCTCGATAAAAACAGCAACAAATGCCTGAGCTGCCACAGCCGCGCCAACAGCGAGCGCAGTCAGGCGCCGATGATCAGCATCACGCACTACATGGACCGCGACGGTCAGCCACTGGCGGCGGTATCGCCACGGCGCTACTTCTGCAATCAGTGCCATGTCACGCAAAAGAATGCCCCGACCCTGGTCGAGAATAATTTCGAAACCATCGACCAGTTACTGGAAAAGCAAGCCGCTGAATCGGCGAAGAAACCCTAAGGAGAGGCGTCATGAAAGCATTGCTCGCCTTACTCAAGGACTATTGGGGCGTACTGCGTCGGCCCAGCGTGCATTACAGCCTGGGATTTCTGACCCTGGTCGGTTTTATTTCCGGGATTATTTTCTGGGGCGGATTCAACACGGCGCTGGAGGTGACCAACACCGAGGAATTCTGCACCTCCTGCCATGAAATGCGCGACAACGTATTTGTTGAACTCAAGGACACCATTCACTACAGCAACCGCTCAGGCGTGCGCGCCACCTGCCCGGACTGCCATGTACCGCATAAATGGACCGACAAGATCGCACGCAAGATGCAGGCTTCCAAAGAGGTCTGGGGCAAGATTTTCGGCACCATCAACACCCGCGAGAAGTTTCTGGCTCACCGCCGCGAATTGGCCGAGCACGAATGGAAACGGCTCAAGGCGAATGACTCGCTGGAATGCCGCAATTGCCACAACTTCGATTACATGGACTTTACCAAACAGGGCAAACGCGCCACGCAAATGCACTCAACCGCACTGGCCAGTGGCGAGGCAACCTGTATTGATTGCCACAAGGGCATCGCCCACAAACTGCCCGACATGAGTGGCGTGCCTGGCTGGTAAATTCAGCGACACTGGTTCTTTACAGGATTGAATTTGCCGTGTGAAAGTCCTTATGCCGCTGTGCAATATCTGCAGGCTGCGGCATAAGGACGTTTACGTTGGACATCTGGGTCTTCCTCGCCGTTATTCTCGCAGCCGCCTTGCACGCTGGCTGGAACGCACTGCTTAAAATTGGCCTCGACCGCTACCTGACCGCCTCGCTGATTCAGATAAGCGCGGGCATCGCGGCGTTGCTGGCAGCGCCATTCGTAGCATTCCCGTCGAGCGCCGCGTGGCCGTGGATCGGCCTGTCGGCGTTGCTGCACATCGGCTATAACCGGTTTTTATCCTCGGCCTACCAACACGGCGATCTGGGCCAGGTCTACCCGATAGCCCGCGGCAGCTCGCCGCTGATTGTCGCTGCTCTATCGGTATTTTTGCTCCACGATCACCTCAGCAGCGGTCAATTACTGGGCTTGCTGATTCTGGTCGCCAGCATCTGGCTGATGGCCTTTTATGGCGGCAACCGCCACGCTCCGATGAATCGGCCACTGCTGATCAACGCACTGCTCACGGCGGCCTGCATCGCCGGCTACACCTTAAGCGATGCAGCAGGCGCGCGACTTAATCAGGATGCATTGTCCTATTCGATCTGGCTGTTCATCACCAACGGCGTGGTCACCGCACTGGTGCTGGCCCTGTTGCGCGGCCCAAAGGTGTTTCTCACATTGCGCGGCCATTGGCGTGACGGCTTTATCGGCGGCGTGATGTCGATGCTGGCTTACAGCATTGTGATCTGGGCCATGACGCAGGCGCCCGTAGCGCTGGTGTCGGCCATGCGCGAAACCAGCGTGGTATTTGCCCTGCTAATCGGCTGGCTATTACTCAAGGAAACGCTGCCGATTCGACGCCTCTTCGCCTGTGGCGCGATCATGGCCGGGGTCATGCTGATGAAGGTGTTCTGAGTCATTTGCCCGTTGAACCATTTGTTCTGTCGCCTCAGGCCAACCTGGCCAACCAGGCCCTGTAAACCCTACTTAAGCGACTGGCTTAGCCCGCCTGCGCCATGCAAAATACGCCAATGATCAATAGCCCCGAAATGCCCGCCTGTTGTAGCGCCCTGAGTCAGCACTGGCCCTTCCCGCAGCCGTTATCCGGCGTGGTGTTGACCAGTTGCCACTTCGACCCTGCGCAGTTGCTGGCAGAAGACTTTGCGCGATGCGATATCGAACCGGTGCGCGGCGTCGCCAAGCGCCAGACCGAGTATCTGGCCGGACGCTTGTGCGCCCGCCAATCGCTCCTCAGCCTGACGGGTACAGCCAGCGTGCCCGCGGTGGGCACCGATCGGGCGCCGCAGTGGCCAAGCGAGGTGTGCGGCTCGATTACCCACGGCCAAGGCTGGGCCGGGGCAATTACCGCGCGCCGCTCGGACTTTCGCGGGCTCGGCATAGACGCCGAGAAACTGCTTCCCGCGCAACGCGCCGAACGCCTCAGCGCGGAAATACTCACGCCCAATGAACTCAAGCAACTGATTGGCTTGTCAGATGTGCAACGCGCCTGGCGCATAAGCCTGACGTTTTCGATCAAGGAAAGTCTGTTCAAGGCCCTGTATCCGCAGGTGCTTACCCGATTTTACTTCCACGACGCCGAACTCATCAGTGCCGATGCCAGCGAAAGCGGCGCGGCGCGGATGCGCCTGTTGATCGATTTATCCGAACAATGGCCTGCGGGCAGTGAGTTGGCCGGCCAGTTCAGCCTGGTTGCTGAACATGTGCTGAGTTTGATCAGCATCCCAGCGTGAAGCAGCAAGCCCTGTTGAGCCCAGCGAAAAACCGGCAAATCCTATAAACTCGGGGCATTGCTGCCCGGAGTGCTCTATGCGTGACGAACTCAACCAAGGCCTGATCGATTTCCTGCAGGCCTCGCCCACCCCTTTCCATGCCACCGCAAGCCTGGCCATGCGCCTTGAAGCTGCCGGTTATCAGCGCCTCGATGAGCGCGAAACGTGGCGCACCGAAGCCGGTGGTCGCTACTACGTAACCCGCAACGATTCCTCGATTATCGCCTTCAAACTTGGCAAGCGCTCACTGGTCGAGGGCGGTATCCGCCTGGTCGGCGCGCACACCGACAGCCCGTGCCTGCGCGTAAAGCCGCATCCCGAGCTGCAACGTCAGGGCTTTTTCCAACTCGGCGTCGAGGTGTATGGCGGCGCGCTGCTGGCGCCGTGGTTCGACCGTGACTTGTCGCTGGCCGGGCGCGTGACCTTCCGCCGAGACGGCAAGGTCGAGAGCCAGTTGATCGACTTTGAATTGCCGATTGCCACCATCCCCAACCTGGCCATTCACCTCAACCGAGAGGCCAATCAGGGCTGGGCGATCAACCCGCAAACCGAACTGCCGCCAATTCTTGCGCAAATTGCCGGCACCGAGCCGGCCGATTTCCGTGCGCTGCTGGCCAGCCAACTGGCGGGCGAACACAGCCTCAATGCCGACGCTGTGCTCGACTATGAGCTGAGTTTCTACGACACCCAGCCCGCTGCTGTTATCGGCCTGTCGCGCGACTTCATTGCCGGTGCCCGCCTGGACAACCTGTTGTCCTGCTACGCCGGTCTGCAAGCCCTGCTCGACTCCGCCGACAGCGAAACCTGTGTGCTGGTGTGCACCGACCACGAAGAAATCGGTTCAAGCTCTGCCTGCGGCGCCGATGGCCCGATGCTGGAGCAAGTGCTGCGCCGCCTGCTGACCGACGAAGACGCCTTTGTGCGGACCATTCAGCGCTCGTTGCTGGTCTCGGCCGATAACGCCCACGGCGTGCACCCCAATTACCCGGATAAGCACGACGCCAACCACGGCCCGAAACTTAATGCCGGCCCGGTGATCAAGATCAACAGCAACCAACGCTACGCAACCAATAGCGAAACGGCTGGTTTCTTCCGCCATCTGTGCCTTGAGAACGAAGTGCCGGTGCAGAGTTTCGTGGTACGCAGCGACATGGCGTGCGGCTCGACCATCGGCCCGATTACCGCCAGCCAGCTGGGTGTGCGCACGGTCGACATCGGCTTGCCAACCTTTGCCATGCACTCGATCCGCGAGCTGGCGGGCAGCCACGATCTGGCACACCTGGTGACTGTTCTGAGTGCATTCTATTGCAGCCCTGAGCTGCCTTGAGGTCCACATGATCGAACATATTCGTAACAGCTTGCTGGAGGCGCAAACCGCGCTGAACAACTTCATCAACAATGAGCAAACCCTGCGCAATATCGAGCAGGCCGCGCAATTGTTGGTGAACAGTTTTGAGCATCAGGGCAAGGCGTTTTCCTGTGGCAACGGCGGTTCAATGTGCGATGCCATGCACTTTGCCGAAGAGCTGACCGGACGTTACCGCAACAACCGTCCGGGCATTGCGGCTGTGTCGATCAGCGACCCAAGCCACATCAGCTGTGTGGCCAATGACTTCGGCTACGACTTCATCTTCTCGCGCTACATCGAGTCACACGGGCGCAGCGGTGACGTGCTGATCGCCATCAGCACCAGCGGCAAAAGCCCTAACGTGTTGAATGCGGCAGAAGCGGCGAAAAAGCTCGGGGTCAAGGTTATCGGCATGACCGGCAAGCCCGGCTCCAAGCTCGAAGCGCTGGCCGACGTGTGTATCTGTGCGCCAGGCGGTGATTACGCCGACCGCGTGCAAGAGCTGCACATCAAGGTGCTGCACATTCTGATCGAGATGGTCGAGCGCAAGCTCAGCCCGCAGAATTACGCTTAAGGCTTAGCGCTCAAGCGATTTAGCGCTGAAAACAGTGCGCCGTTGAACATGCGGCGCACTGTTTGCCTTCCGTCCAGCGCGCTACTCCAGCGCGGCAAGGCGCTCCTCAAGCTCGGCGACTCGCGCCTCCAGCGCTTGCAGGCGCTGCTCATAGGCTGGGCTGGCAGCGGCCTGACTGGTGTCTGCCGAGGCGGCGCGGGCTTCGACGGCGGCTTGAAAGTCTGCCGGCTCACCGAGTAAATGCATGTAGCGATCTTCACGCTGGCCGCTCTGGCGCGCCACCTGACACGCCATGCCCCGGGTTATCAGACGGTCGATGCCTTGCTGCACGTGCTCGACATCATCAAAGGCAAACAGCCGGCTGCTGCGGGTTAGCAGTTCATTCAGCGTTTGTGGCCCGCGCAACAACAGCAAGCCAACTAGCGCCACCTGCGGCGCAACCAGCTCCAGGGTTTTATCGGCACGCTGCTCCCAACGGTCGGCGCGGCTGCCCATCTGCAAACGAGCCAGCCCGCGCGCCTCCAGGCTGCGCAAAGCCTGCCCGACAGGCCCCGGCGCAAGGTTCATGATCGGCTCGCGGCTGGTCTTCTGATTACAGGCCAGCACCAGCGCATTGAGTGTCAGCGGATAGGCCTCTGGCGTGGTCGCCTGCTTCTCTATCAGGCAGCCCAACACACGCGCCTCGACAGCCGAAAGCTGCACGGCGTCGTCAGCGGTTTCAGCCGTATCGGCATCCAGGGTTTGATCATTCATGGCAGTTCTCGCTCAGTCGGAGTGCACCTAGACTATCCTGAGCGCGGGATGGATGAAACGCTGAAAAGCGACGTTTGCTGATCTTGGCTGATGTGCGTCACCCAAGACTGGCTGCGGTTGTGCTAGAGTCCGCCGCTTATTTTTGCGCCCAAACCCAACAGGCGCAGCACATAACTAGATGAGCACTGCCAAAAGCAGTCAGGCGTTCATCCGAACCCGCCGCTCGATCACCGACTTTTTGAGACAGTTATATGACTGATCACCCGCTATTTCGTCTGATCAACCGCACCAGCCTGGTCACCCAGATCATCATCGGCCTGATTGCCGGTATTGCGCTGGCGTTCTTCTTCCCCCAGGCCGCACATAAAGTCGGCCTGCTCGGCAATGTGTTTGTCTCAGCGCTGAAAGCTGTTGCACCGGTGCTGGTATTTATTCTGGTCGCCGCGTCCATTGCCAACCATCAGCGCGGGCAGCAAACCCATATCAAGCCGATTCTGGTGCTTTACCTGCTGGGCACGTTCAGCGCAGCACTGGTGGCGGTATTGGCCAGCTTCGCCTTCCCGTCCAGCCTGACGCTGGTCAGCAACAGCGCCGACCTGTCGCCTCCGGGCGGCATCAGCGAAGTTCTCACGACGCTGCTGATGAACGTGGTCGATAACCCGGTCAATGCCCTGCTCAAAGGCAACTTCATCGGGATTCTGGCCTGGGCCATTGGCCTCGGTTTTGCCTTCCGCCATGCCACTGCCAGCACCAAGCAAATGCTTGGCGACATGGCCGGTGCGGTGACGTCAGTGGTGCAGATGGTCATTCGTCTGGCGCCGCTGGGCATCTTTGGTCTGGTCGCGGCAACGCTGGCCGAAACCGGCATGAGCGCCCTGCTCGACTACCTGCATCTGCTGCTGGTACTGGTCGGCTGCATGCTCTTCGTAGCATTGATCATCAACCCGGCAATCGTGTACTGGAAGATTCGCCGCAACCCTTATCCGCTGGTTTTCACCTGCCTGCGCGAGAGCGGTATCACGGCATTCTTCACCCGCAGCTCGGCCGCCAACATTCCGGTCAACCTGCAATTGTGCCGCCGTCTGGGTCTGC
Organism: Pseudomonas sp. MS19; assembly: GCF_013277615.1. Classification (NCBI taxonomy): domain Bacteria; kingdom Pseudomonadati; phylum Pseudomonadota; class Gammaproteobacteria; order Pseudomonadales; family Pseudomonadaceae; genus Pseudomonas; species Pseudomonas sp. MS19. Next base: position 259,460 of record NZ_VBTO01000016.1, on the reverse strand, counting down.
ATGAAGAAACCTACTCGGTGTCGATTCCATTGGGTGCGACCATCAACATGGCCGGCGCCGCGATCACCATCACCGTGCTGACACTGGCAGCCGTGCACACCCTCAACATCGCCATCGACCTGCCAACCGCGCTGCTGCTCAGCCTGCTGGCCTCGATCAGTGCGTGCGGCGCTTCCGGTGTGGCCGGTGGTTCTCTGCTGCTGATTCCGCTGGCGTGCAGCCTGTTTGGCATTCCCAACGACGTGGCCATGCAAGTGGTTGCGGTCGGCTTCATCATCGGTATCGTTCAGGACTCGGCAGAGACTGCGCTGAACTCCTCGACCGACGCCCTGTTCACCGCCGCGGCGTGCATCGCCAATGGCGCCGTCAGCGTTCCGGCTGAAAACCAGCCGCAATAAGCTGAATCGCGGGGCAGCAGGCAATCTGCGCCCCGCAACACCGGCTCTAAGCCGTCTGTGGCACCTCGACACTGACGTGAATGGCATCGTGACGCCAATACTCAAGGTCACAATCAATCAAACGCCCATGCTGATCCCGGTTGATTCGGGTAACCCGTAATGCCGGGCTGCCGGCGGCCACCTTTAAGCTGCTGGCGGCATCGGCGTGCAGCGCTGTCGAAACCATATCGAAACGCACCCGCCCATAGAAAATCCCGTACTCGCTGGCATAGACCTCCGTGAGCGAACGACGCAGGTCGAATTCGAGAATCCGCGGAAAGAAACGTGGGTTGAGGTAATGCTCGACATACAGCACCAGCCGACCGTCCACCCGGCGCACACGACGTACCTGATAAACGCTGGATAACGCCGGCAACTCGAGCAGCTGACAGACCTCGCTGGTGGCCGGCATCAGGCGTGCGCTGAGCACCTCGGTTGCAGGCACGCGGCCCTGCTCTGTGACCATTGCATGGAAATGGCTGGTCACCAGCGGGTTGTAGGCCAGCCGCGCCGGGGAAACGAACCAACCACGGCGGTCCTCGCGATAGACCAACCCTTGCGCCTCTAGCTGGCTTAACGCCTCACGCAAGGTAATGCGCGTGGTTTCAAACAGTTCACTGAGCCTGCGTTCGGACGGCAGCTTGCATCCAGACGTGAGCAGGCCATGCTCGATCTGCTCCTGCAGCGCGCGGCAAATCGTCGTAACAGCCCGCGGAGCCTCTTCGCCCATCGGTACTTCCCCTGGCCTAGTCCAACCTCGCGACCGGATCATCCGGCCGGATAGTGAGTAAAGCCTATTCAGGCTAGATGACCAGCAGATGACAACGCGCTGCAGGCAGGCATTTCCCGGGTTCGAGGCACCCATTAATCAAGCACTTATCCATGGTCTACGCTTGTTCTGCAACAGTCGGCGCACAGGCTAGACATCTCTGTCGGCTGGATTAAATAAAACTGTCACGCGCAAGCCTTAGATTAGCTGGGGTAATGCTGATCTAGACCACTACTTTCATGCAAAGGAGTTTCAAATGAAACAACTGCTGCTGGCTTCACTGATGGGCTCGGCCATTGCTCTGGCAACCAATGCCATGGCCGCTGACATGGACGTACAAGCACTGGAAAAAGCTGCTCGCGCCGAAGGCGAAGTAAACAGTGTCGGTATGCCTGACAGCTGGGCCAACTGGAAGGACACCTGGGCTGACCTGAACAAGCTTTACAGCCTCAAGCACATCGATACCGACATGAGCTCGGCGCAAGAAATCGCCAAATTCGCAGCCGAAAAAGACAACGCCACGGCTGATATCGGCGACGTCGGTGCCGCTTTCGGGCCAATCGCCGTGCAGCAAGGCGTCACCCAACCGTACAAGCCGACGCACTGGGATCAAATCCCCGACTGGGCTAAAGATAAAGATGGCCACTGGATGCTGGCATACACCGGCTCCATCGCTTTTATCGTCAACAAGCAACTGGTCAAGGACATTCCCAAGAGCTGGGCCGACCTCAAGAAAGGCAGCTACAAGGTTGCGATCGGTGACGTGAGTGCCGCCGCCCAAGCCGTAAACGGTGTGCTCGCTGCAGCAATTGCAAACGGCGGTGACGAAAAGAACATTCAACCGGGCCTCGACTTCTTCGGCGAAATTGCCGAACAAGGACGCCTGTCGCTTTCCAACCCGACCATTCAAACCCTTGAGAAAGGTGAAGTTGAAGTGGGCGTGGTCTGGGACTTCAACGGCCTGAGCTACCGCGATCAGATTGACCCAAGCCGCTTTGAAGTGTTGATTCCATCGGACGGCTCGGTGATCTCCGGCTACTCGACCATCATCAACAAATACGCCAAGCACCCTAACGCTGCAAAACTGGCGCGTGAATACATCCTCAGTAACGCCGGCCAGATCAACCTGGCTAAAGGCAACGCCCGGCCGATTCGTGCAGATCACCTGACCCTGCCAGCTGAAGTACAGGCCAAGTTGCTGCCGAACGAGCAGTACGCCAGCGTCAAGCCGATCAAGGATGCCGCTGCCTGGGAAGCGACCTCCAAGGCGATTCCGCAACTGTGGCAAGAGCACGTCATTATCAACATGGAGTGACCGTGCCTGCCGGCGCACGGCAATGGTTACGCAGACCAATGTTACTGCCAGCCATTGCCACTTGCCGCCGAATGCACGCAGGGATGCAGCCCGATGCCCGCCTCTGGCGGGCTGACTGCTTCACTGCTTGCCACTGACAGTTGGAGCACGTAATGCAACACAAGGTAATTCTGGTGATCCTCGACGGCCTCAGTTTTCAGGTCGCCGAGCATGCAATGGGCCATTTACTGGCTTACAAAGAGGCCGGACTGGCTGCGCTGTATAAGCTCGAATGCGCGCTGCCCTCGCTGTCCAGGCCACTCTACGAATGCATCATGACGGGCACCGTGCCCATCATCAGCGGCATCGTGCATAACGATGTTGTGCGCCTGAGCAGCCAGCAAAGCATCTTCCACCATGCGCGCGATGCGGGGCTCACAACTGCGGCCGCGGCGTATCACTGGATGAGCGAGTTGTATAACCGGGCGCCGTTCAATCCGGCACGCGACCGCCATACCGTTGCCGAGAACCTGCCGATTCAATACGGCCACTTCTACTACCGTGACGACTATCCCGACTCGCACTTGTTTGACGACGCCGAGCATCTGCGCGTGCAGCACACGCCGGATTTTCTCCTGGTTCACCCAATGAATATCGACGACGCCGGGCACAAGCATGGCCTCGACTCACCGCAATACCGCAACAGCGCACGGCGTGCCGACCTGTGCCTCGCCGAATACCTGCAAGGCTGGCTGGATGCGGGTTATCAAGTGCTGGTCACGGCCGACCACGGCATGAACAACGACCGCTCGCACAACGGCCTGCTGCCGGAAGAGCGCCTGGTCCCGCTCTTCGTGCTGGGTGATGCCTTTAGCTTTGATCCAGACGCCAAGCCCCGGCAAACCGAATTGTGCGGCACCATCAGCCAACTGCTGGGCTCGCCGCACAACAAACCCTGGTGCAAGGAGCTGCTCAAGTGAGCACAGACCTGACAACCCGCAAACGCGGCAAGTGGCTGGCCGCCTTGTGCCTGGTGCCGTTTGCACTATTTTTTATCGCGTTTCAGATCGCCCCACTGGTGTGGGTGGCCGTGCACAGCGTGAGTGTCGACGATGGTTGGGGGCTGGCCAATTTCAGCAAGATTTTCAGCTCGAAGTTTTATCTGCAAGCCATCAAGCACAGTTTGCAGATCGCCTTCTGGTCGAGCGTGATCGGCATTTTCATCGCCATTCTTGGTAGCTATTCGCTGCATCAGGTGGACTCCAAGCTGCGCGACTTTGTCATGGCGTTTTCCAACATGACCAGCAACTTCGCCGGGGTTCCGCTGGCCTTTGCTTTTGTCATTTTGCTGGGTTTCAACGGCGCAGTGACCCTGATGCTCAAGCAAATCGGCTGGATTGAAGACTTCAATATCTACTCGAAAACCGGCCTGATCGTGGTGTACAGCTACTTCCAGATTCCGCTCGGGGTGATGCTGCTGTTTCCCGCATTTGATGCTCTGCGACAAGACTGGCGCGAGTCGGCAGCATTGCTAGGTGCAGGTTCATGGCAGTTCTGGCGCTTTATCGGCTTGCCGATTTTAACCCCCGCTCTGCTCGGCACATTCGTGATTTTGCTGGCCAATGCGCTGGGCGCCTACGCCACGGTTTACGCGCTGACGACTGGCAACTTCAACGTCTTGCCGATCCGGATTGCCTCGATGGTTTCAGGTGACATTTCACTCAACCCGGACATGGCCAGCGCACTGGCGATGATTCTGGTGAGCCTGATGGTGGTGGTGACCATTGCCCATCAATGGCTGTTAAGAAGGAGCTACCATGTCGCGCGCTGAAGTTGGCCTGATCGGTGGCCTGTATCACCGGATTGTGGTCTGGCTATTGTTCCTGATTCTGCTCCTGCCGCTGGCCGGCACCCTGCTCTACTCGCTTTCGACCAGTTGGTCGGCGACCATTCTGCCGGATGGGCTGACCTTCAAGTGGTACCTGGAGTTATGGAGCGACTCGCGGTTTCTCGCCGCGTTCGGGCAGTCGTTAATCGTCTGTTTCGGCGCGCTGGCGTTATCTGTGGCGTTGATCCTGCCGCTGTTGTTCGTGGTGCATTACTACTTCCCAAAGCTCGACAGCCTGATGAACATTCTGATCCTGCTGCCCTTCGCCATTCCGCCTGTGGTGTCTTCGGTTGGCCTGTTGCAAGTGTATGGCTCCGGCCCGCTGGCGATGGTCGGCACGCCGTGGATTCTGATCGGCTGCTATTTCACCATTGCGCTGCCTTTCATGTACCGCGCCATCACCAATAACCTGCAAGCCATCAACCTGCCGGACCTGATGGACGCTGCGCATCTGCTCGGAGCCAGTACCTGGAAAGCGGCCCTGTTTGTGGTGCTGCCGAACCTGCGCAAAGGCCTGATGGTTTCACTGTTTCTGTCGTTCTCATTCCTGTTTGGCGAGTTTGTGTTCGCCAACATTCTGGTCGGCACGCGCTACGAAACCCTGCAGGTCTACCTCAACAACATGCGCAACAGCAGCGGCCACTTCAGCAGCGCGCTGGTGATCTCCTACTTCTTTTTCGTCTTGCTGTTTACCTGGGCAGCCAACCACCTGAACAAGGACAAGTCATGAGTTTTCTGAGCATTCAGGGCCTGCACAAAAGTTACGGCGACACGCCTATTTTCAGCGACATCAACTGCACCATCGAACAAGGCGAATTCATCACCCTGCTCGGCCCTTCCGGCTGTGGCAAGTCGACCCTGCTGCGCTGCATCGCCGGCCTTACCAGCGTCAATAGCGGGCAAATTCTTCTGGATGGCCACGATCTGGTGCCGGTCGCGCCACAAAAGCGTGGCATCGGCATGGTCTTTCAAAGCTATGCCCTGTTTCCCAACATGACCGTTGCCGAGAATGTCGGCTTTGGTCTGCGCATGCAAAAGATTGCCAAGGACGAAAGCCGCCAGCGGGTCAATGAGGCGCTGGCCATGGTCGAGCTACAAGACTTTGCCGAACGCCTGCCGCAACAGCTCTCCGGAGGCCAATGCCAGCGCGTGGCTCTGGCCCGCTCGCTGGTGACCCGCCCGCGCCTGTTATTGCTGGATGAGCCGCTCTCGGCGTTGGATGCGCGAATTCGTAAACACCTGCGCGAACAGATTCGCGAGATCCAGCAAGAGCTGAACCTGACCACGATTTTCGTCACCCACGATCAGGAAGAAGCGCTGGTCATGAGCGACCGGATCTTTCTGATGAACGCCGGCAAGATCGTCCAGAGCGGCGACGCCGAAACGCTGTATACCGCGCCGGTCGACAACTTCGCGGCAGGCTTCATCGGGAACTACAATCTGATCGACGCCGAAGTCGCCAGCCAAATGCTCGGCCAGCCAATCAAGCGCGGGGTGGCGATCCGTCCCGAAGCCATCACCATTGGCACCGATGGCCCGATTGCCGCTACTATTCGCAGCCATAGCTTGCTGGGCAATGTGATCCGTTACCGAGTTGATGTCAGCGGCGTCGAACTGCTGGTCGATGTACTCAACCGCGATGCCAATGACCTGCACAGCAAAGGCAAACCTGTCACCTTGAGCATTGATAACAGCGCGATTTTGGAGGTGGGCTGATGGCCCTGGCAATTTTTGATCTGGACGACACGATCATCAACGGCGACTGCGCGACCTTGTGGAGCGAGGAGATGGTCAAGCTCGGCTGGGTCGACGGCGAGTCGTTCATGGCCCGCGACCATGAACTGATGGCGCTTTACGCCAAAGGCGAGCTGGCGATGGAAACCTACATGCAATTCAGCCTCTCGCCGCTGGTCGGGCGCACCGAGGAAGAGCTGGCGTTCGTCATTGAGCCCTTTGTCGAGGATGTTATCGAGCCACGTTTTTACAGCGATGCAACGCGCTGCATTGCCACGCACCGTAAAAATGGCGACCGTATTCTGGTGATCTCAGCCTCCGCGCACTTTCTGGTCAGCGCGATTGCCGCACGTCTGGGAATCGACGAGGTGTTGGCGATTGACCTTGAACTCAGCCGCGGCACTTACACCGGAAATACCCAAGGCGTTCTGACCTATCGCGAAGGCAAAGTTTGCCGGCTCAAGGATTGGCTGCAGGCCAATGACGAGTCGCTGCAGGGCGCCTATTTCTATTCCGATTCGCGCAATGATCTGCCCTTGCTGCAGCAGGTCGACAAGCCGCACACGGTCAATCCAGACCCGGTGCTCAAGGCCCATGCCGAACAAGCCGGCTGGCCCGTTCTCAACTGGCGCTAGCCAGCCCCCGCCTGTTCAGCGCAGCCGTTCTGGCTGCGCTGTTGTAATTTTTACAGCGATTGCGCGTCTGTTAACCTGTCAGCAGTTGTGCGCCTGAACCCGGCTTTTGCTCGGCAAACCCGGGCTGTCCACGGCTTATAATCATTGGCCGTGGCCACACTCAGCGCCCGCACTGACATCCGCACTCTATCTGTAGCAACAGGTTATTGGAGCCCTACATGCAAAACTGGAATGACGTAATTGCCCGCGCCACCAACGGCAATCCGGCCCCTGATCGTAAAGTCACCAAGACTGATGCGCAGTGGCGCGAACAGCTCAGCGAAGAGCAATATCGGGTTGCCCGCCAAGCCGGTACCGAACGTCCGCACAGCTCCGGCATGTGCAGCTTGTTCGAGCCCGGTATTTACAAATGCGTGTGTTGCGACACCGAGTTGTTTGACGGCAGCAGCAAGTTCGAGTCGCACAGTGGCTGGCCATCATTTACCCAGCCGATCAAAGACAACGTAGTGGCCTACAACGGCGACAACAGCCATGGCATGCAGCGCATCGAGGCGGTGTGTAACGTCTGTGACGCCCACCTTGGTCACGTGTTTCCCGACGGCCCACCACCGACCGGCCTGCGCTTCTGCATGAACGCAGTCGCCATGGCCAAGGTCAGCACCGAGTCCTAACGCCGCAGTTGGCGCAACGCAAGCTGCGGTGCGCCGACTGTTCAGGAGTGATGATGAAAGCGATATGGAATGACCAGGTAATTGCTGAATCCAACGCCACTGTGATGGTTGAAGGCAATCATTACTTCCCGCCAGAAGCGCTGGTGCGGGTCTATTTCCAACCCAGCGATCACAACACGCATTGCCCATGGAAGGGGCAGGCTCAGTACTACACATTGCAGGCCGATGGTAAAACAGCGGTCAACGCCGCCTGGTATTACCCCGAGCCTAAAGAGGCTGCCGCTAATATTCGCGGCCACGTTGCCTTCGGCAGTGGTGTGATGGTGAGCGACTGAGACAAAACAGGCAGTCCAAATGTATTACGGGCCACCTTCAAGGTAGCCCGTAATTTTTTGCTTATTGCAAAGTTTGAACCTGCACTGTTAGCAGACGCAGTGCTTAACGGCTCTTGAGATCCAGCAGTTTCTCGGTCATCTGGTCAACTGTGAAGCTGGCCGGACGCTGACGTGGCGGGTAATCCTGGAAGGTCATCAGGAAGTTCTGCACGCGGTGCATCGCCGGGAAGCCGACCACGAATACTTTCTTGTCCCACCACAGGTTGTAGCTGTTGGAGTCGGTGTCGGCGCGCTCGTAAGGGTCACGACGCAGGTTGAAGATCTTCGGCGCACGCAGATCTACGAACGGGTCACGCCATACGTCGAAACGACGGGCGCGCTGCTCGGCGAAAACCACTTTCCAGTCACCGTCACGCACGGCAAGCAGCTTGCCATCATCGCTGAAGTAGTAGAAGTCGGTACGCGGGCTTTTCTCTTCCTTGCCTTCGAGATAAGGCAGCAGGTTGTAGCCGTCCAGGTGCACCTTGAACTGCTTGTCACCCGCCTTGTAACCCGCCAGCAACTTCTCTTTGACGTCGGGTACGCCAGCCGCTGCAAGCAAGGTTGGCACCCAGTCCTGCGCCGAAACGATTTCGTTGGAAATCTTGTTCGCCTTGATTTGCTCTGGCCAGCGGATCATTGCCGGAACGCGGAAACCGCCTTCCCAGTTGGTGTTCTTCTCACCCCGGAACGGAGTAATACCGGCGTCTGGCCACTGGTTGAAGTGCACGCCGTTATCGGTGGTGTAAATCACGATGGTGTTCTTGGCAACGCCCAGATCATCCAGCTTTTTCAGCAGTGTGCCGACCTGATTATCGTGCTCAACCATGCCGTCGTTGTAGAAGCCCTGGCCCGAAAGGCCCTCGGATTCTTTGCGCAGGTGGGTGTAATAGTGCATGCGCGTGGAGTTAAACCAGACAAAGAACGGCTTGTCGGCTTTAACCGCCTTGTCCATGAAGTTGAGCGACGCATTGAGGAACTCGTCGTCAATGGTTTCCATGCGCTTGGTGTTCAGCGGGCCCAGGTCTTCGATCTTGCCGTCGGCCGTGCTGTGAATGATCCCGCGCGGGCGAATGGCTTTATCGATGACCGGGTTCTTGGTCCAGTCCGGATCTTCCGGGCCTTCTTCGGCGTTGAGGTGATACAGGTTGCCGAGGAACTCGTCAAAACCATGGTTGGTTGGCAGGAACTCGTCACGGTCACCCAAGTGGTTCTTGCCGAACTGGCCCGAGGTGTAACCCAGCGGCTTGAGCAACTCGGCCAGTGTCGGGTCTTCTTTTTGAATACCGACTGCCGCGCCCGGCACGCCTACTTTGGTCAGACCGGTGCGCACCGGATGCTGGCCGGTAATAAAGGCCGAACGCCCTGCGGTGCAACTCTGCTCACCGTAATAGTCGGTGAAAATCATGCCTTCGTTGGCGATACGGTCGATGTTCGGGGTTTGGTAACCCATCAGGCCATTGCTGTAGCGGCTGATGTTGGAGATACCAATGTCATCACCCATGATGACCAGAATGTTGGGTTTGTCCGCCGCACTTGCAAACGGCGTGATGCAAACCGAAGCGACTAGCAGCGCCGCCTTGGTAAGCGGCAACAATTGAAACCGAAATCTACTCATGATCAATCCTTTTATTTCTTATTAGGGGCTGCCGCGTCTCTTCAAAACGCCCGGTTGAAAACACTCAAACCAGCAACTTGGCAGTCAATAGTCTTGATTTTCATTGGCGTTGAAGTAGACCTTTTAGCAGCTTCATACGACTTATTAAACCCGTCAGACCCACCATCAACTCCGGCAATAACCGCAGTTGGATCAGCCTGATAACGACCGGATCAGTTCATCTGACCGGTTTCACGCAGCCACGCTTCTGCGCGGCGCATACCCTCCTGCAAAGTAACTTTCGGCTGATAGCCGAGCATTTTCGCCGCCTTCGCACTGGAGATATTTCCCGTGCGGGCGAACATGTACATGATGTCCGGGGTTACCTCATCGTGACGTTTGAGCAGCGTATTGACGCCCCACAATACGCGCGCAAGGCCAACTGCCAGGCACAGCGGTAAGGTTCGCGGTGAACCTTCACGACCGGCCCAACGCCAGTGATGAGTGAAAAATTGTTTGACGGTCACAGGGCCCATGCCGCACAGGTGGAAGATCTGGCCACGGCCCTCGGGCAAGCCACTGGCGAGCATCACGCCATCGAGCAAGTCATCGATATAAACCGGGGTGAAGATACCGTTGCCTTTACCGGGCAGGATCAGCTTACCGGCTTTGCACATTTTGAAGGTTTCACTGACCCACGGGCGTGAACCCGGCCCGTAGACATCGCCCGGCCGAATCACTGTGCACTCGATCTCACCTGCGGCGTGAGCGGCCAATGCCACATGCTCACTGGCACCTTTGGCGACGCCGTAGCGGTAGTCAGAGCCGATCACTACATCGGTTTTCTCATCCGCGTTGTCCGGATACTGCCAACCCAACGCGGCGATCGAGGAGATCTGCACGAAGCGCTTGGCACCGCTGGCGATCGCCACATCGATGCAACTGCGTACGGCTTGCACTGAGACTTCCCGGTACAACTTCCAGGACGCAGCCAAAGACACAACCGCTGCGGTGTTGATGAACAGATCACAGCCTTTGGCATGCTCGGCCCAGCGCTGTGGTTGGGTCAGATCACCCGCCACCACGTTGTGACTGGCATCCGCTGTGATATCCATCCCGCGGACATCAGCGCCCAAGGCTTTGTAGCGCAATAATAAAGAGCGACCAATGAAACCGTTGGCGCCGGTAATAAACACGGAACGGGGAATTTCCGGGGTCTGACCCTGCGCACCGGCAGGCATCTGGGCGGGCGACATAAGCTTTCCTTTCGCGTTGTTGCCATGCAGCCGCTACGGGCCAACAGCAATTATGATTGTGATGATGCGAACACGAAAATGCGCCGCCGAGAGTATCGGCTGGCGCATTGTTACCCGGGCTGATCAGACCGTGTATTCAGCCTGAGCGGGACGGATGTACTTGGCAGGTTGCAAGCCCCGCTCCTTAACCAGATGATCGATCAATTGCATGATGCTGCTGGCATCCATCAGGTTGACGTAGTTGCCATCGGCATCAAAGTTGATATTGGCACCTTGCACGACCATTACGGTGTCAGTCGGCTCGGTATTGTCAGCCGGAACCGAGAAGGTGTGAACCGAACCGCCCGGCTCAAACAGGTAGCTGCCGGCGGTTTGCGGCTGGTTCGGGTATTCAACGTAGTTCCACTTACCGCTCAGGGTGAACAGGTGAACAGTGCCGGTGTGATAGTGGCATGGCAGCGTTACGCCCGGATCAAAGATCACACGAAGTGCCCAGGTACCCGCCGACGGATCCAGAAACAACGGCTGAACGTTGACGCCAGGGAAATGTGGGGCCAAGGCGTTTTCGTAGATGGGGAGTTCCTGAGTATTGAGCGTCAGCAGTTCTTTATGATCAAAAACTGGAATTGGCATTGCCATTATTGTTTTCCTTGTAGTTATCCAATCACGGGTGATTGGGGCTCATACTGCCCCGCGCTGGATGACCACGCTTGACAAAGCGCGCCAGCATTTAGCCAAATGGCGACAGCCTTTTCGCCGAAGCCACTGATCCATGTTTATCGGCAAACACCGCAGCCAAATCGCCAAAATCTGTGCGCAGTCCTGCAAAACCCGTGATTTTTGCCACAATTGCAGGCATTCCCAACACAACGATAATGGCGATGGGTGAGTAACTCATGCATCGTGCGCGGGTTAATACATTAGTGCCTGGCGGTTTACGCACGTTGAGCTTGGGTTGCGCGGTGACTCGGCCGGGACCATTCACGAATCGTCTTTTTAGCGACTAATAACATGTCCGATATTTCACGCGCATCGTCACTTGCCCGCTTTTATGAATTTGCCCAGAGCCAAGGCATAGACCCGTATGAAATATTGAGCGAAGTCGGCTTACCGCGCGATATTGCAGAGCACCCTGAAGAACTTATCTCCTACCGTAAATTCACAGCTACGCTGCAGCTCAGCGCACAGCGCAGCGCTAACCCATTGTTCGGCCTGCAGTACGGTTTGTTTCAAGGGGTTAGCGTTTTTGGCCCGCTGCTCTATCTGATTCGCAATACCAGCAATGTCGGCCAGGCACTGCATGAACTCGCCCACTATTACCACCTGCATTCAAGTGCAGCCCAGGTGGTGATTGAGGTTCACGGCAACCACGCCACCCTGAGTTACACCGCAGAGGAGCAAAGCCTGCCTGGCCAGCGCCAGGCCGCCGAGCTTGCAATGGGTGTAGGTCACCAGCTCATGCGCACGCTGATCGGTAATCGCTGGCAGCCGGAGACGGTGATGTTCCAACATGCGCCAGGGGCTCCGCTGGCCATGTACCGGCGTATGCTCGGCGCTACGCTGCAGTTCAACAGCACCCATAATGCCTGGCTGTTTGACTCGCGTTTCATGAATATTCCGCTTGAGACTGCGGATGCTGAATTGCACAGACTGATGCGTCAGCATGTCGATACACTGGAACGGGTTACGGTCGATCAACTGCCCGATCACGTTCAACGCGTGCTGCGTAATCTGTTGCCCAAAGGCCGGGTCACGGTTGAGCAGGTTGCCGAATACCTGGTACTTAGCCCAAGAAGTTTGCAGCGATACCTCGCCAATGAAGGCACCTCGTTCAAGATCCTGCTCGATGAAACACGTCAGGCCATGGCCCGTCGCTATCTGAGCGAGTCGACCATCAGCTTCACCCAACTGGCCGGGTTGCTCGGTTATTCGGACCTGAGTGCATTCTCGCGGGCCTTCCAGAACTGGTTCGACATGAGCCCGACGCAATGGCAAAAATCCAATCGTCAAGCAGACACGCCGAATTCACCCGAGCAGGACTGAACATGGCGCTGAACAGCTGCGCAGGCCTGCGCAGCTGTTCAGTCGAACACGCGGCGTCAATCCTGACTGACAGCACCAATTTTATGAATTGAAAGGTCTGCGCCGTAGTACTCCTGCTCTTGCGTCAGACGAATGCCGACTGACGCTTTGAGTACGCCGTACACCAGCAAGCCACCGACAAGCGCCACCATGACGCCCAACACCGTGCCCAGCAACTGGCTGACAAGGCTGACGCCGCCCAGCCCGCCCAGCGCTTGCTGGCCAAAAATGCCGCAGGCTACACCGCCCCACACACCGCAGAGCCCGTGCAGCGGCCAAACGCCGAGCACGTCATCAATCTTCCACTTCACCTGCGTCGCGGTGAATGCCCAGACAAACAGCGCGCCCGCCACCGCGCCAGTCGCCAGCGCGCCAATCGGATGCATCAGGTCAGAGCCTGCGCACACCGCGACCAGCCCGGCGAGCGGGCCGTTGTGCAAAAAGCCCGGGTCGTTGCGCCCAACCAGCAGGGAGGCGACTGTGCCCCCGACCATTGCCATTAACGTATTGACCGCCACCAAGCCACTGACGCTGCCCAGCGTTTGTGCGCTCATGACGTTAAAGCCGAACCAGCCGATCACCAGAATCCACGAGCCGAGCGCCAGAAACGGAATGCTCGACGGTGCGAATGCGACCAACCGTCCATCACGATAACGGCCATCGCGGCGCCCGAGCAGCAACACAGCGGCCAAGGCCAACCAACCGCCTACCGCATGCACCACGACCGAGCCTGCGAAATCATGGAACGGGGCGCCAAAGCTTGCTTCCAGCCAGGCCTGGAAACCGAAGTTGCCGTTCCAGATCAACCCTTCGAAGAACGGATAGATAAACGCCACAATCAATACCGTGGCGCAGATCTGCGGCCCGAACTTGGCGCGCTCGGCAATCCCGCCCGAGATAATCGCGGGAATCGCAGCGGCAAAGGTCAGCAGGAAAAAGAACTTCACAAGCCCGTAACCGTGATCAGCCGTTAGCACGCTCGCGGGCTGCAAAAAGGTCACGCCATAGGCCACCCAGTAGCCGATGAAGAAGTACGCCAGCGCCGAAACGGCGAAGTCGGAAATAATTTTCGACAAGGCATTAACTTGGTTTTTTTGTCGGACCGTACCGACTTCAAGAAAAGCGAAGCCGGCATGCATGGCCAGCACCATGACGGCGCCGAGCAGAATAAAGAGGGTATTAGAGCCCTGAATCAGGGTCTCGACAGCACTGTTGATTGTTTCCATCAGCGAAGCAGTCTCCACGACAAAAAGCACCAAAGCGAATCATTCAAGGTAATAAACGCACCACAAAGAAGCGCTTGTGCCGATCTGGCTTTTGCTGCTGCAAGACCCGACGCACCTTAACTGTTCGCCCTGTTTTTTATTTTTTGCTTTTCTCTATAAATATTAATGGCTTATCCATGCCACACGATTTTTCTATGCGCCTGACCAAGCCCCATAAACGGGCAACCCTGGAAAACTGCGCACCAGCTTAAAGCAATTCCTGTACCAGCCATTGCGTAACCCAGGCTTATAACTAAGCTGAACCCTCAGGCCGATAAACACTCATATGCATGTACACTGTTATTAACCCAAGGAGTTACGCCATGCCTCGCAAATCATCTTCAAACGCTGGCCAGGACGAACTGCTACAAGAATTTCAGGCACTCGTTAAAGACACGGAAAAGCTGCTTCAGCAATCCGCCGATCTCACGGGTGATAAAGCCGAAGACCTGCGCACCCAGATTCATCAAAGCCTCAGCCGCGCACGTGCCACCATGCACAACGCCGAAGCTTCTGTGCGTGAGCGCAGCAAAGCCGCAGTTGACGCGACCGAGAGCTATGTACAAACCCACCCTTGGCAATCAATGGGAATCGCAGCAGGCGTTGGCATGTTGCTGGGCATGTTGATTACCAAGCGTTAACGAGACCACGACATGGATGAAACACCGCACGCCTCCAGCAGCCGCGCCAACACGCCACAACGTATTGGCGCCGCCCTGATTGGGCTGTTGCAAGGACACATCGAGCTTTTCGGTGAAGAACTCAAGGACCTGCACAAGCACTCACTGCAATTGCTGGTACTCACCAGCTGCTGTGTGGTGTTTGCCTTACTGCTGGTTCTTGGGTTGTCTGCTGCCCTGCTTATTTATTACTGGGACAGCTATCGCCTCACGGTGATCTTCAGCCTGTGCGGTTTTTATGCCTGTGCGTTGCTTGCCAGCGTGTTGGTTCTGACCTCACGCATACGCAATGCCTCTGCCCCATTCAGCGCCAGCCTTGAAGAGTTGGCCCGTGACCGCGAGCAATTGCTGCCATGAATCCAGCCAACCTGCCTGTTAAGGCCAGCAAAAGTGAACTGCGCAAGGCCATGCTGCGCATGCGCATGGAACTGCATCGTCAGGAACTGCGTCATGAGGCGTTGGTGTTAATGCAACCCCTGCGCAACGCGCAAAATGTCGGCCAATACTTGGGCACCAGCAATGCGCCGTTATGGATTGCCGGTGGCGCGGTATTGATGACGACCTTTCTCGGCAAAAACAGTAACTGGCGCCGCTGGCTGAGAATTGCTCTGGTTGCCTTTCCGCTACTCAGGCGCCGCCCACCTCGCCCGCCTCACCCAACAATGAGCCCGGTGCCAACGACTGAGAATGGCAACGATCTTGCTAGCTGATTGTATTGGCGTGGTCATTTGCCACGCCGTACCGCCTAACAGCTAAGGATCTACCGTGCTCGACGGTCAACCGATCGCCGTCTTTCAACCGTTCATTGATACCGCCACCGGACGCATTGCCGGCGTTGAAGCGCTCGCACGTCTGCGCGGCGACAACGGCGTTCTGCATTCCGCCGGCCCACTGTTCAGTGATCCGAAAACACCCAGCAGCGCGTTGCGCCGGCTCGACCGGGAAATCCGTGGTCAGGCGTTGCAGCAATTCCAGCAGGCACCTGCCGACTGGTTTCTCAGCCTGAATATTTCCCCGCGCTGGATCACCCGCCTGCGCGCCGAACAACCGCTGCCCAGTCTCAAGCAACTGCAACTCAGCGAAGTTGACGCAAGCCGTGTGGTGTTTGAAATCACCGAGCTCAGCGGCACCAGTTCGCGCCTGAAAAAAGCCGTGAAGCAATATCGCGAAGCCGGTGCGCGCGTGGCAATCGACGACTTTGGCGCGGGCTACTCGCAGCTCGACCGCGTTCTGGCCTTGCAGCCCGACATCCTCAAGCTGGACATGCAACTGTTCCAGGATGCCGCACGCGGTGGCCCAAGCAGTGAGGTGGTTCGTGCGCTGGCTAAAATGGCCGAGAAAACCGGTTGCTGGATAATTGCCGAGGGCGTTGAAACCGAAGCGCAACTGCATTTTGCTCTCGAATGCGGAGCCCGCTATGTGCAGGGTTTCTTGTTCGCCAAACCCTCGCCCACGTTTCACTCAAGCGATGCCTTTGTTGAGCACTTTGCCCAACTGCGCGACCGCTACGTTGCGCAAAAGCTCAACGAGCGACTGACGCAAATCGATCAGCGCAAACACATGCAAGCCCTGCTCAATAGCCTCGCGGCCTGGCCGCTGAATAAACCGCCACCGGCTCTGCCCGCTACCGACAGATACCCTTGGCTGATTCGCATCTATCAATGTGACGCGAACGGCAATCAAGTCACCGCCAATTATCAGCGCCACGCAGACACATGGCTGGAAGACAGCCGCTATCTTGGCCACAACTGGTCGTGGCGGCCTTACTTTCACCAGTTGGTCAGCGAGGGCCGTGAAGAGTCGCGCATGATTTGCTCAGGAACCTACCGCGATGCCACCAGTAACCTGTATTGCCTAACGGCAGGGCAATTCATCAATGACGGCCAGCATTTGCTGCTGATGGATATCGACGCGAGTGGTTTCTAGGCGAACCTCGCACAGAAAAATGAGTCTACACGCAGCACAACCACCGCACGGTTGCCGCGCATATCCACGCTCCAGATCGCTCACCCCTCTTGCGGACACGCGCTGGAACACCGAAGCTAGCAGCTGATTGATGCTGACTGCGGGCATTGGCACGCGCTCAATATGCTTTGCAACCGATTAAAGCCACTGAATGGCGAGGATTAGCCTTGGATTGGCAAACACTGCTCACCCGCGAACGACTCGGTAAACCGACCCACAGCAACGATGAACTCGGCCGTAGCCCTTTCCACAAGGATCACGACCGAATTATCTTTTCCGGTGCATTTCGCCGCCTCGGCCGCAAAACTCAAGTGCACCCGGTTTCCAGTAACGACCATATCCATACGCGCCTCACTCACTCGCTGGAGGTCAGTTGCGTCGGCCGCTCACTCGGCATGCGCGTGGGCGAAATGATTCGCGAATCCTTGCCGCAATGGTGCGAGCCCAGCGACTTGGGCATGGTGGTGCAATCGGCTTGCCTGGCGCACGACATTGGCAACCCACCGTTCGGTCACTCCGGTGAAGATGCTATTCGTCACTGGTTCCAGCAAGCGGCCGGGCGCGGCTGGCTGGACGACATGAGCGACAGCGAGCGCGGCGATTTCCTCAATTTCGAAGGCAACGCGCAAGGCTTTCGCGTGCTGACCCAGCTCGAATACCACCAATTCGACGGCGGCACCCGGCTCACCTACGCAACCCTTGGCACTTATCTCAAGTACCCGTGGACGGCGCGTCATGCGGAGGCGCACGGCTACAAGAAGCACAAGTTCGGTTGCTACCAGAGCGAATTGCCGCTGCTGGAAAACATCGCGCAAAAACTCGGCTTGGCAAAAATTGAAGACCAACGCTGGGGACGGCATCCGCTGGTTTACCTGATGGAAGCAGCGGACGACATCTGCTATGGCCTGATTGATCTGGAAGATGGTCTGGAGATGGAGCTGCTCGAGTACGGCGAAGTTGAAGCGCTGCTCCTCGACCTGGTGGGCGATGATTTGCCGCAAACCTATCGCCAGCTCGGCCCGCAAGACTCAAGAAGACGCAAGCTGGCAATCCTGCGCGGTAAAGCCATCGAACACCTGACCAACGCGGCGGCCAATGCGTTTGTCGATCAGCAGCGGGCCCTGCTCAGCGGCCACCTCACAGGGGATCTTGTCGAGCACATGCATGGCCCGGCGAAGCGCTGCGTGCAGCGGGCGAAAGCCATGGCACGTGAGAAAATATTTCAGGACAAGCGCAAGACGCTGCACGAAATTGGCGCCTATACCACGCTGGAAATCTTGCTTAATGCATTTTGCGGTGCTGCACTGGAACAACATGGAGGTCGCGCACCGTCGTTCAAGCACCGACGTATTCTCGACTTGTTAGGCAACAATGCACCCGACCCGCACGGACCGCTGTATGACTCGTTTCTCCGCATGATTGATTTCATCGCCGGCATGACCGACAGCTATGCAACCGAGATGGCCCGTGAAATGACAGGACGTTCAAGCCCGGTATAAATGATGAAAGCAGCGTTGCAAAAAGTACTCGGCTGGCACGCTGGCCCACCCGCGTGGGGCCCCGCAATCATTGCGGGCCTGGGCTGCGGATTGCCACTTCTGCTTGGGCTGTTCAGTGCGCATCCGGGTTTTCTCTGGGCAGCGCTAGGCGCATTCCAGGCTTCACAGGTCAATCCGATTCACCGGCTGGGCATGTTACGCATGCTGCTGTTGATCAGCCTCGGGGCGTGGAGTGCAGGGCTGGGCTTGTGGGCGGCCGCAGACCCGGTTCTCAGCCTTTGCCTGTTCAGTGTTTTTGGTTTTTTGCTGGCCTGGCTGCAACGCTTTGGCACCGAAACCGGCAAGCTGGGCATCAGCCTGACCATCTGCCTGTGCATGGGCCAGGGCCAATATGGCCTGAGCAGCCTGAGCAACCCCTATGCCGTGGGCATGTTGTTCATTCTGGGTGGTTTGTGGGTGATGCTGTTGGCGTTCGGCCAACGCGGCCTGCACGGCATGCGGATGTGGCCCTATATGCCGCGCTTCATCAGCATTCTCAAAGTGCTGTGGCGCAATGCCAAGCGCCAATCCGAATACCGCTGGCGCCTGCATGCACTGGCCTGCACCCTGGCTTTTGGTCTCGCTGGCCTGAGCGTGAACCTGACTGGCATCAGCCACGGGCACTGGATGACACTCGCCGTTCTTGGCACCCTGCCATTGAACTGGGCGACCGGTTTGCTCAACACCCTGCGCCCGCATTTCGTCACCCTGTGCACCGCGATCCTGATTTTCCTTTTTGGCTACAGCCTGCACAACCCCGCGATCATGGTCGCCTCTGTGCTGCCCTTGATTGTATTCTGCCGGGCCCTGCAAGCCCATGAATATGGGGCGTATGTACTGCAGATAGCCGTGTGCTTCTTGCTGCTGGCCGAGAGCCTGTCACGCGACTGGCAAATAGCCCCAACGCGACTCCTGAACAGCACCATTGGTGTGGTTATTTCCGTGGTGATTACCCTGCTCATATACGCCTGCGCGCACTGGCTGAGAGGTCGCAACACCCAAACAGGCTCCTATAAGACTAAATAACACTTTGTGGTGATACGAAATCTTTCATAATTGCAAACAGCCACTATGCTGATTGCATGATTTCGCACCACTCAGGGAGTTATGGGCCATGCCCGATGCAACAAGGAATGCGCGCTACAGGTTTCCCCTTCATGTGCACATCAGTGTGTTATTCACCCTCTTACTCCTCAGCACCGGAATAGTTCTGGGGATCTACAACTACTACCAGACCAGCAAGATAATTCTCAGCAACAGTGATGAGATGTTTGGACTGGTCAGCAATCAGGTGAATGCCGACCTCGATCACACCTACCGGCCAATCCGCAACCTTGTCGGCATGCTCGCGCTGGACATGCGCAACAAGGGCAAAGACCATCAAGAGCGCATGTCGCTGCTCCCAGTATTTGCCAAAGCGCTGCACGATAATCCAAAGCTGGCTTCGCTGTATCTCGGTTACGGTAATGGCGATTTTTTCATGGTTCGGCCGCTGCGAACCGATGCGCTTAAAGAGCGTTTTGATGCGCCAGCCGAAGCGGTTTATCAAGTCTGGAGCATCAACCGGATCAACTCAGGCACAGCGGTTTCAGAATACCTGTTCTATAACGAAAAACTTGAGCAGTTGGGCACTCGGCAAAACCTCAAAGAAGCCTACAACCCAATTTCACGGCCGTGGTACAGCCATGCGCTGAACATCACAGGCCAGTACACCACGGCGCCGTATCTGTTTTTCTCCACTGGGGACGTCGGTATCACGGTTGCTCAGCACGCCGCCGATAACATCGTTATCAGTGCAGACATAACCCTTGCCAGCCTCTCGGCTACGCTGGCCTCACATAAGATCACGCCCTCCACTCAGGCGGTTATGTACAGCCCGGACGGGCTGGTGGTGGCTTATCCGGATGTCAGTCGTCTGACAAACCCTCAAGACCCGACCCAACTCACGCCCATTGCCAATCTGGCGCCGGTGCTCGCTGACTTCCAGAAAATGAAACTGGATAAAGACTTTGTCGGCGCCATGGAAATCAAGGGCCGACGCTGGCAAGTCGCCTATCGCACGCTGCCAGCGGCCGGGCCGAACGGGCTGCGGCTGGCATTGCTGGCACCCGAAGATGAACTGCTCGCCGATGCTTATCGGATTCGCTGGCAAGGCGCCGTGCTGACGATTGCAATTCTGCTGCTGTGCATCCCGATTGGCTGGCTGATGTCGCGCGTACTGGTGCGTCCGCTCAATGGTCTGGTCAATGAAGCCGAAGCGATTCGCCGGTTCAATTTCAGTCACCCGTCAAGCGGTCGCTCGCCGGTACTGGAAGTGGACGAACTGGCGGTGTCGATGGGCCGCATGAAGGACACCATCTTCAGTTTCCTCGAGATTACCGCCAGCCTCTCTGCCGAAACCCGTTTCGACAAACTGCTGGAGCGCGTGCTTCAGGAAACGGTCGGTATCAGTCAGGCCCATGGCGGCGTCCTCTATCTGACCAATGCCGATGGCAGCAGCCTGCTGCCTTACGGAGTATTTCTCAACGGTCAGAAACAAGACGTCAATGAGCACCATATGCCGAGCTACAGCATGGACGGCGAGAACATGCCGACCTGGCTCAAAGAACCGGCGCTTGGCGGCAAAAGCAGCGCGGTGTCTATCGGCTTCGATCAGGCGGGCGAGTTCAAGGATCTGCTCACCACCCTCGAGACGCCACGCGCACAAATGGTCGTCACCGGCCTGCACAATCGACAGGGTGCCACGGTCGGCACATTGCTTCTGCTGCACCGTGAAGATGGCATCAGCGCAGACCCGAATATTTTAAGCCCGGCGCGCGTCGCATTCGTCGAAGCTGTCTCCGGGGTGGCGGCGTTGTGCATCGAAAGTCAGCGCCTGCTTGAGCGGCAAAAGAATCTGCTCGACTCATTCATTCAGCTGATGGCCGGCGCAATTGACGCCAAGAGCCCCTACACCGGCGGCCACTGTCAGCGCGTACCGGAAATAACTCTGATGCTCGCGCGCGCCGCAGCGCAAAGCGATGCGCCGCCCTTCAAGGACTACAACCCAACAGACGAAGAGTGGGAAGCCCTGCACATCGGCGCCTGGCTGCATGATTGCGGCAAAGTCACAACACCTGAATACGTCGTCGATAAAGCCACCAAACTTGAGACTTTGTACGACCGCATTCATGAGGTGCGTTGTCGGTTCGAAATTCTCAAGCGCGATGCCTGGATCAGTTATTGGCAAAACTGCGCGCAAGGGGGTGATGCCACGAGCCTTGCCAGCACCCGGGATGCCTTGCTTGCTGAACTCGATGAAGAGTTCGCCTTTGTCGCCAAGAGTAACCTCGGCGGCGAAGCAATGGCGGATGAAGACATCGCACGGCTCCGGCAGATTGGCCAACGCACCTGGCTGCGAACCCTGGATGACCGGCTTGGGGTTTCGTGGGAAGAGTCAAAACGCCAGGAGCGCAGCCCGCCACCGACCTTGCCGGTACTTGAGCCATTACTCGCGGACAAACCCGAGCACTTGTTCGAACGTCCAGCCAGCGAGCTAATCGAGGAAGACAACCGCTGGGGCTTTCGCCTTGATGTTCCGGCTTACAAATTCAACCGCGGTGAGTTGCATAACCTGGGGGTGACTCGCGGCACGCTGACGGCGGAAGAGCGTTACATCATCAACCACCACATCGTGCAGACCATCATCATGCTCGACCATCTGCCCTTCCCGCCACACCTGCAAAACGTCGCGGAAATTGCCGGCGGTCACCACGAGAAAATGGACGGCACGGGATACCCGAAACGCCTGAGCAAAGAGCAGATGAGCCTGCCTGCCCGGATGATGGCCATCGCCGATATTTTTGAGGCACTGACAGCAGTCGACCGGCCTTACAAGAAAGGCAAGTTGCTGTCGGAGTCTTTGAATATCATGGCCGGCATGTGCCGGGGTGCGCACATCGACACGGATCTGTTCGGTTTGTTTATCAGCAGCAGAGTTTACCGGCGTTATGCCGAACGCTTCATGCAGCCAGAGCAAATCGATACGGTAGATGAGTCGGCACTGTTGGCCAAGGCGGGATTCAGCGTGGAGTCATAAGTGGCTTGGGCTATGCTGGCAGGCAGCGATTACAGCCCACACAACCCGGCATTGCGCCGGGTTGCATAGAACTTGAGGATTACGCCTTGTTGATTGGCGTTTCCGGGTACCACACGTCAAGCAGCGGGCTGACGGTGAAATCGGTCAGCTCGCTACGGCCCTTGAGCCACGCTTCAACGCTGGCACGTTGCTCTTCGCTGACCGAGCCACGCTGGTCCAGGCAAACCAGACCGTAGTCATCGCCGCCGACGTAGCCCAGGTTGTTGGCTTCCATGGCTTCTGTCAAAAATTGCTCGAGGAATGTATCGATGACTTCTTCAGTCAGGTCTTCCTTGAAAGTCAGGTTGAGTTCGAAACCCAACTCCTGAAATTCATCTACGCAGAGTTTTTTACGCAGACGACGGGAACGGTTAGTAGCCATGAAACAATCCTCAAAAGTAATTACGCCCACTACTTTAACAGTTTAAGGCCGAACATGCCCGACTCTCGACTAGTCGCGGCCAGTGGCAATTAGCAATCATCAAAGAAATTCAACCGACGGACGCACATGCTTACAAATCCGTTGTAGCCTTGATGCATAATGCGAAGCAATTTTATGCCGCACCCGCAACCTCTCGACGCTTCATTTCAAATCACGCCCAGGGGGCGTTACTTCATGCTTAAAGCCCTGCGCCATTTGGCCATCGCCAGTTTCCTGATCCCCTTGACGCTGCCGCTCACCGTAAGCGCTGCCTCTTACCTGCCGAGCAATGTCGAAAAATCCCTGAAAGCCAGCAAGGTCAGCCCGCAATCTTTATCCGTTGCGGTCGTTCCATTGAGCCGTGCGGGCGATAGCAATTTTTACAACGCCGATGTCTCGGTCAATCCGGCATCGACCATGAAAATCATCACCACTTATGCGGCGCTCGAACTGCTCGGGCCGACCTATCAGTGGCGCACAGACTTCTATGCCGACGGCCCGGTGCGCGGCGGCGTGCTCAATGGCAATCTCTACTTCAAGGGCGGTGGCGACCCGAAGCTCAACATGGAGAAACTCTGGCTGCTGCTGCGCGACCTGCGCGCCAACGGCGTGACCAAGGTGACCGGCGATCTGGTGCTCGATCGCGGCTACTTCAAACAGCCACAACTGCCCGCATTCAATGATGATGGCGGCGACAAGAACAAACCGTATCTGGTGACCCCGGACTCACTGCTGGTCAACCTAAAGGCCGTGCGCGTGGTCACCCGCAACGACGGCGGCAAGATCAACGTTTCTATCGAACCACCGATTGCGACCATTCGCGTCGACAACCGGGTCAAAGCCCTCAAGGCCGCCAAATGCCCGGCTTGGCCTGAAGTGCGTCTCAATCCGGTGACCGAGTTCGATGGCACCACGCTGATTGTTGACGGCAAGCTGGCCGATGGTTGCAGCTCACAGGCCTACCTGTCACTGCTCGATCACCCAAGCTATGCCGCTGGCGCAGTCCGCGCGATCTGGACCGAACTGGGCGGCAGCATCCTCGGCAAAGACCGTCAGGGCAGTGTCCCGAGCAGCGCCAAATTGCTCGCGCGGGCCTACTCACCGGATCTGGTCGAGATCATTCGCGACATCAACAAATACAGCAACAACACCATGGCCCGTCAGTTGTTTCTCAGCATCGGCGCCAAGTACCGCACCCCTGCCGACGCCGATGATTCGATGGCAGCGCAGCGCGCCATTCGCAGCTGGCTGGCACGCAAAGGCATAACTGCCACGCAACTGGTAATGGAGAACGGCTCCGGTCTGTCGCGCGCCGAACGCGTGAGTGTGCGCGAGATGTCGAAGATTCTGCAGACTGCATGGAAGAGCCCATACGCCGCAGAGTTCATCAGCTCGCTGCCGTTAACCGCAATGGACGGCACCATGCGCAAGCGTTTGCGCCGCACTCCAATGGAGGGCCAGGGCCACATCAAGACCGGCACCCTGAACAACGTCCGTGCTATTTCAGGCTTCAGCCGCGACAAGAACGGTGATTACTGGGCGGTCGTGGCAATTCTCAACGACCCTAAACCGTGGGGCGCATCCGCCGTACTCGACCAAGTGCTGCTGGACGTCTACAAGAACCCCAGAACCAAGTAATCCGCAAGCAACAAAAAGCCCCGACAGTCTTTACGACTTCGGGGCTTTTTAATGCCTGAAACAACAGCGCCAGTCTCGCTGGCGCCAACCTCAACCGCGCGCGGTAATACGCCAGGCGCGGTGAATCTTGCTGTTGCGGGCAAAGTCCGGATCCAGTGTCGAGGCGCTGATCTCCTCAACCGCATAACGCTCAGCCAGATTGTCATCCAGCTGGAATTTACGGAAGTTGTTCGAGAAATACAGCACACCGCCAGGCGCCAGTCGGGCCATGGCCAGATCAAGCATGGCCGCGTGATCGCGCTGGATATCGAAAATACCTTCCATGCGCTTGGAGTTGGAGAACGTCGGCGGATCAATAAAGATCAGCTCGTATTCGCCACGGTCTTCCGCCAACCACGCCATCACATCGCCCTGCTCAAGGCGGTTCTTGTCAGAGAAGCCGTTGAGCGAGAGATTGCGCCGTGCCCAATCGAGGTAGGTTTTCGACAAGTCCACGCTCGTGGTCGTACGAGCGCCGCCCTTGGCCGCATGCACGGTTGCCGTGGCTGTGTAGCAGAACAGGTTGAGGAAGCGCTTACCGGCAGCCTCACGCTGGATACGCATGCGCAGCGGACGGTGATCGAGGAACAGACCGGTGTCGAGATAATCCGTCAGGTTGACCAGCAGCTTGACGCCGCCCTCGGTCACTTCCATGAACTGGCCCTGAGTGCTCTGACGCTGATACTGCTTGGTGCCCGTCTGGCGCTCACGGCGTTTGACCACCACCTTGCTCTTGTCGATATTCAATGCCTGCGGAATAGCCGCCAGCGCATCGAACAAACGCGCCGAGGCTTTTTCCGGATCAATCGAACGCGGCGCTGCATATTCCTGCACGTGAACCCAGTCGCGATACAGGTCGACAGCCAACGCGTATTCCGGCATGTCGGCGTCATACAGGCGGTAGCATTCGATGCCTTCCTTGCGTGCCCACTTGCCAAGCTGCTTGAGGTTTTTCTGCAAGCGGTTGGCAAACATCTGCCCGCCTTCGCTCAAACGCGCCAACTCGACCGGCGCTTGCGTAGGGCTCGGTGCAGCCTTGCTGACCGGAGCTGGCGCTGCGGCCACTTCATTTTGCTCGCGTTCACGCTCGCGCTGCTCAGGGGAGCGACGCTCGCCGGTTACAAACTGCTCGGGCTGAACCTTGATCAGCAACAGCT
Organism: Pseudomonas sp. MS19; assembly: GCF_013277615.1. Taxonomy (NCBI): domain Bacteria; kingdom Pseudomonadati; phylum Pseudomonadota; class Gammaproteobacteria; order Pseudomonadales; family Pseudomonadaceae; genus Pseudomonas; species Pseudomonas sp. MS19. The sequence goes on along the minus strand of NZ_VBTO01000016.1, from coordinate 233,903 downwards.
TGCACGGCAAGGCACCGTTCCAGAACGAATACTGCTTGTGGCTGCGAATGCCCATGCGCTTGCCCAGATCCGGCGCGCCGGTAAATACCGCCGCCTCCCAGCCCATGCACGCCTGACGCAGACGCTCGCCAAGATTCTGGTAGAGATACAACAGGCTGGCTTCATCGCCCAAACGCTCGCCGTAAGGCGGGTTGCTGATGATCAGGCCTTTTTGATTCTGATCCGGGCGCGGCTCAAACGTAGCGACCTCGCCCTGATACACCTTGACCCAGTCACTCAGGCCAGCGCGATCAATGTTGTTGCGCGCCGGTTGGATCAGGCGCGGATCGGCCTCATAGCCGCGAATCCACAACGGTGGCTTGGCCAAGCCAGCAGCCGCACGCGCCACGGCCTCGTCATGCACCTTGTTCCACAAGACCGGGATGTGGCCCAACCAGCGGCTGAAGCCCCACTTTTCACGATTGAGGTTGGGCGCGATATCGGCCGCGATCATCGCCGCCTCGACGAGGAAGGTGCCCACCCCGCACATCGGGTCAGCCAACGCGCCGCCTTCGGCAGCAATACGCGGCCAGCCAGCACGGATCAATACCGCCGCCGCGAGGTTTTCTTTCAGGGGCGCAGCACCTTGCTGTAGGCGATAACCGCGCTGATGCAGGCTGTGACCAGACAAGTCGAGCGACAGCACCGCCTCGCCACGGTCGAGGCGCAAATGCACGCGCAGGTCCGGACTGATCTTGTCGACCGAAGGACGGGTGCCGTCGCGCAAACGCAGCTTGTCGACGATCGCATCCTTGACCTTCAGCGCGCCAAAGTGGGTGTTGTCGATGCCGGAACCATTGCCGCTGAACTCAACCGCCAGGCTGCCATCGGACTCAAGGTGCTCGAACCAGTCCACCTCAAGCACGCCTTCGTAAAGGCTTTCGGCGTCCTTGACCGGAAAACGCTTGAGCACCAGCAGCACCCGGTTTGCCAGTCGTGACCACAAGCACAGCCGGAAAGCTGTCTCCATAGACGCGAAACCGCGCACCGCAGACGTCTGCTCGCGCGCGTCCTCCAACCCCAGCTCCCCCGCTTCATCAAGCAACAGGCCTTCAAGGCCTTTGGGACAGGTGAGAACTAGTTCGAATCGATCCGACATGGTAAATCCAGTGCCTCGTGAAATTAACGGCATGTTGAGTCAGTCAACACGGCCAAAATAAGTGACAAAACGTCACAGAGCGACACTTCGTCGGAATAAATATCATTCAACAGCCCGCGCATCCAGCGATGGCAAAACATCAGTATGGCCTGCGCAAAGCCAAGCGCCACAGGGACTTGGCTGCTAACCTTAATTTGTTAGGTCGAGGCCTTATGGCCTAAACCTAATAATTGTTGCACGCTTATGACAAAACGATCATTCCCAGCGCAGCACGCATTGGTTAGAAATCTACACAGGCCGCATCGCAACGAAGCGGCTCAGGAGGCTCGTAACGCCGGCAGCGGACTCCAACGGCAGAACCATTACTGCCTGACCTCACGTCGAGGTCTACAGGACATTACAGTCAACAAACGAGGGCAACACCCTATGAGAAGACTTAAGCGTGATCCTTCAGAAAAAGCTTTTTTGCGCGGTTATCAATATGGCGTCCATGGTAAATCCAGAGAGCTCTGCCCATTCACCAATCCATCTGTCCGCCAAGCCTGGTTAAACGGCTGGCGCGAGGGCCGAGGCGACAACTGGGATGGTATGACCGGTACCGCCGGTATTCATCGACTCAACGAACTTCACGCTGTCGGCTAAACAGGACACATCCGACTTCATCAAGCACGCCTCAATCAGGCGGCGGGCTTAGGCCCAGAGGGCTCCTTTAAGGAGCCCTTTTTATTGCCGCGGGAAAGGCAAAAATCACGGCCTCAGTCATGCAGGACTGACGGCGAAAAAAGCCTGACTCAAGCCTTTTTAGGTAATCCTGCGATAGCGTCCACTGCTTCGCGAATCAGCGCCGGGCCTTTGTAAATAAAGCCGGAGTAAATCTGCACCAGGCTCGCGCCCGCGGCGATTTTCTCGGCGGCGTGCTTGCCTTCGGTGATGCCGCCAACGGCAATGATCGGCAAACGACCCGCCAACTCAGCAGCCAGAACCGAAACAATATGCGTGCTCTTGTCACGCACCGGCGCACCCGACAAACCGCCCGCCTCATCGGCGTGATCAAGCCCTTTGACGCCCTCACGGCCCAGCGTGGTGTTGGTGGCGATGACCGCATCCATACCGGTTTCCAGCAGCGCATTCGCTACCTGGACGGTTTCTTCATCGGTCATGTCCGGGGCAATCTTGATCGCCAGCGGCACACGCTTGCCATGCAACTGGGTGAGATCTTCCTGACGCAGCTGCAACGCTTCGAGCAACTGCTTGAGCGAGTCGCCAAACTGCAAGCTGCGCAGCCCCGGGGTGTTCGGCGAACTGACGTTGACCGTCACGTAGCTGGCATTGGCGTAGACCTTGTCCAGACAGATCAGGTAATCATCAACCGCACGCTCAACCGGCGTGTCGAAATTCTTGCCGATATTGATTCCCAGCACGCCACGGTACTTGGCCGCCTGCACGCGCTGCAACAGATGATCGACGCCGTGGTTGTTGAATCCCATGCGATTGATGATCGCCTCGGCTTCCGGCAAACGGAACAGTCGCGGTTTCGGATTCCCCGGCTGCGGACGCGGGGTTACGGTGCCGATTTCAACAAAACCGAAACCCAGTTGGGCAAAGCCATCAATTGCATCGCCATTTTTATCCAGCCCTGCCGCCAGCCCCACCGGGTTGGCAAACTCCAGGCCCATCACCTTGACCGGCAAGCTGGCTGGCGCCTTGTTGAACAGGCCATTGAGGCCCATACGGCCACCGGCCCCGATCAGATCGATCGACAGCTCATGGGACGTCTCAGGGGATAATTTAAACAGCAGCTCGCGGGCCAGGGTATACATGGGCAGGCTTAGCTCGATAAGGGCGAATGAGTAAGACCGGCGATTATACAGCCCATGCGTTAGGCTCGCGAGGCATGTGCGGCATTGAGGCTGGATAAATTGCAGAAATCAGCAAGAATCAATCTGTAACGTCGCGCAAATGCCGGTATTGCGGGGCACGCAATCAATCTTGAGTGAAGCGTGTCAGGTCGTTTCGTAGCGTTTGGGCTGCTGTGAGTCAAGCGTAATGATCAGCTGAAAACTATGCTGGAGCGCGACGCAAACTAAGAAGTTGACCGGACTCGGTGAATTCCATGATAAAAGTCCCCTGCACACCCGCATGGCCGATAAAGGGCCGCAAGTGATGGGCAGGGATACTCACAAGACGGCCGTCTCGACTTTTCAATTGAATACGATTGGCCTGACCTTGATAAACTAAACGTAACCGTTCGGCCGGCAGAGATACATCCAGCAGGAGCTTTGGCATGGAGACACTTTGCAAATGAATGCCCTTATATTGCCATATCAAGCAGGTATAACCCGCAAGTAAGCACCACTGAAATTGCAATGTTGCCTACTGGCAGCCAAGTACCTGGAGTTCTTGCCCGACCATGTCCCACCCAGAAATACCGGTTTCCATCAGTATGCGCCTGAGTACGCTGGCCAAGAACTTTGGCCTCGGCGGCCGTGCAACGCGTCAGCTGCTCGAACGGGCCAGCGCCCTCAAACTGCCATTTGCGCCACTGGCCGCCCCCTCGCAAGCAATCCACCTGCAATCAGGCATGCAACTGCAGCGCTTGCTGGACCTGCCGCGCAGCGCACTTTCTGGCCCGGTGCAAGAAGACAAGGCACTGGCGCATGCCGCACTGAGCAAACTGGTGACCCTGCAAGAACGCCTGGAAGAAAGCTTCGACCTGCGCAAACTGCACGGTTTCAGCGGCGCCAGCCCAGGCGGTGAGGACTACTTAAGTGTTGAAGCCTTTGCCGCCAGCGAAGCGTGCCGGCATGTGCGAATCATCAGCTACAAGGACTTTGTCCGCACCCTAAGCGTGGCCCTGCCGCGTTTTCTTGCGGGCGAGCCAATCGTGTTGCGCCAGACCAGTTGGAACGGCGACTGCCTGTACTGGGCGAGCGACGTGCATACCGAAGAGCTGGCCTGCGCCGTGGGCTACGCACGGGTGCGCCAACTCGAAACCAACCTGCCGGCGCAGATAAGTCGCTATACGTTGAACCGCGCCGCCGTCAAAGCCCTGGAAAAGGATTTTTACGTCTTCAACATGCCCGACGCCGCCTGGCAAGACAGCGCATTCATGAGCCTGCTGCTCGACACCGGCCTGCCCTATTCGCGCCTGTCGATGAACCGCACAGCCAGCGGCAATGAAGTGTTGCTGCTGCCCAAAAGTTCAAAAGAAGCCAATGCACTGGGCCAGGGTTTGTTGCTTGCGGGCGCACCCAATGTAACCGAGTACTTGTTGCCGCTGAGCGACGCCTGAAGCGAATCACCGGGCGTTAACCGTTTGCCGCGATTACGGCTCAACCCCCGCGCTTAACACACAGCCTTACCTCCCCTGAATAAATCGCCAGCCATAAAAAACCCCGCATTCTCAGCGGGGTTTTCATGGAGCTTAGCAACAGCTATTAGCTGCTTTGAGCCAAGTCGAGCAACTCGCGGTTGGCTACCGAGTACATCGCATAATCGGTACCGGTTGCCGCACGCAGCTCCGCCAGCATGACCTTCCAGCGATCGACCATACGGCGATGCTGCTCCAGCCACACGCCGACACGCTCCTCGATATCAACCGGGCCATCAGTCATCTGCAACACCGAAACGGTAATCGCGCGCTGTTGAGTGTCCAGGTCATCGCGGAACGCTTCACGCGCCAGTGCTTGCCAGTTGTTCTCGACCGGCAGGCACGATATCTGCTGCAAGTACCACGACAGCTCGAGCTTGTCGCCCACGGCAAAGTAAGCCACGGCCACATCGGAAGGCTCCTGCACCGTGACATCCGACGCTTCGATGATCGGCAGCAAGGTATACAGGTGGCTGGTTCCCGCCACCACACGCGCCAGATCCTCCGGCACACCGGCCTCAACATAACCCTGGAAGCGTGCCAGCCACTGCTCGCGGGCTGGGCCTTCGAGCAATTCGTCGAGGCTCAATGCCAGCGCTGCAATGCGCGGTGCGAAGTGGGCAACATCACGGGCGGCATCAATATCATTGCGACGGCTGCGCAAGAACCAACGCGTAGCACGACGCCCCAGACGCATCAGCTCGTCCATCATTTGCAGCTGCAAATCTGCAGGCACTTTGTGATCCAGCGCCTCGATCTGCTGCCACCAGTGCGGCAAGCGGAACACATCACGCACGATCACGTAAGCGCCGGCCACATTGGCCGCACTCATGCCCGTGGACTCCTTCAAGCGCTGCACGAAGGTGATGCCCATATGGTTGACCAGATCGTTAGCAATCTGGGTGCTGACGATTTCACGCTTGAGGCGATGACGACGCATCGACTCGCCAAACTTGTCGGCCAGCAACGGCGGGAATGCGGTTTCCATTTCGCGTGCGAGATACTCATCATCCGGCACGGTCGATTTCAGCAGCGATTCCTTGAGGTCGATTTTGCTGTACGAGATCAGCACCGACAGCTCCGGACGAGTCAGCCCCAAGCCATTGGCAGTACGCTCGTTAAGCTCCTCGTCAGACGGCAGGAACTCCAACGCGCGGTCAAGCTTGCCGGCATTTTCCAGAGCGGCCATCAGGCGCTTGTACTCGCCCACTCGGTCACGAACCCGGTACTGCGCCAGCGACAGCGCCTGCACCTGCTTGTAGTTATTGCCCAGCACCAGACTCCCGACAGCGTCGGTCATCTCGGCCAGCAGCTTGTTGCGCTGCTTGCCGGTCATGTCGCCTGCGGCCACGGTTTCATTGAGCAGGATCTTGATATTCACTTCGTGGTCGGAGCAGTCCACACCACCGGCGTTATCAATAAAGTCGGTGTTGCTCGAGCCGCCATTCAGGCCGTACTCAACACGCCCCAACTGCGTCATGCCGAGGTTACCGCCCTCGCCCACAACCCGGGCGCGCAATTCGCGACCGTCTACACGCAGGGTGTCGTTGGCCTTGTCGCCAACATCGGCGTGGCTCTCTTTACTCGACTTGACGTAGGTACCGATACCGCCGTTCCAGATCAGGTCAACCGGTGCCTTGAGCAGCGCGTTGAGCAACTCGGTCGGCGCCATCTTGTCGGCACTGATGTCGAAGCGCTGCTTCATTTCAGCGCTGATCGGGATGCTCTTGGCGCTGCGCAGGAAGATGCCGCCGCCTTGCGAAATCAGCGCGGTATCGTAATCGGCCCAGCTCGAACGCGGCAGATCGAACAGACGCTGGCGCTCGACAAAGCTCTTCGCCGTGTCCGGATTCGGGTCAATGAAGATGTGCAGGTGGTTGAACGCCGCCACCAGTTGCAGTTTGTCCGACAGCAGCAAGCCGTTGCCGAATACGTCACCGGCCATGTCACCGATGCCGATAACGGTGGTCGGGTCTTCCTGCACATCAATGCCGTGTTCGCGGAAGTGACGCTGCACCGACACCCAGGCGCCTTTGGCGGTAATGCCCATGCCTTTGTGGTCGTAACCGGCAGAGCCGCCCGAGGCAAAGGCGTCACCCAGCCAGAAGTCGTATTCCGCCGCGATGCCGTTGGCGATGTCCGAGAATGTGGCCGTACCCTTGTCGGCCGCGACCACCAGATACGGATCATCTTCGTCGTGACGGACCACGTTCGAAGGCGGAACCACTTCGCCTTCTTTGAGGTTGTCGGTGATGTCCAGCAAGCCGCTGATGAAGATGCGATAGCAAGCGATCGCCTCGGCCTGAATCTCGTCTCGCGTGCCGCCGGCTGGCAAGCGACGCGGTACGAAACCACCTTTGGCGCCAACCGGCACGATAACCGCGTTTTTCACCTGCTGAGCCTTAACCAGGCCCAGGACTTCTGTGCGGAAATCTTCCTCACGGTCAGACCAGCGCAAACCGCCACGGGCAACCTTGCCGCCACGCAGGTGCACGCCTTCAACGCGAGGCGAATAGACGAACACCTCGAACATCGGCACCGGCTTGGGAATTTCCGGAATCAGGCGCGGGTTGAACTTGAAGCTGAAATACGACTTGTTGTGACCGCTGGCATCCGGCTGATAGAAGTTGGTGCGCAGCGTGGCCTTGATCAGATCAAGGTAGCGCCGCAGGATGCGGTCTTCGTTGAGCACGGCAACGTTATCCAGCGCGCTGGTAATCGCCTGCTCAAGCTTTTGCTGCTTGTCTTCAAGGTCTTCAACGGTGAGTTTGCGGGCCAGATAGAAACGGGTACGGAACAGGCGCACCAGCTCTTTGGCAATGTCGGCATGGTTAACCAGCGTTGCCGCCACATAGCTCAGCGAGAAGCCCAGACGAATCTGCTTCTGATAACGCGCAAAGGCGCGCAGGAAAGCCACTTCGCGCCACGGCATCGCCGCCATCAACACCAGTCGGTTGAAGGCATCGTTTTCGGCGTTGCCGCTGACGATATTGACGAAGGCATCTTGCAGGGTGTCGTTAAGCTGCTGGATATCGACATCCAGTCCTTCGGCATAGGTGAAGGCAAAGTCGTGAATCCAGAACTCGCGGCCATTCTTCTGGCGCAGGCGATACGGGAACTCACCGAGTACGCGCAACCCGAGGTTTTCCAGAATCGGCAATACATCAGACAGCGGCAGCGGCGTATCGGCGTGATACAGCTTGCAGTGCAGCAGGTTATCGCCCTGCGCCAGCGGCTGATAGAAGCTCATTACCAGCGGACGCTCGGCATTCAGGCTGAGCAAATGCTGCATGTCGACCACGGCCGAATGCGGCGCAAAACGCTCGCGATAGCCTGCCGGGAAACCACTCGGGAACTCGGCCAGCACGTTGGTGCCATGCGCCTCGCCGAAGCTCTCGACGACCAGACTGGCAAAGTCATCCTTCCAGGAACGGCAAGCCTGAATCACTTCCTTTTCAAGCTGAGCGGTGTCGATCTGGGTTTTGTTCTTCGGGTCTACCCGCAGAATGAACTGCACGCGAGCCAGTACCGACTCGGAGAAGAAGGTCCAGAACTCGCAGTCGGTAGCCTGCAAACGCTCCATGAGCACTTGTTCGATTTTTTGCCGGGTCTCGGTCGAGTACACATCACGCGGGACATACGCCAGGCAGTAGCAGAAACGCCCGTACGGATCGCGGCGCAGGAATACGCGAATCTTGTTGCGCTCCTGAATCTGCACGATGGACAGCGCGGTGTTGAACAGCTCTTCAGCGGGGGTCTGGAACAGGTCGTCACGCGGCAGGACTTCGAGTACCTGCGCCAGCTCCTTGCCCAGGTGCGCACGGCTGGCGAAGCCCGAACGCTGCTCGATAATCGCAACTTTGCGGCGGATAAACGGAATATCCCAGACGCTCTCGGCGTACACGGCCGAGGTATAGAGGCCCATGAAACGGCACTCTTTAACTACATTGCCTTTGCTGTCTAGCTCGCGAATCGAAACAAAGTCAGGGTATGCCGGACGATGCACACGGCTTGGAATCGCCGCTTTGGCGAACGACAGCAACTGCGGCTCACGCAAGTAAGCCAGCGCTTGTGGCTCGATGTGCAGATCTTCCGGCTTGAGGCCGGCACGCAGCGTCTTGGAAAGGCCGAGCAGGGATTTTTCGTCATAGATGATGTGGCCGCCATCAGCCGCATCCGCAACGGTGAACTCCTCGTAACCGAGGAAGGTGAAATGGTCGTCCAGCAACCACTGCATGAACACCTTGATTTCATCCAGCTCAGCGGCATCGACCTTAAGCTTGGCTTTGCCCAGCCAGGCGTGCAGCTCCTGCGCCTTGTTGCGCATTGGCTGGAAGTCGGAAACGCTCAGGCGAACATCCTTGAACACATCGAGAATGGCCTTTTCCAGCGTGCGCATTTCGCCAGCACTGGCGCAGCGGTCGATCTCGAGAAACATCAGTGCTTCTTCGCTGATATCGTCGCCAGTTGTGCCCTTGGGTAGAATTTCCAGCAGATCGCCCTTCTTGTCGCGGCGTACGCTGAACACACTGTTCTGCAAGGTATGAATATTGTAGCCGCGACGGTTGAGCTCCATGCGAGCCGAATCAACCAGGAAGGGGCTGTCCGCATGCAGCACTTCAACCGCGGTGTGGGTCGATTGCCAGCCATGCTTTTCGTAATCGGGATTGAATACTCGAACTTCGGGCTTGCTCGGATCAAAACGCTCCAGCATGCGCCGGGATGAAAGGGTGCAACCTACCAGGTCTGACAGTCGACGCTGGGTAAGCTCTTCGAGCGCGATAATGCCGAAAAATTGCTCGGCGAACAGTGCCATTTGCGGCAGGTCCTGCTCGCTCACGTGCTGCGCCAGTGCCGCTTGCAGTTGGTGCTGGAAATCGGCTTTGCTGGCCGCCGTAAAGAACGCCATGGGTTGTGCTCCGTTTGGCTTTAAATTCAACTAAGGCAGTTGCGAGTCGTGACTAAGGACTGAAGTTCCTAACAACATTAGTCTACGAGGCGGCGATTGCATTCCAATTGCAGCCTCTCATAGGTATGGCGCTGTCTGCGACTCGCTGGTCACATTTGCCCGTTGAGCTTAACGATGGAAGCCCCGGTGGCGCTTGTCGCGCTGCGACATTTTCGTTCAAGAAGCGGGAAAGCCGGGTTTTGGTTGGGCATATCCCAACCTAGGCCTGAGAAGTGACAGCAGATATAACCCGCGGTTTGGGGATTAATCGACAATGAACAAGCGAGCGCCGTTGTGGGTCAAAGAACGGTGCGCTTCGCCGTAATGGCTGACTTGATAGCTCATGCCGGGGCTGAGGGTGAACTGGCGGCCATCGTCCAACTCAGTGATCAACTCACCTTCCAGGCACAACAGGATATGGCCCCGTGTACACCAGTGATCCGCCAGATAACCGGCGCTGTATTCGACCATGCGCACGCGGGTCGAGCCAAACTGACAAGTCCGCCAAAAGGCACTGCCGCTTGCGCCTGCATGCTCGACTGGCTCAATTTTCGCCCAATCGGTAACGCCGAAAGAAAAGCCACTGAGATCCATAATTGCCCCAAAGTTGGTTTGATCACTCGACAGTAACCGCTAGGCTGCTAGCCAGACAGATACAGATGGACTGGTTTTTTTCGATACGCCACGCGCTTGGCAGACCAGCTCTTCCCGCAATGCCGAGCGCAAGCGGCTGCCTTGAGCGGAGCAGTTGATGCGACTCAGGCCTGCTCAGATATCGGTTAGCCGGCAACACTGCTTTATGCTGCTGTGATGCGCCAAGGCGCCGTTCAAAGTGAAAGCCCCACACAAGGACCCTCCTCGCTAATGCTGGACATAATCGCCGCGTTTCTTTGCATCACCGCACTGCTGGCCTATCTGAACCGCCGGTATGTAGGCCTGCCGCCAACCATTGGGGTGATGGCCATTGCACTGGTGCTCTCGCTGCTGAACATGGCATTGGACAAACTCGGATTTCACGCCTTGCACACCTATGAGCAATCGTTGCTGAAGTCCATCGACTTCTCCGAGTTGTTGATGCAGGGCATGCTGTCGCTGCTACTGTTCGCGGGCGCGCTGCATATCAACTTGTCGCATTTGCGCGCCTTTCGTTGGCAAATTGCCTCACTGGCGGTTGTCGGCACAACCTTGTCGACCCTGTTTATCGGGTATGCGCTTTGGTACTTGCTGGGACTGACCGATCTCGATTTGCCGCTGGTCTACTGCTTGGTCTTCGGCGCGTTAATATCGCCCACAGACCCGATTGCAGTTCAGGGCATCCTCAAGTCAGCTGGTGCTCCCGAGAGTGTCGAGCTGGTTATTTCGGGCGAATCGCTGTTTAACGACGGCGTCGGCGTGGTGCTGTTTTCACTGATTCTGGCCATGATTGCCAGTGGCAACAGCCCAACCGTTCTGGGCGCATCAGAACTGTTAGTCAAGGAAGCCGGCGGCGGTGCGTTGCTTGGAGCCGTATTTGGCTTTGTCGTCTATCGAATGCTCAAGAGCATCGACAGCTACCACGAAGAAGTCTTGATTACTCTGGCGTCCGTGCTCGGCGCCTATGCACTTGCGACCCACCTGCATGTCTCCGGGCCGCTGGCGATGGTGGTAATGGGCTTGATCGTGGGCAATCAGGGCCGCTCACATGCGATGTCGGAGCAGACCGAGAAGAACGTCGACATGTTCTGGGAATTGCTCGACGAAATTCTCAACGCCGTGTTGTTCGTCATCATTGGCCTGGAAGTGGTCTTGATTCATTTTTCCAACGCACTGCTGGCCACAGGCCTGATGGTTATCGTGCTGACCCTGGTATCGAGACTGCTGACCGTTGGCGCGCCGATTGCGCTGCTGGGTGAACGCTTCCGACTGCCCAAAGGCTCGTGGAGCGTGATCACGTGGGGAGGCCTGCGCGGCGGGATATCGGTCGCTCTGGCATTGTCGTTGCCACATGGCGATGCCCGCGACATCGTCGTTTCGCTGACCTATCTGGTGGTGGTGTTTTCCATCCTGGTCCAGGGCATGACAATCGGCAAACTGGTCAAACGCGTGATCCCCTGCAGAGACAAGAGTTAGTCCGCAAAGACCACCCGGTCTTTACCCAGTCGCTTGGCATCATACAAGGCGGCATCGGCCCGCTTTAGCGTGTCTTCATATGAACCGTCGGCCGGTAACATTATTGTCACGCCAACACTTGATGTAGCGGTGCTGGCACCGACCGAAAAGCGGCTCAATTTCTCGGCGAAACTCTGGTGCAGGCGTTCGGCAAATTGCAAGGCTTGCTCATGCCCGGTGTTGGGCAGCGCGATGACAAACTCATCGCCGCCAAACCGGCAGGCGGTGTCGTTTTGGCGCAAGTGTGATCTGCACATATCGGCCACAGCCATGATCATGTCATCCCCAACATGGTGACCAAACGCATCGTTGACCTGTTTAAGGTTGTCTAAATCGAACATCAGAACAGCTGTCGGTACACGATGACGAACAAAATTCTGATAGTGACCGGACAGGTCACGCTCAAGCTTACGACGGTTATACAGGCCGGTAAGCTGATCGGTATCGCTCAGCTCTCGCAGCCTGACCTCCAACTGGTGGCGCTCGGAGATATTACTGGCGACCCAAAGCACCACATCTTCATCGTCGACCTGAAAGTCCAACGCCTGAATTCGCCCTTCAAACCAAATCGGCTCTACAGGTCCCTCATCAGACAACCCTTTAACGTCCCTGTTGCTTAGTTCGTACTCCTCAACCAGTAACTTCCCAGTCGCCAGCGCCCGATCAATTTGCCCGAGAAACCAGTTGGCTTTTTCGGTTTTGACCAGATCAGTGATGGTCAAACCGACCAACCCGCTGCCGTCGTGGTAATAGCGCGTGTCACGACCACCAAAAACCGCGACATATTTACCGCTGCGCGAGAGGATAAAAGCAGGGTCTGGCAAAGCCTCCAATACCGAGGCCATCATTTCGACGTTGATCATTTAATGCATCTTCGGGTGTGCTGCTGACGAGTGACCTGCACTCAGAACGGAAATTCATAAGCCGCCAGGCCATAAATTTCAAAATATGGATGCCTAGATTACCCGAGACGCAAAAACCGGTCAGAGCTAATTACCGAAAGCCCGCTGCAGCGCGTCTGCGCGCGTCAGGCTAAAGGGCAGCTGAGCGCGGATTTTGGCTGGCTAGTCTTCAGAACGCCCGCCGCCCTCACGATCACGCTGATAATGGTGTTTCAGGGGGAATGTTGGCAGCCAGGATTCACGGCGGATGACCCAACTTTCGTAGGTGGGCATCAGTTGCTCAGGTGCATCGAGTGCGCCCAGATGCACTTCTACCTCGTCTGCGCTGCGGGCAAAAACTGGCGAGCCGCAGTTCGGGCAGAAACACCGGCCAGCGTAGTCACACGTTTCACCCTTGATGCTCACGGCAGTCTCAGCAAATATCGCGCAGGCATTGAATAAGGCCCCGTGGTGTTTGCGGCAATCAATACAATGACAAATGCCCACCCGATAAGGCTGGCCCAACGCCACAATTTGCACCTTGCCGCAGAGGCAACTGCCCGTGTACTGCTGCATCTCAGACCTCCAACATCCAGCCATTGATGCACCGTTTTATGCCTAAATTCAGCTCACCGCAAGTGATCGTGGCTCACGATCAGCCCGCCCACACAGTGAGTGAGCTGCAACGTCTTTGCAGGAATCTGTTGATTTACTGAACGTGATTGACGTCTCTGTGTGTGGTGCGAGTCGTTAGGCCAACCTTGGGGGTTTTCACTGGGCCGTCATAAAGATGCGCCTGCGTCACACAAAGCGAAGACTTCCAGAACGCTAACCAGCCTCACGATCTACGCTGATGGCGAGCATTCAGTCCTCCGAACAGCGTTAACTTTGTTTGGACTTTTCGCAATCTTACTAGTCAGATGAAACTGAATGATCTGTTTCAGTTGTCAGAGGTGAATAAAGCCACAATGCCGAAATCCAGCAGACAGGCTTTCTTTGATCTGCAATGAGAGCGAGCCAGGCGCGGTGGTTCTCGATCGTTAATGCTGCAGTGTTTAAAACTCAACCACAGGAAATAGCATGTTAATAGTGTTGACCATCGCCACGTTGTTGATCGTCATCGCCAGTGCGTTGCCCTTATCCAGGCATCAGCACTGGGTCGTCAGAGTGATGGACTTCCCCCGAGTGCAAATCGCTTTCATGGCTGCGGTTTTGCTTGTTATTAACTGCTTGTTTCTCGACTTAACTCGCGCATTCAGTTGGTGCTTAGTGGCCGCTACAGGCGTGTGCTTATTGTGGCAGTTGAAGTGGGTATTACCTTACACACGCGTTTGGTCAAAGGAGGTTAACGCGAGCAAGGTTAGTGATCCTGCTCGCGAGCTCAGCATCATCACGGCAAACGTGCTGAAAACCAACCGCAACAGTGACGCATTAGTGGATCTGGTCTCGCAGTATCAGCCCGATATTTTAGTCACGTTGGAGTCTGATAAATGGTGGGAAAGCAGGCTTGAAGCAATAGAAGTTGATCTGCCGTACAGCGTTAAGTGCCCGCTGGATAACCTGTACGGCATGCACGTTTACTCCAGGCTGCCCTTTAGTGACGAAGTGCTTTCATTTTTAGTGGAAGACGATGTTCCGTCAGTTCATCTGTCGTTGCAGCTGCGCTCTGGCGATAAAGTGTGCATGCACTTTGTTCACCCCGCGCCCCCAAGCCCGACTGAAAATTCAGAATCAACTGAACGCGATGCGGAGTTGATTTGCATCGCTAAGAAAGTTGCGCAAACGCAGGGCCCGATTATTGTGACGGGTGATCTGAATGATGTGGCGTGGTCTTTCACCACTCGCCTGTTCCGTAAAATTAGCGGTCTGCTTGATCCACGAATTGGGCGGGGGATGTTCAACACCTTCCACGCGGACTACCCGTTTTTACGTTGGCCTTTAGACCATCTGTTTCACAGTGCACATTTCAAGCTCAAGGATATAAAGCGCCTACCTTCTATTGGTTCGGACCACTTTCCATTGTTTACCGTACTGGTGTGTGAGCCTGAACGCGGTGCCAGTCAGAATGGCATTGCAGCTGACAGTGAAGATCACGCTGTGGCACAAGATATAGTCGACGAAAAAGAAGTCACTCCAGACGATGTGCCAAAACCTAATTAATGCCCTGCACTGAGCCCGGTTTCGCAGAGGGCCTGAGTCTCTTCTTGAGCCGGGATGAATCAGCTTGCTTGATTCGCCTGACCCGAGTCGCAGGCAACTAAGCCCTCAATAAAGACTGTTTCTGCCCGGCTCATGTGTTGCTCACGGTTCCACAAAATATGCATGTCCACGTCAGCAATGCCTTCTGCTGGCGGTAGCCGCCTGAGCAAGCCCGCCTGCATATCTTTGATCGCTGGTGAAACTGACGAAGAAAAAGACGCTGTTCGAGTTTTTGATGCTGTGCTTAAAAGTGCGTTTGATGTTAGCACCGAGCAGTGCCAGGCGAGATCCGAGCCGGTGATCACGCCTTTGAATCCGCCCTCTTCACTCTGCGGTCAGCTGCAAGTGACCGTTCACGCGCAGCACACTGCGCCAGCAAAAATGAAATCTTCCTGTTGAGTTGCGTTCGAATCGCTCGAAATCGGCCGCCTGGGCCAGTACGATAGCCGCCACACTTATGCGACCATATGCCGGATGGCGAGAGTGCACCTGCTTTTCATTGCACGGCGTGTAACCATCACCTGCAAATGCTACTGATTACCTACGCCAATTGGCCTGGCTCTACCCGTTGAACGGGGCCGTTAGAGCAAGCCGTAACATTCGAATGGGTACAGGATTGGTATTTTGGAAACCAAAGAAAACTCGCAAGGCCCGCAGTACAGGGCTGCATTGCTTGAGCTGCGTAATTTCCTCTCTTCGCAGATTCTTGGCCAGGAAAAACTGGTAGAGCGCCTGCTGATCGCATTGCTGGCCGACGGCCACATGCTGGTTGAAGGCGCGCCGGGTCTGGCCAAGACCAAGGCCATCAAAGAACTGGCGGAAGGTATCGAAGCTGAATTCCATCGTATTCAGTTCACCCCAGACCTGCTCCCGGCTGACATCACTGGCACCGAGATTTATCGGCCGGAAACCGGCAGCTTTGTGTTCCAGCAAGGGCCGATTTTCCACAACTTGGTACTGGCAGATGAAATCAACCGGGCACCGGCCAAAGTCCAATCGGCGCTGCTTGAGGCCATGGCCGAGCGTCAGGTGAGCGTGGGCCGCAGCACTTATGACCTGTCGCCGCTGTTTCTGGTAATGGCCACGCAGAACCCAATCGAGCAGGAAGGCACCTATCCGCTTCCGGAAGCCCAGCTCGACCGGTTCCTGATGCACGTAAAAATCGGCTTCCCCGACGCCTCCGTCGAGCGCAAGATTCTGATGCAGGCCCGCGGAGAAGCGCTTCATGGTGAAGAGAAACCCGAGCACCGGGTCAGCCAGCACGCCATTTTCGCGGCGCGCAAGGAAATCCTCGGTCTGTACATGGCCGATGCAGTAGAGGAATACCTGGTGCAATTGGTGATGGCGTCACGCACGCCCGCCAAGTTTGATCCGGAACTCGCCGAGTGGATTTCCTATGGCGCCAGCCCGCGTGGCTCGATTGCGCTGGACCGTTGCGCGCGCGCTCATGCCTGGCTTGCGGGACGAGACTTTGTCAGCCCCGAAGATATTCAGGCGGTGCTGTTCGATGTGCTGCGCCATCGCATCATCCTGTCGTTCGAAGCGGAGGCTGCCGGTATCGACCAAGACCGCGTCATCCAGCGCATTCTCGATGTAGTCGCCGTCGCCTGACCCTATGCAAACCCTTGCAGCCCAGCCTGGCATCCGCGTTAACCTCGCCGAGTTGATCGAGATGCGCCACCGTGTGCGCGAAGTGCAGCTGTTTTCGACAGCCGCCCGGCGCAGCCCGCTGATTGGCCTGCACCACTCGAAACTGCGCGGGCGTGGCGTCGACTTTGATCAGGTGCGGGTTTATCAGGCTGGCGATGATGTGCGCACGATTGACTGGCGCGTGACGGCGCGCACTCAGGAGCCGCACACCAAGATGTTCCACGAGGAGCGCGAGCGGCCCATCTACATCATGGTTGAACAAAGCCAGCGCCTGTTTTTCAGCACCGGACTGATGTTCAAGTCGGTGCTGGCCGCTCAAGCCGCCAGCCTGATTGGCTGGGCGGCGCTGGGTCATAACGACCGGGTTGGCGGGCTGGTGTTTGGTGACAACGAACATCACGAGATCAAACCGCGTCGCAGCAAGCAAAGCCTGCTGCAACTGCTCAGCCGGCTGGCGCGGGCCAATCAGGCACTGCCCGGCGACCCGAACGCCGGCCGTGACAGCTTCGGCCTGGCACTACGCCGCGCACGGGAAATTTTGCGCCCCGGCAGCCTCGCGGTGATCATTTGTGACGAACGCACCCTCAACGACAGCAGTGAGCAACAATTGACGCTGCTCGCGCGCCACTGCGATGTGCTCCTGCTGCCGCTCAGCGACCCACTCGACCATGCCCTGCCCGCCGCCGGCTTGCTGCGTTTTGCCGAGAGCGGTGCCAAACTCGAACTGGACACCCACAACGCGGATTTGCGCCGCGCTTATCATGAGCAGGCGCAGGCGCGGCAGGCGCGCTGGGAGCGCTTGGCATTGAAGCTGCGCGTGCCGTTGCTGGCGCTCGACACCCAACGCGAGATGGTCGACCAACTGCGCGACCACCTCAACGGTTCAAGGGCATCGAAATGAACCCGCTGGATCAATTGCAGCCACTTATCCAGCCAGACCCAATCAGCCTGTGGCCGCCGGCACCGGGCTGGTGGTTGCTGGCTGTATTGCTCCCTGTCGTACTCTGGGGCCTGTACCGGCTGCTGAAAAAAATGCGCCGTAACCAAGCCGACAAACAGCCAGACATCAGCCAGGACCCGCTGCGACTGGCCGCGCTGAGCGAACTTGAAGCCCTGCAAAAACCCTATGACGGGATGCAGGCCGGTCCCTGGTTACAGTCGTTGAATAGCTTGCTCAAACGTTTGTGCGTGCAGCGTTACCCCGACAGCCAGTGTCATACATTGACCAGTCGCCAATGGCTGGCCTTTCTCGACAATCGCTGTCCGGCTGCCGGGCTGACCCGCTGGATGATTTTGGTTGAAGGGGCTTATCGCCCTCATTGCCTGCTCGATGACAAAGCCATTGCCGGGCTCAATCAGGCAGTCGACACGTGGATTCGCAAACATGTTTGAATTTACCTGGAGCTGGGTATTTCTGCTCGCACCGCTGCCGTGGGTGTTGCGCTGGCTTCTGCCCACAGCAGACAGCGGCGATGCGGCGCTGAATATCAACTTCATCAATGAACTCGAAGGCCTCAGTGGCCGTAAGGCGCGCACTGCATTGCCCAGCTGGCGGCGACAGGCGCGGTTCATCTTGCTGTGGATATTGCTCCTGAGTGCTGCGGCGCGGCCTGAATGGGTCGGCGAACCGCTGCCCTTGCCTGCCAGCGGCCGGGATTTGCTGGTGGCCGTGGATGTGTCTGGCTCCATGGAATATGCCGACATGCGCTGGAATGACGAAGAAGTCAGCCGCCTGACACTGGTCAAGAACCTCTTCGGCAGCTTTATCGAAGGCCGCACAGGGGACCGCGTAGGCCTGATCCTCTTTGGCAGTCAGGCCTACTTGCAGGCGCCACTGACCTTCGACCGGCAAACCGTCAGCACCTGGCTGAACGAGGCAGTTATCGGGATCGCCGGTAAAAATACCGCGCTGGGTGATGCCATCGGCCTGGCCGTGAAGCGCCTGCGCGAGCGTCCCGCCGAAAGCCGGGTGTTGGTGTTGGTCACAGACGGCGCCAACACAGGCGGTCAGATCGAGCCACTTGTTGCTGCCAAACTGGCAGCCGAGGAAGGCGTGAAGATTTATCCGATCGGTATCGGCGCCGACCCGAAATCGGGCGGCTTGCTTGGCATGTTCGGCTTCAATCCCGGCCTCGACCTTGATGAGCCCACGCTCAATGCAATTGCCGACCTGACCGGCGGGCAGTATTTCCGTGCGCGCAGCAGCGATGAGCTTCGCGCTATCGAAGAAACCCTGGACCGCCTCGAACCCGTTGAGCAAAAACCGACACTCGCACGCCCGGCCAAGGCGCTTTACGCATGGCCACTCGGCGCAGCGCTGTTGCTTAGCCTGCTGCTGGCACTGCATGAGTTGTGGCCGCAACTGCAGCGCCAAATGCGCGCGCTCAAACGGCAGCCGAGCGAATCATGAGCCTTTTATCACTTTGGCCCCATTGGCTACGGCCTTTCTGGCTGCTGCTTATCCCGGTATTTCTGACCCTGCTGTGGCTGCTGTGGCACCGCGAAAAACGCAGTGGCCGCTGGCAACAGCTGCTGCCCGTGGCTTTTCACTCGGTTCTGCTGAGCGGCGGCCAGGGGCGCAGCAGTCGCACGCCGATTGTGCTGCTCGGTTGCGCCTGGCTGCTGGGCTTGCTCGCAATGCTGGGGCCAAGCTGGCAGCAAGTTGAACAGAACAATCTCAAACCTGCCGACCCGCTGGTGGTGATTCTCGAACTGAGCCCGCAAATGCTCTCCAGTGATGTCACGCCAACCCGTCTTGAACACGCCAAGCGCAAGATCATCGACCTGCTGCAGATACGCAAAGATGCGCAAACGGCACTGGTGGTATTCGCCGGCAGCGCGCACACCGTGGTCCCGCTCTCGGACGACCTGGGCACGAGCCGTAACCTGCTGGAATCCTTGAAACCCGAAATCATGCCCGCACCGGGCCACCGCGCCGATCTGGCGGTAGAAAAGGCGCAGCAACTGCTCAAGCAAGGCGCGCAAGGTCAGGGCCGATTGCTGCTGGTGGTGAGCGAACTGAATGACAGCGAACGCCAGAACATCGCCAGCACTTTGGGCACTCATGGCCAGCGCCTGAGCATTCTCGGTATTGGCACCCAGCAAGGCACGCCGATTGTCCAGGCCGACGGTGGTTTCCTCAAAGATGCTCAGGGCGCGATCATGATCCCCCGCCTCGACAGCAGTTCACTCGCACGCTTTGCCACCAGCATTGGCGCCCAATACCGCCAGTCCCGCCTCGACGACCTCGACTTGAGTGGGCTGGGTCTCTTGGGCGGGCCACAGAAGCTGCGCGAGGAAGGCGAGAAACAACAGTTGCAGGTATGGGCTGATCAGGGCCACTGGTTGGTGTTGGCGCTGGTATTACTGGCGGCATTCGCTGGCCGTCGCGGCTGGATATTCTGTGTGCCGTTGCTGCTCCTTAGCCTGCCGCAAAATAGTTACGCATTCGGCTTTGACGATCTCTGGTTGCGCCCCGACCAACAAGGCCAACGCCTGCTGGAGGCGCAGCGTCCGGCAGAGGCCGCAAAACGTTTCAGCGACCCTCAATGGCAAGGCCAGGCGCTATATCAGGCAGGCGACTACGCCGGTGCAGCAGAACGATTTGCCCAGAGCGACAGTGCTGCCGCCCACTATAATCGCGGCAATGCGCTGGCGCGCAGTAACGAGTACGAGGCGGCAATCGAAGCCTATGAACAAGCTCTGGATCTGCAACCTGATCTTGCTCAGGCCCAGCAGAACAAGGCTCTGATCGAGCAATTGCTGCAACAGCAACAGCAGTCACCACAAAATCAGCAGGACTCGCAACAGCAAGACTCGCAGAACTCGCAAGAGAACGGCCAGCAAAGAACTGAGCAAAACAACAGCCAGGCGCAATCCTCTGCAGATGCGCAAAACCCTGATGGCTCGACCGATGATCAGACCAGCGAGCAATCGCCAGGGCAAGATCAGGCCGCAGAAAGCCAACAGGACGGCCAGAGCGCTGAGCAATCCAGCGCCGGAGATGATGCCGGGCAGCCGGACGCGCAGGCCGCTCAGCAACAAGCCCAGCAGGATCAGGCAACGCAAGCTGCCGCCGACAAGTTGGTCAAATCGACCGAAGCGATTGATGGCGAGCGGCGCCAGTCACTTGAACAATGGCTGCGGCAAATACCCGATGATCCGGGTGAACTGCTTAAACGCAAATTTTGGTATGAACAGCAACAGCGTCAGGAAAACCCTCAATGACCCGCCTGCTTTGCATTTTCCTGTTGGCCGTTTTTGCGGCTACTTCCGTCAGCGCCAAGGACCTCATCGCCAGCGTCGATCGCAGCACCTTGAGTGTCAGCGAGACGGTGGAGTTAAGCCTGGAGTCCGACGACACCACGCTGTTCGGCAAACCGGATCTGAAACCGCTCAATGAGTTGTTCGATGTACTCGGTACGCGTCAGGTCAACCGCCTGACCACCCTCAACGGTGAGGCCAAGGCCACGACCCGCTGGATCGTCACCCTGCAACCGAAAACCACCGGCACCGTGGTCATCCCCTCGCTCAGCCTTGAGGACATGCACAGCCAGCCGATCACCCTGCAAGTGGTCGAGGCCAGCAAAGACGCGAACAGCAGCAAGATGGCGCCGGTATTCATTGATGCCAGCCTGGATAAAGACTCGGTCTATGTGCAGGAACAAGCCGTGCTCACGCTGCGCATCTATCACTCCGTTTCACTGTATGACGACAGCAGTCTGACCCCGCTGGAAATCCCCGACGCGCGGGTAGAGCCACTCGAAAAACCACGCACCTATGAGAAGTTGATAAATGGTGTACGTCACGGCGTGATCGAGCTGCGGTACGCGATTTATCCTCAGCACAGCGGCGCCCTGGAAATTCCTTCGCAGGCATTCAGTGCCACTGCGGTTGCGCCCAACGACAGCGATGACTACAACCCCTTCGGCCCGCGTCCCGGCAAAGTGGTCCGTGTGCGCTCACCGCAGATCCCGCTCGAGGTCAAAGCCAAACCGGCCAGCTACCCGGCCGATGAACCGTGGCTTCCGGCGCACAAGGTCACTCTGACTGAGAGCTGGAGCCCGGACCCGGCAAGCGCCAAGGTCGGCGATTCGCTGACCCGCAATATGATGCTCAATGTCGAAGGTCTATCCAGCGCTCAACTGCCGCCGCTGGCGACACCCGATGTCAAAGGCCTGCGCCGCTATCCCGACCAGCCGACCCTGAGCAATCAGGTCACCCCGCAAGGCATCACCGGCAGCCGCGAAGAGCACGAAGCATTGGTGCCCAACCAGCAAGGCAAGGTCGAATTGCCGGCCATTACGCTGACCTGGTGGAATACCCTGACCGATAGCCTTGAGCAGACCAGTATTCCCGCGCGCACGCTGGACGTAGCCGCCAATCCACAACTAACCGAGCCGCAGATTCCGGTCGAGGCGTTGCCGCCTACCGTAATTCAGGGGCCAGCAGTCTGGCCGTGGCAACTGAGCACCGCATTACTGGGCCTGACGACCTTCATTGCGCTCGGTTTGTGGTGGCGCGCACGACGCCTGCCGGCTGTTTCCAAGACGGCCCAAACCGGCCCAAGTCCACGCACCCTGCTCGACGAACTCAAGCGCGCGTGCCAGGCCAATGAACCCAACCAGACCCGTCAGGCACTCGATGCGTGGGCCCGCCAGCAACCGTGCACGCTGGCCGAAATGGCAGCGCGCGACGTACCGCTTTCAGCCGCGCTGGATGAACTCAACGGTGCGCTTTACAGCGAAACCGGTCAGCAATGGCAAGGTGAAGCCTTGTGGCAGGCTATTCGCTCGCTGCCGACTCTCGAGACGCAACAGCCCGCTACTATAGAAGCCAGCGCGCTGCCGCCCCTCTACCCACGCTAAGAACGCCCTGCCCCGGTGATTAGCCGCGGGCTGGCCAGTTTGTCGGAACAGGCACACAGCTCTGGGCCTTTTGTGCTGTCCGCCAGCGGCTTCTTGCTACTATTAGGGAACCACTGGCTGCAACTCAGGTCGATGCACAATGCACGCCTCGTGCAGCGTACAAAGCCGATTGCTAATGCGGTTCTCTCATATAAGGAATGCCCTCATGTTCAAACCATCCAAGGCTCTGCTGATCAGCCTGACGCTGGCCGCTTCGCCAGCTTTTGCTTTCACGCTGGATGACGCCACAAATGCTGCCAGCGGCGTGGCATCCGGCATCGGCGGCTCCGCAGCCAGCGCACCCATGACCGGCCAGACCGGTGATTTGCTCAGCGCCCTCTCGGGTCAACTTGGGGTCACGCCCAATCAGGCAGCCGGCGGTACCGGCGCGCTGCTCGGGCTGGCCAAGAACAAGCTCGACCCTAGCCAGTTCAGCGAGCTGAGCAAGGCGATTCCGGGCCTCGATCAATTTACCGGCAACAGCGAACTGATGGGGCAGGCAGGCAGCCTGCTCGGCAAGGCAACTGGCAGCCAAAGCGGCCTGGGCTCGATGATGGGCAACGCCAACAGCATGGCCGATGTCAGCAAGACCTTCAGCGCGCTGGGCATGAACAGCGACATGATCAATCAGTTTGCGCCTGCCCTGCTCGACTATTTCGGCAAGCAAGGCCTCAGCGCGCCGCTGCTGCAATCGCTGGGCAGCATCTGGGGCGTCTGATCACGCACGGCTGGCCGGTATAAACAACCGGTTAGGCGCAGCGCCCGATAGCAGAGCAAAAAAAACCGCGGCTCAATGGCCGCGGTTTTTTCTTACCTGCGAAAAGTGCTCAGGGATCAAGCCGACTTGGCCAGCTCCTTGTTACGCAACTTCTGCGGATTGATCAGGAAGCGTGCCAGTGCTGGCAGCAACCAGATGGCGCCGAACATGTTCCACAGGAACATGAAGGTCAGCATCAAGCCCATATCTGCCTGGAACTTGATCGCCGAGAAGATCCACGTTGCCACACCAATGGCCAGACACACGCCAGTGAACAGCACCGCTTTACCCGTCGACTTGAGCGTCTCGTAGTAAGCTTCCTGCAGGCTCAGGCCCTGACGCAGGTAAGTTTCGAGACGGCTGTAGATATAGATACCGTAGTCGACACCAATACCCACACCCAAGGCGATTACCGGCAATGTCGCCACCTTCACGCCGATGCCCATGTACGCCATCAGCGCGTTACCCAGCACCGAAGTCAGTACCAGCGGCAACATCACGCACAAGGTTGCGGCGACAGAGCGGAAGGTCAGCAGACACATCATCCCCACCGCAGCATATACAGCCAGCAGCATGGTGGTTTCAGAGTCGGCGATAACCTCGTTGGTTGCCGCTTCAATACCGGCGTTACCGGCTGCCATGATGAACTGCAGGTTCTCGCTGCTATTGGCCTTGGCGAAATCTTCAGCGACCTTCACCGCACGCTCCAGCGTTGCAGCTTTGTGGTCGTTGAGGAACACCAGTACCGGCGCTACCGAGCAGTCTGCGTTGTACAGGCCATCGGCGCGAGCGATCGAGTTGTTCAGAATGTCCTGGTTACGCGACAGCGTTTCCCACTTCAGACTGCCCTCGTTCATCCCCTTGATCACCTGACGCGATACCGTGACCATCGAAATGGCCGACTGCACGCCTTCGGTGTTTTCCATCTGCCACATCAACTGATCCATGGCATTCATGGCCGGATACGTCGAGCACTGCTCAGGCGGCGTCTTGACCATGATCACCAGTACATCGGAGCTGGTGGAGTAGTTCTGGATAACAAAGTTGTTGTCGAGGTTGTAGCGCGAATCCGGACGCAGTTCAGGTGCACCCTGATCCAGGTCACCGATCTTCAGGTTCTGGCCGTACCAGACGCCACCCACCATGGCCATCAGGGCAATAACGATGGAAATCGGTGCCACAACAGGGTGCGCAAAGTTGGAGATGGCGCGCCAGAACGGATGCTCGCGCACCGCGTCTTCACGGCTGATCTTCACCGCCTTCTTGCTGATACCGATGTACGAAATCGTCACAGGCAGCAGAATCAGGTTGGTCAGAATAATCACCGCCACACCCATCGAGGCGCCAATGGCCAGCTCGCGGATTACGCCGATATCAATCAGCAGCAGCGTAACGAAGCCCACCGCATCCGAGAGCAAAGCCACCAGCCCCGGAATAAACAGCTGACGGAATGCCATACGCGCAGCCGACAGCGAGTCCGTGGCATCGCTGGACGCCATGGCAATGCCGTTGATCTTCTGCACCCCGTGCGAAATACCGATGGCAAAGACCAGAAACGGCACCAGCATCGAGTACGGGTCGAGACCAAAGCCCACGGTTTTCAGCAGGCCCAACTGCCAGACCACCGCAATCAACGTGGTGATAATGACGGCCAGCGCGCTCTTGAAGCAGCGGGTGAACCACAACAGCAGAACGAAGGTGATACCGATCGCCACCGCAAAGAACAATGCCACGCCGACCAGGCCGTCAATCAGGTCACCGACCTTCTTGGCAAAGCCGATGATGTGGATTTTTACGTTGGGATTCTGCGCCTGATATTTCTCGCGAATCTTCTCTTCCAGCTCATGCGAGAACTTCTGGTAGTCCAGCGGCACCAGCTTGCTCTGGTCTTCCGGGTCTGGATACGCCTCAAGCAGCGGCACATCGACAATGCTCGACTTGAAGTTGTTGCCGACCAGACGGCCAATCTGACCCGACTTGAGAATGTTGTCGCGCAACTCCTCAAGGCTTTCTTCAGAGCCATCGTAGGTTTGTGGAATCACCTCGCCACCGGAGAAGCCTTCTTCGGTCACTTCGGTCCAGCGTACGCTCGGGCTCCACAACGACTTGAGCCCCGAACGGTCAACACCGGAGATGTAGAACACCTCGTCGTTGATCTGGCGCAGGGTTTCCATGTACTCCTTGGTGAAGATGTCGCCATCGACCGCTTCAACCGAAATGCGCACCGTGTTGCTCAGGTTCGACAGGTCGTTGCGATGCTCCAGCATCTTCTGGATGTAAGGGTGGCCCAGCGGAATCATTTTCTCGAAGCTGGTCTGCGGGCGAACCTGCGAAGCCTGATAAAAGAGGAAAACGCTAATCAACAGACACAGCACAATAACGGCCGGTCGGTTGTTGAAAATCAACCGCTCCAAGAAGGAAGCGGGCTTTTGTTGATGCTTACTCATGCAAACTCTCCCGGCTTATTATTGTTGGCCCAGCTCGGCGCCAGTAGGCGTGGCGATGTGCAATCCACCCTGCCCCACCAGAATCAGGTTGCCGTTATCCAGTGCTGCAACACTGGCAATTGACAGTCGGTCCAGACGATTGACCAGACTGAAACTCTTGCCGTTGTCGGTGCTTTTCAGAACAGTGCCGCCGTGGCCAACGATAATGATCGAGCCGTCGGCCAACAGCGTGCTGCTGCTCAGACCAAACTCGATCGGGCCGTTACCCGGCGTATGAACTACGATTTGCTCCCAGGTGTCGCCAAAGTCGGTCGAGCGGAACACGTGGCCGCGCAAACCGTAAACCAGCAGCGTGCGTGGCTCGGCAGTTGGCGCAACGCCAAACAGTGAACCCTCGTACGGGCCCTGCAAGGTTTCCCAGGTCTGGCCCCAGTCCGGGGAGCGGAAGATCACGCCCTGCTCACCAACGACCATCAGGCCGGCATCTTTAACCGGGACAATGGCGTTGAGGTGATAACCGTCTTCGTTGCCCATGCGGTCACTGATGTCTTCCCAGTTCGCGCCGCCATCCAGGGTTTCCAGCAGCGCACCATAGGCGCCCACGGCAAAACCGTGCTGGGCATCGTTGAACCAGATATCCAACAGCGGCGCTTCACGGGTGAGGTCTTCGAACTGTTTGGTCCAGGTCGCGCCGCCATCAGTGGTGGCGAGAATCTGCGAGTCGTGGGCGACCGCCCAGCCTTTCTGGTCATCGACAAAGTAGGCAGCCGTAATCATCTGCCGGGTTGGCACTTTGGCCTGCACCCAGTTTTTACCGCTGTCGTCGGAATAGAGAATGTGCCCGCGATCACCAAACACCAGCATGCGTTTACCTGCATGCACGACGTCGAGCAGCAGCGTGCGGGTGGCATGAGCAGATTCAACAGAATAATTGGTAGCGGCTTCGCCGGCCTGAACCTGTAGCGGCGCAGTGGCGAATGTTAAAGCACAAAGCACGCTGCATAGCGAGAGTGTTTTGGCCAGCGGCGAGTGGACGCGTAACGCCGGTGTGCGCAGGTTTCTTGCGACCAGACCGGACTGGGTGCGCCGCATGACGGGCTCACTCATAGACCTTCCCCTTTGTTTTTATTAGATACTTCTGCTTTTACGCAGGTTTCTTATGCTACTGAGCAAACTTGCAGCCTGACAATCAACGCGACGTTATGTTTTGTTAACAGCCAGTGACCGGGCAGTCAGAGCAAACGCTGATGCTAAAGCACTGCCTTGGATCAATTCCTGAAAAAATCAGGCTACCACTCAGACACCCAAGAGCCTTAACCATACGCAACCCTGAAGCGAATTCAAACGCTTGTATCATTAAACTTGGCTTTATTCATCAGATTTAAGCGACTTATTCGCCGCACTGATCACGTTGTAATCCAAGCAGCGATTGTCTGGCAATTATCTGAGCCTGACTATCCGCCCGAACGCCGCCAAATTGCTGGTCCAAACACTAATTGCAGCGCAGCACTATCAGCCAGACAAAAGAAAACGGGTTGTGGCGTCCGAGCAGAACTCGGCAGCCACAACCCGTTTCAGGGCAATGTGCAAATGCCCGGTGGCAATAGCGCGATGGCGGATCAGGCCAGGCTCTTGCTCACCACTTCATAGACATCACTGGACAGCCCACCTGATGCGAGAATGCGCTCAAGCTCAGCCTTCATCAGCCCCTGACGCTCAGGACTGTATTTGCGCCAGCGCGTCAGCGGCGACAACAAGCGCGAGGCGATTTGCGGATTGAGCGCGTTCAGGGTGATTACCTGATCGGCAAGGAAGCGATAACCGCTGCCATCGAGTTGATGGAAGTTGATCGCATTCTGGCCGCCAAAAGCGCCAATCACAGCCCGCACCTTGTTCGGGTTTTTCAGGTTGAAGGCCGGATGCTGCATCAGCTCCTCAACCCGCGCCAGGCCACCCGGCATGGTGCTGGCAGCCTGCACGCTGAACCACTGATCCATTACCAGTGCGTTGTCCTTGAAGAACTCGGCGAAGCTGGCGAGGGCCTTGGCACGCGCCTCGGTGTGCGTGGAGTTGACCAGCACCGCCAACGCAGCCATGCGCTCGGTCATGTTGTCGCAATGCTCGAACTGCTCCAGACACGCTTCAAGCACTTGCTCTTTGCCGGTAAGCATCAGGTAAGACAGCGCGATGTTTTGCAGACGACGACGGGCAAAGTGCTCGGCTTCGGCCACATACGGGCTGTTGCGCGAGACTTCGCGATAAGCCTGATAACGCTGGCACAGCGGCGCGAAAAGGGCCTGCGCCAGCGCTTCGCGGGCAAATTCGCGGGCAGCGTGAATGGCATCGACATCCGCCACTTCTGCAATTTCAGTCAGGTAGCCTTCACCCGGCAACGAGAGCATTTCCGAGACCATGGCCGGATCCAGCGTTTCGTCGGCCAACACCGTTTCGAGCGCACTGATCAGGCGCTGATCCATAACCATTGGCTCGCCACGTTGCTGTTGGCCCACCAGTTCTTCAAGCACCTGCACGGCCAGTTGCTGGCTGGCTTCCCAACGGTTGAAGCCATCGCTGTCGTGCTGCATGAGGAACATCAACTGGTCGCGGCTGTAAGGGAAGCTCAGCTTGACCGGCGCCGAGAAGCTGCGTAGCAGCGACGGCAAAGGCTGCTCGGCAACACCGACAAACACCACTTGTTGCTCGGCCTGATCAATCGAGATCACCCGCGTGTCAGCCCCCGCCGCGGCTTCACCCTCAAGCTGCAACGGCAAGGCCTGGCCTTGCGCACCGATCAAGCCAAGCTCAACCGGAATCACGAATGGCAGCTTCTCGGTCTGCCCCGGCGTGGCTGGGCAGCTTTGCTTGAAGGTCAGGGTGTAACGTTGCGCGCCAGCGTCATAAGCCTCGCTGACCTGCAAACGCGGCGTACCGGCCTGGCTGTACCAACGTTTGAACTGGGTCAGGTCAACGCCATTGGCATCCTCCATGGCCTTGATGAAATCGTCACACGTTACGGCTTGGCCGTCGTGGCGCTCAAAGTACAGATCACTGCCCTTGCGGAAGCCTTCGGCGCCGAGCAGGGTCTGGATCATGCGCACCACTTCACTGCCTTTCTCGTAGACTGTCAGGGTGTAGAAGTTGGAGATTTCGATGAACGCATCCGGGCGCACCGAGTGAGCCAGCGGGCCGGCGTCTTCGGCGAACTGATGGGTGCGCAGGTAAGCGACATCTTCAATGCGCTTGACCGTTGGCGAGTTCATGTCGGCGCTGAACTGCGAATCACGGAATACCGTGAAGCCTTCTTTCAGCGACAACTGGAACCAGTCGCGGCAGGTCACGCGGTTGCCCGACCAGTTGTGGAAATATTCGTGGGCAACAATTGCTTCAACCCGCTGATGCGCGGCGTCGGTGGCAGTTTCAGCCTTGGCCAGCACGGCGCTGGAGTTGAAGATGTTCAGGCCCTTGTTTTCCATGGCGCCCATGTTGAAGTCGTTCACTGCGACGATCATGAAAATATCCAGATCGTACTCACGGCCGTAAGTCTGCTCGTCCCAGCGCATCGACTTTTTCAGGCTGTCCATGGCGTGCTGGCACTTGTCGATATTTTCAGGCTCGACATAAATGCGCAGCGCCACTTCGCGCTCGGTCATGGTGGTGAAGGAGTCTTCAACACACCAGAGATCACCCGCCACCAAGGCAAACAGGTAGGCCGGTTTCATGAACGGGTCTTCCCACGTTGCCCAATGCCGGCCGTCTTCTTCGCTGCCGCTGGCAATCGGGTTGCCGTTCGACAGCAACACCGGATAATTGTGCTGCTCGGCACTGAGCGTGGTGGTGAACTTGCTCATGACATCCGGGCGGTCGAGGTAATAGGTAATCTTGCGAAACCCTTCCGCCTCACACTGGGTGCAGAACATGCCGCTCGACTTGTACAGGCCTTCCAGCGCGGTATTGGTTTCCGGGTGGATGCGCACACTGCTGTCGATAATAAAGCTGGGGCTGTCCGGTTGCAGCGTCAGATGGCTGTCAGTGAGCTGATAGTCCGCCTCGCCCAACTCGCGATCATTGAGCGCCAGCGACAACAGCTCAAGCTCCTGGCCGTCGAGTTCCAGCGGCGGCAAATCACTGCCGAGCGCGGGGTTACGGCGCATCACCAATTGCGCATGCACCAGCGTGTGGTCGTCATGCAGTTCGAAGGTCAGGTGCGTCTCATCGATCAGGTAATCGGGCGCCTTGTAGTCCTTCAGGTAAATCATTTTCGGTTGTTCAGTACGCATGGTCGCCTCGTCGATTGAGAGATACACAAGCTGCTTGCGAAATGGAGTGCGGCGTGGGTTTTACAAACACAAAAGCACACGCCGTATACAGCAGTTTTACCGGATCAGAAGGCGCTGACAGCAATCTGATAGGCGGTGTATTTACGAATATTGATAACCCCGGTGTCGAACATCAGGTATTGGCCTTTGATGCCGAGCAACGTGCCTTCTGCCAGCGGATTCTTGTCGAGGTTGAAGCTGGTGATCTTCGCGGGATAGCCATCAATCGGATAGGCAATCTCGACCGGCTCACCATCGTTCAACGGCTGAATGGCCTGAATACCAAAGCGCTGTTGCAGTTGTTCAATGCCTTCACCGCAACTGGCAAACAATTGCTCGCGCACAGCGCGCAGATCAACCGGCGCTGCATCGCCTTTAAGCAAGGCGCGCCAGTTGGTTTTATCCGCGACCTGGCTGCGTAACAGGTCTTCAACAAAGCCTGACTGCTGACGCGTTGCAACGCGCAGGATCGGCAGCGCCTGGGTCGCACCCTGATCAATCCAGCGGGTCGGAATTTGCGTGGCGCGGGTAATCCCGACCTTAACTCCGGATGAGTTGGCCAGATACACCACATGATCAGTCATGCAGAACTGCTCGCCCCAACTCGGCTCGCGGCAAGTGCCAGCGTCGTAATGGCAGCGCTCGGGGCTCATGATGCAAATATCGCACTGCGCCAGCTTTTGCATGCACGGGTAGCAATAACCCTGGCTGTAGCTGCTCTTGGTCTTACGCCCGCAATGGCTGCAATGGATCGCGCCGAGGAACTCCAGCCGCACGGTTTTGCCCACCAGCGGATTAACCGGGACCAATTCATCATTCAGCCGAAAGGCGTACTGCACAGGTGCTTCAAGCTGCACCTGCATTTTGCTCAGGGAACCGCGAGCCAACTCACTCATTTAAAAACAGCCATCAATGCAAAGTATCGGAGGATTTGAACAGTAGATTAGGCACCGGCGCAGATTTCGAACTGCATTCTTGCGGGCCCATGTAACCAATGCGCTCTTCTTCCGGGAGGTTTTTGATTTCCCAGGCGATGAGCGCCTGCAGGCTCAGCTCTTTCTGCTCCTGAGTCAGCTTGCGGCCGTCCGGCCATTTGCCGATCTCAACCGCGAGCTTGAGGCTCTGGTAGATTTCAGGGGTGATGTTTGCAATGGTTTCATTAAAAGACGACATGCGCGCCTCCCGACAGAGTGGGGCAAAAAATCATTTTAACAGGCCAACGCGCAATCTCGCGATGCGCAGCGACCGTCGTGTGTCTTGCGCCGGGCTTGCGCACTGAAATCGCGCAAGCCCGGACAATTATCGGCGGGCGCGGGCCAAGAGGCCGCCGACCAGGCCAGTGGCGCAGCCTGCAACCAGACCGCCAACATGCGCCGCGTTGGCAATAGAGCCAAACTGCAGCAGTTCGAAAATACCGGTCATGCAAATCAGCAACCAGGCCAGCATCATGATCAATACGCCAGGCGGCAACCGGTATTGCGCATTAGGTGCCAGGCGCTGGTAAATCCAGCAGTGCCCGAGTAAGCCGTAAAGCACACCGGAAAGCCCTCCGAACAGGCTCGGGCCGCCAAACTGATACTGCGCAACGTTGGACGCAAGACCAAATACCAGCGTCAGCGCGATCAGCATCAGCGGGCCTTGATAACTCTCAATGCGCCGCCCCAGCTCCCAGTACCACAGCGAGTTCATTGCCAGATGCAGGAAGCCGAAATGCAGCAGCATCGGTGTTAGCAGTCGCCACCACTGGCCGCTGTCCATAGTGTGCGCGAGTGAGGCGAAGTAGATGTAATCGCCCTTGATTTGAAAGTCGACAAAGCTGAACCAGCGTACGGTCTCGAAGTTATCACCGAGCAAGGTAATGGCCGCGACGATAAAGGTAATCAGCAGCACCCCACTGGTGACCGGGTTGCGCTTGATCTGCTCGACAAAGCCCGGCATCGACCGCTGCGGTTTGTCCGCGGCCAACTGTAACTCCTCGCTGCCATGCGGGTACTGCGCATACAGCTCGCGCACCTGCACAGCCAACGCCTCGCCTGGCACCCAAAGCACTTGCTCGCCAGACTCTTCGGCGACCCGGTGCGGCACCTGCAGGCGCTGCAACATCGCGACAAAGCCGCTGAGATTGGTCTGCATCGGTAAACGTAGGACGGCTACAGCGCTCATTGTGGCAACTCCGGTTTTTCTACATCGACCCAGACGAATTTATTGGCATCAATGCGATGCTCCTGATCCAGCCGATACGCGACCAGTTTTCCATACAGCACGGCGCTGTAATCGAGGCAGGCCAGATTGCTGCGGATCGCCGAGGGTTTGCCACTGCGCCAGTAATGACCGACAAACAACATGGGTTGGTCGGACGGGTATTGCAGCAACTCGTTTTTCTGCAATTCGCTGAGCGGTGTGCGCGCCGCCAACTCGGGCAAGGCATCGGGCTGGAAGACGATATCGCCGTAAGTCTGCGGATTCTCTTCCCAGAACTTGGTGCGAAAGAACGAACGCGTAAAGCCATCGTCACTGGTCAGCGTCAGCCCATGCGGCAGGCGCATATCGGTGCCGCGCAGCAGGCGGTTGAATACGGTATTGGCAAAGCTGCCATACACGGCCGAGGTCTTGAGGAATTTCTCGTTGATCAGGCCATCCGGGAACTGCGCGCGCAGCGGCGTGATCAGGCTGTCATCCCAACAGGCATGCACGGCGCGAAAACGCCCGGCGTCGATAAACAGCGGCAGTTGATAGAACCAGTCGTGCAACTCACGCCACTCCGCCGGATACGCTGCAAACTGCTCAAGGGTTTCGGCGATCAGGCGAGTATGGCGCTCGGAATGCTCACGCACATGCAAGCGACCGCTGCCGGGCGGTGCGGGCGTCTCCCAGGCCAGCGCATTGAACTCATGGTTGCCCATGATGCAAGCGGCCTGACCCACTTCGACCATGTCGCGCACCAGATGCACGGCCTCACGAATGCGCGGACCGCGATCAACGATGTCACCGAGAAAAATCGTCTGCCGGCTGGGATGGCGCCAAACGCCGGAGATTTTCCGATAACCCAGCTTATCAAGCAGGCGCTCCAGGGTATTCGCGCAGCCGTGAATATCGCCTATGAGGTCATAACTTCGTTCGGGATCCAGGCGCATTAGTCGCCTCCGCCACCAAGGCGACTGCCCCAACCCAACTTGGTACGGCAGACCTCGTAGTAATTGTGATCCAGCGGATGGATCAGGCGTAACTTCTGCGGCTTCTTGCTAACCGTGACGGTGTCGCCCGGCGCACAGGTGAAGTGATTCTGGCCGTCGCAGGAAACCTGCGGATATATCTGCAAATCCTTGGACACGACGATTTTCAGCTCGCTGTTGCCATCAACCACAATCGGCCGGCTCGACAGCGTGTGCGGGTACATCGGCACCACCACAATGGCGTCCAGCTTGGGATGCATGATCGGCCCGCCGGCAGACAACGCATAGGCGGTGGAGCCGGTGGGCGTCGATACGATCAGGCCGTCAGCCTTCTGGCTGCAGACAAACTGACCGTCGATGTACAGCTCAAACTCGATCATGCGGGTCGATTTACCCGGATGCAGAACCACATCATTAAGAGCGTCGCCCTGCCCGATCGCCTCGCCGTTGCGACGGACTTCAGCCTGCAACAAAAAGCGGTTTTCGCTGAGGAAATTGCCTTCAAGCACCTCGGCGACCTTCATTTCCAGATCATCCGGGCGGATGTCACACAAGAAGCCCAGGCTGCCGCGGTTAACCCCAAGCACCGGGGTTTTATGGCGGCACAGCGCGCGTGCCGCGCCGAGCAGGCTGCCATCGCCGCCGATGACGATGACCAAATCGCAAATTTCACCGAGACTCTTGCGCGAGGCTGTCTGCAGGCCGTGGCCCGGCAGCACTTCAGCGATGGTGTCTTCGAGAATGACGTGCAGATGACGGTCGAGAAGAAACTTCTTCAAGCGTCGAATAGTGTCCAGCACCTGAGTGCTGCCCAAGCGGCCAATGATGCCGATATTTCGAAATTGCTCCATGGGGCTCTCGCAGGCTCTGGGTCTTTAAGGCTTTGATTATGGGCGAAAGGCGTTCAGCGCGGCAAACTTGCGACGCGAATCAATCTACCCGTAGCCGTATGTGTCAGATGGGTGCTGGAAGGCTCAATTGCAACCGCAACATGCACATCAACCGTCCGAAGCGCTATGCTCGCTGGATGAATCCTTTTGAAAACCTGCTCGATCTGCCCATGCGCCTGCAGCAACCTGCGGTACGCGATCTGGCCTGGGTGATTATTGCCCCACCCCTGCTGCAAACCGCGCCGTGGCCGCAGCGCCATCCGTTGCAGGCAAGCCGCTGGCTAAGCGCCCCTGAACAACTGGCTGACTGGTTACTGCAACTCGACCAGCAACCCGACGCCCTGCGCCATTGGCTGGCGGAGCGTTCAGTGCGCAGGCTCGGTTTGTATTATGAGCGGCTGTGGCAATTCGCACTGAACGCCGCGCCGGATGTTGAGGTCTTGGCCGCCAATCTGCCCATCCGCCAGCGTGGCCACACACTCGGCGAACTGGATCTACTGCTGCGTGATGCCGAGGGCGTCCATCACCTTGAACTGGCGATCAAACTGTATCTGGGCGCGGACGCTGAACAAGGTGAATCGCCGGCGCATTGGCTGGGCCCCGGCAGCCATGACCGACTTGATAAAAAGCTTGATCACCTGTGCAACCACCAATTGCCGCTTTCGACCCGCGAAGAGGCACGCGGCGCCTTGGACGAGTTGCAAATAGGCACGCTCAACGCGGCGATGTGGGTCTCGGGATACTTGTTTTATCCGTGGCCGCAGCCCTGCTCGTCACCGACCGATGTCAATGCGCAGCACCTTAAAGGCATCTGGCTGCATCAATGCCAATGGGCCGATTTTCTGCGCACTCAGGGCGACGCCTGCTGGCAGGTGCTGCCGCGCCACAACTGGCTGGCGCCAGCACGCATCAGCGACGCTGATCACTGGTCGCGCGAGCAACTGCACATCTGGTTTGCCACCCTCGGCCCCCACGAAAACGCCCAGCTATTGGTGCGCACAGAGCGCAGCGCATGCGGCGACTGGCTGGAAAAGCAGCGCCTGTTTATCGTGTGCGACGACTGGCCCAATACTCAGGGCGCAGCCGCCCACTAGCTGTGTCGATTAACTTACTGCGCCTGCAACGCGCGGAGGATTTTCTTGCCGGCGCGACCGTCCTGCGGCTGCATGCCCAATCGCTTTTGTTCACTGACGATTGCACGGCGCGTCAGCGTACCGATCATGCCGTCGGCCTCGCCGATCTCGTAACCCCGCGCCAGCAGCAACTCTTGCACTTGCTTACGCTCGGCGCGGCTGAGGCCCGGATCATCGGTTGGCCACGGCGTGACAAACTCGCCCTGCCCGCGCAGACGGTCAGACAAATGCGCAATCGCCAGTGCGTAGCTCTCAGCCGCGTTGTAGGAATAAATCGCATCGAAGTTGCGCATCACGATAAACGCCGGCCCTTTGGCCCCGGCAGGCAACAGAATCCCAGCGGCGGTATCACTTGAAGGCAACGGCGAACCGTCAATTTTGCGCACGCCAGCCGCCGCCCACGAACTTAATGGCCGCTTGTTCTTACGCCCGCTATTGGCGGAATTGAAGCCACTCGGCAACTTGACCTCATAACCCCAGGGCTGGCCCGTCCGCCAGCCGGAACGCTTGAGGTAGTTGGCGGTAGACGCCAATGCATCCGGGATGCTGGCGACCAGATCGCGGCGGCCATCGCCATCGCCGTCCACCGCAATACGCTGATAGGTCGAGGGCATGAACTGGGTGTGGCCGAATGCACCGGCCCAGGAACCGTTTAACTCCTCAGCCTGAATATCGCCGGATTGCAGCAGTTTGAGCGTGGCGAATAACTCGCCCTGGAAGAAGCTCTGACGCCGACCGTAGCAGGACAGCGTCGACAGCGAAGTCAGCAGCGGGCGCTTGCCGAAGGTTTTGCCGTAGTCACTTTCAACGCCCCAGACGGCGACGACCGTGGCCGCATCTACGCCGTATTGACGGGAAATCTTCTCCAGCACCGCGGCATGCTGCTTGAGCATCGCCTTGCCATCATCGACCCGCTGCTGATCGACCAATGCTGCGAGGTAGTCCCAGATCGGGGTGCTGAATTCAGGTTGCGCGTCGAGCAGTTCGATCACGCTCATGTCTGGCGCGAGATCGGCGGTGTAGCGCTTGTAGGTCACGGCCGAGACACCTTTGGCTTGTGCCTTGCTTTGCAGGCCGGCCAAACATTGCTGGAATCCGTCTGCCGCATTCGCCGCACTCGCCGCCGCACTAGCCGCCGCACCCATTAACAGCAGCGCTGCACCTGACACCAAACGATTGCTCGCCATTATCGCCCTCCATAACGTCACCGCTGACGCCACTGCGCCGCTCTTCACACCATGGTAAGGCACGCGCCCCATGCGCTGACAAGTGCCGGGTCGCAACAAATCGTGATTAGCCCGAGAGCCAACTTGCGCAGATGCTACTGGAACGCTGCCAATGCCGCCGCACGCCCCTGCAAACCGCCGGTATGAATGAAGATCAGCCGACTGCCCTGGGCAACCAGACCGGCACGCACGTGTTGTTGCAGAGCAAACAAGGTTTTAGCGGTATACAGCGGCTCCAGCGGGATATTCATCTGCAGCTCGCACGCCTGCATAAAGCTCACCAGCTCACTGTCTACCTTGGCAAAGCCGCCACGGCACGCATCGAGCAGTTGATAGCCGTTATCCGCCAAACCTGCCTGAGCAAGTAACTGCGTAACCTGCGCTTGCACGCCGTGCGTAACCGGTACGGCCATGGCGCCGTATACCGGATGCGCGCCAGTCTCGGCCATGACCAGCCCGGCCAGCGTGGTACCAGTGCCGGCGCCAAGCCAGAGTGCGTCGTAGTCTGCCCAACCGATCGCTGCAAATTGCTCACGGATCAGGCCAATGATAGGCGCACAGCCACGCGCGCCCAACAAGCCACCACCGCCTTCCGGCACCGGCTGAAAATGGGCGTATTGCTGCTGCCACGGCACCCAGAAATCGGCCTCATGGCGTTTTCGATAGCCGCCATAGCCGAGCCAATGCAGCTGCATGCCGAGCGCTTTGAGATCGGCAACAGTGGGAGTTTGGCATTCTGTGCCGCGCAGCAAGCCAACGGTTGGGAAATTGAAGCGGGCCCCGGCACTGGCCAGAGCATGCAAATGATTGGAGTGCGCGCCGCCCAGGCTCATGACTCCGGTACAACCGGCGGCATCGGCCTGTTGCAGATAACCACTGAGCTTGAACCACTTGTTGCCACTGATGAGCCGGTCAGTGAGGTCGAGACGCAACACAGCGAGCTCAATCCCAGCCGCGTCCAGCCAATCGAGATGCACCTGCTGCAGCGGAGCAGAAGGCGCCCAGTCAGGCGCGATCAGAGGCAAGGCTAGCCGGTAGTCTGCATGCGACTGGCGACCATGTGCCGGGCACAGCAGTTCGACTCGTCGGCGACAAAGCGGCTCGGGCTATCGACCCGGTCAATTGGAATCGAGCAGCGTTCGCCGCTGGGCAACAAGGCCACACAGCACGGCTGTTGGTAGTGTTCCAGCCACTGGCGGTACTGGTCTTCGCCAACGAAACACTTGGCAGCCACATACGCCATGGTGTTGCGCTGGTAGTGGGTAATATCCTTCAGCGGAATGGTCAGATGGCCCGCGCCTGGATGGTAAACAACAAAGACCACGCCCAGCTTGGCGAGCCGCTCAAGCACTTGCTCGCCGGTTTGGCTAGATGCATGTTCGAGTTCGTGTTGCAGCCGCTGCTGTTCAGCCTGCAGCTTGGTATTCTTCTGCTCAGCGCGCTTGAGGTTCTTCTGCAACGACGCAATCTGCTCTTGGTATTCGACCACTGCGGTGTTGATCCGCGCTTTGATCTCGCTTTCAAACTGCTTACGCAGCGCTGCGGTAGAGGATTTATCGTCACGTTCGAGGCGGTTGAGCTGCTCAGTGAGTTCTTCCCGAGAGGCTTGGAAGGTCGCCGCCTGAATCGC
This sequence comes from Pseudomonas sp. MS19, assembly GCF_013277615.1. Classification (NCBI taxonomy): domain Bacteria; kingdom Pseudomonadati; phylum Pseudomonadota; class Gammaproteobacteria; order Pseudomonadales; family Pseudomonadaceae; genus Pseudomonas; species Pseudomonas sp. MS19. The sequence goes on along the minus strand of NZ_VBTO01000016.1, from coordinate 196,091 downwards.
CAGCTGGGCCTTGAGCGCAACATTGAGCTCGACTTGCTGCTGGAGCGACTCCTCGGCAAGCCGGACCTTTTCCTGCTGCTCTGCTGAGAAATCGGCACTGCTAAACTTAAGTTTGGCCAGCTCCTCTTCGTACTGTTTAGTCAGGCTGGTGATGCGCAGGCGTTGTTGCTTGATCAACTGTGCAGCCTTGACCCGCTGCTCCTGATTGATCTTCTCGGCCAGTTCCAGCGCATCCGGATCACCCGCTCGCGGCGAGTCGGCAATGTGCCAGTTCTCTTCGCCGCTGACTTGCAGCTCTGCAGCGCTGGGCGCCACGCTTGCCTCATCTTCAACCAGCAGGCCCAGCGTGTTACGGGTAATCGCCTCTCTGGCTGCCGTCAGATGGTTCTTGCCGGGCGCCATATTAGGGTCCCACAAATGACCCTGGTGCCAGGAGACCGGACATTGGCTTCGGCAGGCCAGGCGGATCGGGCCCGCGCCCAGATCGGGGCCGCGCCCCGCCCGCTCAGCCAAATGCTGGAGGGGAATGTTCCAGCTCTTGTCGGGGCGACCGCTCTCGTCGAACTCCAACAGAAAACAAACCACCGAACGAATTTTAAGCCGTGGATTGATGGACAGGTGGACCATACGCACCTGCTTGCCGACATAGCTGGGCATGTTGACCACGCCATCGAGCAATGCCTCAAACTCTGGGTAGAGCATTTGCGTACAGATGCCGCCCTGCTCATTGAAGAACAGAACGGCTTCAACCGTCTTCGGTTTTTTCTGCATCCGTGTCACATCCCTTGATTCATCAGCCCTGACAGCTGGCAATGCATGCGCGCAAGAAAATAGTCCATGCGGCAGCCCTTCATCGCTGCGCAAGTCTAGGAGAAAACCTCAACCTGGCAGTGTGATCGGGTTGGCAAGCGACTTGCGCATACGCCTAGATGAGCAAACAGCAGGCTGAAACTGTGATCGGCTTGGAAGCTAGCGTCAATCCCGCGCAGTCAAAAAATAGTCGCTAAATAGCCAGGGCACAAAAAAGCCGGGGCTGTTTATAGCACCCGGCTTATGGTCGTTTGTGACCGCGACTCAGAGTTGCAGTCGGCGCGCCATCTCGGCACCCAGCGCCTGCAAGCCCGACATCGGCCTGATCATGACTTCGAACTCGCAGATTTTGCCGTGTTCGTCGAAACGAATCATGTCGATGCCTTTAAGCTCACGCTCGCCGACCCGCGCACTGAACTCAAGCACCAGATTCAAGCCGTCGCCAGTGGCAAGCTCGCGGTGATAGCGAAAGTCCTCAAACACCTGCAAAACCGTGTTGAGAATATGCGCCACCTTGGCTGCCCCCTCATAAGGGTGAAAAGCCATGGGCGAACGAAACACCGCCTGCGGATTGAGCATCGCCGGCAATTCGGCGAGATTCCCGGCGGCAATCATCGCGTGCCACTTTTCGAGCGATGCCGCCACAGCGGGCTGTAAATCCAGTGCTTGTTGCATGATAGAAGCTCCTTGCCGTTTTTATTGTTTATGTCGAGCCGTCTCAGAGTTCAGCAGCCAGTCGCGAACCCTGATTGATTGCACGCTTGGCGTCCAGTTCAGCCGCCACATCTGCGCCGCCGATCAGGTGAACGCTCTGCCCACCGGCGACCAGGCCATCCTGCAGTTCACGCAGCGGATCTTGGCCTGCACAGACGATTACGGTGTCCACCGGCAATACCTGCGGCTCACCGCCGGCAACACTGATGTGCAGACCGTTGTCATCAACCTTGAGGTATTCGACGCTGTTGATCATCTGCACGTTCTTGTTTTTCAGGCCCGCGCGATGGATCCAGCCAGTTGTTTTGCCCAGACCGTCGCCGACCTTGGTCTTCTTGCGCTGCAGCAGGAAGACTTGGCGTGCTGGTGCATGCACCTCAGCCTGAACACCGGCAACGCCGCCACGGGCATCCAGTTGAGCGTCGATGCCCCACTCCTTCCAGAACGCATCACGGTCGAGGCTGGTTGCAGCACCGGCGTGAGTGATGAACTCGGAAACGTCGAAACCAATGCCACCAGCACCGATTACCGCCACGTTTTTACCGACCGGCTTGCGCTGCAAAATCGCATCCAGATAATTGATCACTTTAGGGTTGTCGATCCCCGGGATTTCAGGCGTGCGCGGTGCAATACCCGTGGCCAGAATCACCTCGTCGTAACCGCCCTTGATCAGGTCATCGGCGCTGACACGGGTTTGCAGGCGTACATCGACACCGGTGCTTTTCAGCTTGCGATCGAAGTAACGCAGAGTCTCGAAGAATTCCTCTTTACCCGGCACACGCTTGGCGACATTGAACTGCCCGCCAATTTCTTCAGCCGAGTCGAACAGGGTCACCGAATGGCCGCGCTCAGCAGCAACCGTGGCCGCAGCCAGACCAGCAGGGCCAGCACCGACCACCGCAATCTTCTTCACGGCAACAGTCGGAATGTAATTGAGTTCGGTCTCGTGACAGGCGCGCGGGTTGACCAGACAGCTGGTCAGTTTGCCGCCGAAGGTGTGATCAAGGCAGGCCTGGTTGCAGCCGATGCAGGTGTTGATCTCGTCGCTGCGACCCGCCGCCGCCTTGTTGACGAATTCCGGATCAGCCAAAAACGGACGCGCCATCGACACCATGTCGGCGTCACCCTCGGCCAACACTTGCTCAGCGATTTCCGGGGTATTGATACGGTTGGTGGTGATCAGCGGGATGCTGACCTGGCCACGCAACTTGGCCGTGACCTTGGTAAATGCAGCGCGCGGCACCTTGGTGGCGATGGTCGGGATACGCGCCTCGTGCCAGCCAATACCGGTATTGATGATGGTCGCACCGGCCTTCTCGATGGCCTTGGCCAGCATGACCACTTCATCCCAGGTGCTGCCGCCTTCGATCAGGTCGAGCATCGACAGCCGATAGATGATGATGAAATTCGGTCCTACTGCCTTGCGCACGCGGCTGACAATTTCAATCGCCAGACGCATGCGGTTCTCATAGCTGCCGCCCCAGCGATCCGTGCGCTGGTTAGTGTGCGCAACGAGGAACTGGTTAATGAAATAACCTTCGGAGCCCATGATCTCAACGCCGTCGTACTCGGCTTGCTGTGCGAGCAAGGCGCAGGTGACGAAATCGGCAATCTGCTTCTCGATACCCTCCTCGTCCAGCTCAGTCGGCTTGAACGGGTTGATCGGAGCCTGAATGGCGCTAGGCGCAACGGACTTGGGGCTGTAGGCATAACGACCCGCATGCAAGATCTGCATGCAGATCTTGCCGTCCGCTTCATGCACGGCGCGGGTCACAATCTTGTGCTTTTCGGCTTCCTCAGTCGTGGTCAATTTAGCCGCGCCGGAGTAAACGCCGCCTTCCACGTTCGGGCCAATACCGCCGGTCACCATCAGGCCGACACCGCCACGGGCGCGCTCGGCAAAGTAAGCCGCCATGCGCTCGAAGCCATCCGGTTTCTCCTCAAGACCGGTGTGCATCGAACCCATCAATGTGCGGTTCTTCAGCGTGGTGAAACCCAGGTCGAGCGGGGCCAGCAGGTTGGGATACAAAGCGCTCATGGCGATCTCCAGTTCAAACAGTGCAATTCACGGAGTGCTGCAATCTCGGGACATTCACGGATCGCAGTCGGTATGAGCTGCACAATAAGTAGCTGAAGGCTTTGCCTCAATGACTGTAAATAACAAATTATTGATCATAAATGACAGGGCGACTTGGCAACGACGCGCGACTCCCCTACCCTGACTGAAGAAATTCTGACAGCGAAATCACCATGCACAAACTGACCAAGTACGCCCTGCTTCTGCTGATTATCGGTGGCGCTGGCGTCTACCTGTACTGGGCCAAGCAACGCCCGGACGTAGGTATTTTCCTGACCGACCTGCGCAGCCAACTCAGCGTCAATCAGGGCCAGCCGAGTGAGCGCGGGAATCTGTTGGGGATTCAACCCTTGCTCTATGCCAGCGATTACCAGAGCCGCGAAACCTTGCACCTGAAGCTGGCGGCCTATCTGCAAAAAGCCCGTGACAAAGGCCTGCTCAATAGAAAAACCGTGGCCGTGTTGCCCGAGCATATTGGCACCTGGCTGGTGGCCAGCGGCGAGAAGCCCGAGTTTTACCAAAGCGACAGCCTGGTAGAGGCCATCGGCTGGCTGACGGCCAGCCATCCGCTGGCAATTCCCAAGGCGTTGATGGAAACGCCCAGCGACAAGGAATTCAGTGACGCCCTGTTCCGCCTCAAGGCCAAACAGATGGCCAAGGACTATCAACAGTTATTCGGTACGCTGGCCAAAGAGTTCAGCATTACCCTGGTCGCAGGCTCGATTGTGCTGCCCGAACCCCGTGTCGAGTCTGGCCAGCTAAAAATCGATGACGGCCCGCTGTACAACATCAGCGTAGTGTTTGGCGCGGACGGCTCAATCATTGGCCCGGCGCAGCGCAAGGTGCATCTTTCCAGCCGCGAACGGCGCTTTATTGCTGCCGCTCCTCTGGAGCAGTTGCACGCCATTGATACGCCCGCCGGAAAACTGGGCGTATTAATAGGTACAGACAGCTGGTATCCCGACAGTTATGCAGCGCTGGCCAAGCTCGACATCAAGTTGCTGGCAATCCCGGCCTTTATCAAAGGCAAGAATCAGTGGGAGAAGCCGTGGCGCGGCAACAAAGGTGCTCAGGAGCCCGCCTTCATCGCACTCAAGGAAGCGCAATCGACCGAAGCCAATGCCTGGCAACAATTGGCCATCCCCAATCAGCTGAAAGCCAGCGGTGCCGAGGCTGGCGCACTGGTTTTCAGCCGAGGGCAGTTGTGGCGCATGTCGATTGACGGGCGCAGTATCGCCAGCGACTCCCGCGAACATGCGCTGGCTGGCGATGCGCTCGGCGCACACCTGATCAATATCTGGTTATGAACAGCCCGCGGGTTCGCCTCGGCGATCTGTCAGTCGGCTTCATCGACAGCCTGGCTGGCGCCATGCGCGGGCTGGATCACGACCCCAAGCCGCTGCTCGACAGCTACGGCCTTGATACCGCGCGCCTGGCAACCCCAAGAGCGCGCTTGTCGATTCCCCGCTACATGCGCCTCGGCCATGCGGCAATCGAGCAAACCGGGGTCCCTCAACTGGGCCTGTTAATGGGCCAGGCCATTAAACTGGGCCAGCTGGGGCTGGCCGGTGTTACCGCCATGCAGGCGCCGACAGTGCGCGATGCGGCGCGGACCCTGACCCGCTTCGAGCCGCTTTACGCCTCCAACTACCGGGGCCAGTCGAGCCTGCACGAAGACCCGCAAGGTGCCTGGTTGCGGTTTTACTCAATCAGCCCTTACAACGCCTACAACCGCTTTGTGATCGACTCCGTGATGTCTGGCTGGCTGCAACAACTCAGCAGCGTCTGCGGCGAAGCGCTCTGCATCGACAAGGTCCAGATCGAATTCGAAGCACCGGCCTACAGCGCGCATTATCAACAACGCTTTGCCTGCCCGGTCGAGTTTGCCAGCAGCCACAACCAGTTGCGCTTGAACCAAGCCAGCCTCAGCCGGCGCAACCCGAACCACTGCCCAAGCACCTGGCTGCATTTACTGGAGTTGTGTGAACAGCAACTGGAGCAACTGACCCGCACCCGCAGCCTGCGTGAACAGATCACCCTGCTATTGGGGCCATTGCTGCACGGCCGTGAGCCGGATTTGAATGAGGTAGCTGCACGCCTGCAACTGCCGACTTGGACGCTGCGGCGCAAACTTGCCGAAGAAGGCACGCAGTTTCGCAGCATTCTCAACGAGACTCGCCGCGACCTGGCCATGGCGTATATTCGCGACACCGAACTGGCTTTTGGCGAGATCGCCTACCTGCTCGGCTTTGCGTCGGCAGAGGCCTTCCAGCGCGCCTTCAAGCGCTGGAACCAGCAAACCCCGGGAGAGTTTCGCCGCAGCCAGCGCAACGCCGGCTAAGGCGATTAAAATCGATGAACCTCAGAGTTCGGTAGCGTCTTCTTCAAGCTCCGGCAGGTCGAACTCACCGGCGCGGCCTTCGAGCAATTCTTCTTGATAGTCTTCCATTAGTCTCTCCTCAATCTTCAGGATTTTCTGCGATGTGCTTAGGTTCAGCAGCAGAATAAAAACCAACGATTAAGAATTTATGACAAGAGGCGAATATCTGTAAATCACGGGCAATAAAAAACCCTCAGATATTGCTATCTGAGGGTTTCGTATATGGCGCAGCGGACGGGACTCGAACCCGCGACCCCCGGCGTGACAGGCCGGTATTCTAACCAACTGAACTACCGCTGCG
>NZ_VBTO01000016.1:0-189803 GCF_013277615.1 Pseudomonas sp. MS19 | reverse complement strand
GTATATGGCGCAGCGGACGGGACTCGAACCCGCGACCCCCGGCGTGACAGGCCGGTATTCTAACCAACTGAACTACCGCTGCGCATTTTATGAACTTTCGTTCAACTCTCGAAGTGGTGGGTGATGACGGGATCGAACCGCCGACCCTCTGCTTGTAAGGCAGATGCTCTCCCAGCTGAGCTAATCACCCTTGCCTTCGTGAGGACGCGAAATTTACGCGTGGGGCACACCTAAGTCAATACCCTGCTTAAAGTTTTTCTTAAAAAGTGCAAAATAATCAGGTGTTTATGCAGCGTACGAAACAGTCAATAGGTTTGCGCAAAAAAACAGCCACTAAAATCGAATAAATTGGTTATTTTTCAATCACATCGAGAGCTTTGCAGAATTACGCGCTAATGCCCTGTGAAAGGTATTTTTTAAAATTATTTCTGCCGCGGGCCGATTTAATTCAAGTTCGCTGCCAATATTTGCTGCAACGGTCAGCATTTAAAGCCCGATTGAGTTTATATGGTCAGCGGCCCCGCACTCGCAAACAAAAAAGCCCCGAATCACTTCGGGGCTTTTGCTTTAGTCGTAACGGGCTCAACAGTTAATCGAGGTAATTCATTTTCCGGCTGAATCCACCGTCGACAACAATTTCCTGACCCGTGACAAATGCACTGCTGCCAGACAGCAACCAGGCAACTGCCGCCGCCACATCTTCAACCTTGCCGACACGCCCTACCGGGTGCTGAGCATGATCCTCACCTCGTAGTGGCTCATCACGACGCGCCTGTGAATCACGCGAGTCGATCCAGCCGGGGCTGACTGCATTCACCCGCACTTCGGGGCCCAGGCTGATTGCCAGCGAGTGAGTCAACGCCAGCAAACCGCCCTTGGACGCAGCATACGCCTCGGTATCGGCCTCGGACTGATGCGCTCGGGTTGAGGTGAGATTCACGATGGCGCCACGGTGCGCGCGCAAATACGGCACGCAATGCTTGGCCAACAGCATTGGCCCGGTCAGATTGACGGCCAAGGTGCGCTCCCAGCGCGACTGACTGAGGCTTTCGAGTGGCGGGTTATGCGGATCAGCCACCGCCGCGTTGCACACCAACGCATCAAGGCGGCCAAACTGGCCGAGCACTTCTGCCACGCCAGTCGTAACCTGCGCCTCATCGGCGACATCCATCGACACGAACCAGGCACTCTCACCCAGCGCCTTGGCCACAATCGAGCCGCGCGCGCGATCGATGTCCGCCAGCACCACCTGCCAGCCTTCAGCGATCAGCCACGCGGCAATGCCCAAACCGATGCCTTGCGCGGCACCGGTGACCAGCGCCACACGGCCCAGCGCAGAACCGTCGTCCTGCATCCAGTCCATTTCGGCTTGCTCGGTCAAAGCGCTGCCAACCCGCGAGCCAGATCGTTTTGCAGATCAGCCAGATCCTCAAGCCCAACGGCAACGCGGATCAGGTTGTCGGCAATCCCGGCATTCGCGCGCTCTTGCGGCGACAGACGCCCGTGCGACGTGGTTGCAGGGTGAGCGATGGTGGTTTTGGTATCGCCCAGATTGGTGGTGATCGAGATCACCCGAGTGGCATCAATAAAGCGCCACGCTGCCTCTTTACCGCCTTTGACCTCAAAACTGACCACTGCACCGAATGCACTCTGCTGACGCTTGGCCAGCTCATGCTGCGGATGGCTCTGCAAACCGGCGTAGTAGACCCGCTCAACACCCGGCTGCTGCTCAAGCCACTCGGCGAGGAACTGCGCACTGGCGCAATGCGCTTGCATGCGGATGCGCAAGGTCTCCAGCCCCTTGAGGAAAATCCAGGCATTGAATGGGCTCAGGGTTGGCCCCGCTGTGCGCAGGAAGCCGACCACTTCTTTCATCTGCTCGGCACGACCGGCAACAACGCCGCCCATGCTCCGGCCCTGGCCGTCGATATATTTGGTTGCCGAGTGCATGACGATGTCTGCGCCAAGCTTGAGCGGTTGCTGCAAGGCTGGCGTACAGAAGCAATTGTCGACAGCCAGCAACGCATTATGGGCGTGGGCGATTTCGGCCAGCGCGGCAATATCGACCAACTCTGCCAGCGGATTCGAAGGCGACTCGACAAACAGCAGCTTGGTGTTGGGTTTGAACGCAGCGCTCCACGCATCCAGATCGGACAGCGGCACGTAATCAACTTCTACGCCGAAACGCTTGAGGTATTTTTCAAACAGGCTGATGGTCGAGCCAAACACACTGCGCGACACCAATACATGGTCGCCGCCGCTGCACAGGCTCATGACGATAGCCATGATTGCCGACATGCCAGAGGATGTTGCTACGGCCTGCTCTGCCCCTTCCATAGCGGCAATGCGCTCTTCAAAGGCACGTACAGTCGGGTTGGTATAACGCGAATAGACATTGCCCGGCACTTCACCGGCAAAGCGCGCAGCCGCGTCGGCTGCAGTGCGAAATACGTAACTTGAGGTGGGGAAAATTGCTTCGCTGTGCTCACCTTCAGGCGAGCGACGCTGACCGGCTCGCACCGCCAGCGTATCGAATGCGGCACCTTCTAGGTCGCTGTCCAGTCGTCCTGCTTGCCATTCTTGCGTCATCTGCTTTTCCTCGGTGCGAGCATGGCGCAACGCTGTGCGCCTGCCGCTTGTTCCCTGCCGAAAGCTGCTGCTACAAGCCTGACTCTCCCTCAACACTGCCGGCGCAATTGAGCGCGGCAGTGGATACAAGGGCACAGCAGCTGTAAGGCACTGACTTAGTTGTTGTGCAAATCAATGATGGCGCTGTTGACCATCGACATACTCATGCTCGAATCGTTACGTGCACGCTCGATTTTGGCCAAGTATGCCTCGTCAACATCACCGGTGACATACTTGCCGTCGAACACCGCACAATCGAACTTGCCGATCTTGATCTTGCCGCCGCCCACCGCATCAACCAGGTCTTCGAGATCCTGATAGATCAGCCAGTCAGCGCCGATCAACTCGGCAACCTGCTCGGTCGTACGGTTGTGGGCGATCAGCTCGTGCGCACTCGGCATGTCGATGCCATACACGTTTGGATAACGCACGGCTGGAGCCGCCGAGCAGAAGTAGACATTCTTGGCACCAGCTTCGCGGGCCATCTGAATGATCTGCTTGCAGGTCGTGCCACGAACGATTGAGTCATCGACCAGCATCACGTTCTTGCCGCGGAATTCAAGCTCGATGGCGTTGAGCTTCTGGCGTACGGACTTCTTGCGCGCCGCCTGGCCCGGCATGATGAAGGTACGGCCGATGTAGCGGTTCTTGACGAAGCCTTCGCGGAACTTCACGCCCAGATGGTTGGCCAGTTCAAGCGCAGCCGTGCGGCTGGTATCCGGAATCGGGATCACCACGTCGATGTCGTGCTCGGGACGCTCACGGAGAATCTTCTCAGCCAGCTTCTCGCCCATGCGCAGGCGCGCTTTGTAGACCGAAACACCGTCCATGATCGAGTCCGGACGCGCCAGGTATACATGCTCGAAGATGCACGGCGAATATTCAAAGTTTTCGGCGCACTGACGCGTGTGCAGCTTGCCGTCTTCAGTGATGTAAACCGCTTCACCCGGCGCCAAATCGCGGATCATGGTAAAGCCGAGCACGTCGAGGGAAACGCTCTCGGAGGCGATCATGTACTCAACGCCTTCGTCGGTGTGACGCTGGCCGAATACGATCGGACGAATACCGTGCGGATCGCGGAAACCGACGATGCCATAACCGGTGATCATGGCAACAACGGCGTAACCACCCTTGCAGCGTTTGTGCACATCGCTGACCGCGGCGAATACATCTTCCTCGGTCGGCTGCAAACGGCCGCGCTGGGCCAGTTCATGAGCAAACACGTTAAGCAGCACTTCCGAGTCGGAATTGGTATTAACGTGACGCAGGTCGGACTGGTAAATCTCTTTAGCCAGTTGCTCAACGTTGGTCAGGTTACCGTTGTGTGCAAGCGTGATGCCGTAAGGCGAGTTGACGTAGAAAGGCTGCGCTTCGGCCGAGCTTGAGCTACCCGCAGTCGGGTAACGCACGTGACCAATGCCCATGTGCCCAACAAGGCGCTGCATGTGGCGCTGCTGAAACACATCACGAACCAGACCATTATCCTTGCGTAGGAACAGACGCCCCTGATGACTGGTGACAATACCGGCAGCATCCTGGCCGCGGTGCTGCAAAACGGTCAAACCGTCATACAGCGCCTGATTGACATTCGATTTACCAACAATACCGACAATGCCGCACATTTGGCGCAACCCCTACGTTATAAAACAGACTGAATACTGGAGGCTCTCAAGGCGTTTTAGGCATTGAGAGCACCTCCTTGAACGGCAGATCAGCAGGTGCGCTGACGCCGCTTGCGAGCCACTCACTGGACAAACCCAGGATCAGGTTTTTTGACCAGTCAGCGACCAAGAGAAAATGTGGAATCAAGGCAGACTCATGCCACCAGATGTCCTGTTGCACAGGCGCAAGGCTGAGCAAGCCGACCAACAGCACAACCAACAGGGCGCCGCGTGCGCCACCGAAAACCATGCCGAGAAAACGATCCGTGCCGGACATCCCGGTCACGCGAATCAGCTCACCGACCAGATAATTGACCAGTGCGCCCACCAGCAATGTGGCAATAAACAAGATCGCGCAGGCTGCGATAACCCGCATCGAAGGTGTTTGAATGTAAGCGTCGAGATGCTGCGACAAGGCACCGCCGAACATCCAGGCAACGACGCCTGCGACGATCCACGTGAGCAATGAAAGTGCTTCCTTAACGAAGCCACGGCTCAGACTGATCAGACTTGATATGGCGATAATGGCGATAATCGCCCAATCGACCCAGGTAAATGCCACGATGAAGGCTACCGTTTGAATAGGCGCAGCATTTTAGCAGAGCCGCTGCCCGCAGGGTAAGCCAAGGTTGGCCGTTGGGATGAAAAACCTATGACGGGATGCTGCCACGGACGGTTCAGCACTGAACAGTCCGTGATCAATCAGTTGGCTTCCGGCTTGAAACGAACGATAAATCCATTGAGTTTCAATTGGCCGTTGATCTTTTCGCGCGCCTTGTCGGCGTCGCCACGATCAATGTACGGGCCAACAAACACCCGATTCATGCCATCAAAGGTACGCATATAGGCGTCATAGCCCTGACTGCGCAGAGTGCCTTGCAGTTTCTCAGCCCCCGGACGACTGGACAGGCTGGCCAATTGCACCGACCAACTGACCGGCAAGGTGTTAGCGTCCAGATGCTTCTGCGGCGCAGGCGCGGCCTCAGCCTCGGGCTCAACTGGCTTGGCCGGCGTTTGCGCAACAGCAGGAGCCTCTTCAACAGGCGGCGCCGGAAGCGGTTCAATGGGCTCAGGTGCAGTGTCTGCAACCGGATCGGCAGGCTCGGGCGCGGATTCTTCAATACTGGCATCCGGTACCGGCTGGGGCACGGGCACCGGATCAAGCGTGACCTCAGCCGCAGGCGGCTCAGCGGGCATGGCCGGGGCTTCTACCGAGACCCGACGCAACTCATCCTGACGCGACAGCAGCATCGGCAAAAAAATGACGGCCAGCGCAACGAGCACCAACGCGCCGACAATTCGCTGCTTGAATCCTTTATCCAGCAAAGCCATCCTGATCTTCCCCTTTGGCATGGCGGGCCAGCCATTCCAAGGCTTCGGCCACACAATAAAACGACCCGAACAGCAAGATCTCGTCTTGCTCCGTAGCCTGCGCGCATTGTGCCATTAAAGCAGTCTGAACATCGCTATAGACCGCCACTGCCGCGTTTTTATCCTGTAAAAAATCAGCAAGTTCGCTCGCAGGACGCGAACGCAGGGTCGGCAAAGGGGCTACAGCCCAATCCGCCACATGCTCAAGCAAGGGTTCGACCACGCCGGCCAAGGCCTTGTCGCCCAACAAACCAAACACTGCCAGGCGCTTGCCAGCCGGTGGACGAGCAGCCAGACGCCCCGCCAGATATTCAGCCGCATGCGGATTGTGACCAACATCGAGCAGCAGCTTGAGGGTCTTGCCGCTGAAGTTGATGGTGCGCCGTTCCAGCCGGCCGGTTACGCGGGTAGCCTGCAAGGCAGCTGCCAGTTCCTCCGGCTGCCAGGGCAAGTCGAGCAGCGCATAAGCCTGCAACGCAAGCGCGGCGTTTTCCTGAGGCAAATCCAGCACCGGCAATTGCGTCAATGTCAGGCTCTGCCCTGCCCCGTCCACACCGCGCCACGACCAATAGTCATCGCTCTGCGCCAGATCGAAGTCGCGCCCACGCAGAAACAGCGGCGCGTCAATCAGGGTGACTTGATCCAGCAGCGTCTGCGGCGGTTGCAAGTCACCGCACAGCGCAGGCTTGCCGGGCCGGCAAATACCGGCTTTCTCGAACGCTACGCTGTCGCGGGTATCGCCGAGGTATTCAACATGATCCACGCCAATCGAAGTGATCACCGCCAAATCGGCGTCCACCAGATTGACCGTATCGAGGCGACCGCCGAGGCCCACTTCAAGCACCACAGCGTCCAAATCTGCACGTTGGAACAGCCAGAACGCCGCCAGCGTGCCCATTTCGAAGTAAGTCAGCGAGATATCGCCGCGCACTTGCTCCAGCGCAGCAAAGGCTTCGCACAGTTGCTCGTCCGAGACTTCCTGGCCATCGAACAACACCCGCTCGTTGTAACGCAGCAGGTGCGGCGAGCTGTAAACGCCCACTTTGAGGCCCTGAGCTTTCAGCAGCGATGCGATAAACGCACAGGTCGAGCCTTTGCCGTTGGTGCCGGTAACCGTGATAACGCGTGGCGCAAGCCGGGCCAGGCCTATGCGTTCAGCCACGGCGCGACAACGGTCCAGCCCCATGTCAATTGCAACGGGGTGGAGTTGCTCCAGATAGGCAAGCCAATCTGCCAGAGAACGTTGGGTCATTCAGCAGTCGCTACCGCAGCCTCGACCGGGGCCTCTACTTTCTGAGCAGGTGTTGGCTTGCCGGTAAACTGCGCCAACAGGCGCGTCAGACGCGGACGCAATTCTGCGCGCGGAATAATCATATCGATAGCGCCGTGCGCCAGCAGGAACTCGCTGCGCTGGAAGCCTTCTGGCAGCTTCTCGCGTACGGTCTGTTCGATAACCCGCGGGCCAGCGAAACCGATCAGCGCGTTAGGCTCGGCAACGATGACATCACCCAACATGGCCAGACTGGCCGAAACACCGCCGTAAACCGGGTCGGTCAGCACCGAGATAAACGGAATACCTTCCTCGCGCAGGCGCGCCAGCACAGCCGAGGTCTTGGCCATCTGCATCAGCGAGATCAGCGCTTCCTGCATACGTGCGCCGCCCGAGGCCGAGAAACACACCATCGGGATACGCTGCTCCAAGGCCACGTTGGCGGCACGCACGAAGCGCTCACCGACGATTGCACCCATGGAACCGCCCATGAACGAGAACTCGAACGCCACGGCAACCAGCGGCATGCTCTGCAGCTGCCCTTTGAACGCGACCAGCGCGTCTTTCTCGCCGGTCTGCTTCTGTGCTGCCACCAGGCGGTCTTTATACTTTTTGCTGTCGCGAAACTTCAGGCGATCGACCGGCTCAAGATCAGCACCGATTTCTTCACGGCCTTCGGCATCGAGGAAAATATTCAGACGCGCACGCGCATCGATGCGCATGTGATGCCCGCACTTGATGCAGACATCCAGGGTCTTTTCCAGCTCGGGTTTGTACAGCACCGCATCACACGATGGGCATTTGTGCCACAGGCCTTCCGGTACCGAGCTCTTCTTGACCTCGGAACGCATGATCGAAGGGATCAGCTTATCTACCAACCAGTTGCTCATGCTCTTAACTCTCCAAAGCTGTAGGCCCGCCCGCGCTAACAATAACGCAATCAGGCAAATTCACGAGTGCAGTCACTTGAGGGGCCGGCACCGGCATTCGGCAATTGCCACCAACGCCCATTACCCGCCTCCTTGATCAGACTTCAATTGCATCACTTGCAACCTGCACTTTTGGACGGCACTGATCGGTCAGCCGTCACATCAGGTCGCGCAGTTCATCGAACCATCAGCACGCTCTTACTGCTGCAACAAACGCACGTACCTTAGCAGCATCCTTGATTCCTTTGCTTGCTTCCACCCCACCACTGACATCAACAGCATACGGCTGAACCTGCGCAATCGCGCTGACAATATTCTCGGGCGTGAGACCGCCGGCAAGGATTATCGGCGTATCAAGCCCCTTAGGAACCAATGACCAGTCAAATGCCTCGCCAGTTCCCCCGGGAATTCCCGCCACAAAGGTATCAAGCAGAATGCCACTGGCCGCCGGATACTCGCCAATCATGGCCGCCACATCATCATCGCTCTTGATCCGCAGCGCTTTGATAAAGGGCCGGTTGTAGCCGGCGCAATCCGCCGCGGTCTCATCACCATGAAATTGCAGCAAGTCCAACGGCACCTGCGCCAGCAACGCGTTCAACTGCTCACGCGGCATATTCACAAACAAACCGACAGTGGTCACGAATGGCGGCAGCGCAGCGAGAATAGCCTGCGCCTGAGCAATATTCACGGCACGCGGGCTTTTCGGATAAAACACCAGGCCAATTGCATCCGCACCGGCGGCAATCGCAGCCAGTGCATCTTCTATGCGGGTAATGCCACAGATCTTGCTGCGAACAACTGACAACGGTGAGTTCCTTGAGCAGATAAAACGCTATACGACCGATGGTAGCAAAAGGCCTTTCAGCCGTCAGTCCTCACGTCGGGCAAGCCGGATAGAAAGTGTGGCCCCAAATAACGGGACGGCAACTCGAACGTGTCCGGATAATCGACCTGCACCAAATACAGCCCGTAAGGGTGCGCGGTCACACCACCGGTGCGGCGTACACGGCTTTCAATCACCTCGGCGGCCCACTCGACAGGTCGCTCACCCGCACCAATAGTCATCAGCACGCCCGCGATGTTGCGCACCATATGATGCAAAAAGGCATTGGCGCGGATATCCAGCACGATGAATCGGCCAGTTTGCAGCAACTCAAGGTGATGAACGGTCTTGATCGGCGACTTGGCTTGACACTGACGCGCGCGGAAAGCACTGAAGTCGTGCTTTCCCAGAAATGCTTTGGCCGCTTCGCGCATGCGCTCAATATCCAGCGGACGATGGTTCCAGGTGACAGCTTCGGCCATGTGCGCTGGTCGAATCTGGTCGTTATAGATGACATAACGGTAGCGCCGCGCCTGGGCACAGAAACGCGCATCAAACTCGCGTGGCATGATCTTGGCCCAGCAAATGCTGATGTCATGCGGCAGATTCATGTTGCCGCCCATCATCCAGGCGTGTGTCGAGCGTTCGACGTGCGTATCGAAATGCACCACCTGCCCACTTGCGTGAACCGCAGCATCGGTACGACCGGCGCAACTCAACGCGATTGGCGCACCACCGGCGACTTTGCTCAAGGCCTGTTCAAGCTTGCCTTGAACGGTAGGCACGCCATCTTTTTGCCGCTGAAAACCACGATAACGTGAACCGTTGTATTCAACGCCGAGGGCGACCCTGAAAAGATCAACGGCGGCCGAGTTGGCCGCCGTTTCTGGAAAAGCTTCGGACATGTATCAAACCAATTTAGCGATCAGCTCTTTAGCTTCTTGCTGCTGACCATCGTTACCTTCGGCGATGACTTCATCGAGAATGTCTTTGGCACCCTCGGCATCACCCATATCGATATAGGCTCGCGCCAGATCTAATTTGGTCGCAGTTTCATCTGTACCGGACAGGAAGTCAAAGTCGTCTTCACCGTCGAAGTCCTCTGCCGCCAACGACTCGGCAGTTACTTCAGGCACATCGGGAAGGTCAATCTCCTCCGGCTGGTTTTCTGCCAGGCTGTCGGAAAGCTGCTCCAACTCACCGCTGACATCTTCAAGCTTGACCTCAAAAGACTCCGCCGCTGCTTCAGGCTTGTCTTCCGCGCTGATCGTCTCATCCAGGGACAGGTCGAAATCAGCAGGCAAATCGAGGGTATCGAATTCAGCCGTGTCTTCTGCCTTTGGGGTGATGGCGGTGGTGTCTTCGCTCAGCTCATCCTCGAAATCAAGAAGGAACTCATCCTCTGCAGCGGGCGTGGCAGCAGGTGTTTGCGGCTCATCTGCAGCGAAATCGAAGTTGAAATCATCGAGTTCGTCCGTCAGCGTAACCGGCTCTTCAGACAACTGTTCATCAAGCTGCAGATCCTCGAACCCGGCGAGATCACTGTCTGCATGAGTTTCAGCGGTCGACTCTACTGTCGGCTGCGCTGGCGCAGGTGTCGGGGCATCAAGGTCTTCAAGATCATCCAGGTCGAAGCCGAAAGCATCGTCTTCAGCCGGCGCTGCGCTCTGAACCGGAGCCGCCTGAGGAGCTTGCGGCTCATCATCAATGCTCAAGTCGTCCAGATTGAAGTTTTCAGCATCATCCAGCGCCGCGCTGTCGGCTGCCATCAACATGGCAGCACCGCCAGCAACGACCATAGCCGGATAACGCGCCTTGAGTTGATCGATTTCAGCAGCCGAACCGCCGAAAGCAAGCAGCTCGCTTTCCTGACGGACAAACCCTTCGCGGTCGCCCATCTCGGCATAGACTTCCATCAGCTTGAGGCGCAAGTCGGCCCGCTGAGGCTCATCATTGATGGCGTTAACCAACAGTTCGGCAGCCTGATTGAAGCGACCGTAAGCGATATAAATGTCCGCCTCGCTCAATACATCGGCGGTTTTAGCGGTAACAGGTTCCTCGCCTGCCTCGTGCGCGGTCACAGCCGCATCGGCGTCCTGCTCATCAAGGCTGCCAGCCGGCAACTCGACATCATTTTCAAAATTGTAATCGCCGGCTAGTTCTTCCTGCGCAGCAGCTTCTTTAGCCGCATTGCGCCGTGAAACGGCCATCAGTGCCAACAGCAGTAGCAGCAGCGCACCACCCGCAGTTGCACCCAGCAACATTGGATTGGCCATCAAACTGTCCAGCGCACTCTCTTCTGCTGGCGCATCTGCCGGTGTTGGCGCAGGCGTAGGCTCAGCAGTTGCAGGCGCAGGTGCTGGCGCTGCAGCGGAGTCCGCAACGACTGGCTGAGCATCGTCCGACTCAGGCTCTTCGCTGTAGTTGTAATCGGTTTCAGCCGGAGCCTGCGTGGCCTCTGCTTGAGGAGATGCAGGGTCGCCTGCCGCAGCATTGGCTGCCACAGCGTTGGCTGCCACAGGCTCGTCTGCCGCAGGACCGCCTGCCGCAGCGTCGGCTGCCGGAGTATTGGCGGAAGATGTGTCGGCGGCTTCGGTGCCGGCGACTGCACTAGCATCGGCAGGAGCCGCATCGGCTGCCGCAGCGTTGGCTGCCACAGGTTCGCCTGCCGCAGCATCGGCTGCCGAACTTCCCGAAGCATCAGTGCTAGATTCATTCGATGCAGACGCGTCAACTGCAGCGTTATCGGCTGCGGCGCCTGCAGCGGCGCCAGCTACACCAGCGGCAGCGGCGGCAGTACCGTCTTCACCCAATTCAGCCTGAAGCTTGGCCAACTGGCTGTCTTTGAGCTGGATCAGGCGTTGCAGTTTATCGAGTTGGCTTTGCAGATCGCCCATGCGGCTCTGCAGCTCTTCGTTTTCGCGACGAGTCGAGTCGAGGCTCTCTTCGGTCACTGCCAGTTTGTTGCTAAGTACTTTGGTGTCGACCTTACCGGTGTCAGCACCGGCAGTCGCCTTGCCGGTTTCGGCTGAAACCAGTTTGAGGTTGTCATCTTCTTTGATTTCAGCAGGTGCCGCGCCCGCAGCGTTGCGCTTGGTGGCATCCAGCTGGCGCGGATCAGCCGCGGCGGTAGTACCCGCGCGCCAGGCAGTGTTCTGCTGACGAACTTCGGCGATGGCTTGCGGCTGAGTACGGCTGTTGATCTGCTGATCGTCCGGCAGGCGCAAGACCTGACCACGTTTCAGGCGGTTGATGTTGCCATCAATGAATGCGTCCGGATTGAGGTCCTGGATTGCCAGCATTTTCTGATGAGCACTGCCATTGCCCGGCGTGCGCTCAGCAATCTGCCACAGCGTATCGGCATTGGTGGTCTTGTAAACGCCCGCTGTTTCAGCGCTGACTTTCGGCGTCTGGGTCGGTTCAGCTGCTGGCCCGCGGTAGGCCGAGGACTCACGAGCAGGCGTCGGTGCTACCGGAGTCGGCGCAGACGCTGCCGGCATGGAGGCGTACGCCTTGGCTGTACGGGTTTCTGCAGGTTGCTGCAAACCGGTTACCGGCGCGCGTGGCGCTGCGGCGGCAGCGGCTTGCGGCGAGTAAAGTGGCGGGTCGAGCAACAGGGTGTATTCACGCAGCGCACGGCCATTCGGCCACAGCACTTCAACCAGGAAATTCAGATACGGTTCGCGCACCGGCTGGCTCGATGTCACCCGGATGATGCTCTTGCCGTTAGGCTTGATTACCGGGGTGAACTTGAGATCGGTGAGGAAGTAAGCACGCTCCACGCCCGCCTTGGTAAACGCATCCGGAGAGGCGAGCTTGGGCAGCACTTCTTGATTACCCAGGTCGCGTGCCTCCAGCAATTCGATGTCAGCGACCAGTGGCTGGTTAAGCGCTGAGCGCAACGTCACCTCGCCCAAGCCCAGCGCCTGCGCCATACCGGAGGAGAGTGCCGAGGCCGCCGCAATCGCCAGCACCAGTTTGCGAACCCGAATCATATCGTTATCCTTAGTTTTATCTTTTTTTCCCGGCAAGCGAGAGGATCTTGATAACTATCGAGGGCACATAGCTGATGTCAGCTGAGCACTCGATAATTAATTAAACCAGTGTTGCCAAGCTCGAAAGATTCTTCAAACTTCTAGGTAAGTATCTTTGACAGATGGTCTTTTATCAATAACTCAGCTAACTGCACTGCGTTGACAGCAGTACCTTTTCGTACATTATCAGACGTAATCCACAAATTGACTTCCCTTTCATCTTCAATCCCGCCGCGCACTCGCCCGACATAGATCACATCTTGGCCCACCGCATCGCCAACCGCGGTCGGATAATCGCCTGGCTCTACGTATTCGATTGCCGGCGACGCATCCAGCGCCGCGCAAACTGCCGGTATATCTACAGCAGCTTCGGTTTGCAGCGATACGTTAAGACTGTCACCAAAGAATACCGGCGCCTGAATACAGGTCACCGCGACCTTGAGCTGCGGGCGTGTCAGCAGTGTTTTCAATTCATTACTTATGCGCCGCTCCAGCGCGCCATGCCCACTGTTATCCGGCTCTTCAACTTGAGCGAGCAGGTTAAACGCGATTTGCCGGTCAAACAGACGCGGCTCCATTGCCCGCGCGTTGAGCAACTCTGCGGTCTGGCGCGCCAGTTCAGTCACGCCTTGGCGATCGCGACTCGAGACGGCCAAGCACGCCGTTACACTGGCGCGCGTCACTTCAACCTGCCCGGCAATGGCCGCCAGCACACAACTCAGCGCCACACTCACCGCTGCCGGGCTGCTCATCCAATAAGGTGCTTTGAGTGAAGCCACCACCTGCGGGTTAACGTCAGCTACCACAATCGGCGCTTGCCCGGCCGGCAACCCTGCACTCAGGTCAATCACCGCACAACCACCACGGCGCACTGCCTCCAGGCACTCGCGGGTGACATCGGCTTCATCAACAAAGAAGGCAATCTGCACGTTGGCGAAGTCGAATTCATCGGCAGCGCGCACCCGCAGGTTCTTGCCGCGGAACGTTACGCTGTGGCCAACAGCCTCATCCACGCCCAGCAGATGCAAGGTCTTGAGCGGGAAATCACGCTCTTCGAGCACTTGCACCAACGCCTCACCGACAGCGCCGGTGGCACCGATTACAGCTACATCAACAGTCGCACTCATAACATCACTTCTGATCAGATCCGGACATGCACTCTATAGTGCACCTCTTAAACTCAAAAGAGCGATTGCCACGGGTCAATCAACCCGTAGAAATCGCTCTTCGGCAAATGGCAGCCTGTAGCGGGCGAATTAACGCTCCAGCAGGATACGCAGCATACGGCGCAATGGTTCTGCCGCGCCCCACAGCAATTGGTCACCAACAGTGAACGCGCCCAGGTACTGCGAACCCATATTGAGTTTGCGCAGACGACCGACAGGTACGTTCAGGGTGCCGGTTACCGACGTTGGGCTGAGGTCAGCAATGCTGCTCTCGCGATGGTTTGGCACCAGTTTGACCCATGGGTTGTGCTGGCTGATCAAACCTTCGATGTCCGAGATTGGCACATCCTTGTTCAGTTTGATGGTCAATGCCTGGCTGTGGCAGCGCATGGCGCCGATGCGCACGCAGATGCCGTCGACCGGAATCGGGCTCTTGAAGCGACCCAGAATCTTGTTGGTCTCAGCCTGCGCTTTCCACTCTTCACGGCTCTGGCCGTTTGGCAGCTCCTTGTCGATGTAAGGAATCAGGCTGCCCGCCAGAGGCACACCGAAGTTATCAGTCGGGAACGACTCGCCGCGCATGGCTTCAGCCACTTTGCGATCGATGTCCAGAATCGCGCTGGCCGGATCAGCCAACTCATCGGCAACCGAGCTGTTAACCGCACCCATTTGCTTGATCAGTTCGCGCATGTTCTGCGCACCCGCGCCGCTGGCCGCCTGATAAGTCATGGCGCTCATCCACTCAACCAGACCCGCTTCAAACAGACCACCGAGGCCCATCAGCATCAGGCTCACGGTGCAGTTGCCGCCGATGTAGTTCTTGGTGCCAGCATCGAGTTGATGATCGATCACTTTGCGGTTGACCGGATCGAGCACAATGACTGCGTCATCAGCCATACGCAGCGAAGATGCCGCGTCGATCCAGTAACCCTGCCAGCCCGCTTCACGCAGCTTCGGGAACACTTCATTGGTGTAGTCGCCGCCCTGACACGTCAGAATCACGTCCAGACTTTTCAGCTCATCAATGCTGTAGGCATCTTTGAGTGGCGCAATGTCTTTACCAATAGCCGGGCCCTGGCCACCAACATTGGAGGTGGTAAAGAACACGGGTTCGATCAGGTCGAAATCCTGCTCTTCCAACATGCGCTGCATCAGCACGGAACCTACCATGCCACGCCAACCGATCAGTCCTACACGCTTCATAACAACTACACCTATGTGAACAGTGTGCCGGAGCTTCCGGCATCCAGAAATTTATAAACTACGCAGGGCCTCGACGACCGCATCACCCATTGCTGCAGTGCCCACTTTTTGAGTGCCCGCAGAGTGGATGTCGCCAGTACGAAGACCTTGATCAAGCACCTTGCTGACGGCTTGTTCAATAGCGGCTGCCGCTTCAAGCTGGTTGAAGCTGTAACGCAGCATCATCGAAACCGAAAGAATGGTTGCCAGCGGGTTGGCAATGCCCTGGCCGGCAATATCCGGTGCAGAACCGTGACACGGCTCGTACATGCCCTTGTTGTTCGAATCAAGGGATGCCGATGGCAGCATGCCAATAGAACCGGTGAGCATGGAAGCCTCATCCGACAGAATGTCACCGAACATATTGTCGGTCACCATCACGTCAAATTGCTTCGGTGCACGCACCAGCTGCATGGCCGCGTTGTCGACATACATGTGCGACAGCTCGACATCCGCATAGTCCTTGGCAACCTCTTCAACCACTTCACGCCACAGCTGGCTGGACGCCAATACGTTGGCCTTGTCGACCGAACACAGACGCTTGCCGCGCACACGGGCCATGTCGAAACCGACGCGGGCGATACGGCGGATTTCACTCTCGCTGTAAGGCAGTGTGTCGTAGGCCTGACGCTCACCGTTTTCCAGCTCACGGGTGCCGCGCGGCGCACCAAAGTAGATGCCCCCGGTCAGCTCACGGACAATCAGGATATCCAGCCCCGCCACCACTTCCGGCTTCAACGAGGAAGCATCAGCCAGTTGCGGATAAAGGATGGCCGGACGCAGGTTGGCGAACAAACCCAGCTGCGCACGAATTTTCAGCAGGCCGCGCTCAGGGCGAATGTCGCGCTCGATCTTGTCCCACTTCGGACCACCGACAGCACCGAGCAGAATGGCATCGGCTGCTTGCGCACGCGCCAGCGTCTCTTCTGCCAGCGGCACGCCGTGCTTGTCGATAGCCGCGCCACCGATAACGTCATGGCTCAGCTCGAAATCGAGCTTGAACTTGTCATTGGCCAATTCCAGCACCTTGACCGCCTCGGCCATGATTTCCGGGCCAATACCGTCACCGGGGAGAATCAGAATCTGCTTGCTCATGCTTTCCTCATGTTCTTCTGCGGCTGCCATTGGCGCGCCATCAATAATCGGGTGTAGCGCCTTAAGCTGTCACTAAAGCCATGCCGAGCCGGGTATTACACAGGCTCGGCGCTGCGCTAGCAATAGCGCTCAAGGGTTGTTGTAAGGCTTAGGCGTCGCGAAACAACCACGGCTGCTTCTGCTTATAACCGGCCTCGAAGCCGCGAATAGCCTCAGCATCCTGCAAGGTCAGGCCAATGTCATCCAGGCCGTTAAGCAGGCAGTGCTTGCGAAATGCATCGACTTCAAAGCTGTATTGCTTGCCATCGGGACGCGTGACTGTCTGCGCTGCGAGGTCAACGGTCAACTCGTAGCCTTCAGTGGCTTCAGCTTGCTCGAACAACTCATCCATTTCGGACTCTTCAAGAATGATCGGCAGCAAACCGTTCTTGAAGCTGTTGTTGTAGAAAATATCGGCAAAGCTGGACGCCAGAATGGTCCGGAAACCGTACTCTTCCAAAGCCCAAGGCGCGTGCTCGCGGCTGGAACCACAACCGAAGTTCTCGCGTGCAAGCAATACGCTGGCACCTTGATAGCGCGGGAAGTTGAGTACGAAATCCTGATTCACCGGACGCTGCGAGCTGTCCTGGTTCGGCTGCCCGAAATCCAGATAGCGCCACTCATCGAACAGGTTCGGGCCGAAGCCAGTCCGCTTGATCGACTTCAAGAACTGCTTGGGAATGATCTGATCGGTATCCACGTTGGCACGATCCAACGGCGCGACAAGACCGGTGTGTTGGGTAAAAGCTCTCATGTCGGTCTCCTCAGGCCTGAATCAATTCACGAACATCAACAAAACGACCGGTCACGGCCGCCGCTGCAGCCATCGCCGGGCTCACCAGATGGGTGCGTCCACCGGCGCCCTGACGGCCTTCAAAGTTACGGTTGGAGGTCGATGCGCAATGCTCGCCGCTGCCGAGTTTGTCCGGGTTCATCGCCAGACACATCGAGCAGCCCGGCTCACGCCATTCAAAGCCTGCCTCGATGAAAATCTTGTCCAGACCTTCCTGCTCGGCCTGTTGTTTAACCAAGCCCGAACCTGGCACCACCATCGCCTGCTTGATGGTGGCGGCAACCTTACGGCCCTTGGCCACTTCGGCTGCGGCGCGCAAATCTTCAATGCGCGAGTTAGTGCACGAACCGATGAACACGCGATCAAGCTGGATATCGGTAATCGCCTGATTGGCGGTCAAACCCATGTACTTCAGCGCACGGGTGATCGAGTCACGCTTGACCAGATCAGCTTCAGCTGCCGGGTCCGGCACATTCTGATCAACAGCCAGGACCATTTCCGGCGAAGTGCCCCAGCTGACTTGCGGCTTGATGTCTTCGGCACGCAACTCAACCACGGTGTCGAAGTGAGCGTCGGCGTCGGAGACCAGATCGCGCCACTGCGCCACGGCCTGCTCCCACTGCGCGCCCTGTGGCGCGAATGGACGACCCTGAACGTACTCGATGGTCTTGTCGTCGACCGCCACCATACCGACGCGGGCACCCGCCTCGATCGACATGTTGCAGATGGTCATGCGGCCTTCCAGCGACAAGTCGCGGATGGCGCTGCCGGCAAACTCCAACGCGTGACCATTGCCACCCGCGGTGCCGATTTTGCCGATCACGGCCAACACGATGTCTTTAGCGGTAACGCCGAACGGCAATTTGCCTTCAACGCGCACCTGCATGTTCTTCATTTTTTTCGCGACCAAACACTGTGTGGCCAGCACGTGCTCGACTTCCGAGGTACCGATACCGTGCGCCAATGCGCCGAAGGCACCGTGAGTCGAGGTGTGCGAGTCACCACAAACCACAGTCATGCCTGGCAAGGTAGCGCCCTGCTCCGGGCCTACAACGTGAACGATGCCCTGGCGAATGTCGTTCATCTTGAATTCAAGAATCCCGAAATCGTCACAGTTCTCATCCAGTGTTTGCACCTGAATGCGCGACACTTCGTCGGCAATCGCCTCAAGACCGCCCTGACGCTCGGCCTTGGTGGTTGGCACGTTGTGATCCGGCGTCGCGATGTTGGCGTCGATGCGCCACGGCTTGCGGCCAGCCAGACGCAAACCCTCGAAGGCCTGCGGAGAGGTCACTTCGTGAAGGATATGGCGGTCGATGTAGATCAGCGACGAACCATCGTCACGGCGTTTTACCTCGTGCATTTCCCAGAGTTTGTCGTAAAGCGTTTTGCCGGCCATCAGCGTGTTCCTCATCAGCATATTTCTGTGCTTCAGGAGTATCCCTTTAGCTTATGTGGCCAATTTTATGGGGTTGGTTTAAATTACTCAAATTCATATTTTTCATCGATTGGATTACTAGCAGGAATACTTGAATGGACCTGGCCGCGCTTAATGCCTTTATCGCCATCGCCGAATCAGGCAGCTTCTCCGAGGCCGCCGAGCGCCTGCATTTAACCCAGCCCGCCGTGAGCAAGCGCATTGCCAGCCTGGAGCAGCAACTCAAGGTGCGCTTGTTTGATCGCCTGGGCCGTGAAGTGAGCCTGACCGAGGCCGGCCGGGCCCTGCTGCCGCGTGCCTATCAGATTCTCAACGTACTGGAAGACACGCGCCGCGCCCTGACCAACCTGAGCGGCGAGATCAGCGGTCGCCTGACCCTCGCCACCAGTCACCACATCGGCTTGCACCGCCTGCCGCCGCTATTAAGGGCTTTTACCCGCAGCCACCCGAAAGTCGCGCTGGATATTCAGTTTCTCGACTCCGAGGTCGCATACGAGGAAATTCTGCACGGCCGCGCAGAAGTGGCGGTCATCACCCTGGCCCCGGAAACGCAGGCGCCCGTGCAGGCTGTTCCGGTCTGGGACGACCCTCTCGATTTCGTCGCAGCACCCGAACATCCACTTGCCGCTAAACCCGCGATCACTCTTGCCGATATAGCGGATATTCCGGCGGTATTTCCGGGCGAAAACACCTTCACTCATCACATTGTCCGGCGCTTGTTTGAAGCTGAGGGCCTGACCCCAAACATCGCCATGAGCACCAATTATCTGGAGACAATCAAAATGATGGTTTCTATTGGGTTGGCCTGGAGCGTACTGCCACGCACGATGCTGGATGATCAGGTGACACGCTTACCGCTGCCGGGTATCCAGTTATCCCGAAAACTAGGCTACATCCTGCACACCGAGCGCACCCGTTCCAACGCGGCACAGGCATTCATGAATCTTCTCGATGCCCAGCGGGACGGTGTTGCATAATCATTCAGCGAACAGCTAACGTTGCTAAAAATTTGTGAACAATAAATTGGTGCATATGCCCAAACACCCTCTCTTCCTTCGGCAAACCGGGCAGCACAACTCCCCTGTAAAAGGCGGTCTATGAGCAACCGCCCCGATATCGAATACCCGGACCCCTTCTTTGAGCCACTGAATGACGGCGAGTTCGAGAGTACCTGGGAACAATTTCCGCACCTGCTCAAGGCGCTGAATAGCGCACACATGGGTGCGTGGCACTGGCACGTAAACAGCGGCCGGATCACCGGTTCGCGCGCCTCACAGGCGATCTTCGGGATTGACACCGACAAGCAGCGACGCAAACGAATCGACTACTTCAGCCTGGTGCCGCAGGCGGATCACAAGCACATCAGAGCTCTGTTCACTGATATCTGCCGGGGTAATCTCAGCGAGCAGACCGTGCGCCACCGGATCATGTGGCCCGATGGCAGCCTGCATTGGCTGGAGATCAACGCCAGCCTGAAACGCGACGAAGATCAAATCGCCCTTTTCGGCGTGGTGCGTGACATCACTCATCAGCAGGAACAGGCACATGCACTGGCTGAATCCTCAAGAAGTTTTGACAGCCTGTTTCAGCTGAGCCCGGACTCAGTCGCACTGGTGCGCAAAGCGGATTCGGTCATCACCGCGGTCAACCAGCACTTTGAAAACAGCTTTGGCTGGACGAGCCAGGAGATATGCGGCCAGTCCACCATTGACGCGAAGATCTGGACCGAACCCAATGACCGCGACACGTTGCGTGACGCACTCGAATCAACCCTCGAGCCGCTGAGCAAGAATGTCACCCTGCGTCGCCGTGATGGCAGCCTGACTGATGGCATTCTCAGTGTTCAACTGATCGAGATTGATCAGATCGACTACGTGCTGTGCACCTTCACTGACACCTGCGAAAAAAAGCGCACCGAACAAGCACTGCGCTTCAGTGAAGAAAAGTTCGCCAAGGCGTTTCAGTACAGCCCGGACGCGGTGGTAATCAGCGAGAAATACAGCGGCAAACTGATTCAGGTGAACCCGAGTTTCGAGCGCCAGTTCGGCTGGAGCAACGCCAATGCCATCGGCAAAACAGCCAGCCAACTCGGCGTCTGGCAGCACCCACAAGACCGCATGAGAATGATCGAAGCACTTGAGGCGAACAGCCTGCAAGAGTTCGAAGTCGAGCTATGCGACAAACAAGGCAAGCCGAGCACCAAGCTGCTGTTCGGCGATGAAATCGAGCTGAACAATCACGACTGCCTGATATTGACCATTCGCGATATCAGCCGGCAAAAAAGCCAGGAACGCGCCCTCAAAGACAGCCAGGCGCGCCTTGATCTGGCGCTGGACTCGGCCAACCTTGGGACCTGGGACTGGCATATTCCGAATAAAACCCTGTTTGGCTCGCAACGCGCCGCGATGCTGCACGGCCTCCCGGCAGAGGAATACCAGGGTCCGTTCAGCACATTCTTTTCTCACGTCCATGCCCAAGACCAACAACGCATGTACCAGGACTATCGCGCGTTGCTGGCGAGCGATCAGCCGACCTATCAACTGACATACCGCTCGCAACTGCCCGACAGTTCCACGCGTTATCTGGAATGCATCGCCCAACTCAGCCGCGACGCAGCTGGCAATCCGCTGCGCCTGACCGGCGTGGTGATGGATGTTACCGAGCGCACGTTGCGTGAGCAGACACTCGCCGCATCAGAGGAGAAATACTCCGCACTGTTTCAGGCAAGCCCGGAGCCGATCTGCGTATCGCGGGCGGAAGATGGCACGATGATCGAGGTCAACCCCAGCTTTTGCAGGACATTTGGCTGGAGTCAGGCTGAGCTGATTGGCAGCAAAAGTACCGACCTGAAGATCTGGCGCAGCCCCGATCAACGCATTGAACTGCATGAGCGATTCATGCGCGACCATGAACTGAACAACGAAGTCGTTCAGTTCATTACCCGCTCAGGCAAAGAGTTGACCTGCATTCTGTCGAGCCGACTGATCACGGTCGACCAACATGAATGTATCACCACCACTTTCCGCGACATTACCGATCAACAGGCCGCAGAAGCCGCGCTTGAAGCCAGCCAGGACAAGTTTGCCAAAGCGTTCCATTCAAGCCCGGACGCCATCACCATTACCGAGCGTGCGACCGGTCGCTACATCGA
The DNA here is from genome assembly GCF_013277615.1 of Pseudomonas sp. MS19. Lineage (NCBI taxonomy): Bacteria > Pseudomonadati > Pseudomonadota > Gammaproteobacteria > Pseudomonadales > Pseudomonadaceae > Pseudomonas > Pseudomonas sp. MS19. The sequence goes on along the minus strand of NZ_VBTO01000016.1, from coordinate 168,160 downwards.
AGTGAATGAAGGCTTCCACCGCCTGACCGGGCATCGCAGTGAAGATATTATTGGCCTCACCGCCAACGATATTAATATCTGGGAAAGTCAGGCAGAGCGTCAACGCGTGCTCGACAGAATCCAGAACGCGCGCAGCACCGTGCACATGGAAATGCGCTGCCGCCATCGTGACGGCAACATCATCCCGGTCGACATCTCGGTTCAGACCATCGAGCTGAACAATGTGCCTTGCCTGCTGATGACGGTACGCGACCTTTCCGAGCTCAAGGAAGCGCAGGCTCAGGTCCAGCATCTGGCTTACCACGACTCGCTGACCAACTTACCCAACCGCGCATTGCTGATGGATCGCCTGAGCCAGCAAATTGCCCTGCTCAAACGCCATGACTTGCGCGGCGCCCTGCTGTTTCTCGACCTTGATCACTTCAAACACATTAACGACTCTCTCGGCCATCCGGTTGGCGACAGCGTGCTGAAAATGGCCACTGCGCGCCTTGAAGCCAGCGTGCGCATGGAAGACACCGTGGCGCGACTCGGTGGTGATGAGTTCGTGATTTTGTTGTCTGGCCTGGAAGGCGATATGAGCCGCGTAACCGAGCTGGTTTATCGCCTGGCCGATGGTTTCCGCTCTCTGCTGGCCGAGCCGATGCTGATTGACGGACACCGGCTCCAGGTCACACCCAGCATCGGCATGGCGCTGATTCCGGATCACGGCCAGACCCCGGCCGATTTGCTCAAGCGTGCCGACATTGCCCTCTATCGCGCCAAAGACCTGGGGCGTGACACCGTGCAGATGTTCGACGCCTCCATGCAAGAAGTTGCCAGCGAACGTCTGCGCCTTGAAAGTGATTTGCGTCTGGCCTTGCAGCGCTCCGAGTTCGAGCTGTACTTCCAGCCACAGGTGGACGCACTGACCAACCAGATCATTGGCGCGGAAGCATTGCTACGCTGGAATCATCCGGTACTGGGCGCTCAGTCTCCTGCCCGGTTCATTCACATTCTCGAAGAAAGCGGGTTGATTCTCGAAGTGGGCAGCTGGGTTCTCAACGAGGCCTGCGCCAGCTGCGTGGCGTTGATCGAGGAAGGCCTGATCGCGCCCGAGAACTTCAGCCTCTGCGTAAACATCAGCCCCCGCCAGTTCCGCCAGAAAGACTTCGTCCAGCGTGTCGAGAACTGCCTGCGCCAAAGCAGCTTGCCGATGCTCAAGCTGGAGATTACCGAAGGGATTGTGATTCAGAACATCGAAGACGCGATCGCCAAGATGAATAAGCTCAAGAAGCTGGGCATCAGCTTCGCAATGGACGACTTTGGCACCGGCTACAGCTCGCTGACCTACCTCAAAAAGCTGCCGGTTGATGTGATCAAAATCGACAAGTCGTTCATTCAGGACTCGACCAGCGACCCGAACGATGCAGAGATTATTCGCGCCATTATTGCCATGGCTCACAGCTTGGAGCTGACCCTGATTGCCGAAGGTGTTGAAGAACAGGAGCAACTGGACTTCCTGCTCAAGCAGAACTGCAACCTGTATCAAGGTTACCTGTTCAGCAAGCCACTGCCACTCGACGCATTCCGTCAGCTGTTACGCGACGCGCAAAACACGCTGATTCACTAAGCAAATCCCTCTCACGAAAACGCCCCCGACAATGCGGGGGCGCTGCTTTGCCTGAGTGCCTCAGACGCTTAGCTGTTCAGCGCTTGAGTCGCACTGTTGATGGCGATGCGCTTGGGCTTGGCTTCTTCTGGCACAACACGGACCAGGTCAATATTAAGCAAGCCGTTGATCAGGCTCGCCGAGCGTACTTCAATGTGGTCCGCGAGACGGAACGGCAACTTGAAAGCCCGTTGGGCAATGCCCTGATACAGGTAGCTGACACTCTCGGTTGGCGCTTCACGCTTGCCACCGGTTACTGTCAGCACACTGCGCTCTACCTGCAACTCGAGGTCTTCATCTTGAAAACCGGCTGCGGCAACCACAATTCGGTATTGATCTTCACCGTGCTTTTCAACGTTGTACGGTGGGTAGCTGCTCCCGCCTTCATTGCGCATGGCCGACTCAAACAAATCATTGAAGCGGTCAAAGCCAACGGACTGACGCAGCAGCGGGGTCATGGAAAATGCAGTGCTCATGTGTTTCTCCTGATATTCAGCGAGGGTGATCAATTAACTGCTTGCACCCACAAAAAAGTGGCTTTAGTACAAGCTGACGAGACCCGACTTCGGCATCTCTCAGGAATAAAAATGTGGACGGCAAAATCATTTTCAAGAGCTGGCTGTAAAATTTTTTACCTAGACTGTTTGCTCACTCAACCGCACAAGGAGGCTTCATGCACAGCAAAGTCATGTTGATTACCGGGGCCAGTCGCGGCATTGGCGCCGCCACTGCAAGGCTCGCCGCCGCGCGGGGTTACGCCGTGTGCATCAACTACCGGCAACAGCAGGACGCAGCAACACAACTGGTTGCTGAGATCCGCGCAGACGGCGGCGAAGCATTTGCCATCCAGGCTGATATCAGTGACGAGAACCAAGTTGCGGAGCTGTTCAAACAGTTCGACCAGCAGTTCTCGCGGCTCGATGTACTGGTCAACAACGCGGGCATGCTGGAATCGCAAAGCCGCCTCGAAGCGATCGACGGAGCGCGTCTGCAGCGGGTGTTTGCCGCCAATGTTTACGGCAGTTTTTACTGCGCACGCCAAGCCATCCAACGCATGTCGACACGCCGTGGCGGTAATGGCGGCGCGATCATCAACCTGTCGTCTATTGCCGCCAAACTTGGCGCACCAGAGGAATACATCGACTACGCCGCCGCCAAGGGCGCGATTGACAGCATGACCGTGGGCCTGGCCAAAGAACTGGCCGCTGACGGCATTCGGGTCAACGCTGTTCGCCCCGGCGTGATCGACACCGAGATTCATGCCAGCGGCGGCGAGCCGGGACGCGTTGAGCGTGTCAGCAAGAGCATCCCGATGCAGCGCGGCGGCCAACCCGAAGAAATCGCCGAGGCAATTTTGTGGCTGGCCAGCGATGCGGCGTCTTACACCAGCGGGGCGTTACTCGACGTAGCCGGCGGGCGCTAGAAATCGCCGAAAACCTGACGACTCAAGGCTCTATGCGCATTGCGCCTGGGCTTGCAGTGCATGCTGCGCGTGCAGGAAGCGTTCGCGGTCGAGCTGTACCGCGAACAACTGATCAATGCGCTCGCAGTCCGTCTCGCGGCGCAACACGTTGAACAGCTCGACAGCTTCGGGATAGGTTTTAGTGAGCAACGCCAGCCATTGCTTGAGCCGCCCCGGCGCCGAGCGCTGGGTCATTTTGTAGCGCGCCTGCACCCAGAAATCGGTGAGTAACGGCATGAACTCGGCCCAGCTCATTTCGGTGACCGGCAGGCCCGCGCGCACCTGAGAAATCTGCCGGGCCAAATCCGGGCGCGCAACGAGCCCGCGACCCAGCATGATGTTATCGACACCACTGATCTCACGGCAGCGCTGCCAGTCTTCAAGACTCCAGACTTCGCCATTGGCAAACACCGGCACGCTCACGACATCCTGCACGCGCGCCACCCATTCCCAATGCGCCGGAGGTTTGTATCCTTCGACCTTGGTACGGGCGTGAACAACGAGCTGTTCGGCGCCACCCTCGGCGAGTGCACGCGCGCAGTCCATAGCGCCATCCTTGTGCTCGAAACCAAGGCGCATCTTGGCGGTGACCGGAATGTTCGCGGGCACGGTTTTACGCACCTCGCACAAGATCTCGTGAAGCAACTCCGGCTCTTTCAGCAGCACCGCACCGCCACGGGATTTATTGACTGTCTTGGCTGGGCAGCCGAAGTTCAGGTCGATCACCGGAGCGCCCAACTCGCAAGCCAGCGCGGCGTTATCAGCCAGGCATTTGGGATCGGAGCCCAACAATTGCACCCGCAGCTGGGTGCCCGCTGCCGTGCGCGAGCCGTTGTGCAATTCTGAGGCGAGCTTGTAGAAGGTCGCCTCCGGCAACAGGCGCTCCGTGACACGGATGAATTCAGTCACACACCAGTCGATACCCCCGACGCGCGTCAGCACATCGCGCAGAATATCGTCAACCAACCCCTCCATGGGCGCCAAAGCGATTTGCATAGCTGTACTCTCAAGAACCTGTCGCGCCTTGCGCTGCGCAGCAGGGGCGTATTGCGTTAAATGACAACTCTGCGGAGCAATTCCACGGACTTATCGAAGCGAATGCTGCACACTAACCCGACGCTGATCCCGGAGGATATTTATGCGTTTATCGCTGCTGCCTGTATGCCTGCTCACCCTGATGGTCAGCACGGCTGACGGCGCCCAAATATTCGAGCAACCTGGCCTGAAACCCATGCCCAACAAAGCTGCGCACGTCGTGTTCAGTCGCGACCGAAATGCGCCCACAGCCTGCGACGTAGCCATTCTGGTCGGCGGTTTGCACGGCGCCGAACTGGGCATCGGCGAATCGGTGACCCTGAACATTGAAGCCGGCGAGCAAAACATCCTGATGATGACCTCACCTGCCGGCTACTGCGGCAATCTCAATCTGCGCAACAGCCAGTCGCTGATCATTGCGCCGGGAGAAACGCGCTACTTCCAGATCAAGGTCACCAACGACTCGATCTTCATCGCGCCAGAAACGCAGTAAACGCGCGCTTACAACTCCAGAGGATAAGGCTGGCGCAGTGCCTTGCCGTAGCCCTCGATAAACTCGCGCGGCATGCGCTTGGGCTTACCGCTCGACAACTCGATGCAGACAAAAGTGGTCTTGCCGCGCAGCAGGGTCATGCCGTCTTCGGGGCGCACGATCTGGAACTGACGGTCCATCTTCAAACGCTGGTCAGACTCCACAATCCACGTCGCGACCTGCAGCTGCTGATTCTCATAGGCACTGGCCAGGTAATCGATCTCGTGCCGCACCACCGCCATTGCCCGGTTCAAGCGCTGGTACTCAACCAGATCCAGCCCCAGATACTGCGTATGGCGCCACGCGCAGCGCTCCATCCACGTGATATACACCGCGTTATTGGCGTGCCCCAGACCGTCGATATCATCGGCGGTTACCGCAATATCGATCACGAACGGATTATCAAGATCCCAATTCATCCCTGCCTCCCTTCTCGCCCTTCACGCTCAGCGCTGCGGCCCACAAAGAGGCCTCTACGCATGAGCGCTGCATGGACACGATAGCTTCACAGGCATGTGCCTGCACCTACGCGCAACACTGCCAGAGCCCTTGTACCAGCACAACTGCGATATGTACGGGGATAAAAACAGCAGACAAACAAAAGGGCCATTCCGTTAAGAATGACCCTTTAAAAAACCCGCACAGCGGGTAAAAATTGGCGTCCCCTAGGGGACTCGAACCCCTGTTACCGCCGTGAAAGGGCGGTGTCCTAGGCCACTAGACGAAGGGGACAAAACCTTCGAAACCAAGCCAGCTAATCGCTGACTCGTGGCAGTTAGCAAATCAAATGAATTGAACCGCTAAAAAATTGGTGGAGATAAACGGGATCGAACCGTTGACCTCTTGCATGCCATGCAAGCGCTCTCCCAGCTGAGCTATACCCCCAGATTTATCGCCTCTCGGCTCACAACACCTTGCGGCACTGCGTTTTAAAATGGCGTCCCCTAGGGGACTCGAACCCCTGTTACCGCCGTGAAAGGGCGGTGTCCTAGGCCACTAGACGAAGGGGACAAAACCTTCAAACTCGACCCGTTCAATGAACCGATCGTGGCAAGCCTTACGGCTTTAAAGAGATTGGTGGAGCTAGACGGGATCGAACCGTCGACCTCTTGCATGCCATGCAAGCGCTCTCCCAGCTGAGCTATAGCCCCATCTCAAGGACGGGGCGCATATTAAGTGCGCCCCCGCCTACTGTCAACAAAATTTTAGACCTTTTGAAGATTCTTTATGCTGACAGAACAACCACTTACCCGCTTTTAGCAGTTTCAGCGATAAACCTTCCGCGCCGCATGCCTTGTCAGGCAATGTTGCTCAGAAGCTTTTCCCACTCTTTGTTTTCTTTTTTCGACACGCCGCCCAGCAACTCAATTGCCTGACGCAGGCGGAAGCGAGTCAAATCCGGGCCGAGAATTTCCATGGCGTCGAGTACAGAAACCGAGCTGCTCTGGCCGGTAACGGCGGCAAACATCAGCGGCATGGCATCGCGCAGTTTCAACTCAAGCGACTCGACCACGGCCTGAATGCAGCCCGTGATGTTGTCCTTTTGCCACTGACGCAGCGCTTCCAGCTTCCACAGAATCAACTGCATAAGCTGACGCACCTGATCGGCCGAGAGCTTCTTGTGCTCGAACAGCTTGGCATCCAGATTAAGCCCGCCCGAGAAGAAGAAAGCTGCCAGCGGCGCAATCTGACTGAACGTCTCGACGCGGCCCTGAACGTGCGGGGCAATCTGCATCATGTAATCGGAGTTGAATGCCCACTTCTGCGCGCCTGCCGCAAAATCCTCGACGCTCAGCTCACGCATCCACTGGCCATTGAGCCAGGACAGCTTCTCCAGATCGAAGATTGGCCCACCGAGCGAAACCCGCTGAATGTCGAAATTGGCGATCATCTCGTCCAGCGAGAATTTCTCGCGCTCATCCGGCATCGACCAGCCCATGCGGCCGAGGTAATTGAGCATCGCCTCTGGCAGGTAGCCCATGCGCTCGTAGAAGGTGATCGAGGTCGGGTTCTTGCGCTTCGAGAGCTTGCTCTTGTCCGGGTTACGCAGCAGCGGCATGTAGCACAGTTGCGGCTTTTCCCAGCCAAAGTATTCGTAGAGCAGAATCAGCTTGGGCGCCGATGGCAGCCATTCCTCACCCCGCAACACGTGCGTGATGCCCATCAGGTGGTCGTCAACCACGTTGGCGAGGAAGTAGGTTGGCAGACCGTCTGTCTTCATCAGCACCTGCATGTCCATGCGGTCCCACGGAATCTCGACTTCGCCACGGAGCATGTCCGGCACCACGCACACGCCTTCAGTCGGCACTTTCATGCGCACAACATGCGGCTCACCGGCTTCGATGCGCGCCTGCGCTTCGGCATTGGAAATGTGCATGCAGTGGCCGTCATAACGTGGCGTCTGCTTGGCCTCCACCTGTTCAGCACGGACCTTGTCCAAACGCTCGGCACTGCAAAAACAATTGAACGCGTGGCCCTGGTCGATCAGCTGCTGGGTGTATTGCTTGTAGATATGCCCACGTTCGCTCTGCCGATACGGGCCATGCGGGCCACCGACATCCGGGCCTTCGCTCCATTCAATACCCAGCCAACGCAACGCATCGAAGATCTGCTGTTCGGATTCGCGAGTTGAACGCACCTGATCGGTGTCTTCGATACGCAGGATGAATTCGCCGCCATGCTGGCGGGCGAAACACAAGTTGAACAGCGCGATATAGGCAGTGCCTACGTGCGGATCGCCGGTGGGGGATGGCGCAATACGGGTACGAACGGTGGTCATAGCGGCTCTCGGGGGATAAACGCAAGAAGGTGCAATGGGTTGAATCACAGAGGCGCGCCCTGCTCAGCCAGAAACAGCCAGCAGCGCAGCGCTTAACCGTTGCGCGGCAAGCCAGCCGCGCACAGGGACTCAACAACCTGAATCAAGGCTTGGATATTAACAGGCCGGGGGGCTTGGGCTCCAGTTCAAAGCCATCAAGCGCTTGCAGCGCATTGATCAGAAAGTCGAGAAAGGCTTTGACCTTCATCGCCTGAAACCGCCGCGACGGATACACCGCATACAACTCACCCACGGGCAATTCCGCTTCCGGCAATACCTCGACCAGTCGCCCTTCGGCGACTGCCTGCGCGCAGATCATGTCCGGTAAACCGGCAATCCCGGCACCGGCAAGCACGGCCTCGCGGGCGAAGGTGATGTTGTTGCAGGTCATCACACTGTGGCAGGCAATGCTTTGCCCCAGCAGCGGCCAGTAGCGCGGTGAGTCATGACCGAGCACGATGGCCCGGTGTGATGCGAGATCACTCACCGTTTGCGGCACACCATGAATGGCCAGGTATTCGGGACTGGCGCACAGACTTCTCGGCGTTTCCAGCAGCTTGCGGGCAATCAGGGTCGAGTCTTGCGGCTGACCGACCAGCAAGGCGATATCGACGCCCTCCTCGACCGGATCGACATAACGCGCAGTCAACTCCACTTCGGCGGTGATCTGCGGATACTGGCGCATGAATGCACCAATCGCATGCGCCAGAAACAGTTGTCCGAACTCTATCGGCGATGAAATGCGCAGCAAACCGGAAGGCTCGCGCTGCAACTGCATGACTGCCTGCTCAGCCTCGGCGAAATCAAACATGATCTGCCGGCAACGGTCGTAATAAGCCTGGCCCACCTCGGTGAGACGCAATTTACGCGTGGTCCGGTTGAGCAGACGCACGCCCAACCGGTCCTCTAGCAACGCCAGACGCCGACTGACAGTCGACTTCTGCATGCCCAACCCTTTCGCGGCCAGGGTAAAACTGTGGCACTCCACAACGCGCGTGAAGATCAGAGCATCATCGAGCCCCATTATTGTTCCCCATAAGCAACAAAGTTTCTGAATTCTACCCGCTACAGCTTCTTAAGGAACACTGTTAGATTCTAAGAACTAATACCTATAACTTGAGTTTGTTCATGCCTGCCCAGCTAAAACGTCGCTTATCCCTGTTTGTATTGTTGGTTGCCCTGATAGCTGCGGCGCTTCTGGCTCACTGGTTGCTGATTGGTCGATACGTCGAGTCAACTGACAACGCATATGTACAAGGTGAAATCACCCGCGTCTCCAGCCAGCTCAACGCACGCATTGATCAAGTACTGGTAAAAGACAATCAGCACGTCGAAAAAGGCCAACTGCTGGCCGAGCTTGATTCCAGCGATTTCGAACTTGCCCTCACCCGCGCCCGCGCCGCCCTTGCAACCCGCGAAGCACAACTGGCGCAAACCCAGAGCACGCTCAGCCAGCAGTCGAGCATGATCGCTGCCAGCGCTGCCGAGGTGGCCTCGACGCAAGCCTCGCTGAGCCGCGCCAAGGTTGACTTGTCCCGCGCTAAAACCCTGCGCAAGCCTGGTTATGTGTCTGAGGAACGGGTCACCACACTCGACGCCGACCAGCGCATTGCCAGCTCACAAGTCACCAAGGCCCAGGCAGACCTGCAAGCCCAGCGCCAACAGGTGAATACCCTACAAGCCGAGATCAAGAGCCTCAACGCACAAATCTCCAGCGCCCGCGCCGACATTGCGAAAGCCGAACTCGACCTCAAGCGCACCAAGATCTACGCCCCCATCAGCGGCTTTATCGGCCAGCGGGCAGCGCGCAACGGCCAATACACTCAAGTGGGCGGCTATCTGCTGTCGATCGTGCCGGATCTCGACATCTGGGTGCAGGCCAACTTCAAGGAAACCCAGATTGGTCACATGCAGGTTGGCCAGCAGGCCGAACTGGTGTTCGACAGCTTCCCCGATACGCCGATCGAAGCCACGGTACAAAGCCTGTTTGCCGCTTCCGGCGCTCAGTTCAGCCTGCTACCGCCAGACAACGCCACCGGTAACTTCACCAAGGTTGTGCAGCGCATTCCGGTTAAGCTGACATTCGCTGCACACAATCCGCTGCAAGGCAAAATCCGCCCCGGCATGTCCGTTGAAGTCAAAGTAGACATCAAGGCAGACGTGCAACATGGCGGGTGATCAGCTGGTTCGCCCTACCGGCGAGCCGAGCAGGCGTGACTGGATTGCGGTAATGAGTGTGATGCTCGGCGCGTTTATGGCGGTGCTGGACATTCAGATTACCAATTCCTCGCTCAAAGACATTCAGGGCGCACTGGCAGCCACGCTGGAAGAAGGATCGTGGATTTCCACCTCGTATCTGGTGGCCGAGATCATCATGATCCCGCTCACAGCCTGGCTGGTGCAATTGCTCTCGGCGCGGCGTCTGGCCATCTGGGTTTCAATCGGCTTTCTGTTCTCGTCTCTGCTTTGCTCGATGGCGTGGAACCTCGAAAGCATGATCGTGTTCCGCGCCATGCAGGGGTTTACCGGCGGCGCGCTGATCCCGCTCGCCTTCACCATGACCCTGATCAAACTGCCGGAACATCACCGTGCCAAAGGCATGGCGCTGTTTGCCATGACCGCGACCTTTGCGCCCTCCATCGGGCCGACACTCGGCGGCTGGCTGACCGAGAACTTCGGCTGGGAATACATCTTCTACATCAACGTGCCGCCCGGCCTGTTGATGATTGCAGGCTTGATGTACGGCCTGGAAAAGAAAGCGCCGCATTGGGAACTGCTGAAAAGCACCGATTATGCCGGCATCGTCACCATGGCCATCGGGCTCGGTTGTTTGCAGGTATTCCTCGAAGAAGGCCACCGCAAAGACTGGCTGGAATCCAGTTTGATTGCAGGTTTGGGCGCTACCGCCAGCATCAGCCTGATCGCGTTTGTGATTTTGCAGTTCTCCAAGCCCAACCCGCTGATCAACCTGCGCGTGCTCGGCGAACGCAATTTTGGCCTCACCAGTATTTCCAGCGTCGGCCTCGGTATGGGCCTGTATGGCTCGATCTACGTTTTGCCGCTGTATCTGGCGCAGATACAGAACTACAACGCGCTGCAAATTGGCGAAGTGATCATGTGGATGGGCATTCCCCAGCTGTTCCTGATTCCGCTGATTCCCAAATTGATGAAGTTCATCACCCCGAAAATCCTCTGCGCTCTGGGCTTTGGCCTGTTCGGCGCGGCCAGCTTTTTTTCCGGCACGCTCAATCCGGATTTCGCCGGCGAGCAGTTCAATCACATCCAATTGGTCCGCGCCCTTGGCCAGCCGATGGTGATGGTCACGGTATCGCTGATTGCCACCGCCTATATTCGCGCCGAAGATGCCGGCTCGGCCTCGAGCCTGTTCAACATTCTGCGCAACCTCGGCGGTGCAATCGGCATTGCCCTGCTCGCCACGCTGCTCGACAGCCGCGCCAAAGTCTATTTCGATTACTTGCGTGAAGCACTGGTACCGACCAACCCGCAAGTGGCCGAGCGCATTGCGATGCTCACCAGCAAGCTGGGCAGCGAACAGGCCGCCTTGGCGCAGATCAGCCAGATCACCCACCAGCAAGCCGCGATAATGGCCTACAATGACGCCTTCCATTGGATTGGCATTGCCCTGTGCGTCAGCATGACCGCGGTGCTGCTGACCAAAAGCCTGCCCAAAGCCGCCACCAATTCAACGGCAGCCGCCGCCCACTGACGGCGCAGGCCCGGAACTACTTTTAACCAGCGCGCCCACTTGGGCGCGCGCTTGTTTTAGGTCAATCATGCCCACTGCAACTCCCCGCGCGCGCAGCCTGCTGCTGATCGGCGCGTTCGCCGTCATTTATCTGGGCTGGGGTACAACCTACCTGGCCAACCATTTCCTGCTCAAAGAACTGCCGCCATTCGTGTTGGGCTGCCTGCGCTTTACGCTGGCAGGCAGCCTGGCGTTTATCTGGGTTGTTCTCAGCGGCCAATTGCAGCTGCAACGCAGCGATCTCGGCGGGGTCTTCATCGGCGGTCTGGCGCTGATTGCAGTCGGTCAGGGCGCATTGATTTACGCCAACCAGTTCTTGCCGACCGGCGTGGTGGCGATGCTCTACACCACCCTGCCGCTTTGGAGTGTGGCGCTGGAATGGGTACTCGGAGAGCGCCCGCCAGTCTGGGTGCTATTCGGGTTGGCCATTGCGTGCACCGGCATTGTGTTGCTGATGAGCAATGGTCTTGAGACCAGCGCATCGGGGCCGCAGTTGTTTGCCGGTCTGGTTGTCGTCAGCGCCACGCTGATCTGGGCATGCGGCGTGTGGATGTTGCGCAAAAGACCGGCGTTTCGCTCCAGCTGGCTCGGTTTGAGCCTGCAAATGCTGGTGGGTGCGGTGTTGCTGGGCTTGTTTGGCGTGCTGCATGGCGACTGGCAGCACCTCGATTTGGCCGGGCTGAGCCAACAGTCATGGTTGTGGATGGCATATCTGGTGCTGCCGGTCAGCCTGGGCGTTTATCCTGCCTACTTCTGGCTGCTGCGCGAAGTACGCCCGAGCCTGGTATCGACCTTTGCCTTCATCAATCCGGTAGTGGCGCTGCTGCTTGGCTATCTGCTGCTGGGCGAGCAACTCAGCGCACTGGCCATGCTCGCTTGCGTCATCACGTTGGGCGGGGTGATGCTGATTATTCTCGGCAGGCGCTGACAGCCGCATCGCATAGCGGCTGTCAGGCGAGACAGAGGCGTCACTTTTACCAGTGACGCTGTCGCGTGCGACTGTCTCCGCGAAAACCGAGCAGCCAGCCAATGGCGCGCAACAGGCCCTCTATCAGCCAAGCCAGCAACAGGGCGCAAGCAATGCCCCAGGCAATAGCTTCGGGGGCCAGAAGCACCTGATAACGATATGCCGCGTAGGTTTCATTGAGCAGCGCCGGATCGGCGCGTGTCAGCAAGTGCCAGGCTTGGGCGTACCACGGACCCTGCATGGCCTTGGCCTCGGCCTCTAGCAGGCCGGCGCGCGAGACCAGCGTACTGACGCTTTGCGCATCATTGCGCATAACCGGGTCTTTACTCTCGCGGTAGTAAGCGATGAGCTTGTTCAGATCGCCGCCGAAAAACCGGCTGGCAGTGGCGCGAAAACCCTGAATACTTTGCGTGGATTCGGTCAGGTGCGCATCGACACGCTTACTGTAGTCCGCCATAAAACCCGGGATCTGAACCCCGATCAACAACCCCAGAGCGAATAATGCCAAGCGCAGATAGCTCATCAACATGCACGTCCCCCTGTCCTGTTATCCACGAGCGTCTTTACCCACAATGGGCCTGTCATTCTAGGCGCTCAGCCCCTGAGCAATGCACTCACCGCCGCGCCACAGTCGCCATTCACCTGGCTGATAAACCTGCCAGCGTTCGTTATCGGTCAAGGCCTCGGTTGCCAGCACGGTGACCACATCATCCGGCGTGGTTTCCGCCTGAAAATCCACCTGCAAGTCCGCATCACGCAAGTGCGCAGGGCCAAATGGCGCCCGCCGCGTTATGTGCGCAAGCTTGGTCGAGCAGAAGCTGAACAGCACATCGCCATCGCTGAGCAGACAGTTGAACACACCTAGACGACGATATTCCACACAGGCCTCAACCAGCACCGGCAACAGTGTTTCTAGGCTGGTGGGCCCCGTACATTGCGAGCGTAGACGATTTAACAGGTCACAGAACGCCGCTTCACTGTCGGTGTCACCCACCGGGCAATAAAACGAGGGTTCAGGATTGAAATTGGCGAGCTGACCATTGTGCGCAAAGCACCAGTTGCGCCCCCACATTTCGCGCACAAACGGATGCGTATTGGCCAGGCACACCTTGCCGACATTGGCCTGACGGATATGCCCGATTACCACTTCACTCTTGATCGGGTAGCGCTGAACCAACTGCGCTACCTCGGACTCACTGCTCGCACGCGGGTCTTGAAAAAGGCGCAGGCCGCGCCCCTCATAAAAACCGATGCCCCAGCCATCGCGGTGCGGTCCGGTGCAACCGCCACGCTGCATCAGCCCGGTAAAGCTGAAGACGATATCGGTGGGTACATTGGCACTCATGCCCAAAAGCTCACACATGGCTAATTTCCTTGCGCCAGGCATCACAAAGTCGCGGCGTGACAAACACTTCGGCGGATAAAACCCGAGCGCTAATCAAAGCATAAAAGTAGATACAATCTACAGACCAGCGGCCAAGCCGCCAAAAGGATGCAGCCGGCCGGTTGCCGGCTGCGACTTAGAGACGCGGCTCGATGCGCCCGCCAGTATTCGCGGCCTGCGGTCGTCCTTCAGCCATGATTTCACGCAATGTAGGAGCGTCTTCATCAGCCTCTTCGACCGGGTTGGCAGGCTGCTGCCGGTTGCGCCACCAGCGCTCGATGGGCCAGCGCACAGCAACGAAAACCAGGTAGACCGCGAGAGCAATCATGCCGTAGAGCGCAAGGTCCGCCACCGCACGCCAGGCGTTGTTGCCCACATTGAACAGCATATCCAGCGCGATAACTGCGATAGCAGGCGCAAACAACTCACGGGCCGGATCAACAATAGTCGGACTGAGCAGCAGCACGGCCATGACCACACGCAATGGTTCGCGCACATAACGCCACATCCAGCCAGTCATGCGCAGCCAGACCAACAGGCAGCCCAGCGCAGCAATTGCGTAGGCGGCCCAGGCGAGCAGGTTGTCGTTCTCAATCATAATGCTGCGGTTTCCTGACATGGCGAGGGTCACTAATAGCGGCTTATGATAGCGACTTTTAATCGATCCGGCGCGCCTGCTGTTGATCAACCCTGAATCTGGAGCCGTACTATGCTGCCCGCACCCATCGCAAAATCCAATCAAGGGGCTGATCCTTACAGCTGGCTGGAGAACCGCGACAGCCCCGAAGTACTTGACTATCTCAAGGCAGAGAACGCCTACCTTGAAGCCCAGTTGGCGGAGCAGCGCGAGTTGCGCGACAACCTGTTCGATGAGATCAAGGGACGTATTCGCGAAACCGATTTATCGCTGCCCTCGCCTTGGGGACAGTATCTCTACTATCAACGCACCACGGCAGGCGATGAATACCCGCGCCATTACCGCTGCAAGCGCCCGGCCGACGACTCACTGCAAGTCGACAGCGCCTCGGAACAACTGCTGCTGGACCCTAATGAATTAGCCGGCGGCGGCTTTTTGTCGCTGGGCGCGTTCAGCATCAGCCCGGATCACCAGCGCCTGGCGTATAGCCTCGACACCAGTGGCGAGGAAACCTATCAGCTGCGGGTCAAGCAACTCGACAGCGGCGACACCCTCGAGCTGCCGTTCGAACAATGCGATGGCAGCATGACGTGGGCCAATGACAGCCAGACCCTGTTCTTCGCCACCCTTGATGAAACCCACCGCCCGCACCAGCTGCACCGCCACAGACTCGGCGAAGATGGCAGCGCACTGGTCATCGACGAGCCGGATGGGCGCTTCTTTGTCAGTTGCTATCGCAGCAGTTCCGAGCGCCAGTTATTGCTGATGCTCGGCAGCAAAACCACCACCGAAGTCTGGACGCTCGACGCGCAAACACCCGAGCAGCCATTCAGCTGCGTGGCCCCGCGCGAGGAAGACCACGAATACGAGGTGGATCATGGCCAGCTCAACGGCCAATGGTGCTGGTTTATCCGCAGCAACCAGAGCGGCATCAACTTCGCCCTTTACACCGCCGCCGAGAACACGCCACAGCGCCAGCACTGGCAAACACTCATCGAGCACAACCCGCGAGTCATGTTGGAAGGCGTAAGCCTTAACCACGCGGCGTTTGTTCTGAGCCTGCGTGAAGCCGGGCTGCCGGTGGTCGAAGTGCATCCGCAGGAATTGCCCGAGTACCGTATCCAGCTGCCAGATGCGGCGTACAACCTTTATGTGCAGGACACGCTGGAGTTTGCCAGCAACACCATTCGCCTGCGCTACGAGGCACTCAATCGCCCGGCACAAATCCGCCAACTGACGCTGACAAACGGCGCACAGCAGGTGCTCAAAGAGACGCCCGTCGAAGGCCCATTCGATGCCGATGCCTATGTCAGCCAACGCATCTGGGCCACCGCTTCTGACGGTACTCAAGTGCCCATCAGCCTGGTCGCCAAACGCGAAGTTCTCGGCCAGCCTGCACCGTTGTATCTATACGGCTACGGCGCTTACGGCGAATGCCTAGATCCGTGGTTCTCGCACGCACGTCTGAGCCTGCTTGATCGCGGTTTCGTCTTCGCCATCGCCCACGTGCGCGGCGGCGGCGAATTGGGCGAAGCGTGGTATCGGGCAGGCAAGCTCGAACACAAACACAACAGCTTCAGTGACTTTATCGCTTGCGCCGAGCACCTGATTGCCGAGGGCTACACCAGCAGCCAGCAGCTAGTTATCAGTGGCGGCAGCGCCGGTGGCTTGTTGATGGGCGCCGTGCTGAATCAGCGCCCTGAATTGTTTGCGGCGGCCATCGCCGAAGTGCCGTTTGTGGATGTGCTCAACACCATGCTCAACCCGGATCTGCCGCTCACCGTTACCGAGTACGACGAATGGGGCGACCCGAATCAGCCCGAGGTGTACGCGCGCATCAAAGGCTACGCGCCATATGAAAACGTCAGCGCCCAGCCCTACCCCGCCATGCTGGTGGTCGCCGGCTACAACGACAGTCGGGTGCAATATTGGGAGGCCGCCAAGTGGGTCGCACGCCTGCGTGTGCGCAAGACCGACGATAACCTTTTGCTGCTGAAAACCGATCTGGATGCCGGGCATGGCGGCATGAGCGGCCGGTATCAGGCGTTGAAGGATGTCGCACTGGAATACGCATTCATCTTCAAGGTGCTGGGTCTTTAGCCTGCTCGCTGTTGCGCTGGCGCTGCTGCTCAAGCAATTGCAGGTCTTTATCCGGCGGCGCCAGGCTTTCGACAGGCCGGCGCAATGGCGTCTGCGCTGCTGGCTTATCGGTTAGCGACGGGCTGATCAACGGGGGATTGTTCGGCGCAGTCGAAGGCATGCCGCGTGGCGTAACCGGTGTATAGGGTTTCGGATTGGCCGTACCGGCGCCGCCACTGCCGCCGGAGACCGAAGGCATTGGATAAGTCTGCGCAACAACACCTGCACTCGCCCCCAGCAACGTAAAGGTGCACAACATTACGGCTAAGGCTTTCACGGCAGTACTCCCAAGGCTTAAGCCAAAATTGACAGGTACATTGCAGTTTAGGCCCAAGCCACCAAAAAGCCGCAATACAGTTGTTCTCCCGGCGCCAAGGGCGGACTAAACTAAGCCCATATACGCACCGCCACGGACAGACTAATGAGCACCGACAACCCCACCGCTAAGCTAGACCGCATCCTCGCCGACGCCCAGCGCAGCCGCGAAGCCGGTTACCGCGACAAGGCCCTTAAGATGTATCCGCACGTGTGCGGGCGCTGTGCCCGGGAGTTCTCCGGCAAGCGCCTGAGCGAGCTGACCGTTCATCACCGCGACCACAACCATGACAACAACCCGCAAGACGGCTCCAACTGGGAACTGCTGTGCCTGTTCTGCCATGACAACGAGCACTCGCGCTATACCGACCAGCAATACTTCAGTGAAACCACCGCAGGCAGCTCCGGCCCGAAAGTGACTCACAAAGCCTTTGCCGACCTGGCTGCATTGCTGAAAAGCAAAGAGTAAGCCCAAAGCGTTGTCAGGCCGTATAATTGCGCCCTTTGCATTCAAAGGGCACCCTCGGTGGCAAACAAACGATTCAGCTGCATCGGCCTGTACAACCCCAAGTCGCCAGAAAATGTCGGCGCGGTGATGCGTGCAGCTGGCTGCTACGGCGTCAGCAGCGTGTTTTATACCGGCGTGCGCTATGACCGCGCGCAGAGTTTTATCACCGACACCAAACGCGTCCATCTGGATATCCCACTGATCGGCATTGATGACCTGAAGAAAATCGTCCCTTTAGGCTGTACGCCGGTGGCTGTCGAACTGGTCGAAGGCGCACAAGCGTTGCCGACCTACACCCACCCGGATCGGGCGATTTATATCTTCGGCCCGGAAGATGGTTCGCTGAACCAGGAGATTCGTGACTGGTGTGAGGATGTTATCTACATCCCGACCGAGGGCTGCATGAACCTCGCGGCGACGGTGAATGTGGTGCTGTATGACCGGATGGCTAAAGGGTTGAATACCAAGTCGGGGCCGCTTTATTACTGAGCAGTGGGTGTTTTTTTGATTGGCGGCATGGCGGCCAGATGGGTTCGTTTGGCGGCATAGGACATGGCGGTCTAGCGGGTTCACTCGGCAACGTCGGCGCCTGTGCGATCGCCCGACGGATTGCGTTGCTTCGCGCCGCTATCCATCCTCCGTATGCGTTAGAACTACACCGAATTTTCGAATGGTGGGCTGCCGGAGGTTGGAATCCGCACCGCGGCTTCCGACATGGCGATCTAACTGATTCACTCGGCAGCGTCGGCGCCTGTGAGATCGCTTGACGGATTGCGTTGCTGCGCGCCGCTATCCATCCTCCGGGTGTTTTGCCTTTGGGGGCTTCTCGGTTTTTTGAACGCTGGCGCTAAGCTGGGATTGTTGTATTTCTTTAGTCAGCCTTTCGCCTTTACGGCGAGTGACTTTCTCTTTGTTTGCGCAAAGAGAAAGTAACCAAAGAGAAAACGCACCCGGCATACGGGTTTTGCTGCGCAAAACTTCCCTCGCTCCGGCGCCGCTCCGTTGGTCGCCACCAAGGGACGTCCCTGTCCCTTGATGGCTCATTTGGCGTCCTTGCCAAATGCCCAACTCCACAACACCTACACTCAGCCTCCTGACGGGACCGGGCGACCGAGTTGTTTGTGCCGAATGCGCTATGCAGGGGTTGAAGCAAAGCTGTGTTTACAGTCTCTAATGCGATATTTCAGACACCGCCAACGCCCCTTTCCAGCAGGCCAAATGCAATCGTTGTGCAGTGGGTCGAGCAGCATGGATGCTGCGAGAGTCGCGCTGGGCCAAGGACGGCCCATCGCGGCGTGCCCACGGAGCAACGATGGAATGCGGGAAGCCGAGCGCAGCGAGGCCCAATGGAGGGGCATAGAATTTTGGGTTAGTTTTGAAACGCGCGTAGCAGTCGCTTGGCAAAAGTGACTCGCCGTAAAGGCGAAAAAGGGACCAAAGAACACCAACAATCCCAGCTTAGCGCCACCGTTCAAACGCAATAAAGCAAACCCCGAACGAATGGAGGATGGATAGCGGCGCAAAGCAACGCAATCCGTCAGGCGATTGTGCAGGCGCCGATGCAGCCGAGTGAACCCGTCAGACCGTCATGTCGGAAGCCGCGATGCGGATTCCAACCTCCGAAAAACCACCATTCGAAAATCGGCGCAAGACCCAAACATACGGAGGATGGATAGCGGTGCGCAGCAACGCAATCCGTCGGACGATATCGCAGGCGCCGATGCCCTCGAGTGAACCCGCCGGAATAACCATATCGGAAGCCGCAAGCGGATTCCACCCCAACACAAATCCACAAAAAAAGGCCACCTCGCGGCAGCCTTTGTCCCGTCATCAACGGTTATTTGAGCAGCTTGGTGTCCAACACGTCTGACGGCTTGCCCATCACGCTCTCGCTGATATCAATCAGATCTTTGGTAGTGACCTTGTCCAGCCGCATCAGGCCGCGTGCGACGTCGTCGAGTGAGCGGCCGTTGGCGTCCTTGGTGGCTTTGCGGATTTCGCGGTCCAGGTCCTGGAACAGCAACACCGCCCGTGCGGTTACCGGGCCAGTTGAGTTTTCGGTGCGCAGGCTTTTTACCGGGCGGCTCCAGTCAATCAGCTTCTTGCGCACGATCTGGTAGCGATCTTCGCTCATGCCGCCGGCGCGGCGCATCAACTCGATGGCGTAATACTCGGCCAGACCTTCGCTGATCCAGTCACTCTTGTCGGCGTCGTTAATGCGGCTGAATACATGCACCAACTCATGCACCAATGAACTGGTGCCGTTCTCGCTGACCAGCGGACGATCCGCGTGCATGAAGTACGAGTTGGACGCCGACAGGCCACCGCGCCACATCGGATCACCCGCCCCTACAATCAGCAACTTGGCGGGATCACGCGGGAATACCGACTGCATTTCCGGCCAGATGAACGTCAGCAACGTCAGCACATCCATGCGATGCATGCCTTCGTCTTTTGGCGCTGCCACGGTTACATCGGTCAGGCCCAACTGCGCGCGGCGCGAGCCGATTTTACCGGCCAGCATCCAGCCCGTCGGGCGGTCGAATTTACGCAGGGGGTTATCAATGCGAAATTTGTTCTTGCCGATGCGCGGCCAGCCAGTTTCGACTGCAGGCCAGCCCTTGGGCAGATCAAACTGCAGGCGCGCTACCAGCTCGGTCTTGTCATGAATGCTCATCGCCGCGCTTGGCACCAGATTGTCGCCGCGAAACAGCGCCCAGTCCGGTGTCATGCGGGCATCGAAGCGCTTGTTGTCGCGCTCGTGGCTGATCTTTACCCGGTAGGTCAGCTTCGACTTGCCCTTGCCCGGTTTCCAGATCCCTCGTTCGGGGCTTTCCTGAGTCCACTCGCCATCTGCAGCTGTAAAGTCGCTGTAGGCACCATTTTTACCGAGATTGAACGACAGGCTATTGATCGGCTCGCCGTCCTCGAACGTCATGCTGACTTCGGCCTGATCGGTCTCTGGCAAGAAACTTACGTTGTAATCGAGATCAACTTTTTTAGCGGCCCAAAGTGGCGCGCTGATGCCCAGCAGTGCAACAGACAACAGAGTACGACGAATCGACATTGCAAGCAGCTCCAGAACAGACTGATCAGATAGAGGTAGACCTGCAGCGCCCCGCACAGTTGCAACGTGCGGGCGCCGCAAAGCATTTAAACAGCGAGAAATGCGCCGGTATCAACCCGCGCGGAATATCAGGTGATCCTCCCAGTCATCCTCGGGCACGCTTTGCTCGCTCAGCATGCGCCCGGACTGGGAAATACGTTCGATGTGCACAGCCTCAGGATCGCCGCAGACCAGATGATGCCAAAGCGGCAGATCCTTGCCTTCGCTGACCAAGCGGTAACCACAGGTCGGCGGCAACCACTGGAACTGATCGGCCTGAGCGGGGGTTAGCTGAATGCAGTCCGGCACGAATTGGGTCCGGTTAGCATAGTCGGTACAGCGGCAGGTCTTGAGATCGAGCAGTTTGCAGGCGATGCGCGTGTAAAAAACACTGCCATCGTCTTCATCTTCAAGCTTTTGCAGGCAGCACAGGCCGCAACCATCGCACAGCGATTCCCACTCCTGCTGATCGAGCTGATCAAGCGTTTTGCGTTTCCAGAAGGGTTCGACTTTAGCTGCCATGGTGTTAACGACGCGAGTACAGAGAATGGGTCGGCAGTCTAGCGTGCCACCTCGATGCGGCCAAGATGGCGAAACCCGCTCTGCGCAATAAAAGTATAGCGCCTGAGCCGAAAAGCTCCGTTTGCGCCTGGCAGCACCTGAAAACCTAGTAACCGCGCGCGAAATCCACAGCGCCGTGAAGCCGCTCGCTGTTATTGAAACGCTGCAGGTTGTCGATGAACAACTGCGCCATCAGCGCTGGCTGAGTCGGGGCCGAGCTGTGGCCGGTGAGCAACAGATTGGGCGCATGCCAAAACACATGCCCCGCTGGCAAGGGTTCCTGACGACAAACATCAATCACCGCCGCCGCAATTTGCTGTTGTTGCAAGGCGTTGACCAGATCCGCATCCACGACCGCCACGCCGCGCCCCGCATTGATAAAGACCGCACTCGCCTGCATCGCAGCGAATGCCTTTGCGTCGTAGATATTCTGTGTTGCGGGCGTGTCGGGCAGCAGGTTGACGACATAGTCGGCGCTGGCTAATTGCGCCGTCAGGGCATCCATTGCCAACACTTTGGAAAATGGCGCTTGCTGGCGAGCCTGACTGGCAATGCCGGTCAACTCGACGCCAAACGGTTGCAGAAACTCTGCAACCGCCTGACCAATATCGCCACAGCCCACAATCAACACCTTGAGCCCGGCAAGACTGCGTGGCAGGCGGTTATCCCAGTGCTGTTCAGCTTGCGCCGCACGCCGGGCAAACAGGCTGCGCTCGTGCGCAAGCATATGCGCCATTACATATTCGGCCATGACCTGACCAAATATGCCAACCGCACGGCTTAGCTGGTAATCCTTGGGCAGATCTGCCGCCAGCAGCGGCGTGATGCCGGCCCATGTGGATTGCAGCCATTGCGGCTTGTGCCCGCCACGCAACAGAGCGGCGAGTAAATCGGGCTGCCCGAGCCAAATGTCACAACCGTCGGCCAATGCCAGCAGCGCGTATACATCCGCCGCGGCGCGCACCTCGATGTGCCCGGTGGCAGGTGCCAGCAGCTCGGCGTAACGCGCATGTTCGGCTTCGGCAATCAGCAGGCGCATGGGTTATACCGGATCGTTGCGACGCAGCAGTTCTTCGGGCAGGTGCTCGATGTAGTCGTCTTCCGGTGGCGGCATTTGCAGGTGATAACCCTGCTTGTCGAGATTGGCCAGCACTTCGTTGATGTCTTCACGGGCCAGCGCACGCTCGGGCGTAAGGACCATGCTGAACGCCAGCGTCGGCGTACCAAAAGCGGCCATCAAAGTTTCAGGCACGCGCTTGAGCTCATCGCTTTTCAGTACATAAAGGTACATCTCGTTTTTACGCGAGCTTTTGTAGATCGAACAGATGCGTTTCACGCCGTTTCTCCAGCGGTGTTGTTGCTGATTTTATCGAGGCAATCAAGCAATGCCTGACCCATTAACTCGCGGCGCCAGCCACGGAGCGAGTCGGGCAATTGATAGGGGCCGTTGGGGTAGCCGGACTTGAGCAAAGCTTCGAGAATTTTCTTGCGCAGCATCAACTCGGGGGCAATGTTCAACCGCTCAGCTTCGTGCTGACCCACCACGCGCAGCTTCTTGAGAATGCCCGACGCTTCAATCGGCAAGGGTTCTGGCAGTGCCTCGGGCCAACTCGGCTCAGGTGTCGAGCCCGCTTCACGAATCAGGTTGAGGAGAAATTCGCCATCCTGACGCACGGTTTTCGGGTGCATCTCTTCGATACGCGCCAATGTGACCAGATTATCCGGCTGCGTGCGGGCCAATGGCCATAAAGAATGCTCACGCAAAATGCGATTGCGCGGCAGGTTACGCGCACGCGCCTCATGCTCGCGCCATGCACAGAGCTCACGCAACACGGCGAGCTGCTGGCGATTGAGTTTCCAGGCCAGCTTGGCGTCTTTATAAAGCTCATCGGGCGCGACTTCGCGGCTCAGATTAGCCACCATCTCGGCGCCATCTTCCAGCACCCACTCGGCCTTGTCGGCCGGCAGGCGCGATTGCAGCTCTTTATAGACATGCGCCAGATGCACCACATCTTCTGCGGCGTAGCTGATCTGGGTGTCAGACAGCGGCCTGCGCAGCCAATCGGAGCGGGTCTCGCCTTTGGGCAATTCGATGTCCAGCAGCGTCTGCACCAGACGCGAATAGCCCATCGAGAAACCGATATTCAGATAGCCGGCAGCAATCTGGGTGTCGAACAATGGCACAGGCACACTGCCGGTGAGACGCATGAAAACCTCAAGGTCTTCGCTGCACGCATGCAAAACCTTGGTCACTGCCGGATTTTCCAGCAGAGCGGCAAACGGCGACCAGTCAGTGATCTGCAGCGGATCAATCAGATAAGCGTCCTTACCCTCGCTGACCTGGATCAGGCCGGCAATCGGATAAAAGGTATCGACCCGCATAAACTCGGTGTCCAACGCCACAAAAGGCAAGCCCTGCCAGTGCGCGCAATGTTGCGCCAGACTTGCATCGTCCAGAATCCACTGAATATCAATCGCCACACGGCTCTCCCCATAAAGAATGCGACGCAGTATATATGCCCGCGCCCTCCGCGGGGCAGCAACTGCGGCAATGCAGCCACAAGCCTGCAAAATCAGTCGCCAGCGCCCGCAAACGACTCAAGCCTTAAAAATGGCCACTGGCTATTCCACAGCATAGGCAATTCACCGCCATCAACGCCGCGCGCCCATCGGCAACTGGCCTATACGCCCTGAATACTGGCGCAGCACACTTAGCAATGGTTATCACAGCCGCGCATGGATTGTGTAACCTGCGAGCGGACCTCTGTCTTCACCACAAGGAATAACAACAATGAAAAAAGTGCTCGGCCTGCTGCTTCTGCTGATTGCCGCCGGTGCGATATTTCTCGTCATCACGCCAAGCCCGATTGATCCGCTGGCCTGGGATGCACCGACCGCACCGACACTCACCGGCGTGCTGGAACCGAATGACACGCTGATGAAGGCCGAACTCGTCGGCAAAGGCAAACTGCATGGCCCGGAAGACACAGCAGTAGATGCTCAGGGCCGGGTCTATGCAGGCCAGGCAGACGGCACGATTGTGCGCATCGACAGCAATGACAAGGTTGAGCTATTCGCCGACACCCAAGGCCGGCCGTTGGGCATGGACTTCGATGCACAGGGCAACCTGATCGTCGCTGACGCCTATAAAGGCCTGTTATCGATTGATCCGCAGGGCGCGATCAAAGTGCTCACCACCGAAGCCGACGGCCTGCCATTCGCCTTTACCGACGACCTCGACATTGCCAGCGACGGGACGATTTACTTCAGTGACGCCAGCTCACGCTTCGAACAACCCGATTACTTGCTCGACCTGCTGGAAGCCCGCCCGTGGGGCCGCCTGCTGAGCTACTCGCCAAGCACCGGCAAAACCCAGGTGCTGCTCAAAGACCTGTATTTTGCCAACGGCGTGGCCCTGTCGGCCAAAGAAGACTTCGTACTGGTAAATGAGACGTATCGTTACCGCATCACCCGTTATTGGCTCAAGGGCGACAAGGCCGGACAGCACGAGGTGTTCATCGACAACCTGCCGGGGCTGCCGGACAACCTTGAGGGCGATCGCGCCGGTACGTTCTGGGTGGCGTTGCCCTCCCCGCGCAAATCCGACGCCGATTTTCTGCATCAGCACCCCTGGCTCAAAGCACAGATCGCCAAGTTGCCGCGCGCCATGTGGCCGAAAGCGACGCCTTACGGGCTGGCGATTGCGATTGACGAGCAAGGCCAGATTATTCAGAGCCTGCACGACACCAGCGGCAGCCACTTGCGCATGATCACCTCGGTAAAACCAGTGGGCGACTATCTGTATTTAGGCAGCCTGGAGAACGACCGAATCGGCAAACTGAAGATCCGCTAAGTCGCGCCACCAAGCCAGCCACACGCCCTGTGTGGCGGGCAGTTTTACTCAAGCAACACGCCTCACTTGCCATTCGGCAAGCTTCTCACGCACGCATTACCGCTCATCAGTCGCACCGCCGGTATCACCTGCAGATGCAGGGCCCGAGCAGCAATCGCGACTACGCTTAATCCTCTGTACTAGGCACTTTTGCTCATGGCGCAGTCCCGGCGTTGGCACGCAGACGCTGCAGCCGCACAACCGAGCAAAGGGACATATCTTAGAAAGTGCCGCATTCTGCCTGGGTAGAACGCAAAGGTAGTACCCGCAAATCAGAAGGTACAACCCGACAAAAGGCAGCCATCTTTTGGGTTGCACCTAGTTGCACCTTTGTAACCACTGGGTTTATTCTCGCGCCTGCTTTGCAGCGCATAAACACAATAGGACTCCAGATGGCCACTACAACACTTGGCGTTAAACTAGACGATGCAACCCGCGACCGCCTCAAGCAGGCCGCGCACGCCATCGACCGCACTCCTCACTGGCTGATCAAGCAGGCGATCTTCAACTATCTGGAGCAGCTCGAAAACGGCCTTTCGCCAACCGAGATGTCAGCTGTCAGCGCCGCCGCACTGGGTGATGAGTCCCCGGAATTGCTGAGCGAACAAAGCCTGCAGTGCTTCCTCGAATTTGCCGAGCACATCCTGCCGCAATCGGTTCTGCGCGCCTCGATCACCGCCGCCTACCGCCGCCCTGAAGAAGAAGTGGTGCCGGTATTGCTGGAACAGGCTCGCCTGTCCAAAGAAATGGCCGATGGCTCACAGAAGCTGGCGCTGAAAATCGCTGAAAAACTGCGCAACCAGAAGAGCGCTGGCGGCCGCCAGGGCCTGGTTCAAGGCCTGCTGCAAGAATTCTCGCTGTCGTCGCAGGAAGGTGTAGCCCTGATGTGTCTGGCTGAAGCGCTGTTGCGCATCCCGGACAAAGGCACCCGCGACGCCCTGATTCGCGACAAGATCAGCAACGGTAACTGGAGCACCCACCTCGGCCAGAGCCCGTCGATGTTCGTCAACGCCGCTTCGTGGGGCCTGTTGATCACCGGCAAACTGGTGTCGACACACAACGAAGCCGGCATGAGCTCGACCCTCAATCGCCTGATCGGCAAGAGCGGCGAGCCGGTGATCCGCAAAGGCGTGGACATGGCGATGCGTCTGATGGGCGAGCAGTTCGTCACCGGCGAAACCATTGGCGAAGCACTGGCCAATGCAACCAAGCTCGAAGACAAGGGCTTTCGTTATTCCTACGACATGCTCGGTGAAGCCGCGCTCACCGAAGAAGACGCCAAGCGTTATCTGGCCTCGTACGAGCAAGCCATTCACGCCATCGGTAAAGCCTCGCACGGTCGCGGCATTTACGAAGGCCCGGGCATCTCGATCAAGCTGTCGGCGATTCATCCACGTTACAGCCGCGCGCAATACGAGCGTGTGATGGACGAGTTGTACCCGACGCTGCTGAGCCTGACTCAACTGGCCAAGCAGTACGACATCGGCATCAACATCGACGCCGAAGAAGCAGACCGTCTGGAGCTGTCGCTCGACCTGCTCGAGCGCCTGTGCTTCGAGCCGTCGCTGAGCGGCTGGAACGGTATCGGCTTTGTGATTCAGGCCTACCAGAAACGCTGCCCGTTCGTTATCGACTACCTGATTGATCTGGCCAAGCGCAGCCGTCATCGCCTGATGATTCGTCTGGTTAAAGGCGCTTACTGGGACAGCGAGATCAAGCTGGCGCAGGTCAATGGCCTCGAAGGTTATCCGGTTTACACCCGCAAGCCTTACACCGATGTTTCCTACATCGCCTGCGCGCGCAAACTGCTCGCGGTGCCGGAAGCCATCTACCCGCAGTTCGCAACACACAACGCCCACAGCCTTTCGGCGATCTATCACCTGGCTGGCCAGAACTATTACCCGGGCCAGTATGAATTCCAGTGCCTGCACGGCATGGGTGAGCCACTTTACGAGCAGGTTGTCGGCAAGATCAGCGACGGCAAACTGAACCGTCCGTGCCGTATTTATGCACCGGTTGGCAGCCACGAAACACTGCTGGCTTATCTGGTACGTCGCCTGCTGGAAAACGGCGCCAACACCTCGTTCGTCAACCGCATTGCAGACCAAAGCATCTCGCTCAAAGAGCTGGTGCTGGACCCGGTCACCCAGATCGAGCAAATGGCTGCGCACGAAGGCGGCCTCGGCCTGCCGCACCCGCGCATCCCGCTGCCGCGTGATCTGTACGGTGACAAACGCGCCAACTCCAGCGGTCTGGACATGGCCAACGAACACCGCCTTGCCTCGCTGTCTTCGGCGCTGCTGAGCAGCACCAACAACGCCTACATCGCGCAGCCGATGCTGGGTTGTGAAGCCTCGACTGCCAGCGCCGCGCAAGCGATCAAGAACCCGGCCGAACACCGCGACATCGTCGGTCAGGTCATTGAAGCCAGCGTTGAAGATGCGCACAACGCCGTGCTGTGCGCCGTGTCGAGCGGCCAGATCTGGCAATCGACCCAGCCTGCCGAGCGCGCGGCTGTGCTTGAACGTGCAGCCGATCAGATGGAAGCAGAAATGCAGCAACTGATGGGCCTGCTGGTGCGCGAGTCCGGCAAGACCTTCAACAACGCGATTGCCGAAGTTCGCGAAGCCGTCGACTTCCTGCGTTACTACGCGGTGCAAGCGCGTGATTTCTTCGCCAACGACAGCCACCGCCCACTGGGCCCTGTGGTGTGCATCAGCCCGTGGAACTTCCCGCTGGCGATTTTCAGTGGTCAGGTGGCGGCGGCATTGGCTGCCGGTAATACCGTGCTCGCCAAGCCAGCCGAACAAACGCCGCTGATCGCCGCACAGGCGGTGCGCATTCTGCGTGAAGCCGGCGTACCGGAAGGTGCGGTCCAACTGCTGCCGGGCCAAGGGGAGACTGTTGGCGCGGCATTGATTGCCGACGAACGTGTTCGCGGCGTGATGTTCACCGGCTCCACCGAAGTTGCGCGAATTATTGCGCGCAACCTCGCCGGCCGCCTGGACGCTCATGGCCGGGCGATTCCGCTGATCGCAGAAACCGGCGGTCAGAACGCAATGATCGTCGACTCCTCAGCGCTCACCGAACAGGTAGTCATCGACGTTGTTACATCGGCATTCGACAGCGCCGGTCAGCGCTGCTCGGCGATGCGCGTTCTGTGCGTACAGGACGACGTGGCCGATCGCGTGCTGGAAATGCTCAAAGGCGCCATGGCGGAATACACCATGGGCAATCCTGAGCACCTCAACACTGACATTGGCCCGGTGATTGATGCCGAAGCCAAAGGCAACATCGAGCGCCATATTCAGGGCATGCGCGACAAAGGCCGCAAGGTATTCCAGTTGGCTCGGGTGGCCGGTGATGTGATGCAGCGCGGTACTTTTGTTACCCCGACCCTGATCGAACTCGAAAGCTTCGCCGAACTTGAGCGCGAAATTTTTGGCCCGGTGCTGCACGTCGTGCGCTACCAGCGTAACGAACTGCCTGCCCTGCTCGACCAGATCAATGCCAGCGGTTATGGCCTGACGCTGGGCGTGCACACGCGCATCGACGAGACCATCAGCCAGGTTGTCAGCACCGCCAAGGTCGGCAACATGTACGTTAACCGCAACATTGTTGGCGCCGTGGTTGGCGTGCAGCCGTTCGGTGGCGAAGGCCTGTCTGGCACCGGCCCGAAAGCGGGCGGCCCGCTGTATCTGTATCGTCTGCTGTCGCAGCGCCCACAAGATGCACTGGTGCAGCAACTGCGCAGCGATGCCCCAGACGCAACGCCAGCGCAACTGCCGGCCACCCAGAGCAAGGCATTTGCTGCGCTGTGCGAATGGGCTGCCAAAGAACGTCCTGAGCTGGCAACCCAGGCCGAGAAACTTGCAGCACTGGCGCAAAGCGGTATCAGCCAACTGCTGCCTGGCCCGACCGGTGAGCGTAACTCGTATAGCCTGATTGCCCGCGAGCACGTGCTGTGCCTGGCCGATGACGAGCAAGACTTGCTGGTGCAACTGGCGGCGGTACTGGCTGTGGGCAGCATTGCTCTGTGGCCGGAAAACCACAGTGAGCTGCACGCCAAGTTACCGAAAGAGGTGCAGCAACGCATTCAGCTGATCACCGACTGGACCACCTGCGAGAACGCGTTCGACTCGATTATCCACCACGGTGACTCCGACCAGCTGCGCGAAGTCTGCCTGCAGGCAGCCCAGCGTCCGGGTGCAATCATTGGAGTTAATGGCCTTAACAAAGGCGAGACCGACATTCCGATGGAGCGCCTGCTGGTCGAGCACTCGTTGAGCGTCAACACCGCAGCAGCAGGCGGCAACGCCAGCCTAATGACCATCGGCTAAACCGCGCAACACAGCGTGTGCGGACACAATCTGCACACGCAATCTCCCGCAAAGCTGCAACGCTGAACGGGAGTTTCCTGAAGGCACTTTGCTGCCAGGCGCTAACTCATCAGGTCGGCGCAGAAGCCCGAGCGCCTCGTCTTCGTAACCGAAGGCGCGGCGCTCGCTTCACATCTGTATCCCACATTTAGCCCTCGGGCGCCCAGCACAATCAGCCGAATCTGTTCCTCGTCCGGCCAAACCCTGCCTCGAAAAAAGCCCTGCGCGCTCACACACTGTTAATGCAATGATTAGTTTGAAGGCTACGCGCGTTTCTGGGCAATCCAGATGGTGTGCCGTGTGCCGCGATTACCGTGGGCATAGACCTGCACCGGCTCGACACTGAAACCGGCAAGGCTGACCATTTCAGTAAACTTGCGATCCGCCGATGAAGACCACACTGCCAGCATGCCTCCCGCGCGCAATGCACGATGGCACAGATGCAATCCGGCGGCCGAGTAGAGCCAACTGTTGGACTTCTGCGTCAGACCTTCGGGGCCGTTATCCACATCGAGCATGATCGCGTCGTAGGCAGCGTTCTGGCTTTTCAGTACCTCGGCGACATCGCCCTGAATCAGCCGGGTGCGCGGATCATTCAACGGGTAGGAGGACTTGGCGCCCAGCGGCCCACGATTCCACTCGACCACGCCCGGCACCAACTCGGCCACAGCCACTTCGGCATCTGTACGCAAATGCGCCAGCGCCGAAGCCAGTGTGAAACCCATGCCGAGCCCGCCGATCAGTACGCGGGCATTGGCGCGTGAGGCAATTTTCTTGCAGGGGATGGCGGCCAGCGCGTCTTCAGAGCCATGCATGCGCGTGTTCATCAATTGGCCGCCATCGCCACCGGCAATTTTGATGACAAAGTCATCGCCGTATTCAAACAGGCACAGCGCACCTTGCGTGCCAGGGATTTCAGCGGTATCCAGCAGCACAAAACGCTTCATGGCAGGCTCTTATAACAGTGGGATCGACCCGAAGCGCGCACCATACAGCAGCGTCGCCAGCGCTGCACAGGTTAGCTGATGAATATCAGACGGTGACCGGCTCGACTCCGTGAATCCAGTCGCGGGCCTGCTGCAACTGGCTCAGCTCAAAATGGCGAACCTCTCCCGGAATCATTGGCTTGACCATTTTACTCAGCCAGCCAATCCACTTCTGGTCTGCGACCACCGCCACCTGGGAAAAATGCTTGAGGTGTTTGGGCGCGAACTTGAAGTCCTCCCAAAGCGCCGACGGTTCGATCGAACCAATACTGCGCACAATCTCGATCAGCTTGATTGTGCCGTACTGATCAATCAGCGCCTCCATCTGCTGGGCGACCTGATCGAAATCGGCGCGGCTGAAATCGCCATCCAGGGTGAACTCGAGGATATTGCTGTTCTCTACGTGCGTGAGGGTCAGCATGACTGTGTCTCCTTATCCATGGGCGCCTGAGCAAACGGCTCGGCGGCGCTAAGACTGAATAACGGGCTGTGTACTTTTAAGGTTTGCAGAGCAAGCACAACCCGTTAACTTTGACCACATAGACAACGGGTAGTTTGCTTTATAGAGAGTAGAACCCGCCCACGCCCCGAACAATCCAGCCGGAGAATTGCCCGCATGGCTATCGCCCAGTTGATCAGCGCAGTTGAACTTGAGCAGTTGCTTGATGATAAAAACCGCAAAGTAGTTGTCATCGATTGCCGCTTCGCCCTGGAAGACCCTGCCTACGGTCTTGCCAGTTTTCAGCAGGAGCATATTGCCACGGCCCATTTTGCCGATCTGGAGCAGGATCTGTCCGGGCCGGTCAGCAAGGGCGTTACCGGTCGCCATCCGCTGCCAGACCCGGCAACACTGAGCGCAAAGCTGCAAGCCTGGGGTGTGGATGACGACTCGCAGATTGTGCTGTACGACGATGGCCCAGGTGCATTTGCAGCACGCGCCTGGTGGTTGCTGGCGTGGCTGGGCAAACGCAGCGGCGTGGCATTGCTCGACGGCGGTTTACGCGCCTGGCGCGAGGCAGGCTTGCCGCTGACTGCTGAAGCGAACCGCGTCGAGCCTGGCAATTTTATTGCCCGCCCGGATAACCAACTGCTGATCAGCGCAGCGCAGTTGCAGCATCGCCTGCAAGACACCCAATTGACGCTGTTGGACGCCCGCGCCCTGCCGCGCTTTCGCGGTGAAGTCGAACCGCTCGATCCGGTTGCCGGGCATATCCCTGGCGCGCAGTGCGCGACCTTCACCGAAAACCTCGATGCACAAGGCCGTTTTCTGGCGCCGGCGCAATTGCAAGAGCGCTTCGCGACATTGCTCGGCAGCCGGCCTGCCAGTGATCTGGTTGCCTATTGCGGCTCCGGTGTAACGGCATGCCACAACTTGTTCGCCCTGTGCCTGGCTGGCTACCCGCTTGCGCCACTCTACGCCGGCTCCTGGAGCGAGTGGATCACCCAACCGGAGCGTCCCGTGGCAGTGGGTGATTAAAGGGCTTACAGGCGCTTGTGCTGGCATATAGACATGCCGACTTTACCCGTCGTGCTAAGCACGATGCGCTATATAGGCAATAACCTAAAGCTGAAAACAATTTAAAAACAGTCCTTTACAGCACAAAGGTCGCACTACACTTGAGAATGAGTGGCTAACCCCACTCCCGGTGGGGCAATAGTAAAAGAATCAAAAGCTGCCACGCGCCCTGCTCCACCGGTCCATTTTCTCGAGGTTGATATGGGTATTGCAGCGAGTGAACTCTGTCAGCACGTAATCCGGCCGACCCTGATCTATCTTGGCCGCCATTGTGCCGCCGCCGAAGCCCTGCTGTTAGGCGCGGCGGCTTGTCAGTCGGGGCTGGGAACCGCACTCGACTGCCGCCACGGTCACGGCTTGTATCGCATTGCCGAGCGCAGCCATCAAGAGTTGTGGGACCGCCATCTGGCCCATGATCCGGATCTGGCCAGCCAGATTCGCGGCCTTGCCAGCCAGCATGCCTTTCTTGCCTCGCCGCATATCGAGCTCACAGTC
This sequence comes from Pseudomonas sp. MS19, assembly GCF_013277615.1. Lineage (NCBI taxonomy): Bacteria > Pseudomonadati > Pseudomonadota > Gammaproteobacteria > Pseudomonadales > Pseudomonadaceae > Pseudomonas > Pseudomonas sp. MS19. Next base: position 136,011 of record NZ_VBTO01000016.1, on the reverse strand, counting down.
AACCTGCGCTACGCCACAGCCATTGCCTGGATGATGATTGAGGTCAAGCGCAACGACTTACCCGATGCGGCCGACTTGCTGGGTCTTGCACGAATTTGGCGCGAGGTATTTCACCCGCACGGCAGGCAACGCGACTTTATGGATGCCTGGCAACGTTGCGTGGGCAATGTGCAAACGCCGTTATCCGCCGCGTGAACCACTGGAAAGATCAGAGAACAAGTGTTCACATTTTAGTAGATGACGGCACTTTGCCTCTATTATTCCCGAGGATTGCTACAAAACAGAACACGTCTAAATCTTGGCAAGCACCGCCAAAGGCTGGTAGTTTTGCCGCCCCTGCTTCCATCTGGAGTCATCCGTGAGCAATAAAATCCTAAAAAGCACTCTCGCACTCGCCATTTCAGCTGTCTCGAGCTACAGCCTGGCCAGCGGTTTCGCCATCAACGAACAAAGCATCAGTTCGTTGGGTATGTCCAACGCCGGCCGTGCTTCCAGCGCAAGCGATGCCAGCACTGTTTATGGCAACCCGGCTGGTATGGCGCTGATCGAGCGCGAGCAGGTTACCGCAGGCGCCGCTGTTATTTTTGCCAAGGCCGACATCACCAATGCAAGCGGCTTCCCTGGCGGCAGCAACGATGGCGACATGGTTCCGACCGTTGCCATTCCGATGGGCTACTACGTTAAGCCGATCGACGAAAACTGGGCATTCGGTCTGGGCGTATATGTCCCGTTCGGCCTGGCGACTGACTATGAAAACGGCTTTGCCGGTCGCTACTACGGTGACAAGAGCGAAGTGAACGTCATCACCATTCAGCCAACTGTCAGCTATCGCTTCAACGATCAGCTGTCGATCGGTTTTGGTCCGACGATCAACCGTATCGAAGGTGAACTGACGTCAGAGGTGCCAAACCTTGCACCGGCAGGCGCTCCAGATGGCGAAGTTGATATCAAGGGCGATGACGTCGGCTACGGTTACAACTTCGGCCTGATGTACGAAATCACCCCGTCGACCCGTCTTGGCGTTACCTACCACTCGAAGGTTGAGTACAGCCTCGAAGGTCACACCACTGTCAGCGGTGTTGGTGCAGTGGGCACCTCAGCAGGTCGTTACGGCGCATCTCTCGATGTGACTACGCCTGAAGCGGTCGACTTCTCCCTCACTCACCAGTTGAACAACGGCTGGACCGTGCACGCAGGCGCGACCTGGACTCGCTGGAGCCGCTTCGACAAGCTGGTGGTTGAGAACGATCAAGTGGGCGGCGCCTACGGCGGTGCTCTGACCACGATCACCGAAGAAGAAAACTGGCATGACACCTGGGCAGTTGCTGCTGGCGCTGAGTACCAGTTGAACAAGCAGTGGGTATTGCGCACCGGTATCGCACTGGATCAGGCTCCGACCAACAACACCGACCTGTCCCCGCGCATCCCAACTGGCGACCGCACGATCTACAGCATCGGCGCAGGCTGGAGCCCGAACGACGACATCACTGTTGACGTCGCGTACTCCTACCTCAACGAAGAAGATGTACACATCGATCGCGTAAGCGCTACTAAAGGCTCGTACAGCGCCACGTACCGTAACAGCGCACACGCGCTGGGCGCTCAGGTTACTTACCGCTTCTAATCGAAACGGTTAGCCAGCCACTTTGGCGGTCAGAACAAGCACAATAATCGTGCCGCCAGAGTTAACCGTTTTGCCTACTTCTGCGCACTGGCAATCGCCTTCTCGACCGCAGCAATCAACTGCGGATCATCCGGTTTTATACTGCTGGGAAAGCTCGCCACAACCATGCCCTTACGATCAACCACGTACTTGGTGAAGTTCCAGCGCGGCGCCTGACTCTGCTCGGCAAGCCCCTTGAACAAGGCGACTGCATGCTCGCCCGTGACCTGCTGCGGCTGGGTCATATCGAATGTCACACCGTAATTCACAAAGCACACCTTGGCGGTTTCCCTGGCATCGGCAGACTCCTGTTTGAAGTCATCCGAGGGCACGCCCAGCACTTTAAGGCCTTGCTCGGCATAGCGCTGTTGCAACGCCTCAAGCCCTTTGAACTGCGGGGTATAACCGCAGAAGCTGGCCGTATTGACCACCACCAGCGGTTGACCGCCGAAGGTCTTGCAAAGGTCGATGGTGTCTTTACTGCGCAAACGCGGCAGTTCGCCCTGCAACAGTTGCGGGCAGCTATCGGCATAACTCATCGAGCTTACGCCAACGGCCAAAGTTGCTGCGACCAGCCATGCCTGTATTTTCATCGACCACGCTCCTGCCACTAATAGCCCCGCACATGGCGAAGCCCTTCTAAACATAATAGAGCACCAGGCCGATAAACAGAGCCTGCTGAGCGTGAACTTAGCCGACTGACTCCAGGCGCTGAGCGGCACGCTGCTGCCAACTCAGGTAGCCAACCAGAGCGATGATGACCACCAGAAATATCTCGCTGGTGCCCACCGTGCCCAAACCCAGCCCACCTTTGGCGACCGAGTGAGACAGCCAGTCGCCGCAGGATGCACCAAACGGGCGAGTCAGGATGTAGGCAATCCAGAATGTCGCAACCGAGTTAAGGCCGAACAGGTAGTGAGCAATCGCAACCACGCTGATAGCCGCCGCAAATAACAGCGCCGACACGGCATAACCAAGGCCCATTTCCTCCCCCAACAAGTCGCCAGCTGCGGTGCCAAGCGCGAACGTCACCAGAATCGCCAACCAATAGAAATACTCGCGCCGGCCCCGGTAAATGCTCAGAATCGACAGGCTTTTTTCGCTGGCATACCAGCAACTAAAGGTGACCAGCAATGCCACACTGAACAGCACCGTGGTGGTGACCAGAGATACGCCGTAGGTATCCACCAAACTGTCACAAATAAGCGTGCCGACGATACTCACCAGCACCACCGCCAGCCAATATTTCCAAGGCACGTAACGGTCTGCGCGCAGCTGAATGGCGATGGCCAAAACCAGCACCGCACTCATCAGTACAGAGGTCAGCGGCAGGCCGAAATGCAGTTTGAAGATCAGGTAATCCGCACCTGTTTCACCCACGGTGGTCGACAAGATCTTGATGATCCAGAAGATCAGGGTGACCGCAGGGACTTTGTTCAGCAGGCTGTTAGCAGACGCGCTTGCATCGCTCATGATGGGCTCACGACAGTCATAAAGTGGATGATCCAACTGCGTCAAACGATGGCCTCCGGCAGAACGCCAGCGCCCACCGCGCAGTTCATACACAGCCAATCTATTCGCCCTCAGGTGAATTTTATGTGCTGAGAATGTGAACGATTGCTGGTTGGCAACGTGGCTGCGCACCTCTTCAACCGGCAAGAATGAGCGCAACCGCCAGCACCCGGCCAACGGTTGCTGGCGTTCTTAGTGGCTCATTTGCGGCTTTACGGCTTTTGGCCGGGCAGTCAGCCAACCCAGCCCCAGAATCACGCTCAGGCAGGCGAGATAGGCCAGCACTTGCACGCCTGAAGGCTGCGCGGTGTAGCCGATCAGGGTGTGCAGCAACTTACCGGTGATGCTGTGCTCGCTCAGCAGTGCAGAAGTGTCCCACAGCGTGTCGCCAAGGGCTGGCAACCAGTCTGCCGCCACCAGAAACCCGGCACACTGGCTGGCCATACCGGCAGCCATCAGGATTACCAAGGCATTGGTTACCTTGAACAAATGGCGCATGGCCATGCGCATCAGCCCGAAGTAGATCGCCACGCCAACTGCAATCCCGGCGGTGATACCCAGCAGCCCGCCCGCCATCATTGGCCAGGCCTGCCCCGGCTCGCTCACCGCGATGCCATACAAGAACAGCACGGTTTCCGAGCCTTCACGCAATATCGCCAGCGCCACAACAATTGCCATGGCGGCGAGGGATTTATTGCCGGTGACAACCGCCTGCCCCATCTCATTCAACTGGGCAGACATTTCCCGGCCATGCTGGCCCATCCAGATGCTGTGCCAGCCAAGCATGACCACCGCGATCAGCATCACCAGGGCATTGAATACTTCCTGGCCCATGCCGCTGGCCAGCTCACTGAGCGCATCGGCAAACAACGCCAGTAACCCGGCGCCGCCGATCCCGGCAAGCACACCGCCGCCGACCCAACGGCCGCGCCCGGCAACGCCGCGTGTGGCCGCCAACACGATCGAGACAACCAGTGCGGCTTCAACAATTTCACGAAACACGATCAACGCGGTAGAGAGCATGGGTCAGGCACCGCTTACTGGACGATCAATTGAGTCTTCGACGCCGCTTCGTGGTACTCGTCATAAAAGCTGTAAGTACCGGCCTTGAGCGGGCCGATGAAGAAGTTTACGGTCTTGCCGCCTTTGGCCAACTTGCCGCCCTTGAAGTCATCGCTGATGAATTCGGCCGTGGTAGTGTCCTGATTGGTCAGGGTGATCTTGACCTTGGTGTCTGCAGGGATAGTCAGCGGCGCGGGTGAAAACTGGTGATTCTTTACCGTCAGTTCGTACGCGCTGTCCTGCGCGAAGGCGCTGGATGCAGCGACACTCAACAAGGCGCAGGTGGTGATGACTAACGAGTTAATGAGACGTTTAAATTTCATGATTAGCATTCCTATTAAGTGAATGCGCGCAATATGACCGTGGCGGTGTGAAAGATTCGTTGATTAGTCGTCAAGAAAGCGCAAACAAGGCGCGGCAAAACGCAGAAAGGTACGACGAGCTGAACTACTCAAAGCTCAATGCAGTGGCCGAACGCCCTTCATAGAAGCGCAGGATTTGGGGCTTGAAGCGCGTGTACACCTCGGCGGGCAACCAACGTTGGTGCAGCGCCATGAAGGCCTGACTGTTACGGGTAGCCTCGCGAACGGCTTGATCAATCCGCTTGGCCATTTCCAGCCCCCACGGAGTACGCGGGCAGTAAACCCCAACTGGCAGTAACTCCTTGCTCTCTTTCAGCGGCACACTGATCAACGGGTCACTGAGTGTGTAGTTGCTGGCCACTTCGCTGTAGGCCATCGGGTAATCGAAGGCGTAATCGAGCCGGTGGTAGCTGACCATCAGCAACAGGTTTTCGCCGGACAGGCTGCCGGTCAATTCTTGCAGGGTTCCGCTGTCACGCGCTTTGATCAATTGCGCGCTGATGTCATCCGGGTATTGTCGGGCAGTGGCAATAGCGCCACGCAGATAAGGGTTGGCAAACAGCCAGTCGAGGCTTACCTCGCCATCCTCTAAAAGCAGTTGATTCAGGGTTGGCTGACGTACCAACAGATGCATCGGCGTGGATAACAGATACGGAATGAAATAGCCCTGCTTATCGCGTGCCGGGGTTTGCAGAAGGCCATTGCTGCAAAGCTGCAATTGTTTGCGCAGGCTTTGGCGCATGCGCAGCAAAGACATCACCTGATAACGCACCTGCACCTCGGGCATTTGCGCATCGATAAGCTGGGTGGCTTCGTACAAAGCACCGGAGACCGGTTGGCCCCCTTCAACATTGAAGATGCCGGGCATCGGCACAATTGCCCAGTTCAGCGACTGTGGTTGCGGCTGCGCCTGCAAGGGCTGGCAACTCAAAACGATACCCAACAGGAAGGCTAGCGGTAACCGCATCAAGCGAGTGCTCTGAATTATTATTGTGGACTATCGGGGGATGCACTCAGCAGCTAAATGGCCAAGGCGACTAATACCCCACATTCTATCAATTCAAGCACAGCGCCAGCGGTATCACCCGTCATTCCTGCAATTCGCCGGATCATTGCACGCCGCAGTACCAATAAGACAAAACCAGCGACCAGCAGCCCAACCCCACCCGCAGCGCCAAACAGCAGCACCAGCACAGCGGCGTTGAGCAGCAACACCCGCGTCATCATCGCGCCCGGCAAATTCGCCGCCAGCGTCGCGCCCAAGCCATTGGCTCGCACATACGGCGTGGTCATGAACAACAATGGCATGGCGCAGCGGGCAATCCAGGGTGCAAGCAGTAACCACATGCCATGCCCCACCTCAATCAGCGCCACCAGTGCAGCGAACTTGAGCAACAGCACCACCACCAGCACGGCTACGGCTACCGGACCGCTGCGCGGGTCTTTCATGATGCTCAGGGTGCGCTCGCGATCGCCCAACCCGCCAACCCAGGCATCAGCGCAATCGGCCAGCCCATCGAGATGCAAGGCGCCGCTGATTGCCACCCACACCGCCAATAACAGAGCGGCCTGAAGCAAGCTGTAGGTGTTCGCCAAGCACCATTGAACAAACACCAGCAAGGCGCCGATGAGCAACCCAACCAGCGGATACCAAAGCAGTGAACGGCCCAGTTGCTGATCACTCGGCATCGCTTGTAAACGTACCGGCAGGCGCGTGAGAAACTGCACGGCGATCAGCAGAGGCAAGCTCAGACCAGACACAAACGGCCCTCCGTGTTGCGCTGCAGGTGCACACACTCGCCATGGCCAACCACTACTTGCAGCATCTGCTCACGCGGCAAGCCACGGGCGAACGCAGAGAGCAGACGTATCACTCCACCATGCGTCACAAGCAAAACGCGTTCTCCGTCAAAGCGTGCTTGCAGGCGATCCAGGGCGCCGAACACGCGCGCAGAAAACTCTGCAACGGGTTCACCGCCTGGCGGTGTATAGGCATAGGGATCGGCCCAGAACTGCCCGAGTTGCTGCTCATGGGTAAGCATCAAGTCGGCAGGGCTGCGCCCTTCCCATTCGCCAAAATGCAGTTCTTGTAAATCTGCCTCAATACTCAAGGGCGCACCGCTGCTTTGCGCCAGCGCTTCGGCGAATAAACGACAGCGCTGCAAGGGCGAACTGACCAGTCGATCCCAACGCGGCAGTTGGCTGGCCGTGGCGTGCATCTGCTCCCAGCCCAGTGCTGTGAGTGCATCATCAATGCTGCCGCGCAGCCCGCCACCGCGTTCGGTTTCACCGTGGCGCAGCAAGTCGATCAGCAGATTCATCAGCTGCGATTCGCCACAGCGGCCTGATCAAAGGTGGCCATTTCGCCATGGAGTTTACAGGCCATTTGCAGCAGAGGCGTTGCCAGTGCCGCACCACTGCCCTCGCCCAGTCGCAGCCCCAATTGCAGCAAAGGCGTGGCTTCAAGTGCTTGCAATACCCGGGCATGGCCGGGCTCTGCACCTTGATGAGCAAACAGCAACCACGCCCGGCACGATGGATTGAGACGCACGGCAAGCAAGGCGGCAACGCTGCAAATAAAGCCATCGACCAGCACAGTGATTCCGGCTTGTGCGGCGGCGAGATACGCCCCGACTAACGCTGCAATCTCAAACCCGCCCAGGCACTGCAAAATCGCTAACGGATCGTCCAACTGCGGGCGATGCAGCGCCAGCGCAGCTTCGATCACCGCAATCTTGTGCAGCACCCCGGCGTGATCCAGCCCAGTGCCCGGGCCGGTCAAATCTGCCACGGGGCAATCCAATAAAGCGCAGGCCAGCGCCGTAGCCGAGGTGGTATTGGCGATGCCCATTTCGCCGCCGATAAACAGCTGAGATTTCGGAACATCCGCTTGCAGAGCGGCGTCACGTCCAGCAGCCAATGCCGCCCTGCACTGTTCCATGTTCATGGCGCGGGTGTGGGCGAAATTTGCCGTGCCCTTGCCCAGCGCCAGATGCTTCACGCCCGCCAGTTCAGGCAATGCTGTAGCGGTGCCCAGATCAATCACCTGCATGTGCGCGCCAAGGCTGCGCGCCAGCACGCTGATCGCCGCACCGCCATTAACAAAGTTTGCCAGCATCTGGCCAGTAACAGCTTGCGGGTAAGCCGATACCCCCTCGACGGCAATACCGTGATCACCAGCAAAGACGCAGATCGAAACCGCATCAACCAGCGGCAGCTCACGGCCCTGCATACCGGCGAGTTCAATTGCCAGTTGCTCCAGCTGGCCGAGCGAGCCGCTGGGTTTAGTCAGCACCTGCTGGCGGGCTTGAGCTTGTGCACGCGCGGTCTGATCAATTGCTTTCGCTGGTTGTTGCCACCACGCCTGACTACTCATAACTGCCCTTTTAAAACCATCGGTAAACCTGCCACACAAAAGACCACACGCTCGCTGCGCTCGGCCAGCGCCTGATGCAACCAGCCGGCTTCATCCACAAAACGCCGGCTGAGTTGGCCCATCGGTACCACGCCCAGACCGGTCTCGTTACTCACCAAAATAATCCGCCCGGGCAAATCGGCCAGCGTCGCCAGCAGTGCATCACGCTCGTCTGCCAGACGCTGCGGATCATCAAGCAGCAACAAATTACTCAGCCACAACGTCAGGCAATCGACCAGCAGGCAACGCTGCTCAGCGGCGTTTTCACGCAGCACACGGGCCAGCTCCAGCGGCTCCTCACACAATTGCCAATGGCCGGGGCGACGTTCACGATGATGACGAATACGCTCACTCATCTCGCCATCCAGCGCCTCGCTGGTGGCGATATAAGTCACCTGCAGCCCGCTCTCAGATGCCAGCTTTTCAGCCAATTTGCTCTTACCGGAACGGGCGCCGCCGAGAATCAAATCAACCATGGACAGCACTCGCTGCAGGCAGGCCGCAAAGTGCGCGCAGTTTTGCAGTATCCAAGTGTTCGACGACCATGTCCGCCAGCCGCTCGATATCGCGCTCGCGCAGAGCGTGGTAATCAACCGCCTCGACCTCACGCAAACCAGCCCAACCGAGCAACGCCGTGGTAGCAGCAGTGGACTCGAACAAGCCGTGAAGATAGGTGCCCAACACGTTTCCATCGGCGCTGATGGCGCCATCGGTGCGGCCGTCATCCAGGTTCACGGCGGGTTGCAAAAGCCCGGCGCCCGTGGTCACTCCCGCATGAATTTCATAACCGCTGACAGCGGCACTTTCGAGGCACAGGCGGCCCTGCACATTGCGCAGTTGCTTGTGCTCGCGCAGCACCGTGTCAATCTCAAGCAACCCCAAACCCTGACTACTGCCCGCCGGGCCTTCGATGGCATCGGGGTCATCAATCGACTGACCAAGCATCTGCATGCCACCACAAATGCCGATGACTTTTCCGCCATAACGCAGATGCTTGCTGAGCGCTTGATCCCAGCCCTGCTCGCGTAAGAACTGCAGGTCGGCACGCACGCTTTTCGTGCCCGGCAAAATAATCAGATCTGCCGGCGGAATGGCCTGACCGGGGCCGACAAATACCAACTCGACTTGCGGATGCAAGCGCAGCGGGTCGAAATCGGTGTGGTTGCTGATGCGCGGCAGCACCGGCACAACCACCTTGAGTTGCTCGCAGGCTTTGACGCTTTGACGTTGGTCGATTGCGTCTTCGGCTTCAAGATGAAAATCCATCAAGTACGGCAGCACACCCAACACCGGCTTGCCGGTGCGCGCCTCCAACCAGTCGAGGCCGGGCTGCAGCAATGCAATGTCGCCACGAAAGCGATTGATCACAAAACCCTTTACCCGCGCCTGCTCGCTCAGTGAAAGCAGCTCAAGCGTGCCCACCAGATGCGCAAATACGCCGCCCTTGTCGATGTCTGCAATGATGATGACCGGGCAATCCACAGCCTCGGCAAAGCCCATGTTGGCGATATCACCGGCGCGTAAATTAATCTCGGCAGGCGAACCGGCGCCTTCAACCATGACCACCTGATAAGCCGCGCTGAGGCGTTGGTGAGACTCGAGTACGGCATTCATCGCGACCTTCTTGTAGTCGTGATAAGCCACCGCATCCATGTTGCTCAGCGCCCGCCCATGAATAATCACCTGCGCGCCAACATCACTGTTGGGTTTGAGCAGAATCGGATTCATGTCGGTGTGCGTGGCCAGCCTCGCCGCCTGTGCCTGCACCGCCTGCGCACGGCCAATCTCGCCGCCGTCGGCAGTCACCGCACTGTTCAACGCCATGTTTTGCGGTTTGAACGGCACGACGCTAACGCCCTCGCGCACCAGCCAGCGACATAACGCCGTTACCAGCGTGCTCTTGCCGGCATCCGAGGTTGTGCCCTGCACCATCAGGGTATGAGCTGTTTGGGTCATCTTAATCTCTGCTGAAATTCGCTCAAGCCGCGTGCCAGCCGCTGCCAGCCAGGCTCATCGGCAGGCAGGCCAAAACGGATGCCTGGAGGTGTATTGAAGAGCCGCACCAGCACGCCGCGCTCGGCCAGAAACCCATGCAACTGCTCGGCATCGGCCAACTCGACCCGCTGAAACAATGCGCAGCCGCCGCTTGGTTCAAGGCCGTTAACCGTTAGCAGTTGCTGCAAACGCGCGCTGTCGATCAACAGCCGCTGACGTTGCAGGTGCTGAGCGGGTCTGTCGGCCAGCACGCTGCTGGCAATTTGTCGGGTGGGCCCGCTGATGGTCCAGGGCCCGAGTAACGCATCGAGCGCCGCCAGCACTTTGGGCTCGGCCAACACAAAGCCCAAACGCGCACCGGCCAAGCCAAAGAACTTGCCCAGCGAACGCAGCACGATCAAGCCGGGCTTCGCTGTTTGCGGCGCCACACTCAGCTCGGGGGTGCAGTCTATAAAGGCCTCATCGACCACCAGCCAGCCGCCTCGCCCGGCAAGCTGTCGATGCCAGCCCAACAACTGCTGCGGTGAATAGAAGGTTCCGGTCGGGTTGCCCGGATTGATCAGCACCAGCACATCGACTTGCCCGACATAAGCGTCGATTGCCGATGCTTCGATTTCGTTAACCTGATGGCCTTCACGCAGCCAGGCGGCGGCGTGCTCGGCGTACGCAGGCGAGACAATCGCCACCTGCTGGTTTTTACGCATGCGTGGCAGCGCTTGAATTGCCGCTTGTGAGCCGGCCACCGGCAATAGTTGCGGCGCGCTGTAAAACGCGCAAGCCGCCGCCTCAAGGCCGTCATCCAGCTCGGGTAAACGACGCCATGCATCAGCGCTGACCGTCGCCAGTTTAGGCGTATACGGGGCAATACCGGTCGACAAGTCCAGCCACAGCGAAAGCGCTATGTTGTACTTCTGCGCAGCTTCGCGCAGCCGGCCGCCATGCTCAAGCAAGGGTCAGCTCGACGCCAAGTACGATAAGCAACCACAACAGCACCCCGGCCCAGACGCGATTCATTGCTCGTTCGATATCACGTGCCCGCGGCTGCGGGCCGTCGCCCAACTCGGGCCGCTCATGCAACTCGCCGTGATAATAAGCAGGCCCGCCCAAGGTGACATTCAGCGCTCCCGCACCAGCAGCCATTACCGGCCCGGCATTGGGGCTGTCCCACAGTGGCGCCTGGGTTCGCCAGCAGTGCAGCGCCTGCCGCGTGCGCCCGCACAGCGCATAAGTCAGGGCTACCAGACGCGCGGGAATATAGTTGAGCAAGTCATCTATCTTGGCCGCGGCCCAGCCGAAACGCTCGAAGCGCTCGGTACGATAACCCCACATGGCATCGAGGGTATTACTCAGCCGGTACAACACCACGCCGGGAGCGCCCGCAACTAAAAACCAGAACAGACTGGCAAACACCGCGTCACTGCCGTTCTCAAGTACTGACTCGGTGCCTGCACGGGCCACCCCGGTCGCGTCCAGCTCACGGGTATTGCGGCTGACCATATAACCGACACGCTCACGCGCCAGCGACAGATCACCCAGACGCAATGCTTTAACCACTGCATGCGCATGCTCGCCAAGGCTTTTCAGGCCGAGGGCGAAATACAGGGCGAAAATCTCCACACACCAGCCAAACGCCGGGACCTGCGCAAGCAGGCCGACCACCAACGTAATCGGCAGTACAGCGATGCACCACGCGCTCACGCCATGGCTGCGCCAACCGCCACCCGACTGATTGAAGCGCTGCTCGATACGCTCCGCCATCTGGCCGAAAGCGACTAGCGGATGCCAGCCCTTTGGCTCACCGAATACTGCATCCAGCGCGACACCTGCTGCGCTCGCAAGGAACAGGCTCATAGGCATCGCGCCCGATTATTTGACGCAGACAAGGCGTTCATTACTGGTGTTTTCCCCATTGATTGTTGAACAGTAGCTCACTCAGCGGCCGGGTCTTTGCCCAACCTTCCTGGACCAGCATTGGCTTACTGTAGAACTCGGCAACCGGCCCCAGACACAGAACCCCAAGGGGTTTGCTGCCAGTCGGCATGCCTAGCAATTGCGCCATTGCCTGTGGCTCAAACAGTGAGACCCAACCCATGCCAAGATTCTCGGCACGCGCTGCCAGCCATAGATTTTGAATGGCGCACGACATGGATGCCAGATCCATTTCCGGCAATGTCCTGCGGCCAAACACGTGAGTTTCACGTCCATCCATCAATGCGACAACCAAAACTTCGGCGCAGTCGGCAATTCCCTCCACCTTGAGGCGCATGAATTCATCGCTGCGCTCCCCTAACGCCTGCGCGGTTCGTAGCCTCTCCTCCTCAACCAGCGCCTGAATCTTCCCCCGCAACGCGCGGTCGGTAATGCGAATAAACCGCCACGGCTGCATCAACCCAACACTCGGCGCCTGATGAGCCGCCTCCAGCAGATTCGCCAGAATTGCCGGGGGCACTTCGCCGCCGACAAAGTGGCGCATGTCACGCCGCTCGGCAATCACCCGATAAACCGCGTCGCGCTCTTGCTCGGTGAAGTGTTGATCGCTCATGTTGGCTCCCTCAACTCACCGTCATGGCCGCAATAAAGCGGCAGCAGCCGCAGGATTGGACGGCATATAGAAGTGGATATACGAGGCGCTCAGGCGGCCCTCGCGATACACCGGCTCTGCCGCGCGTTTGTAATTCGGGCATTCACCCAGGGCCAGCGGTTGCAGTGCAGTGTGCATGCTGGAGTGGTGAAAAGTGTGGCCGCGCAATACGCCTTCCGGCAGTTCGACCGACTGCAACGCCAAAGCCGTCAGGCGCTTTTGTAAGGTTGCCTGTCCTTTGAGAACCCCGAGCATGGCGGCGCCATGACCGTCCTTGTCGGTCAGCCTTTCAAGTAAATACAGCATGCCGCCGCACTCGGCGAGTATTGGCTTGCCTGCCGCGTGATGGCTTTTTATGGCTTGCGCCATTGACTGATTGGCGGCTAGTTGCGGCAGATGCAACTCGGGATAACCGCCCGGCAAATACAGGCTGTCGACCTCGGGCAGATGCTGATCAGTGACCGGCGAGAACAGGCACAACTCGGCGCCCATCGCCTGCAACAGATCGAGATTGGCCTGATAAATAAAGGCGAACGAACTGTCGCGGGCCACGCCAATTCTGACCCCGGCCAACAGCGGCTGAATATCCCTCGGTGGCGGCGCCGCAAAGCTGACGGCAGGCGGCAACTCGACCGACGCGCTGGCTTGCAGGGCATCGGCGGCAGCGTCGAGTCGGGCATCGAGATCATTCAGCTCATCGGCCTGAACCAGGCCCAGATGCCGACTCGGCAACTCGAAGCCGGCACTGCGCGGCAAGCCGCCGTACCAGCGAATTGATGTTGGCAGAGCGTCGCGCAAAATCTCGCCGTGACGGGCACTGCCCAGACGATTGGCCAGCACCCCGGAGAATGGCAAGTCTGCCTGATACGTCGCCAGACCATGTGCCAGCGCGGCGAAGGTTTGCGCCATGGCCGAGGCATCAATCACCGTCATCACCGGCACGTCGAAATGTCGCGCCAAGTCCGCGGCCGAAGGGTTGCCATCGAACAAGCCCATGACGCCTTCGATCAAAATCAGATCAGCTTCCTCCGCAGCCTCCCACAACAGGCGACGGCTTTCGGCTTCGCCGACCATCCACAGGTCCAGCTGATAGACCGGCTGGCCAGAGGCGCGAGCCAGAACCATCGGATCGAGAAAGTCAGGCCCGCATTTGAACACCCGCACGCGCTTGCCGGCGCGCCTGTATAACCGCGCCAGCGCAGCAGTGACGGTCGTCTTGCCCTGCCCCGAGGCTGGCGCTGCGACCAACAGAGCCGGACACTTGCGAATACTCATAGCTTGTCACCTTCTCCAATTATGACGCCGACGTAGAATGCTCAACGCCCTCGTCTCGCCGCTAAGCCGCCTAGTATTCGACTCCGGGCTGGGCCTTCACGCCGTTTTTGTAGGCGTGTTTGATCAAGCCCATTTCAGTCACGGTATCGGCCGCCTCGATCATCGCCGGCGGTGCGCCGCGACCGGTTACAACAACGTGCTGCAACATCGGCCGGGCTTCAATATCGGCAAGCACTTCGCTCAATTCCAGATACCCGTACTTGAGCGCGATATTCAGCTCATCAAGCACCACCAAGCCAATCTCAGGGTCGCTCATTAGCTCTACAGCAATTGCCCAGGCTGCCTTGGCCATGCTGATATCACGCTGGCGATCCTGGGTTTCCCAGGTAAAGCCACCGCCCATCACGTGGTAGCGGACCTCTTGCGGAAAGCGCCGGAAGAACGCCTCTTCGCCAGTGGTCGCCGAGCCCTTGATGAACTGCACGATACCGACCTTGATCCCGTGACCCAGCGCACGGGCAACCATGCCGAATGCCGAACTGCTTTTGCCTTTGCCGTTGCCGGTATGTACCAGCAACAAGCCATATTCGTCCTGCGCCTGAGCGATGCGCTCATCAATCAGGGCTTTTTTTCGTTCCATTCGCGCCTTGTGCCGGGCGTCGCGTTCTGCAGATTCACTCATGACTTCACCTCACTCTTTTGCTTGAAGTGGCTGCCCTGCCCGATCAACACAAACAACAGCGCCGCAACGCCGATGTACCAGGCCAGCGTGCCCAGATAACGCGGCAAGTAAACGCTGAAACGCTCCAACAACATGCTCAAAGTCGGATCTGCATAGCGGCCGGAGAAAAACAGAAACCCGCCGCCCGAGAACAGGTAGCAGACTGATGCACTGATAATCACCGTAACGGCCAACAGCAGCAGGCTGGAAAATTTGTCCTGATGCATGCGCGCGTACAGGCGCCCGCCAAACCACAGCGAGGCATAGGCTGGAACCAGCATCCAGTATGCCGGGGACATGCACCAGTCGCTGACGCCAGCCCACTCAATTGCCGCAAAGTCGAGCAAGGACGCCTCAATAAACAACGCCGGAAAAACCCAGCGAGGCTTAAGCAGAACACCCGCCAGAAAGAACACGGCCCACGAGGCGCTGGGCAAATTCACGGTCGCAAAATGATGGCCCCGGGTAATTGCCATTAACACCGCCAGCGCCAGGCCGATCAGCAATTGATTGCGTGTGCTCAGGTTCATCGTTAACTCCTTGAATCGCTTGGCAGCAAAACGGCTGCGCCGCCGTTAAGCCGCGCAACCGTTTGCACAGGGTTACAGGGCTTGGTAACGCACGGTGAAATACACCGCCTGGCCCGGCTGGTTATAGCCGTCAGCCGTCTCGTAATCGGCATCAAACAGATTGGCGATGCGACTTTGCAGGCGCCATTCTTCCGTGAGGCGATACTCGCCGCGCAGGTCGACATTGGCGTAACCGGATAGCTCGGTGGTGTTGGCCAGATCGTCATAACGCTGGCCTTCCGCGTGCACGCTGGCGCCCACACTGAAGTCGCCAAAACGACGATCCAGATCCAGGTTGAACAGTTGCTTGGCCCGGCGTGCGAGTTCGTTGCCGTCATTGGCACCGCCAGAGCTGTCTTCCGGGTCCATCAAGGTGTAGTTGGCATTCCAGTCAACGCCCATCCACTGGCTGGCAAGTACCAGCTCGACGCCGCGAATCGTCGCCTCGGCAACGTTTGCCGGGCCTTGAATCGAGGAGTCGTAGGCAATCAGGTCATCAATGCGTGTGCGGAACGCATTAACTTGCCACTGGCCCCAGCTGTGCTCTCCGACCAGGCCGAATTCCAGGCTTTCGGAGGTTTCCGCATCGAGGTCAGGGTTGCCGTAGTTGGGGTAGTACAGTTCATTGAAGGTCGGTGCCTTAAACGCCGTGCCGAAGCTGACAGTGCTGCGCAGCCAGTCGGTCAGTGCGTAGCCGTACGCAATGTTGCCGGTGTCGTGACGGCCAAACTGCTGGTTATCGTCCTGGCGCAGCGACAGTTGCCAGTCGTGGCGGCCCACATTGCCCAGATATTGCACGAAAACGCCGTTGTTATCGCGCGAGTCTTCGGCATAAGCGGTGCTGCCGTTAACCTCATCAAGCTGATAATCGGCGCCAACGGTCAGGGTCTGGCCAGCGGCGACGGCAAAGTCGTTCTGCCAGCTCAGGCTGTCGCGACGGGTGTCGAAACGCGAGTAGAACGCGGCGTCCTGATAGGCGTCGGATTTATCTTCGCTGCGCCCGGCTTGCAAGGTGACCTGCCAGGGTTCCAGCGGCGAAAAACGCGCCCGCGTACCAAGCACCCGGGTTTCGCCGTCGGCATTGGCATTGAAACCCGAGGTCCGTGCACGGTTCACCGAGTCGTAATCGTTGTGCGACTTGGCCTGCAAAATGTTCGCGTCCAACTCCAGCCCGTTGTCGAAACGGTAACCACCGCTCAACGAACCGGCGAGATTGCGATAGCCGTCGTCATCACTTTCATAGCCGCTGGTGCCGACCGACTTGACGTTGATGCCGTCGGTGTCCGAGCTGCTCATGCTCAGGTTGTACCAGCCCTTATCGGTGCCGCCCGCTACCCCGGCGCTGCCGGTATAGGTGTCATGTGTGCCGATACCCGCCGAGAAAAACGGTTTGGGGCTACCGTCGGTGCCTTTGCGGGTAAAAATCTGGATAACCCCGCCAATCGCCTCGGAGCCATAAAGGCTTGAGCGTGGCCCGCGAACAACTTCGATACGATCAATCAGCTCTATCGGCAGGTCTTGCAACGCCGCCCCGCCCGAAGTGGCTGAGCCGACTTTTACGCCGTCGATCATGACCAGTACGTGGTCAGACTCGGTGCCGCGCATAAACAACGAAGTGCTTTTGCCGGGGCCACCATTGTTGACCAAATTGACGCCAGGCACGCGCTTGAGCAACTCGGGCACCGAGCTGACCTGGCTTTGTTCGATTTTCTTGCGATCAAACACCGTGACCGCAGCCAGATTTTGCTCGGCCGTTTGCGGGGTGCGCGTGGCAGTGATGACCAGGGGTTCGAGTTCGCTGCTGTCGGCAGCGTGAACCTGAGTTACAGCGGCGCACAGCAAGGCAACTGCTGGCGTGAAAAAGGACTTACTCATTTCTAGGTATGCTCCGTCGCTCTCACCCGTGCGACATAGGCTTAGGGAGACATACGGAGAACAGACGCGCACGCGCAACAACACAGGGCCGCACGTACGCCAGACAAAGCCCTCCGCTATGCCGTGAACTGCGACAGGCCGGTCTCCGGGCTTACGAGTTATCTGCTGAGGATCAGCACACCAGCGAACGCACCTTCCCATGCTGAGCACAGTGGTTGAAAAAGCGTTGGCTTGACTCGTCTACCGTTGCGGGGGCAGCGTCGGAATTGTCAGATCGATATCTGGCGCACCGACTTCCCTGTTTCACCCCTGACTAAATGTCGGGGCACCTGAAGCAAGGCGCGCAGAGTAGTGGCTTGATGCCAGAAGGTCAATTGCTACGATTAATGCCGCGGCATGAAACCGGCGGGTTTGGTCGCCAACCATTCGACGAAGGTTCGCAGGCGCTCATCGGTTAACAGCGCCTCACGGCTGTGATACGTCAGCGCCAGTTGCTTCTCGCTGAACAGCCGGTGGATCTGGTTATGGCAGGCCCGGCAGACCCAGAGCGTGGCGCTGATGCACTGTTGCTTGCTGAAGCGTTTTTGCACATACGCTTCGTCATGCAAGGCTTTGGGGATCAGATGATGGCGCGTCAACGCCGCCGCCCGCTGGCACAGCTCGCAGGCATCGGGTTGCGGGGGCAGACGAATCGGTTCGGGCATGATCGGACGCAGGTTTGCTCAGCGCTTGCGGCACAGCGTCAGGCCGTCGCCAATCGGCAGCAACGACAGATCAATTCGCGTATCGAGTTTAAGTGCGCTGTTGAGCATCTGGATCGCCCGCGTATCGGCGCTCTCAGCATCCATCTCAAGCACCCGGCCGCTCCAAAGGGTGTTATCGAACAGCAACAATCCGCCTTGGCGCAGAAGCCGCAGGCCGTGTTCGAGATACGCCGGGTAATTGGCTTTGTCGGCATCGACAAAAACCAGATCAAATGCGTCATCGGCAAGTTGCGCCAGCGTCCCCAAGGCCGGAGCCAGGCGCTGTTCGATGCGCGAATCGACTCCCGCCTCTTGCCAATAACGCTCGGCGATGCGGTTGTAGTCCGCAGCCAGGTCGCAGCAAATCATCTGCCCGTCAGCCGGCATTGCCTGCGCCATGCACAATGCGCTGTAACCGGTGAACGTGCCGACTTCGACGATGCGCTTGGCGCCGGTGAGCTGCACCAGCAACGCCATGAACTGACCTTGCTCGGGCGCGATTTGCCAGCGCGCAGTGGGCATTTGCGCAGTCTCGTCGCGCAGACGCTTTAACAGCGGCGTCTCGCGCAGGGAGACATCGAGCAGGTAGTCATAGAGTGAATCGTCGAGATTCAAGGTTCGATTGGTCATATCGCAAAACCCGTTCTATCAAGGGTTGTGAGCAATATCCGCAGTGAACACGCGCTTGGCGTTGAGGTAGGCGCGCTGCCAGTAAACATTGCTCAGGCTATCAAGACGCACGGTACCACCACTTGAAGGCGCATGTACAAAGCGCCCTTCGCCGACATAAATACCGGCATGGCTGACCTTGTTGCCGCCAGCGGTCGCGAAGAACACCAGATCGCCACTTTGCAGGGCATTGCGCGAAACACTCGGGCCACGCAGATTGATCAGTTGCGAGGTGGTGCGCGGCAATTGGATACCCGCAGCATCGCGGTAGACGAAGCCGATAAGGCCGCTGCAATCAAAACCGCCTTGCGGGGTGTTGCCACCGTAAACATAAGGCGTGCCGACCAAGCCGATGGCGCGCATCAGTACATCATCTGCATTGCCGTTGAAACTGTGGCTGACTGTAGGCTGAACCGGTTGGGGAGCCGGCGCCTGGCTGGCGCAACCGGCCAGCAAAGCGAGAACAAGTAATAGTGCGTTACGGGTCGTTGCTACCATGCGAGTTCGATCCTGAGCCTTGCAAAATTACTGAGTCGAGCTAAGAGCGATGCGACACACGTGACCGAGAGGCTAGTACAGGCTGGTCGCGATTGCCACGATCGGCCTTGCTGCTAGCTACACGAGAGGCCGCACTGGCTCCGCCGAGAAAGCGCTTGGCACCAATGTAATGGCGGCTCCAATACGCGCTGTCCAGCTTGGAAATACGGATTGTCTTGCCGGTACGCGGAGCATGAATGAAGCGCCCGCCGCCGATATACAGCCCCATGTGGCTGACCCGACCGCTGCCGTTGTGGTTGAAGAACACCACATCCCCTGCCCGCAGACTGGAGCGCGCAACAGTTGGCGCTTTGGTCGAGTGCAGCATTTGCTGAGTCGTGCGCGGCAAGTGAATGTTCGCCTCGCTGCCAAACAGATACACGATCAGACCGCTGCAATCGAAACCGCGATGAACACTGGTGCCGCCCCAGCGGTACGGAATCCCTAACAATTCACGGGCGCGATCAACAATGGCATCGGCCTTGGGCAACTCAACCTTGACCGCTCGGGCTGCCGGGGCTGCATGAGCCTGGAATGCGGTGCTCACGGTCAAAGAGAACAACAAGAATGATTTTATTAAAAAGTGACGCATAAACTTAACAACCTGAATCTGGCAGCATACCAACGACGACGCTGCAAAAATTTAATGTGATCGCGGCTCACCACCTAAGACCGCACCTTGTTGAAAGATAAAAGCGGCCAAACACAAATGAAAAAAGGCGCCTAAGCGCCTTTGAAAAACACTACCGAACGGAGGACTGTTCTGTGGAAGCCATTGCCAGAACTCGTTTGGCTTCAAGATAATTTCGCTTCCAATAACTGTCCTTCAGGCTGTCGATCCGCACACCGTTGCGGCGGCTTGCGGAGTGGATGAATTGATCATCCCCCAAGTAAATACCAGCGTGGCTGACACGGCCCCGGCCATTGGTGCTGAAAAACACCACATCGCCCGGTTCAAGCTCACTGCGCTTAACGACAGGTGCATCTACTTGAATCATTTCACGCGTCGAGCGCGGCAACTGCAGGCCCGCCTCTTCTTCAAACAGATAACCGATAAAGCCACTGCAGTCGAAGCCGGTTTGCACCGAGCTACCGCCCCAGCGATAACGAGTACCCAGAAGTGAACGACCGTGAGAGAGAATGCTGTCTGCCAGTTCAGGCAGTTTGTAGGCTGTTTCATCACTGAATGATGGAACGTTTTCCGGCTCTGGCAACGAGTCCAAATCAATTGCAACCGTCGGGGCTTTGACTGCCTCCGTCATTGGCGGTTGCTGAGGCGCCTGGCTTGCACAAGCAGCCAGGAGGACAGTGAGTGCAATCGGCACGAGGGGCGATAGGCGTTTTAGCATAGGGCGCGTACGTGTCAAAATTCAGATATTCGCGAAACTATGCCTTCTATAGCGCCCATTTGCAAATTCTATTGAACTAAATGTGACTTACCAGTGCCGGCAAAACATCTAAGGCAGTTCCTTGCAGGTGAATATCGACGGTTTCGCTAAGCGCGGTTACGGTCGGATTGACCTCTACGGTGAAGCCTCCGGCGAAGCGCGTACGCACGATTGGCTCGGTAATATAGCCGAAGCTTGCCGTGGTGCCGACACTCATTACCAGGTCAAAACCCTGCATCATTTGCTCCTGCAATTGCGCTAATGCGCGCGTTGGCAGCATTTCCTCGAACAGCACCACTGGCGGGCGCAAAATCCCACCACAGTGTTTGCACAACGGCGGTAACGGTCTTTGCAGATGCTCGGCCAGTTGCGCATCGACCTCACCACAGGCCTGACAGAACAGCGGCGCTATTTCGCCGTGGATTTCAATCAATCGCTCGTCAGGGCTGCCCGCCGCCCGGTGATAACCGTCAATATTCTGGGTTAGCACCCAGCATTCGGGCTTCAACTGCTGCAATTTTGCCAGCGCATAATGCCCGGCATTGGGCTCGGCCTGCATACAGGCGCGCGCCAGTTCTGCCAGGTATTCCCAGCACAGCGCCGGATCACGCGTGAGCATTGGCCCGGACAATGCCGTCTCGATGGCCAGCCCTTCGGCCGTTTTACCGTTATAGAGCCCGCCAAGGCCGCGATACGTCGGCAAACCGGAATCGGCCGACAAACCAGCTCCGGTGATGATCAGAATCCGTTTGGCCGCCCTGATGGCGCTGAGAACTTGCTCGACAGACGATTGCACGGCCGCTCCAGACTCAGTGATTAACCGTGTGCGCGAGCATGACGGACAACTGGCACAGCGGCCGCCCGCTTTGCTCCTGCCAACTGTTGAAGAGTGCCTGCACCGCTGCCAGCTCTTTGAGGCTGGTGGGCGCTTTATCCACGACTTTCTGCGCCTTGAGCGCCGCTACCATGTCATCCGTCGGCACAAAGGTGTCTTTACCGACCATACGCAGAAAACGCGGCGCCGATAAACCGCCCAATTGCGTGCCCTGCTTGGCCAGGTATTTCCACAGCCCCACGATGTCGCTGCTCGGCCAGTCGGCGATCAGCGCGCCAAAACTGCCACGACGCTGGCGCTCATCGAGAATGAATTGAGCATTGCGCGGCACGCTCTTGAGCTTGCCGAGATGGCGGATGATGCGCGAATCCTGCATCAGGTTTTCCAGCCGCTCCGCCCCCATCAACACCACTTTTTCGGGATCGAAGCCGAAGAACACCTGCTCGAAAGCAGGCCATTTGGCGTCCACAAGGCTGTGTTTGAGCCCGGCGCGGAAAATCCGCAGGCTCATGGTCGAGAGATAACGGTCATCACTCAGCTCACGCAGGTACTGCTCGCTCTGCGGCTGCGGCAGGCGCGCTTCCAGCGCACGGCTTGAGCCAAAGCGGTTCAGGCAGTATTCGTGGAGCCATTGGTAGTCGTGCATTGCATGCTCTGTTGCCAACAAATCAGCAACAGAGCATGCCTGAGCAGGCGCAGGCTGAAAAGATCAATCGAGGGTTCAGAGCTTGTTGAACAGGTTCAGGCCACTGATTTTCACATAGCTCTGCTGCGCCGCTTCGAGAATGATCGACTGGAAGGACAAGCGCGACAACGCCTCGGCGTAATCCAGCTCACGCAGGTCTGCCTGCACCGATTTGTTGACCAGCGAGACGTCGTCATTATCAGTCTGGGTAGTTTCAATGGTGTTCAGGCGCGCACCGATCTTGCCTCGTGTGAGGTCGATGGTGGTCATGCCGTTGTCCAGATTGGTAATAGCCAGTGCCACTGCATCGCGGGTCTGGCGGTTGCCGGCATCCGAGTCCGGCGCGGACTCCAGCGACTTACGTAAATCCGCGATGGTATTGAGTATGCCGATCTTGTTCGGCGGCGGGCTCGCCGGATTGGCATCCGGGCCGGTTACCACAAAACTTGCACCGCCAGGCGGTGTGCCATTGATGAACAGCGACGTACCGGCATATTTGACCTGCGTATCCTTGCCCTCTTCCAGCACACCATTGGTCACCTCACCGGTATCAAGATTGGTGATGGAGTACTTGGTCGGGTCAGTCGGATCAAAATTCAACTGGATACCGGCCGTTGGGAAATTGGCAAACGCGACCTCATCCTCAATCAGCATACCGCTGACGGTCGAGGCAGGCGCAGCCGGTGTTGAGTTGTCGGTAAGCGACAGGCGACCGGCGTTGACGGCACTCTGGAAGATCGCCAGACCGTTATCGCTGATCGGCACATTCAGTGAGGCAGAAATCTGCAGCGTGCGCTGGCCTTCATCTCCGGTATAGCTGTAGCTGCCATCCGGATTGCGCACGAACGGCTGACTTTTGCCCTGAAAACCGGCAAACAGGTATTCACCACGGGCGTTGCGCGTATTCATCAACCCCAGCAGTTCATCCTCACGCTGGCCCAGTTCCGCAGAAATAGACTGCCGGTCAGCCTGGCTCAATGCGCCGTTACCGGCCTGCACGGCCAGCTCACGCACGCGCTGCATGATCGTGTTGACCGAGTTCAGGGTGACCTCTTCCTGCGTCAGGCTGCTGTTGGCCGCCGTCAGGTTGCTGCTGTACTGGCCCAGCACATTCTGCTGCTGCTCAAGTTGCAGCAGGCGCACCGATGCCACCGGATCATCGGCCGGGGTCAGAATCCGGTTACCGGTACTGATCTGCTCTTGCGTGCGAGTGGCGTCGGCGTAATTGCGCTGCAGCCCGGAGACCCCGTTGTTAAACGCCTGAATAGTGGAAATACGCATAGGGCCTCCTTAAGCAGTTTTGGGTAATTAGCGGAACGTGCCAATCAGGGTATCGAACAACGAGCGCGCAACTTGAATCACCTGCGCCGAGGCGTTGTAGTACTGCTCGAACTTGATCAGGTTGGCCGCCTCTTCATCGAGGTTGACCGCCGAAAGCGAATCGCGGTTATCGGTGGCCTGCTTGAGAATCGCGGTGGTTGCCTCGCTGTCCTGACGCGCCTGCGCGGTGAGCGTGCCGACCCGCTCCACTGTGTCGCCGTAGCTGTCGGTGAAACTGGAGCCGGTGGCAATTCCGGTTACGGTCGGGTCAACCCCGATCACCTGTTTGTTTTGCAGATCGACCAGTTGCAGCGCGTTGCGGTTATCCGACACGCCGGTGGCATTGAATGCCAGAGTAAATGTGTCGCCCTGCTCTGGCTTGCCGCTGATAGTGAACTCAATGGTCTGGCCGCCCGAAGTCAGGGTGTAGGTATTCACCTGCCCCGGCACGAAACTACCGCCACCTTTGAGCGTAAGCGTGTCTGGCGCGGCCACCGTGAAGCCGGTTGTCGCGTCGTAGCTCAACTCTTTGCTGAAGCCTTGCAACGCAGCGATATCCAGCGCGCTGCCGTTGGACACCAGCGTTGGCTGGGACATAACGCCCGTGCCGCGGTTATCACCGATGATGTTGCCGTTGGCATCAAGCGAGCCGTTAATCGAGCGGATCGGCGCGGCGAACGCCAGTTGATCCGGCTGATCCAGTGTGACTTCGATCGTACCGGCAGCGCGGCGCGTTGGCTGCAACTGGAACACGTCACCCTTCTGCACGGCTGCCGGGTCAATTTGTACATTGAAGCCTTGATCGCGACCGGCGCTGTCGGTGAACGTCAGGCTGACCTCAGTGCTCGGCGCCGGCAAAGCCGTGACCTGCACATCGATCTTGGCGCCGTCACTGATTCGCCGCGCGGTGTAATTGGTGCCATCGAACTCCAGCCGATAATCGCTGGTGGTCAGCGACTCGGTGTCGCCGATGTACAACGCAGGCGACGCCGTACCGGTATTGCCCGACGCACTTTTGACCCTTAAGGCTGCCAGATCGGCCGTGTTGTAGTCGCCAAACAGCGACGACCCGGCCTGCCCTTTGAGGTCGACACCCTGACCCAACTGCGAATTGATCTGGTCGCTGATCGACAACGCCAGGCGCCCGAGCGAGTTCAGTGTCGGGTCGAGCGTCTCCGAGCGATAGCGCACTAGCCCGCCCAGTTCACCGCCGCTGATCAAACTGGTCACGCCCTGGCGAGAGGTGCCGCTGACAAATTCGATCTCGAAACGGCTCGGGTCTTCCTTGCCAGCGGTCGCTTCAAGCCGGTTGGCGCTGCTGCCGACAACCAGCGGCTGGCCGGTGCCGATAAATATATTCACCGTGTTGTCGTCTTGCGGCACGGTGGTAACGCCAACATAGGTTGCCAACTGACGCACGGCTTCCTCACGCGCATCGAGCAAGTCGTTGGGCTGCTGGCCGTTGGCGGCTGATTTGGCAATCGCATCGTTGAGGCTGGCGATCGAACCGGACAAACGGTTGATCTGATCGGTCACCGCGCTCATCTGAGTGTTAATGAAGCTGTTCTGCTCGGTGATCCGGTCGCTCACAGTATTGAAACGCCGCGCCAAGCCTTCGGCCTGAGACAGCACCAATTGCCGAGCCGGAATATTCGACGGATCTTCGGCCGCTGTTTGCAGCGCCGAAAAGAAATTCTGCATGGCCGGCGAGATACCGGTTGTGGAGCCTGCCAGCAACGAATCGAGCTGCTCGATCTGGGCTTTATAGGCTTCCACATCGCTGCTCAGTGAGGTGCTGCTGCGCACCTGATTGGTCAGAAACTCACTGTAGCTGCGGCGCACGTCGGTCAGGGTCGTGCCCGAACCGATAAAGCCGGCGCCGGTGTATTGCGGCGTGCGGGCGCCCTGCACCGTGCTCTGACGGGTAAAACCTGGCGTGTTTACGTTGGTAATATTGTGCCCGGTGACCGCCAGCGAAGTCTTGTTCGAGGACAGCCCGGACAGGCCAATATTCAGTAGGTCAGCCATGGCTTAACTCATCCCTGCGTTGAAAGATTGCCCGCGGCGGCAATGGTTTGATAGGTGGCCATCTTGCGCGCGATCTGCGACACCTTACGGGCGTAGTTCGGGTCGGTGGCATAACCGGCCTGTTGCAGCTTTTGCACGAAACGCTCGGGGTTGGCCGTCGAGTTCAACGCCCCTTCATAGCGGCCATTGTTCTGCAAAAAGCTCACGTAATCGTCGAAGCTCTGGGCAAACGAGTCATAGGCGCGGAACGATGCGGGCTCTTTGACCGCCACCCCGTTTTCATATTCAGTGGTCATGACCTTGGCCGAATCGCCGCCCCAACTGTTGTGGCTCTTGATGCCGAACAGGTTGTGACTGGTCGAGCCATCTTGCTGGCGGATGATTGACTTGCCCCAACCAGTTTCAAGCGCCGCCTGAGCCACCAGATAACGCGCTTCGACGCCAATCTTGGCGGCCGCTTTTTCTGCCATCGGCATCATGGTTGCAATGAAGTCTGCCGGTGACGAGAACACTGATTTCTTCGAGGCAGCGCTTTCAGGCTCCTGACCGTTAATGCTCAGGCCTTTGTCTGGCGGCGCTGCGTAAGCACTGGCAGCTACCCAATCCTGCTTGGCCAATGGCTGGCCAACGCTGTCTGCACTCGGCGTGATGCCGGCCATCAGGCGATCACTCAACTTGCTCGGCAACGACAGCCGACGGCGGTTGAGCAGCGCCGAATCATCACGAGAGGCGTCAGTTTTGCTCGATGTCGTGGCCACTACCTGAGCGCCGCTAACAGCAGCCGTACCGGTAACAGCCGCTGCATCCGTAACCTCGGTAACCGCCTTGGCAAATGGATTAGGGCGATCGCTGCCGCTCTTCATTCCAGCCATCTGCCGCGCCAGCACTTCAGCCAAACCGATGCCATTCTGGTTGTTCGACAGGCTCACCGAGAGCTGCTGGTCGTACATATCCTGATAGGTTTTGCTTTCGCTGCTGTTCATGAAGTTGCCTTCACCAAAGCCTGCGTTGGCGGCACGCATGGCTTTGAGCATTTCATTGAGAAACAGCGACTCGAACTCTTTGGCCACTTTCTCGATATTGGCCTGACTGTCGCCACCAACCTTGAGGTTGTTCAGGCGATTGAGATCAGTGAACGCGCCAGTATCCGGGCCAGCGGTGCTGGCGCCGAGGAGTCCGGCCTGCAGTCGAGATTCCATGAGCCTAACCTGCTTAAATCACGATCAGGTCGGCTTGCAACGCACCGGCCTGCTTCAACGCTTCAAGAATGGCCATCAGGTCGGATGGCGCTGCGCCCACCTGATTAACCGCACGTACAATTTCATCCAGCGTGGTGCCAGGGCCAAACTTGAACATCGGTTTGGTCTCTTGCGTGGCATCGACCCGCGAGCGCGGCACAACGGCCGTCTGGCCACCGGACAAGGCATTCGGCTGGCTGACAATCGGGTCTTCGGTAATGGTTACGGTCAAGCTGCCATGCGTGACTGCCGCAGGCTGCACGCGCACATTCTGGCCAATGACAATGGTGCCGGTACGCGAGTTGATGATGACCTTGGCCACGGCCTGACCCGGCTTGACCTCGATATTTTCCAGCACCGACAAATAGTCGACACGCTGGCTGGTATCCAGCGGCGCACTGACCCGCACCGAACCGCCATCAATTGCCTGTGCCACACCTGGCCCGAGCAGATCGTTGATCTGGTCGACAATATGCTTGGCGGTCGTGAAATCCGGGCGATTGAGGTTGAGTGTCAGCGTGTTGCCCTGATCAAAGCCGCTCGGCACAGTCCGCTCGACCGTGGCGCCACCCGGAATACGCCCGGCGGATGGCACGTTCACGGTGATTTTCGAACCGTCGCCACCTTCGGCGTCAAAGCCGCCAACCACGAGATTGCCCTGCGCGATGGCGTAAACGTTGCCATCGATACCTTTAAGCGGCGCCATCAACAGGCTACCGCCGCGCAAGCTTTTCGAGTTACCGATCGAAGACACGGTGATGTCGATCGTCTGCCCCGGCTTGGCGAATGCAGGCAGATCGGCATGAATGGAAACCGCCGCGACGTTCTTCAACTGCACGTTGCCACCGGCCGGCACCTTGATGCCGAACTGGGCCAACATATTGTTGAAGGTCTGCACCGTGAATGGCGTTTGGGTGGTCTGGTCGCCCGTGCCATTCAGGCCCACAACCAAACCGTAGCCGATCAACTGGTTAGTGCGCACGCCCTGAATGGTGGCGATGTCCTTGAGCCGTTCAGCTTGCGCCATTGCAGCCAGCGACAGGGCTAAAACGCCGAGCAACCATTTCGACAAGGTATTCATCGGCAACCTCAAAATGGCCACAGCGGGCTTATGAAAAACTGGTCAAGCCAACCGGGTTGGCTGGCATCGGCAAAGGCGCCGGTCCCCGAATAAGTGATGCGCGCATCGGCAACCCGGGTCGAGGAAATGGTGTTATCGGTGGCCACGTCGTCCGAGCGCACCAAGCCGGCAATGCGTACCAGCTCATCGCCGGTATTGAGCGTCAGCCACTTTTCGCCGCGCACAGAGAGAATCCCGTTCGGCAGCACTTCAGCGACGGTAACGGTGATCGAGCCGCTCAAGCTGTTGCTCTGGTCCGCCTGACTGTCACCTTTGGTCGCCCGGTTGCCGCCGTATTCGGCGCCCAAGGTCAGGCTGTTATCCGAGAACGGGTTAGCGCCGCTGACGGTGCCGCCAAACAATGAGGTCAGGCCAAGCTTGGTGCTGCTGTCTTTCTGGATTTGCGAGCCGGCATTTTTGCTGGCCTGGGTTTTCTCGTTTAGCGTGATGGTGATGATGTCGCCCACGCGGTAAGCCTTGCGGTCACCGTACAGATTGTTCTCGAAACCTGACTGATAGATCGAGCCATTGTTCTGCGCCGCCGGCAGTGGCGTGCGCGGTAAAACCGGCGCGTAATACGGGTCGTTAGCCTTGGGCGGTGGCGAAATACAACCACTCAGGGCGACCGCGCTTAACGCTGCGAATATCAAATTTAACCGGTTCATTACTGCATCCTCGCGGCGCGCTCAATCAGTGTGTCTGGCGAAACCAATCAGCATTAAAGATTCTGGGAAACAAAGCTCAGCATCTGGTCTGCGGTGGAAATCACTTTCGAGTTCATCTCGTAAGCACGCTGAGTGGTGATCATGTTCACCAACTCCTCAACCACGCTGACGTTGGAGTTCTCCAAGGTGTTCTGCAATGTGGTGCCCAAGCCGTTCAAGCCCGGAGTCCCTACCTGCGGCGCACCACTTGAAGAGGTTTCCAGAAACAGGTTATTGCCCATTGCCTGCAAACCGGCCGGGTTGATGAAGTCGGCAATCTGCAAGTTACCCACAACCTGCTGCTGCGGGCTGTCTGGCGTGGTTATCGAAACCGTGCCGTCTTCACCCACGGTGAAGGTGCTGACGTTGTTCGGCAGAACAATCGCCGGCTCAAGCGCAAAACCGTTGGAGGTAACGATCTGGCCATCCGAGTCCAGGTGAAAGGTGCCGTCACGGGTGTAAGACACCGTGCCATCGGGCTGCAATACCTGAAAGAAGCCGCGACCGTTAACCGCCAGATCCAGCGGCTGATCGGTGGTTTGCAGGCTGCCTGCGGTAAAGTTTTTCTGGGTGCCGACGATGCGCACACCGGTGCCCAGCTGGAGGCCGGAAGGCAGTTGGCTGTCTTGGCTGGACTGACCGCCAGGTTGCCGGCGGATCTGGTACAGCAAGTCCTCGAACTCGGCGCGATCACGCTTGAAGCCTGTGGTCGAAACGTTGGCCAGGTTGTTGGAAATGGTGGTCAGGTTCATGTCCTGTGCAGACAAACCTGTCTTGCTGACCCACAAAGCCGGAAGCATATCGAATCTCCTCTAGCGACGTTTTCACGGCGCTATGTACTGTTGATTAGCTAAGTTGCAAAACCCGCGCCATCGACGAAGCATTGTCTTCGGCGGTGCGCATCATCTTCACTTGCAGTTCGAATTGACGGGACAGAGACAGGATGGCGGTCATCTCTTCCACCGCGTTGACGTTGCTGGACTCAAGGAAGCCCGACGTCACGCTGACAGCGCCATCCGCCAGCAGCGGCTGCGCGCCTTTGTAATGGATCATGCCGTCAGTGCCCTTCTCCATCTGCTTGAGATCCGGGTTAACCAGCTTCAGGCGGTCGACTTCAGCCAGCACACTTGGCCCCTCACCCAAGGCACGGATGCTGATAGTGCCGTCTTGGCCGATCTCGACTTTTTGCTCTGGCGGCACGGCAATCGGTCCGGCATTGCCCATCACCGGCAAACCGTTGCCGGTGCGCAATACGCCCAGCGCATCGACGTTCAGGCTGGCGGTGCGTACATACGCTTCACTGCCGTCCGGCGCCTGTACCGCCAACCAGCCGTCACCGCCCACGGCCACATCCAGATCGCGCCCAGTTTCCTGCAACGAGCCTGGGGTGAAGTCGGTGCCTGGCCGCTCGGTCATGGCAAAAACACGGGATGGAAAAGTGTCGCCAAACATCGGCATCGAACGCGCCTGCTCGAAATCGCGGCGAAAGCCACTGGTCGAGATGTTCGCCAAATTGTTGGCGTGGGCACGTTGTGCGAGGGTGTTGTTTTGGGCTCCAGTCATGGAGACGTACAGCATCTTGTCCATGTTCTTCTCCGAGATAGGCTTGCCGCCTGCTGCTCTATACAAGCAATACAGCAAAGGCTGTGCCAACCCTCGAATAAAAACACTAAGCTGCTGATTTACAACGATTTAATAAACAAAAAAAGACGCCAAAAGGCGTCTTTTAAAATGGCTGTCGGCGACCCTTTGCCGCTACCGGCAACGCGCTTTGCCAAACCGGCACCGCCCGGCTCAGGTGACCCAAGCCGGACGGGAGCCGAGACTATCAACGCAGGTTGATGATGGTCTGGGTAACTGCACTTTCGGTTTCGATGGTCTTGGCATTGGCCTGATAGTTACGCTGTGCAACGATCAGGTTAACCAGCTGATCAGACAACTCCACGTTGGAGTCTTCCAGCGCGCCGGCCTGCAACGAACCCAGCGTGCCGCTGCCCGGAGGGTTACGCACCGGCTCACCCGACTCGGACGACTGCACCCACTGCGTCTTGCCGATTGGCGAAAGCCCTTGCACGTTCGCAAAGTTGGCCAGCACCACTTGCCCCTGCACCTTCGATTGCCCGTTGGTGTAGCGCGCAAATATCTGCCCGGTTTCATCAATCTGCAAGCCAGCCAACTCACCCGTGGTGTAGCCGTTCTGGCTGACACTGTTGACCGCGAACGAACTGGAGAACTGGGTTGAGCCGCGCATGTCAAACTTGAAACCAGTCGCCGCAGCGGTCGAACCGTTGGCTACAAATGTGCCGGAACCGGCAGGCTGCTCAACAGCCGGCGTCCAGCTGCCCGGACCAAAGTCCAGCACGCCTGGAGTGGAGGTGGTTACCGAGGCCGGTGTTGCCACCGGTGTGCCGGGCGCTGGACCGACCAGCGTATCGGTTGGCACCGCACTGACCAGATTACCTGCGGCATCGAAAGACACATCAAACGAGTACGGCACGCCCGGGTTTGCTGCGTCCAAGTCTGGACGCTGGCCATCCACCAACACCGACATGGTCCACTGGTTGGAAGTACCCTTAGTGAAGTACTGCGTCATCACGTGGGCGTTGCCCTGTGAGTCGTAAATATTGGTCGAGGTCGACGAGTTATAAGTCGTCGGGTCGGCCGGGTTGAACGGCGAGTTGGTCGGCGTGGTGCTGGTCGAGTTGAGGTTGAAAACCTGGCCGACTTCACTGGTCGGCTTGGGCGCCTGACTGGCCGTCTGCACCTGCAGGTTACCAACCACACCCGGCTGCAGAACGCCGTTGGCATCAACGGTGTAACCCTGCAAGTTATTGCCGGTGTTATCGACAATAAAGCCGTTGGTATCGGTACCGAAATAGCCGGCACGGGTGTAGCTCAACGCACCGTTATTACTGACCTGAAAGAAACCGTTGCCGTTAATGGCAAGGTCCAGCGCGTTCTGGGTGTAATTGATGTTGCCTTGATTGAACAGCTGCGCAACGTTGCTCAGCAGCACGCCGCTACCGGTGGCATTCTTACCCGTACCCAAAACCGATGAGGCATACACATCGGCAAACTCGGCCCGCGACTGCTTGAAGCCTGCGGTGCCGGCGTTGGCGATGTTGTTGCCCGTGATATTGAGGTCACTGGTTGCCGCGCGCAGGCCGCTGAGACCAATATTAAACGCCATGCAATACTCCTTTGCCGGCAAAACCGGCGATTAAATACTTGGATTACTCACCAATGACCTGCACTGAAGACAGCGCAACGCTGCCCAGCCCCGCGAGGTTGAGCATCAATTCGCTGCCACCCAAGGTGACGCTGTCGACGTTCGCCGGCAGCATCGTGTAGAGCCCCTGGTTACCGTCTGGGTAACTTGCCTGCGCCTCGAACTTGTATTTGCCGGGCGGCATCAAATTGCCGTCGCTGTCCTTGCCATCCCAAATGAAGCTGACATTGCCAGCCTCTTGTGCCCCCATGTTGATCCGGCCCACCGCCGCCCCCGTAGAGTCGGTGATGTTGACGAATACGTTACTGCTGCTGACCGGCAGCAACAGGCTGGCCTTGAAGCTCTGACTGGTATCGACCACCGCGCTGTCGGTCGGCACGATCACCTTACGTCCCACCAGAGACGAGGCCTGCAACGCCTGCGAAGACTGGTAGCCGGAAACCAGCGAATCGACGCTGCCGTTAAGTTGCTGAATCCCTTCTACCTGGCTGAACTGCGCCAGCTGGGCGATGAACTCGCCGTTACCTTGCGGCTCCAGCGGGTTCTGGTTATTCAGTTGCGCCACCAGAAGGTTAAGGAACTGGTCCTTGCCCAACTCCTCGCCGCTGTCGGATTGCTGCTTGACCGAGTACTGGTCAAGCACCGAAGCGCTAACACCACTTGTGCTATCAATGCTCATGGACTTCCCTCACGGATGGCTCACTGACCCAGGGTCAGGACCTTCTGCAACATTTGTTTGGCGGTATTCATCATTTCGGCGTTGGTCTGAAAAGCCCGGCTGGCAGAGATCATGTCGGCCATTTCTTCAACCACATTGACGTTCGGGTAGTAGACGTAGCCGTCTTTATCCGCCGCCGGATGGTTCGGCTCGTAACGCGGCATCAAGGTGCTTTGATCTTCGACAATGCCCAGCACCTGCACACCACGACCGGCTTCATCCTGCTCGGCGAACAGCGAGCCACGGTCACCGCCTGCCGCCTGCTGGCCGAGCACGGTGGCAAACACCGGATGGCGCGCGCGATAGGTCTGATCCAGGCTTGAGGACACGGTCTCGGCGTTGGCGATGTTGCTCGAAATGGTATTGAGGCGCGTGCTCTGAGCACTCATACCGGTACCGGCAATATTGAATACGCTTGCTAGTGACATGGCATCAGGCTCCTTTATTCGCCGCGCAGGGCGCTGACGAGCCCTTTGAATTTACTGTTGAGCAAGGTGAAGCTGGCCTGGAAATCCACCGCGTTCTGCGCGTAGTTGGATTGCTCAAGTTGCTCATCGACGGTGTTCTGATCCAGCGAAGGGCTAAGCGGTGTGCGGTACTTGAGGCTCTCAGTGCTGAACGACACCGTGTCAGCGGCAATGTGCCGGCTGTTGGTCACGTTGAGGCCGCTCATGGCGTTCTTGTTGGCGCCCGCCTGCTCGGCGAGAACCGAGGCAAAGTCGAGATCACGCGCTTTGTAATTAGGCGTGTCAGCGTTAGCCATATTGTTGGCCAGCACTTCTGCACGCTGAGCGCGGAAGCCCAGTGCTTTTTCGTGGATGCCGAGAGCGCTTTCGAAGCTGATGCTCATACTCAGGAACCTTTGCCGTTAGCCTTGCCAGTTGATCTGTGCAAGTCATATAGCAAACCCTGTGCCATTATTAAAAACCCATATAAATCAGCATCTTGGATATTTAAAGCAGCGAATGAAGAGGCAAAGCGGCAAGGCTTTTCCGCATGCGGCAAGCAGATGAGACAACCTTGCCGCCCGCCACACCGCGTCAAAACCAATCCAAGCTCAATCGAAACCAACCAACCCAAACCAACCCAAACCGGAGGATGGATAGCCCCAACAGGGCAATCCGTCGGGCGATATCGGCAACAACACATAATTCACGCAAGGAGGCATCACCGCGCACAACCCGCAACACCCACCCCGCATCAAGCAAAAATCCAGCCGCACCCCATAGATCGCCATGACGGATTAGCCTGCGGCTTATCCATCCTCCGCCGTGGTCCGCCGTGGTCCGCCGCAGGTGGGGCGCGGGATTTGTGTAGGCGCTGCGATCACCACACAACCGGAGGATGGATAGCCCCAACAGGGCAATCCGTCGGGCGATATCGGCGTCAATGCATGGCTCACGCGAAGGGGGATCACCGCGCACGCCCGCATTTCAAGCCATGCGCCCCGCATCAAGCACAATCAGCCGCAACCGACAGATCGCTATGACGGATTAGCCTGCGGCTTATCCATCCTCCGCCGTGGTCCGCCGTGGTCCGCCGCAGGTGAGACGCAAGATTTGCGCTGTCGCTGCGATCGCCACACAACCGGAGGATGGATAGCCCCTGCGGGGCAATCCGTCGGACGATATTGGCGGCAATGCATGATTCACGCGAGGAGGCAACACGGCGCACGCCCGCATTTCATGCCATGCACCCCGCCTCCAGCAATATCCAGCCGCAGCCCATAGATCGCTATGACGGATTAGCCTGCGGCTTATCCATCCTCCGTCGTGGTCAGCCGTGGTCCGCCGTGGGTTGGGCGCAGGATTTACGCTGTTGCAGCGTTCGCCGCACAACCGGAGGATGGATAGCCCCTGCGGGGCAATCCGTCGGGCGATATTGGCGTCAATGTATGGTTCACGCGAAGGGGTATCGCAGGTATCGCATCAAGCAAAACCCTGGCATACCCCGAATACAAAAATGACGGATTAACCCGCGGTTAATCCGTCACTCATCAAACATCAGCAAAGCACCGTGTGGAACGAGCGAATCACTTGACCTTGTAGATGATGCCCGGGCTGCACTGCACCATCTGGAACAACTCGGGCAGGCCGTTAAGCGCCTCCGATGCGCCTAACACCAGATAACCGCCCGGCTTCAATGTCGCGTGCATGCGGGTGAGGATGTCGCGCTTTACCTCGGCCGAGAAGTAGATCAGCACGTTGCGGCAAAACACGATGTCGAACTTGCCCAACCCGGCGTAGCTATCGAGCAGGTTTAACGGGCGAAACTCGACGCGGCTTTTGATTGCTGGCTTGACCTGCCAGCGACCTGGCGCCTTCACATCGAAATAACGATTGAGCCGGTCTGGCGACAAGCCACGGCCGATGGCCAGGCTGTCGTACTCGCCGGTCTTGCAGTTTGCCAGCATCGACGGCGACAGGTCGGTCGCGACAATCTGCACGCCTCCGCGCAACTGACCGATGTTGCTCTTCTCGAATTCATCGATGCTCATCGACAGCGAATAAGGCTCTTGCCCCGACGAACAGGCGGCCGACCAGATGCGCAAGCGCTGGCCGGGGAACGTCTTGATCATCTCGGGCAACAGACGTTTCTTCAGCACTTCGAAGGGATAAGTATCGCGAAACCACAGCGTTTCGTTAGTGGTCATGGCATCCACAACCTGCTCGCGCAAACCACTGCGCGGAGCGCTCTGCATGCGTTGAACCAACTCACCAAGCGTTGTGATGCCGTGCTGGGCCATCAACTTGTTCAGCCGGCTGGACACCAGATACTGCTTGTTGGCACCCAACAGAATGCCGCAAGCCTTTTCCAGAAAAGCCCGGAACTGATCAAAATCCAAATTACCTGAAGACAATCGTCAGCCCTGCTTAATATGAAAGTCTTGGCGACTTTACATGAGTTGTATAACAAATGACCAATATCCGGCAGCGCACTGCCGCCGGATGTTCGAGCCGGCTTACGCGGGCTCGACGGCACCATTGATGCGCTCGACGACTCGCATCGCCAGATCATCGGGGCGGAACTTGGCCAGGAAATCATCCGCGCCAACCTTCTTGACCATTGCCTGGTTGAAGACACCAGACAACGAGGTGTGCAGCAGAATGTGCAAACCGGCCAAACGACTGTCATCTCTAATAGCCGCGGTCAGGGTGTAGCCGTCCATTTCCGGCATTTCGATGTCGGATATCAGCATCAACAATTCATCGCTGGGCGAGCGGCCTTGATCAAGCATGCCGCGCAGATAATCCAGCGCCTGACGCCCATCATTCAGGGCCGTGACCTCAACACCCACAGTCTGCAGACAACGCATGACCTGCTTGCGCGCCACCGATGAGTCATCGACGATCAACACATGCTTGTTCACCGCAAGGTCCTGGGTCTGCTGATCGACAACCCCGACCGAGATGACCTCGGATGTCGGCGACACTTCAGCCAGCACCTTTTCGACGTCAATGATCTCGACCAGATTATTCTCCAGCTGCGTCACTGCCGTCAGGTAATGGTCGCGGCCGGTTCCCTTGGGTGGCGGATGAATCGCTTCCCAGTTCATGTTGACGATGCGTTCCACCGCACCGACCAGAAACCCCTGAACCTTGGTGTTGTATTCGGTGATGATCACAAAGCTGCTTTCAAGGTCTGCCAGCGCACGTTTGCCGGTTGCCATCGACAGGTCAATGATCGGAATCGTCCCGCCACGAATATTCGCAACGCCACGCACCACAGGGTTCGAGCGCGGCATGCAGGTGAGTTTCGGGCACTGCAGCACCTCTTTCACCTTGAACACGTTAATCCCGTAGATCTGCTTGCCGTTAAGGCGAAACAGCAACAGCTCCAGGCGATTCTGGCCGACCAGCTGCGTGCGCT
The DNA here is from genome assembly GCF_013277615.1 of Pseudomonas sp. MS19. NCBI lineage: Bacteria > Pseudomonadati > Pseudomonadota > Gammaproteobacteria > Pseudomonadales > Pseudomonadaceae > Pseudomonas > Pseudomonas sp. MS19. The sequence goes on along the minus strand of NZ_VBTO01000016.1, from coordinate 99,897 downwards.
GGTTGACTGAATCCATGATACCGACCATACCCAAACTCCTTTGCCTGAGTAACCAACATTGCGCTCAGTCGTGCAGACGGCACGGGGCTTGCTTTTGACTTCGCATGAATGCAAAAACGACGACATACTGGCGCCGATCACTTCAAGGCCGCTACCTCACAGGCGCATTAATTGGCGCGCTGAGCCTTTCAGCACAGGCAACAACCTTGTCTGACCAGCTTATCGGCGCGACCCGCGAGTTTCTTGAGCTGTCCGTGAGCGACTATTTACAACGCAGCTCTATCAGCGGCCGTCACGAGATCGAGATCAAGCGCATAGACCCGCGTTTGCGCCTGCCGACCTGCGACAATGATTTGACTGTCACCCTCGAAAGCCCCAGCGAGCCAGTGGGCCGTGTCACCATGCGCGTGCGCTGTGACAGCACAGCCCGTTGGACGGTGTTTGTACCGGGCGAGGTACATCTGTATCGCGACGTAGTGATCGCCCAGCGCCCACTTAAGCGACGAGCGGTATTAAGTTCGGCAGATATTGCACTGGCCGAACGCGACATCGGCAGCCTCAATCAAGGCTATCTGACCTCGCTCAATCAGGCGCTCGGCAAAAAACTGACGCGCACCCTGCGCCCGGACCAAGTGCTCACACCGGCCACAATCGAACTGGCAGAAGCGGTCCGGCGCGGCGATCAAGTCACCATCACCGCCAGTTCGGGTGGCATTCAGGTCAGAATGCCCGGAGAAGCGTTGTCTGATGGCGCAGTTGGCCGCCAGATCAGCGTGCGTAATGTGCGCTCGAGTCGGGTGGTAAAGGCTCGCGTAACCGGGCCGGGACAGGTTGAGGTCAACATGTAAGTGACGCGCGTCTGGTTTAATAGAGGTGCAGGCTGTCGGTTAAGCACTTGCTGGATTAAACTGCGCGACAGGCATCACCCGAAATACCGGCTTCGCCTTGCCAATGAGATTTTTTATCAAAAAGGCTAAAGTTTTTGCGAATGAGACCGAAATACTGTGTAAGCGTCCATTCACTGCCTGAGGTTTCGAACTATGGTCATCGACTTAAATCGCCCAATCAACGCACCTACTCCGGGTAATACCGGCCGTACCGGCGCAGCCAAATCTGGCACTGATACGATTAAAGACCCGGCCACCAGCGCTGCCGAAACCGGCAAGGCTGCAGGCGGCGAGTCCGTCAAGCTCAGCAGTGAAGCCCAGCACATGCAAAAAGCCACGGAAGACCTGAAATCAACGCCGGTTGTCGACAGCGAGCGTGTAGCCAAACTCAAGCAAGCCATTGCTGACGGCAGCTACCAAATAGACAATCAGCGAGTTGCCAGCAAACTGCTGAACCTAGAATCCCAGCGCTAGCCCACGGGCGGCCCTGGTGTGTTGGACGCCTGACAGCCGGAAACACAGGCAGTTACTGCCTGCGCGACCGTCTGCAACTACCTAGAGCCTGTGATGCACGACACCAAACTGTTGCAGTTGATTAACGCCGACATGATCACTGCCGAGCAACTTGCCGAATTGATCGACCGCGAGTTCACGGCCCTTGGCGAGCGCGACCTGAAACAACTCGACAGCCTTCTGAGCGCGAAAACGCCGCTGCTGGCGCTGCTCGACCAGAATGCCAAAGCCCGTAGCCAGTTGTTACTGGAACTGGGCCTGACGGCAGATCGCGCCGGCCTGCAGAGCGTCGCTGCCAACAGTGGCGTCGGTGCTGACTTGCTGACACAAAGCGAAGCCCTGTCCCTGTTGCTCGAACGTTGCCAAGCTGGCAATCTTCGCAACGGCCGTTTGATCCGCACAAGCCAGGCATCGACCCGATCAATGCTCGGCATCCTGCGCGGCAACGACAGCGCCCCAACGCTCTACGACAGCACCGGTGGCACCTCTCGCACCGGGCAGCAACGACCACTGAGCCAAGCTTAAATAATAAGACGCCGCCGACCTGATGCACTCGCTGCGTCCGACCACGGCATGTCATGGAGAATTATCTAGCGTGTCCAGCCCTTTCCAAGATACCGACGGCCCGCAGCCACCGAAGCTGCTGAAAGCTCATGCAGAGATCGTCGCCAACTTGCGCCTCCTGCAGGACAGCAATCAGCCGTTGGTACTCAGCTTCAATGGTCGCAATCAGCGCTTCCAGAGTTTCATTGTGGAGGTGGACAGTGACAACGGCCGTCTGATCCTGGACGAACTGGTGCCCAACGATGGCGAACGTTTCCTTAAAAACGGCGAGCAATATGCAGTTCAGGCGTTCCATGATGGCGTGCGCATCGCCTGGGAATGTGACCGCGCAACCCAAATCACCGATCAGGGAAGCTCACGCTGCTACATCGCCCCTTTGCCGCTGGAAATCAGCTACTACCAACGCCGCAGCGCCTATCGCGCACCGCTCAAGCAATCGGACGTGGTCGAGATTGAACTGGCGGGAAACAAATTGCGCAAAGCCCTCAACGGGGGACTTCAGGATATCTCGGCGACGGGCTGCAAGCTGAAGATCAAGGGCGATGTCAGCGAGTCACTGCAATCCGGCCAGGTGTATGAAAAGTTCACCGCCAAACTGCCGTTTGGCGCAATCACCACGGCGGTGGAACTGCGCCATATCAGCTATGACGAAAAACTTGATACGACCATCGTGGGCGCCCGCTTCTACCGGATGGAGGGGTTGATTCAGCGCAATATCGAGCGTTTCGTCTACCAACTCCAGCGCGAAGCACGCCGCTTCGAAAGCGAAAGTTTTCTCTGAGCTGACTCACACCTCGATGCGAATCCCCAGACTTGCCAAACGTGGCAAGTCCTCCGGGCGATCGACATCCCATAACGGGTCCAGCAGATGATGCGCCCAACCGAGCTGGCGCAAACGCTGGCAGGTTTTGCGTAAAACCTTCTCTGTGCCCCAAGGCATATCACTGAACAGCAGCGGATCGAGCTGGCGCAAGCCGAGCAGCACATAACCGCCATCTTCGGCCGGGCCAATCACCGCAGGATTCTTGCTCAGCGCGGAACAGGCTTGTTGCAGGTATTCGCCATCCAGCGCGGGGCAGTCATTGCCGATCAGCATGACCGCGTCGCTACCGGCGAGCCCCAAGGCTGCAATGGTTCGCATACGCTCGCCAAGATCACCGGCCGGCTGCTCCACCAGCGTCCAGCCATGCTCATCGGCAAGCGCCTGAACGCTTTCATCCGGGCCGTCGTCCAGCCAGATAAAACGGTCACTGAAACCCTCTGCCGGCAGGCGCATCGCCCGCTCCAGCATCAGGCGCTGCAAGTCGCATGAACCCTCAGGCCCCAACGCCGGGATCAGCCGGGTCTTTACGCGCCCGGGAATGGGCGAGCGTGCGAGCATGTGCAGTGAAATCGACAAACTCATGAGCGAGAACCTCGCTGATAGTCGCGCGCTAACTGATCGGGATTAGCGCCGCAATAATAGGCCAAACGCAGCCTCCACATTAGCCATACAGTACGCCAAACTCCGTTGGTCTCCCAACGCCGGCTTGAGGTCAGCAATGCCGGACGCAAGCAGACTGGGCGTTGCAGGCGCTTCATGCGGCGGCTCAGTTCAATGTCTTCCATCAGGGCAATATCGGCAAAACCAGCATGTTGCGCAAACACCTCGCGCTTGATGAATATCGCTTGATCACCACTGGCGACACCGGTCAGCCGCGAGCGCAGGTTAATCATCGTTCCTATCAGGCGCAAAGACGGCCCGCCACTGGAGAGCCGCACATCAAAACGCCCCCAAAGCGGACGCTTGAGCAGGGTATCAAGCAAACGTTGCAATGCCGCTGCACTCACACGCGTATCGGCGTGAACAAACCACAGGTAGTCGCCGCTGGCTGCCGCCGCACCGGCATTCATCTGCCGGGCGCGCCCTGGCGCACTTTGCAGCAATTTATCAACCAGTGGCGCGACCCGCTCAGGGGTGCCATCGGTGCTGCCGCCATCAACCACGATGATCTCGGCACCAGCGCTGCGTAACGGCGCCAGGTCGTTCAGCAGCAGGGGCAACGCCTCGCGCTCATTACGCGCAGGAATCACGATACTGAGCAGCTCAGCCATTATTAATCCCGCTTATCAGGGTTGGCGGGCGCATCGTTCTCGGTGCCAGCCGAGTTGGCGCCGTCAATCGCCTCACCCTGCGACAGCGTACCGGCGAGAGGCGTGCCTGCCGCTGGAATGCTGACTTGCGGTTCTGCCGAGCCGGGCTCTTCAGGCTCAGAGGAAGCGTCAGCTTGCTGTTCATCGGTCTCGCCAAGGGGGATATCGGTGTAAAGATCCTGAATATTGGCGCTGTCTATCTGGGTGGTGCCGGCCGCCCAAACCTCGCTCACCTCAGGCTCCACAACCGCCAGATCAACGCTGGCCAAATGCACGTTACCGACATCGGTTGCCGCACCGATAACCACCTCGGCGGCCGCAGCAGCCTCGGCTTCGAAGATCGCCGCAGCGGCTTCATCTGCTTCGCGCTGTGCGCAAATCTCTTCAGGCTCATCGCACATTTGCTCCTGCACGAAGTGCTCGTCGATACGCGGGTCGAGCGCGGCAACCAACGGCGAACTGGAGATGGCATCGGGCATCGCAATGTGGTGCAGCGGCGCTTCCTGTACCTGATGATCGTTGGTGACGTTCTTGCACTTAACCCGCCAGAACAACAGCAGGCCACAGCCGACAAAGAATGCGTAAAGCATATTGGGGCCGTAGAAGCGCATCAGTACGCCGACCAGCAGCGGGCCAATCGCCGCTCCCAAGCCGAATGTCACCAGCAGCATTACGGTAAGCGAAACCCGACGCTCGTTCTCGACGTGGTCGTTGGCAAACGCCACAGCCAGCGGATAAAGACAAAACAGCAACATGCTCACGGCAAAACCGGCGGCAAACAGGCCCCAAATAGGTAACTGCGCAAAGATCGCCAACGGCAGCGCGGCGATAGCCAAAAGCCCCGAGCAAGTACGAATCAGTTTAACCCGGTCGATCCGGTCCGAAAGCCAACCCAGCGGCCACTGAACGATAAGCCCGGCAAAAATGCAGCAGCCCATGAACATACCGATTTGCTCGGTCGTGAGGCCATAGCGCGCGCCGTATAAAGGTGCGAGACCATAGAACGAGCCAATCATCAAACCGGCAACCGCAATCGTCAGCAAAGACAGCGGCAAACGCTTAAGGAAGAAGCGCATCTCGATAGGCGCCGGATGCAGCGCGGCCGGGTGGAGTTTTTGCGTGAGCGCGACCGGCACCAGACACAAGGCAAAACACAGGGCGATGATCATCAATAGATCAGTGCCCAAACCGGGGTGCACGACCAGCACCAGCTGACCAAAAATAAGCCCCATGTAGGAGGCGCCCATGTAACAGGCGAACACTTGGCCACGCTGCTGGGTGTCGGCCTGCTCATTGAGCCAGCTCTCGACCACCATGTACTGGCACATCATGCACACACCCACCAGCAAACGCAGGGCGATCCATATCGGCAAGGAATCCGTCAGGCCGTGCACCAATACCGCAGCCGTCACCACGCCCGCGCAGGCAACATAGGCGCGGATATGCCCGACCCGGGCGATCAGGTGATGACCAAGTTTGCCGCCCACCACCAGACCCAGATAGTTGGCCGCCATCAAGGCACCCACCCAAAAACCATCGGCTGTTTCTGCAAGGCGCAAGCCCAAATACGTACTTAGCAAGCCCGAGCCGAAGAGCATCAACAGACTGGCGAAATACAATGAACTAAACGACTTCAAAATCAGGGTCATGGCCGCTGAAAAACTCCTAAGTAGCAGCTGCGCGAGCAACAGGGCTCAAACACAGAGATGGGCACGCATGTGCTGGCGATATGAGGATAGACGCAGCGTAAGGATGCGAGGTTACGTGAAATCGCGCAGCCTAACGAATTAGCGGTTCAAGCGCCGTATAAATCTGAAAAATCACCTCACAACAGGGATTCATCATGAAAAAAGCCAGTTGCAGAGTGTGCAACTGGCTTTTTTGCAGCGCTCAGGTGACTGGACCGGTGACGCTAATCAGGCATGAGCCGCCAGCACGCGACGCTCCCAAGGCGTGATCTCTTCAAAGAAGCTGGTCAGCTCCATGTTTTTGGTGGCGATGTAGCCTTCGACAAACTCGGCGCCAAAAGTTTCGACAGCCAACTGACTATTCTGCAGGCGCTCAATAGCCGACTGCATATTGTTCGGCAGCTTCATTTCGCGCGGCACATCGAAGTCGCCCTGAATCGGCGGCGTCGGCTGCAACTCGCGCTCAAGACCATGCAGGCCCGCCGCCAGGCTGGCAGCCAGTGCCAGATACGGGTTGGCGTCAGCACCGGCCAGACGGTTCTCGACCCGTCGCGCAACCGGCGAACTTGCCGGAATACGCAAGCCTGCCGCGCGGTTGTCTTCCGACCAGCACGCATTGTTGGGCGATGCATAAGGGTGGAACAGGCGCTGATAGGAGTTCACGTGCGGTGCAAACAGCAAGGTGAAATCGGCCATCGCAGCCTGCTGGCCGCCAATAAAGTGATAGAACGCCGGTGTAGCCTCACCATTAGCGGCGGTGAAGATATTCTTGCCGGTGCCCTGCTCGACCACACTCTGGTGAATGTGCATCGAGCTGCCCGGTGTGTTGGCCAACGGCTTGGCCATGCACACCACGGTCAGGCCGTGCTTGAGGGCAACCTCTTTGAGCAGGTGCTTGAACAGGAACGTCTGGTCGGCGAGCAGGAGCGGATCGCCGTGCAGCAGGTTGATCTCGAACTGACTAACGCCCATCTCATGCATAAAGGTGTCACGCGGCAGGCCTACCGCCTCCATGCATTTATACACTTCGCTAAAGAACGGTCGCAGGCCACTGTTCGAGCTGACGCTGAACGCGCTGCCGCCATCTTCACGGCGACCATCAAGACCAACCGGCGGCTGAAATGGTTTTTGCGGATCCGGGTTGGCGGCAAAGATGAAAAACTCAAGCTCGGTGGCGACCACGGGCTGCCAGCCGTGCGCGGCATAACGCGCCACTATTTTCTTCAGCAGACCACGAGTCGAAAGGCCTGAGCTGTTGCCATCAAACTCATCCGCATCACAGATGGCGAAGGCACGCGGCGTGTCACTCCAGGGCAGGCGATGAATTTGCCCGGCCACTGCATTGAGGGCCAGATCGCTGTCATCACTGCCATAAAACTTGGCTTCGGGGTATCCACCCATCATGCACTGCAGCAATACGCCGCGTGCCAATTGCAAACGACGGCCTTCGAGAAAGCCATCGGCGGTCATCACCTTCCCGCGCGGAACACCATTGAGGTCAGGGGTTACGCATTCAATTTCATCAACGCCGCGAAGTAGTTCTTCCAGTGCAGGGCGGCTAGCGGTGCTCATGTGTTCTTATCCTTATTTGCGCGAAAAACGGGGTTTAGAGACTGCGCGTACAAAATACGCACCAGCTGTTCAAGATATCAAGCACATACACCGTACTTTTGCGGGTTGTGTGCGCTGCGAGATCAATTTCATCAATTAATTCGATATTTAAAACCTATCTTTAAAATCCCACAAGCGCTTAAAAAAACGCCTCAAAAAATCTATAGAAGGCCGCGCTAGAGCGGCCATAACCAACTATTAAAAACATTGATAATTACCATGCTCACTCGTGTCTTCTTGATCAAATTCTTTTAAGTGAAACTAAACCCATCAACTTACATCGCCCCCACGAGGAGCAACACAATGAAAAAGCAAATCCTAGCTAGCGTGATCCTGGCCACCCTTACCACCAGCGCTTTTGCCTTGCCACTGACTACCCCAACAGTGGACTCCGCCACCATCAGCATCGCTGCTGACGGCGCAGACCATGTTGGCGTCAACCGTGTTGCCGAAGACGGTTTCGACCGCACCAGCATTAACCGTATTGCCGAAGACGGCTTTGACCGCACTGGCGCTAACCGCGTAGCCGAAGATGGTTTCGACCGTACCGGCGCCAACCGCGTAGCCGAAGATGGTTTCGACCGTACCGGCGCCAACCGCGTCGCTGAAGACGGCTTTGACCGCACCGGCGCCAACCGCGTCGCTGAAGACGGCTTCGACCGCACTGGCGTGAACCGCGTAGCCGAAGATGGCTTTGACCGTACCGGCGCCAACCGCGTCGCTGAAGACGGTTTCGACCGCACTGGCGCTAACCGCGTAGCCGAAGATGGCTTTGACCGTACCGGCGCCAACCGCGTCGCTGAAGACGGTTTTGACCGCACTGGCGCTAACCGCGTAGCCGAAGATGGCTTTGACCGTACCGGCGCCAACCGCGTAGCCGAAGACGGTTTCGACCGTACCGGCGCTAACCGCATCAGCTAAGCAGTACCCAGGCTCCTCGCCATTACCCAGGCGTGCTGTTAGCCACATTAAAAAGGCGCCCTACCCGGCGCCTTTTTTACGTCTGCATGAATCTGCTTTTAAGCCTAAGCGATTACCTTGAATGGCCTCACGATAACGGTCTGGCTTGCATATACGCCAAAATGACTTAATAAATGAAGTGTCCCCACTCAAGGTGAACACCATGACTTTTGTCGCACAGTTTTCCGAAGAGCAATTGCCGCTTGAGCGTATGCAGGAACAAGAAGTGTGTTTCGAGTGTGGCGGCAAGCTGACCAACAGCGCCGTTTACTACAACGGATTCGCCAATCATCACCAGCAAAAAACGATCCTGCTCCACCCCGGTTGCGCAGCGGTGATGGGCCAGCGATTGATAACCGATGGCTATCCCAATCGCCGCAAAAGCTGATTGAGCAACACCGCTAAAAGCGTTGCCGGAACGGATTGCCCAAGCGCTCCGTCCCGACAGTTCGGTCCGACAGTTCAGTCGAAGTTATGAGACCGAGCGCAGGCGCCGTGCTTCAATGATATTCGGCAACTGCGAGATACGCCCAAGCAAGCGACCCAAGGCATCCAACCCCGGAATCTCGACGGTAATCGACATGGTCGCGGTGTTGTCGTTTTTATTGGACTGGGTATTAACCGCCAACACATTGAGCTTCTCGTTGAGCAGAATCTGCGTGACGTCACGCAGCAACCCCGAGCGGTCGTAAGCCTTGATGACCACATCCACCGGATAGGTTTGTACCGGCACCGGGCCCCATGTCACCTGAATGATCCGCTCCGGCTCGCGCCCGGCCAGTTGCAGCACCGAGGCACAGTCCTGACGGTGAATACTGACGCCACGCCCCTGAGTGATGTAGCCCACAATCGGATCGCCCGGCAATGGCTGACAGCATCCCGCCATCTGTGTGAGCAGGTTGCCGACGCCCTGAATCTGAATATCACCACGCTTGCCCGGCTTGAAGCCCAGCGCTTTACGTGGAATCAGCTCCAGTTGCTCGCTGCGCTCCGGCTCGACCATCTGCTGGGCAAGATGCATGACATGCACCACGCGCACATCACCTGCCCCGAGTGATGCGAACAGGTCTTCGGCAGTCTTCAGATTGGCTTTCTCAGCCAACTTCTCAAAGTCGACAGATGGCAAGCCCAGCCGGCCTAACTCACGCTCAAGCATGGCTTTACCCGCCGCCACGTTCTGGTCGCGGTCCTGCATCTTGAACCAGTGAACAATCTTCGCCCGCGCCCGTGACGTGGTCACATAGCCGAGGTTGGAGTTCAACCAGTCACGGCTTGGCGTGCCATGCTTGCTGGTGATGATTTCAACTTGTTCGCCGGTTTGCAGGCTGTAAGTGAGCGGCACAATGCGCCCGTTGATCTTCGCGCCCCGGCAGTTATGGCCAATTTCGGTGTGCACCCGATACGCGAAGTCCAGCGGCGTGGCGCCTTTGGGCAGATCGATTGCGTGGCCATCCGGGGTGAATACATACACCCGGTCGGGTTCGATATCCACGCGCAACTGCTCGGCCAACCCGCCGATATCACCCAGTTCTTCATGCCACTCGAGCACCTGACGCAGCCAGGAGATTTTCTCTTCGTAATGGTTGGAGCTCGAGTTGACGTCGGTGCCTTTGTAACGCCAGTGCGCACAAACTCCCAGCTCAGCCTCTTCGTGCATGGCGTGGGTACGAATCTGTACCTCCAGCACCTTGCCTTCCGGGCCAAGCACGGCAGTGTGCAGCGAGCGGTAACCGTTCTCTTTGGGGTTGGCGATGTAGTCGTCAAATTCCTTGGGAATGTGCCGCCACAAGGTGTGCACGATACCCAGCGCGGTGTAGCAATCGCGCACGGCGGGTACCAGCACACGAACTGCACGGACATCGTATATCTGACTGAACTGCAGGCCTTTGCGCTGCATCTTCCGCCAGATGGAATAGATATGCTTGGCGCGCCCGCTGATATCGGCCTCGATGCCGGTATCGGTCAACTCGGAACGCAGCTGGCTCATGACCTCGTTAATGTAATGCTCGCGATCCAGACGGCGCTCATGCAGCAGGGTTGCGATCTGCTTGTACTGTTCCGGCTCGAGGTAGCGGAACGACAAGTCCTCCAGTTCCCACTTGATATGGCCGATGCCGAGGCGGTGCGCGAGCGGCGCATAGATGTCGAATACTTCACGGGCAACACGCTGGCGCTTCTCGTCGTCAGCTTGCTTGACGGCACGAATGGCGCAGGTCCGTTCGGCCAGCTTGATCAGTGCCACGCGCACATCATCGACCATTGCGATGAGCATTTTGCGCAGGTTCTCGACCTGAGCCTGCGAGCCCAGAACCAGTGAATCACGCGGGTTCATACTGGCGCTGATGGCGGCCATGCGCAGCACGCCGTCGATCAGTTTGGAAACCACCGGCCCGAAACGCTGATGCACATCGGCCAGGCTGAAAGTGCCCTCGCGAACACCCCGGTAGATGAGTGCAGCGACCAGGGAGTCCTGATCAAGGCGCAGGTCGGCGAGAATTTCGGCAATCTCCAGCCCCACGCGGAAACTCGACGCGCCCTCTGCCCAGAGATTCTGCGCCGCGTTGGCTTGCTGTTCAGCTTCGCGGGCAAACACGCAGGCCTCACGCAAAGCATTGCGGTCAAGTGCCGGATCAACGCTCAGCACGTGATCCAGCCAGGCCTCAAGGTTGATGCTGCCGTCTTCGTTGATCGGCTGATGCGCTCTCACTTGAACCATGTCACTTACCTTCCCTACGGTGTACATCTGTTACACCGAGTCATACCCAGCCTTCTACGGGCCGGTGGTTAAACCACGTCAGACGGATCCTTCACGTCCGTGAACGTCATAAGCTGTGATCAATCAATATAGGCCCTTGCAAGGCCAGCGCAATCACAAAACGGCCACAACTTATAACTGTATTTACCGCACTTACCGGGTTTAATCGCTGCTCAATCCACAACAGCGCTTAACCCTTTACAAATAACGCCATCGCCTCGACATGCGCCGTTTGCGGGAACATGTCGAGAATACCGGCACGCTCCAGTCGATAGCCCTGCGCTTGCAACTCAAGGCTGTCGCGGGCCAGCGTGGTCGGGTTGCACGACACATAAACCACTCTCTGCGCACCCAGACTCGTCATCTGCTTGACCACCTGATACGCGCCATCACGCGGCGGATCGAGCAGCACGGCAGCAAAGCCACCGGTGGCCCAATCAGCCGCCGCCAATGGCTCGGATAAGTCAGCGCAATGCACTTCAACGTTTTCCAGTTGATTGCTGCGGGCATTCTCGCGAGCCCGCTCAACCATACCTTCAACGCCTTCAACCGCCACAACCTGATCGGCGAAACGCGCCAACGGCAAGGCAAAGTTACCCAGACCGCAGTACAGATCCAGCACCCGCTCACCAGCTTTAGGCGCGAGCCAGGCCAATGCCTGAGCGACCATTGCCTGATTCACCTGTTCGTTGACCTGAACAAAGTCACCTGGCCGATAGGCGAGTTCGACATTCCACTCGGACAATGCAAACGCCAATTGGTGCTCGGGATTTAACGGCGCCGGATCACCCGCGCCCTGCAACCAGAGCTGCGCATCGTGAGCGGCGCAAAAAGCCTGCAACCGCGCCGTGTCGGCCTCGCTTAACGCCTGAGTGTGGCGCACCAGAACCGCGCAGGCGGTGCCACTGAATAACTCGACATGACCAATCGACTGCGGCTTTTCAAGGGCCGACAGCGTCTCGGGCAACGCACGCAAAATAGGCTGCAAGGGCTGTACCAGTACCGGACAGTCGTCTATCGAAATGATCTCCTGACTGGAAGCCGCGCGAAAACCCACACTCAACTGACGACTTTTGCTGTCCATGCGCACGGCAATCCGGCAGCGCCGACGATAGCCAAACTCGGCGCCAGACAACGGCTCGGCCCACGCTTGCGGCGCGAGGCCATCAGCCAGGCGACTGAATTGCTCGGCCAACAGGCGCTGCTTGAGCGCCAACTGATCGGCGTGACTCATATGCTGCACGCTGCAACCGCCACAGGTTTTAGCGTACTGACACGGCTCGTCGCGGCGCTCGGCACTGGCCTGCAACACCCGCTCGGTACGCGCCTCGACAACCTGACTGCGCGCGCCCACAACCCGCGCCTCAACCTGTTCGCCAGGCAACGCACCGGAAACAAACCAGGTGCGGCCTTCGATAAAGGCAATGCCACGGCCATCGTTGGCCAACCGCTCAACCGCCAGCTTCTGCTTTTTGCCCACAGGGACTTGTGGCGCACGCGTGCCGCCGCTGGGCTGGAAACGCAGGCCCGAGGTTTTCTTGGCCATCAGGCGTGCGGCGTGTCGTACACGCCCGTCGAAAGATAACGGTCGCCACGGTCACAGATAATCGCCACCATCACCGCGTTTTCTACCTGCTTCGACAACTCCAGCATCGCGGCTACGGCGCCACCGGATGAAACGCCACAGAAAATACCTTCTTCGCGGGCCAGGCGGCGCATCACGTTCTCGGCTTCGAGCTGGGTCATGTCGACAATTTGATCAACCCGCTCAGACTGGAAAATCTTCGGCAGGTATTCTTCCGGCCAGCGGCGGATGCCCGGAATGGCGGAGCCTTCCTGCGGCTGCAAGCCAATAATCTGCACGTTGGGATTTTGCTCTTTGAGGTAATGCGAAACCCCCATGATCGTGCCGGTGGTGCCCATTGAGCTGATGAAATGCGTCACCTGCCCTTGGGTTTGCCGCCAGATTTCCGGGCCGGTGCCGGTATAATGCGCTTGCGGGTTATCGGTGTTCCCGAACTGATCCAGCACCTTGCCACGGCCGCCGCGCTGCAGGCTTTCAGCCAGATCCCGCGCACCTTCCATACCGTCTTCGCGCGACACCAGAATCAGCTCGGCGCCATAGGCCGTCATGGCCGCCTTGCGCTCGGCTGTCGAGTTGTCCGGCATGATCAGGATCATCTTGTAACCCTTGATCGCCGCCGCCATCGCCAGCGCAATCCCGGTGTTACCGGAGGTCGCCTCAATCAGCGTATCGCCCGGCTGAATATCGCCGCGCAACTCCGCTCGGGTAATCATTGAAAGCGCCGGACGGTCTTTTACCGAGCCCGCCGGGTTATTGCCTTCAAGCTTGACCAGCAACGTATTGGAGGTTTCCCCTGGCAAGCGCTGCAAGCGCACCAGCGGGGTCTCACCGATACAATCGGCGATAGTCGGAAACTGCAAAGTCATGGCGTCAATCGAGTCCGGGCAACAACAGGGGCGCCTATAATACCGGCAAACAGCGCCAGCCGATAATCGACTAAAGCCCTGCCGTGCATTTCAACCAGATTTGCGGACGATTAACCGGCAGATCGCGCGTTTATAACGCGCGCCATGAAACACCCGAATACGCTTTTGGCCACGCTGTGTAGGGTCATCAAGCAAGAAAGTGGTTTAATCACGCTCTGGCGGCCACTAGTACGCCACCACTCATTTCAAGGAACGTTAGCGTGTTCAACGACCTCGGCATTAAAGGCCGCGTCCTCATGCTCACCCTGCTACCAACCAGCCTGTTGGCGTTGGTTCTGGGCGGGTATTTCACCTGGCTGCAACTGTCCAGTTTGCAGGAGCAACTGCAGCAGCGCGGCCAGATGATCAGCGAGCAGCTGGCCACACTGGCCGCGCCAGCACTGAAAAGTACTGACCGGGCCCTGCTCCAGCGCGTCGCCAATCACGGCCTTGATCAACCCGATGTGCGCTCCATCAGCTTTCAGGGCATGGACCGCTCACCGCTGGCACATGCCGGGCCGAATATGCTCGGCCCTTCCCCGTTCGCGGGCGAAGCGATTCTGGGTGAGGTCAACCTCGAAGACACCACGCGCATCATGTACCCGGTGTTCGACTTCCACATGAGCCTGAGTGGCGATAACAATGCCGAGCGCAAACACGACCAGCTCGGTTGGGTCGAACTGGAGATGTCACGCCACAGCACGCTGATCGCCGGTTACCGCAGCCTGCTAACCACCCTGCTGCTGACCCTGGCCGGTTTGCTGGTAACCGCCATGTTGGCGTTCCGCATGAGCCGCACGATTAACGAGCCGCTGTTGCTGATCAAGCAACGGGTTGCCCAGCTTAAAGAAGGCAAGCTCGACACCCGCTTGCCGTTGCTCGGCAGTCACGAACTGGATGAGCTGGCGTCGGGCATCAACCGCATGGCCGAGGCCCTGCAAAATGCTCAGGAAGAAATGCAGCACAGCATCGACCAAGCCACGGAAGATGTGCGCCAGAACCTCGAAACCATCGAAATCCAAAACATCGAACTGGATTTCGCGCGCAAGGAAGCACTGGAAGCCAGCCGCATCAAATCCGAATTTCTGGCCAACATGAGCCATGAAATTCGCACGCCACTGAATGGCATTCTGGGCTTCACCAACCTGCTGCTGAAAAGTGAGCTGACCCCACGCCAATACGATTACCTTGGCACCATCGAAAAGTCCGCCGACAGCCTGCTGAGCATCATTAACGAGATTCTCGACTTCTCGAAAATCGAAGCCGGCAAACTGGTGCTGGAAAACATGCCGTTCAACCTGCGCGACCTGCTGCAGGAAACCCTGACCATTCTGGCACCCACCGCGCACGAGAAGCAGCTCGAACTGCTGAGTCTGGTGTATCGCGATGCGCCAATGTCGGTGGTCGGCGACCCGCTTCGCCTCAAGCAGGTGTTGATCAATCTGGTCAGCAATGCAATCAAGTTCACGCGTGAAGGCAGCATCGTGATTCGGGCTATGCTCGAAGACGAAACCCAGGACCGGGCGCAACTGCGGATCAGCGTGCAAGACACCGGCATCGGCCTCAGCGAAGAAGACCTGCGCGCACTGTTTCAGGCATTCAGTCAGGCGGACAACTCGATGTCCCGCCAAGCTGGCGGTAGCGGCCTGGGACTGGTGATCTCGAAGCGCCTGATCGAGCAGATGGGCGGCGAAATTGGCGTCGACAGCACGCCGGGGCAAGGCTCCGAGTTCTGGATCAGCATCAACCTGCCCAAAGCCCGCAATGACATCGAAGACCTGCCCCGACCGCTGCTGCAAGGCCGCCGCGTGGCCATGATGGAAAGCCGCGAGCTGGCGCGCCAGGCCCTGCAACATCAGCTCGAAGATTGCGCGCTGGTCGCCGAAGCCTACGCCACGCCAGACCTGCTGCTGGACGCTGTCGCCAGCTCGCAACACAGCGCGGAGCCCATTGGACTGGCCGTGATTGGCGCCAGCACGCTGGAGCTGCCGCCCGAGCAACTGGATAAATGCATCCGCGCACTCGAGCAGTTGTCCTGCAACAGCATCGTGCTTTGTCCGACCACCGAGCTTGCGATCTACCAGCAGATTCTGCAGTCCACGCAAACCCAGTTGCAGGCAAAACCGGCCTGCACGCGCAAGCTGCAACGCGCAATGATCGAACTGATCAGCCCGCGCCAGCCCATCAGTGAACAACCAACACTGGCACCAAGCCGCGCCCCGCTGGTGCTCTGCGTCGATGACAACCCGGCCAACTTGTTGCTGGTAAAGACCCTGCTGAGTGACATGGGCGCCAACGTAGCCACGGCCGGCAATGGCTTTGATGCAATCAAGCTGACCAAGCAGAACGTCTACGACCTGATCCTCATGGACGTGCAAATGCCCGGTCTGGATGGTCGCCAAACCACCGAACAGATTCGCCAGTGGGAACAGGATCATCAGCGCCAGCCGCTGCCGATCGTGGCACTCACCGCACATGCGATGTCCAACGAGAAGCGCGCCCTGCTGCAATGCGGCATGGACGACTACCTGACCAAACCGGTGAGCGAGCGCCAACTGGCGCAAGTGGTGCTCAAGTGGACCGGTTTGGGCCTGCGCCAATATGCAACAGAACCGTCGCCGGAACCTGTGGTCTCAATTGCCAGCGCCAAAGTGCTCGACAACGAGGAAGGGCTGCGCCTGGCTGCGGGCAAAGCGGACTTGGCTGCTGACATGTTGAGCATGCTGATCGCGGGGCTGCCCGCTGATAAACAGGCGATTCGCCAAGCGCGCAAGGATGCTGACCGCAATGAGCTGCTTGAGCGCGTGCATCGCCTGCACGGCGCCACACGGTACTGCGGCGTGCCGCAATTGCGCGCGGCCTGTCAGCGCAGCGAAACCTTTCTCAAACAGGAAAATCCCGAGGTCGACAGCGCACTGGACGCACTTGAGGCGGCCATAGAAACACTGGCCAGGGAAGTCTCGGCGGTGCAGCAGTAGCCCGGATCTGAAACCAAGGAGCTGAGATGCGCATCATTTTGTTTAGCTGCAAGCCCTATGACACCGAAAGCTTTGCCAGCGCCGAAATGCCGGCTGCCTGGCACGTGCAAATGCAGGAAGCGCGCCTTTCGGCCGAAACAGCTGCGCTGGCTGAGGGCTACGACGTGGTTTGCGCATTTATTAATGATGACCTCAGCGCGCCGGTTCTGGAACGCCTGGCCGCTGGCGGTACACGCCTGATAGCCTTGCGTTCGGCGGGTTTCAACCATGTCGACCTGCACGCTGCCAGCCAGCTAGGCCTGACAGTCGTGCGTGTGCCCGCCTACTCGCCCTATGCAGTTGCCGAACATGCGGTCGCGTTAATCATGACGCTCAACCGGCGCACTCACCGCGCATTCAACCGCACCCGCGAGGGCGACTTCTCGCTGCATGGCCTCACCGGCTTTGACCTGCATGGCAAAACTGTCGGGATAATCGGCTGCGGCAAGATCGGCCTGTCACTTGCCCGGATCATGCACGGCTTTGGCTGCGAGGTCCTGCTCTACGACCCTTATCCGGTCAGCGGCTTGAGTGAACTGGGCGCCCGCCAGGTGACTCTGGAAACACTGATCAGCAGCAGCGATATCATGAGCCTGCATTGCCCACTCACCGAAGGCACGCATCACCTGATCAATGCCGATCGCCTGGCGCAGATGAAAACCGGCGCCATGCTGATCAACACCGGCCGCGGCGCGCTGATCGACACCGTCGCCGTCATCAGCGCCCTGAAAAGCGGCCAGCTCGGTTATCTCGGCCTGGATGTGTACGAAGAAGAGGCGGATGTGTTCTTCGAGGACTATTCGGATCGGCCCTTGCAGGATGACGTGCTGGCGCGCCTGCTGACCTTCCCCAATGTGATTTTGACCGCGCATCAGGCTTTTCTGACCCGTGAGGCATTGTCGGGCATTGCCCAAACCACGCTCGACAACATCGAGGCTTGGGCCAAAGGCACACCAATCAATCAGGTTGAGCCCTGCGCGTGATAGCATTTGCGTCCAGCTGGAGGAACCATGGCCGAACACGATTTTCGCTACAACCTGCTCAACCCTGAGCACACCCTGATTGAATGCAAAGCACTCGCTGCTGGTCGCTATCAAGTGACCGGCAACGGAGGCTCGATTCACAACGGCGACACTTTGCAAGTCACCCTCAAAGGCAGCCGTGATCTGAGCATGCGCCTGACGGTCGAGAAAGTCCGTCACCTGATCACCCCGCCCGGCCAATGGGTCGCCGTCGCCAAAGGCCCGGCCTTCAAAGAACTGGCGATCCATAACTGGCAGGTCACCTGCGACAGCTGTGGCAAACAGCTAGACTTTGAATTTGCCGTGGATACCGCGCTTGGCAAACAAGCCGAAGCAGGCGCTGCCGAAGCGCGGATTAGCGAGCTGGGTTGGCTGCGCCGCGACGCCAAACACCTTTGCCCGAAATGTCAGAAGGAATGACGATGAAAGCACTCATAGCTACAAGTCTACTCAGTGTCAGCCTCATTGGATGCTCAGCCATGCCCGTGACTCTGGAAACCGACAAGACCTATCAAGTTGAATGGATCGGCGAACGTCCGCTGATCGACAACAGCCACCTGACCATTACCCTCGGCGCCGACGGCCGTGCTTACGGCAGTGCCGGCTGCAACCACTGGTTCTCGGGTTATAACCGCAATGGCGAAGCGATCAACTTCGTTCAGGCCGGCAGTACCCGTAAAATGTGCCCGCCTGCATTGATGGAGCAAGAGACTCGCTTCCTCAAGGCACTGGCTAAGGTGCAGCGCTGGGACTTCTCCGAGAACGACCAGCTGCGTTTGTGGCCCGCCCAAGGCAAGCCTATTCGCCTGTGGCCGGTTAACGACTGATCCACGCCAGAATCTGCGCTCCGGCTCTGGTTACAGCCGGGCGCAGGTTTTGCCTCACGCGCTAGCGCTCAAACAACTCCAGTTGCTCATGCCGGCCGCGCAAATCCTGCAGCCGCACCCCCACGCCGAGCAATCGCACCGGCTTATTGCCTCGCGCATAGGCGCCACTCAACAACAGCTGATAGCTATCCAGTGATCGCTGCGCCCCCGCCTGCTCCAGCGTGGTTTGGGTGAAGTCATGGAATTTGACCTTCACAAACGGTTTATCCGGTCGATAGCTGGCATCCAAACGCGCCATGCGCTTTTCCAGTTCGGCCAACAACTCCGGCAATTGCTCAAGGCATGCCTTTAAGTCTGGCAGGTCTTGCAGGTAGGTATTCTCGACGCTCACAGACTGGCGGCGGCTGTCGGTTTGCACAGGGCGATCATCAATCCCGCGCGCCAGCCCCCAGAGCCGCTCACCAAAACTGCCGAACTCGCGCACCAGGCCAAGCTTGTCCCAGGTGCGTAAATCGGCACAGGTCGAAATACCCTGACGAGCGAGCTTTTCGGCAGTGACCTTGCCCACACCGTGCAGTTTGCTCACCGCTAATTCAGCGACGAAGGCATCCACCTCGGGCGGTGTTATCACAAACAAACCATCGGGTTTTCGCCAGTCGCTGGCGATCTTGGCGAGAAACTTGTTCGGCGCAACGCCCGCCGACACGGTGATGTGCAAGGTCTGCGAGACGCGCCGGCGAATGTCCGCGGCGATGCGCGTTGCACTGCCCGAAAAAAGCTCGCAGTCAGTGACATCGAGAAATGCTTCATCGAGGGACAGCGGCTCGATAATGTCGGTGTAATCACGAAAGATTGCATGAATCTCCCGCGATACAGCTTTATAAACATCGAAGCGCGGCTTGACGATATACAGGTCCGGACACAGCTTCAGTGCATGCCCGGTGGCCATTGCCGAGCGCACACCATAAGCCCGTGCCTCATAATTGCAGGTCGCAATGACTCCGCGCCGGTCTGCTGCGCCGCCGACAGCCAGCGGTTTGCTCGCCAGGTTTGGATCATCACGCATCTCTACCGCGGCGTAGAAACAGTCGCAGTCGATATGGATGATTTTTCGTTGCTTCGCGACCAATTAGTCCAGCCACCCAAGAAAATGCACGCCGATAGATGCCAACCAAGCCGTGTCTACGGCCTGTGTGACCGGCAAGGCGCAAATGCGCCAGTCTTTACAGCAGCTGATAATACCAACTCTCAAGCGCCATGAGACCTTGAATGACGACCCTGAGCGCAAGCTTGGGCTGGCCAAACCCCGAGCTTGCGCTGCCGTGACGGAAAACCATCAAGGCTGGTTTGGCTCTGCCAGGCGGTGTGTCGATCAGGCGTGCTTTGCCAGCGACTCGAGCCATTGGCTGTCGAATTGGGTTTGATCAATCGGCAGGTTCAACGCCTGCATCGCAGTTTTATGCTGATCGATTTCAGCGAGCATCTGCACGTGATCGCTGGAGTTACCGTCCAGACGGTGCATCTGGCTGACGCCCAAATGATAGAAACGCAGCAGCTTGAAACTCAGCGGATCGCCTGCCGCAACGCCGGCTTTAACGTCGTGCATGACATTGGTAATGCGCAGCAGGCTACGCTTGAGCTGCCAGCCATAGACCGCCGACGCCATCCACGGCTGCGACCAGAACACCTGGCGCACCAACGCGATAGTCAGCATTAAGGCGACAATGACCCCGCCCAGATTCCAATAGAAGTTGTCGCCTCCCGGCTGGCCGAACAGCTGCACGGAAAGGGTTGAGAATGCCAGGGCAAGCAGCACAAACAGCAGCGCAATGCTCCAGGTGCTGCGCCGGGTCTGCTGGCGGTAAACCAGCGGGTCGATTTCCTTGATTGTGAATAGCACCTGCAGCGCACCTTAGTTAATCAGCGTTAATTCGAGCGGGCATTATCACCCGCTCAGTCGCTCACCGGTACTGCACACGCGCAAATTCAATCGCGCAGATGCACGCATTTGCGCCTCTCTCAACCTTGCTCAGAGCACAAAACTCAGCACCAGGTTGAATACCAATGCCGCGACAAAACCCAAGGGCGCAGCGCGAAACAGCAGCTTCGGAAAGAACTCGGCACGGCTTTTTTCGGTCGGGCATGAGCCCAGCAGCAAGCTGCCACCGGATGAAAATGGCGAGATAGAGGTTGCCTGCGCGCCGACCACAATGCAGATAAAGATCAACAAAGGATCAATCCCCAGAGACGCTGCAATCGGCGGCACAATCGGGAACAGCGCCGGGGTTACCACGCCCAGCGTGCTGGCAAACAGCGACATCAAAGCTGCCACCACACCAAAGGCGACTGGCACCAACACCGGCGGAATCGAAGTGCCAATCCAGGAAGCCAGCAGATCAATCGTGCCCGCCTTGATCGCAATGGCGATTAGCATGCCGACGCCACAAATCATCACCAGTGTCGACCACGGCACGGCCGCCATCGCTTTGCGCTCATCGCCCAGTTTCAGCAGCAAGGCGATGACCGAGAACACACTGGCAATCAGACCGATGTCCATCTTCGAGTTGATGAAGGTGACTGTCTGGTTGTCTGGAAAAACAATGTGGGCGATTGGCGCCAGCAGCACCAGCGCCATCATCAGCAACGTGAGTTGCAGCGTGACTCTTTGCTCTCTGTTCAGCGGGGTTGGCGGGGTAATGGTGTACGTGGAGCTTTGCATCGACTTCTTATGACCGGTAAACAACATAAAGCCGGTAATCACCAGCAATGGAATGGCCACGGTGCTGGCAAAGATGCCGAAACTGTTAATGAAGGCGGTGTTTTCCGGTATACCCGAATTGACCATCAGGGTGCGGAAAATAATCCCGCTCTGGCTAGACACAAAGTTGGCACCACCCAGTGCCCCGTAGTTCACCGCCATCGCCCCGAGAATCAGGCTCATGCGGGTGCGCTCGCACAGCAACAAGGTGATTGGCGCCATAAAGGCCAGCACCGTGTAGTAGCCAGCGCCCAATGCCGCGATCAACGCCGAGGTAATGAATACTGCGTAAGGCAGCAGGTGCGGGAATCGCCGGCAACTGTAGAGCAGATGCTCTGCTAGCTTTTCCAACGTGCCGTTGACGATGGCAAAGCTGTAGAAAAGGCAGACCGAGAAGATGATGAAGAACATCTTAAGTGGCCACATCATGATCACGTCGGAGGGGCTCAGGCCCATCGCGAAGCAGCCGATCAAATACGCAAATGCAATGGCAAACAAACCAATATTGATCTTGGTCTTGTAGCCCAGGGCTATCGAAATCACGATCGCCGCAATCACCAACAAACTCATCATTGTTCTAGTCGCCTTTTATTGTTCTGTTGCGTCAGCTTGTTGCTGAAATTTAAATAGCTGTGCCGGGTTTTCCAGCAACACCTGGCGGCGCTCAGCAGGATCGGGCAGCAATGCGGTGATCTCGGCAAACTGCGCGACATAGTCGGTTTCATGCTCATGGCGGGTATGTGGCCAGTCGCTGCCCCAGAGGAAGCGGTCAACACCGCCACAGGTCGAACGCAATACGCTGACCGACTGCTGCGCCTGTGCACGCGAGGCCTTGCAGCGGTAGGCAGCAGAGAGTTTGATATACAGTTGCGGGCTGCTTGCCAGCAGTTGCAAGAATGCTTGATGCGCTGGCAGTTCGGGGTCGATTTGCCCTTCGGGCAGGCCGAAATGATCAATCACCACCGTGACGCCGCTGGCCATAATTGCCGGCAGAATAGCCGCAAGATCGACCATCGGCCGCTGAATCTCCACTTGCCATTGGCGCCGTGCCAGTCGCGCAAAAAAATCCTGCCACAGCGCACTGCTGTAATCGGCGAGCGGTTTGCCCAACAGATTCAGCCTTATACCGACCACACCGCACGCCTGCATCGCGTCCAACTGCACCTCACTGATGCCCGGTTCAACCACCGCAATCGCGCGTAAACGCTGCGGATACTTGCGCAGCGCCGCGCACAGAAAACTGTTGTCAGTCCCGAGAAAACTGGGCTGCACCAGCACCCCGTGAGACAACCCAACGGAGTCTAGTTGGCGCAGATAATCCTCAACCCTCGCATCATAGTCGGGGCTGTAACGGCGCCCGTCGGCGAGCGGCAGGTCGCGGCTGAAAACATGCGCGTGGGTATCAATCCCGGTCAGGGGCGGCAGGTGTGAGGTGATCATATAGCAACACTCTGGCTGATTTATTGGTAAGTGCACTGCTCAGAGCACACCTTTTATACAGTCACGAATTCATATATATGTTTAGATGACCATATATTCAGAGCTACAGCCTGTCAACCAATGCACCCCGCCATCGGTCGGTGCTAAAGTATGAAAAATTGATTGTCTGGACCTCTATATGCCTCCTTCAAGCTTTAGCTCAGACCAACGCTTGCCGCTGTATCAGCAGCTTCGAGATGAAATGCTGGCCAAGATTGCAGCCGGGGAATGGCGTCCGGGCGAACCGATTCCAACCGAGCAAGAACTGACCAAGAGTTACGGGGTGGCTATTGGTACCATCAGAAAAGCGGTCGACACTCTGGTTGCCGATGGACTGCTGCAACGCAGTCAGGGCCGCGGCACCTTTGTCCGGCGCCCAGACTTCACCTCTTCACTGCTGCGGTTTTTCCGCCAGGTAAATAGTCAGGGCGAGAAGCAGATTCCCGACAGCCAGATTCTGGCGCGGCAGCTGCTAACGCCCACCGAACAGGTGCGCAAGGCCTTGCAACTTGAGCCAGAGGAATCGGTGGTATACCTGCAACGCACCCGCACACTGGATTCGCGCGCAGTGTTTAGCGAGGACATCTGGTTACCCGCTTCGCGTTTTGGCAAGTTGCTTGAGCTGGATCTTGCGGCATTCGGCAACCTGCTTTATCCGTTTTACGAGCAGGAATGCGGGCAAATGATCGCCTCGGCGCAGGAAACCCTCAGCGTTGAGCCGGCAAACAGCAGCGCAGCGGCGCTACTCGGCATCGCCGACAACGCGCCAGTGGTGGTGATAGAACGGATTGCCCTGAGCTATGACCGCAGCCCACTGGAGTACCGCATCTCGCGCGGAGCGGCCGACACCTTTCGCTATCAGGTCGAAATTTCCTAAACCGCTCCAGCGGCAAGAGGGAGTTACTGAGCTTGAGCGGCAGGCGTTGCAGCAGCAGGCGCTTGAGTATCGCTCTCGGGTTTATCCATATAGGCGCGGATAACCAGGATCACGATCAGGAAAAAGGCCGCCATGGGCAATAACTTGCTCGGCGCGGGCAACTCGACTCCGCAAGCGGGGCAATGCGTCTGCCCGCGCCCTACTTTGGCGCCACACCCTTTACATTTTGCTTGCATCAATCTTGTCTCCTTTAAAAGCCAACGCCGTTTTACCCGATACCGGCCCAAGCGTCACGCACTGGCGATTTACTTGACTGCAACAGCAGGGCAAGCAGGCATTCGCTTTAGCCAGCACGACCTTTAATCTTAGCTACTCGCGAATGACCGTTTTATGACTTACAAACTGCAGCGAAACCCAGCGCTGGCAGGGGCCCAAGCCATTCAGAGCAATCCATATTGACGCTAAGCGATTGAAGATAAAATAGTTTTTCCAACGTTAGCGGTTGACAGCAGGCCTCAGAAGCATAGAATGGCGACCGCGGGATGGAGCAGTCTGGTAGCTCGTCGGGCTCATAACCCGAAGGTCGTCGGTTCAAATCCGGCTCCCGCAACCAGATTCATGCAAAAGGCCTCGACAGTGAAAACTGCCGGGGCCTTTTGCTATCTGCGATTTACACAAAACAGAGCCTCCCCCCTGCTTCAGGGGCACATCGATAAAATCTGGCTCTCAGGCTTCTCTTTCTAGCGGGCTACGTACTGGCGCTGGCACCTGCACTGAATCCTCACCCAGCCAACCCCACTCAATCGCAGGCTTTCTGCCTGATTTCCCATATAAAAGTTGACAGCTGGGTTAAAGACGCTAGAATGGCGGCCGCGGGATGGAGCAGTCTGGTAGCTCGTCGGGCTCATAACCCGAAGGTCGTCGGTTCAAATCCGGCTCCCGCAACCAGATTCATGCATAAGGCCTCGACAGTGAAAACTGCCGGGGCCTTTTGCTGTGCGGCGCATTTCAGTTGCCGCCATGCGGTTCACTTTTCCAAGCTGCAACTCTCCTGTCGCACTTGGGCAAGTCGCCTATTTGCTACGTGCCGAGTACGCGAAACGCACCCCGTCGTCGCCTGGAAATATATCCCCAGCACCGCTCAGCAAGCGCAAATACATCGCTTAACGCCTGACCTGTGCGCTAAATAATTGAAGATAAAACAGTTTTTTCCGCCCTCACGGTTGACACACACACTCAGAAGCATAGAATGGCGGCCGCGGGATGGAGCAGTCTGGTAGCTCGTCGGGCTCATAACCCGAAGGTCGTCGGTTCAAATCCGGCTCCCGCAACCAGATTCATGCATGAGGCCTCGACAGTGAAAACTGCCGGGGCCTTTTGCTGTGTGGGCTATTTTATTCGTGCGTTTTTGTCGGCTGCGTTTTCGCTTAAGCGGGCAACTAAAGCTCAGCACGCCCGAAGCAGAACAACGACAAAAGAGCTGCGCCTGTGTTTGTCGCCCAGCAAAAAGGCCGCACACGGCGACCTTTGCAAAACAGCCGATTACGCCTCAGCCACCTGTGGCATTCATGAAGCGCACCACCTGAATGTCGTTGTCATGGGTGAACTCATGGCGCTCTGGCTTGCGCTGCAGGCCCGCCCCCACCGCGTCGAGCAACGGCTGATCGTTCTCGGGATAACGGCGCAGCAGAGCGCGCAGATCAACCGAGTTCTCATGCCCTAAACACAGAAGCAACCGCCCTTCTACGGTCAGGCGCACGCGGTTGCAGGTGGCGCAGAAGTTATGCGAGTGCGGCGAGATAAAGCCAATACGGCTTTGCGCGAAACCTTCAAGGCGAATGTAACGTGCAGGGCCGCCACTTTGCTCGGCGCTGTCGATAATCGAGTAGCGCTCGGCAATCAGGTCACGCACTTGATCACTGGAAAAGAAGCTCTCGCCGCGCGAGCGCCCGACATCGCCCAGCGGCATTTCCTCGATAAAGGTGATATCAAGGTCACGGGCCAGGGCAAAATCAACCAAGTCGAGTACTTCATCTTCATTGCGTCCGGCCATGGCCACAGTGTTCAGCTTAATTCGCTCAAAACCGGCCTGCCGCGCAGCCTCAATGCCATCGAGCACCTGCTGTAGATCGCCAGTGCGGGTGATCGCGTGAAACTTATCGGCCTGCAAGCTATCCAGGCTGATATTCAGCCGCTTGACCCCGGCGTCTGCCAAAGGCTTCGCCAGTTTGACCAACTGCGAACCATTGGTGGTCATCACCAGTTCGCGCAAACCTGGCAGTGCTGCGATTTGCTCGCAAAGCCCGACGATGCCCCGGCGTACCAGAGGCTCGCCACCGGTCAGGCGGATCTTCTTTACGCCTTGCCCGACAAACAATGCGGCCAGACGATAAAGTTCTTCCAGAGAAAGGATTTGCTCACGCGGCAGAAACGTCATTTCTTCCGCCATGCAATAGACGCAGCGAAAATCACAGCGATCAGTCACCGACATTCGCAAGTAGTCGATATGCCGACCAAATCCATCCTGCATCGAACCGTGCATCTGTGACTCCTGTTAATGACTCATGCGCACACGCCTTGAGGGTCTGTTATTTCGCTGTACAAGGCAACATCCATGTCGCCGACTTTTAAGGTTATTGCACCAAAGGAGAGTCCGCCCCTTCAAGCAAAATACCTTGTATGTCTGCCTGCCCAATCAAACCCTTGATGTACTGCACCAGCGCCACCTGCCAAACACGCTGATCAAGCTCGGTGCGAATCGAGCCGACAACTGCAGTATAGGGCAGCAATTCACCTTCGATTCGTTGATCGATCCAGGCCACGTGGTAACCATAGCGGCTCTCGATTGGCTGCGCAGCCAAGCCCAGCGGCAAACGAAACAATTGCCGCTCAAACTCAGGCACGGTCTGGCCTTTACTGATCTGGCCCAGCGCGCCGCCTTGTTGTTTTGACGGACAATCTGAATGGGCCAACGCCAGCTCAGCGAAGCGTTTATCATCGCTTTGCAGTTGCACAATCAAGGCATCCGCCTGCTCACGCGCCTTGCTGCATGCCATCGCATCTTCCGGGTCGGCCGCGAGCAATATATGCCGCGCTGCTATCAGAGGCGCACTGGAATAACGCTTACGGTTTTTATCGAAGTACTGCTGACAGGCCGCCTCATCAGCACGCGGCAATTCTATCTCCCGTTCGATCAGCGCGCTGATTTGCGCCTCCTCTTCGCTCTCCGCCCCTTGCCGCATTACCTTAAGGTTGAGCGCATTGACGCGCTGGCGGAGCAACTCTCGAATCACCAGCGCCTGGCTTGCCAAGAACACAGCCTCATTGCGCGTTGAGGCGGCGTGATATTGAAGCTCCAACGCGATCTGCTCTTGCTCGATAACAATGCCGTTGACCTTGATCCGCGGCCACTCCTGCTCGCTGCTGGCGATCAACTCTACCGGCGCAGCACTGGGTTCAACTGCTGCCGGAACAAATGTCTGGACCCCGGCCCCTTGGGCAACCGCAGCGTTGCTGCCATTGCACGAGCCGCCATGCCCACTGCGAGGTTGTTGAATACTCATCATCCACTCCTCAGCCTTTCTGGCGAACGATTTGATAACGACGACCCAAGTACCAGATTGGCGCGCTGACCATGTGCACCAGACGAGTAAAGGGGAAGAGTACGAACAAGGTCATGCCGAGGAATACGTGCAGCTTGTAGACCAAGCCGACGCCGGCAATATTTTCCGCCGCCACCATAGGTTGTAATGTCACCAAGGCTTGCGCCCAGTTACCCAGCAGAATCATCACCGAGCCATCGAGGTGAGCGGTCGAGGCAAAGATAGTGCCGAGACCGAGCAGCAACTGCGCCAGCAACACCAGCAAAATCATCACATCCGAGAAGCTCGACGAAGCGCGCACCCGAGGGTCGGTGAGACGGCGATGGATCAGCATGAGCAAACCGACCAGACAGATCACACCGAATATGCCACCCGAGACCATTGCCAGCAGTTGCTTGTTTTCAGTGCTGATCACATGGTGATACAGCGCAGGCGGTGTCAGCAGCCCGACAAAGTGTCCGAGTAGAACAAACAGAATCCCGACATGGAACATGTTGCTGGCCATGCGCATGCCTTTGTTACTGAGCATTTGGCTTGAACCGGTCTTCCAGGTGTACTGCGAAAGGTCAAACCGCGCCCAGCTGCCAATCAGGCAAATAGCCAGCGCAACGTAGGGATAGACCCCGAATAACAGCAAGTTTGTGTTAGACATCCTGCACCTCCCGAAACTGTGGCTCGCGCTTATCGTCCGTATTGAAATCGACCCAATGCATGGGCACCGGCAGCTCTTCGCGAGCTTTGCCGGGCGCGGTGGCCTGGCTTGGGCAACGGTCTTGTTGCTCGGCCTGAAGGAAGTCGACGGCCTCCTCCTCCCAGACCTTGTCCAGTGCTTCGAGCGAGTCATCGCGCACTTCTGCGGCAACTTGCTCACGCACCTCGGCAACTGCAACGCTCGGCTCTGCACCTGCAATCTGCAACAGTGCCCGCATGCAACTGGCGTAGCTGCTCTCGCGCTCATCAAGACGCGCGGCCAGCAGTGCCAGTAAATGGGCGACATCGGCCAGCCCTTCGCGGGCTTCCAAGTCTTCACGGGTCGACAGATATTCGAGATACAGCGGGATGTAATCGGGCAACTCCTTGACCCCGATATCAAACCCGTCGGCCTCGTACTGCGCCATCATGTCGACCATGGCCTGGCCGCGGTCACGCGACTCGCCATGCACATGCTCAAACAGCAGCAGAGACAGCGAACGACCCCGACCAAACAGCGCGCTGTAATGCTCCTGGCTGTCCATCAGGTCACCGCCGGTGATGTCTTCCAGCAGCACCTGCACCGCCGCACGTTGTTGCGGGCTGATCTCACGCGATGCGTTAATGGCGGCGCTCAACTCAGCGTGCCCCTCGACCAGTTGCTCGGTTGGATAATCCAGCAGCAGGGAAATCACTTTGAGAACTTGCATGCTCAATCCTCCCAGATCTGCACGGTTTTCAGGATGTCGCGCTGGGTGGCCTTTTTAGCGCCAAACATGTTGGTATCCGAACTGCCATTGCAGCCACTGCCGAAGCTGAAACCACAACCCGAGCGCTCGGCGAATGCGTCGCTCATGGCCTCTTCGCGGTGCGCACTCGGAATCACGTAGCGATCCTCGTAATTGGCGATGGCCAGATAGCGGTACATATCTTCGACCTGCAATTCAGTCAGGCCCACGTCTTCCAGCACTTTCAGGTCGCGCACACCGTCTACTTGCTGCGCACGCTTATAGGCGCGCATGGCCAGCAAACGCTTGAGCGCCAGCTTCACCGGTTTCTCGTCACCGGCAGTCAGCAGATTGGCCAGATAACGCAACGGAATCCGCAGGCTATCGACGTCCGGCAGCACACCATCCATGCTGATGTGACCGGCTTGAGCAGCGTTCTGGATCGGTGACAGTGGCGGTACATACCAGACCATCGGCAAGGTGCGATATTCCGGGTGCAGCGGCAGCGCCAACTGCCAGTCGACGGCCAGCTTGTACACCGGCGACTGCTGCGCCGCTTCGATCACTGACATTGGCACGCCATCGGCCAGCGCCTGCTTGATCACAGCCGGATCGTTCGGGTCGAGAAAAATCTCCAACTGCTTCTGATACAGGTCCTGCTCACTGGCCGTGCTCGCCACCTCGGCGATACGGTCGGCGTCATACAAGAGCACGCCCAGGTAACGAATACGCCCGACGCAGGTTTCCGAGCACACGGTAGGCATACCCGCTTCGATGCGCGGATAACAGAAGATGCACTTCTCGGATTTGCCGCTTTTCCAGTTGTAGTAAATTTTCTTGTAAGGACAACCGCTGATGCACATGCGCCAGCCACGGCATTTTTCCTGATCGATCAGGACGATGCCGTCTTCTTCACGCTTGTAGATCGCACCACTCGGGCACGAAGCAGCGCAGGCCGGATTCAGGCAGTGCTCGCACAGGCGCGGCAGGTACATCATGAAAGTATTTTCATACTCGCCATAGATATCCGCCTGGATATTGTCGAAGTTGCGGTCCTTGCGGCGCTTGGCGAACTCGGTGCCGAGAATTTCTTCCCAGTTTGGCCCCCACTCGATCTTTTCCATGCGCTTGCCGCTGATCAACGAGCGTGGCCGGGCAATCGGCTGATGTTGACCTAGCGGCGCGGTGTGCAGGTGCTGATAGTCAAAGTCGAATGGCTCGTAGTAATCATCAATCACCGGCAAATCGGGGTTGGCAAAAATGTTCGCCAACACCCGAAACTTACCGCCAATTTTTGGGTTGATCGAACCATCGGCATTACGAATCCAGCCGCCTTTCCACTTGTCCTGGTTTTCCCACTCTTTGGGGTAACCAATGCCGGGTTTGGTTTCGACGTTATTGAACCAGGCGTATTCCATCCCTTCACGGCTGGTCCAAACGTTCTTACAGGTCACCGAACAGGTGTGGCAACCGATGCATTTGTCCAGGTTCAGGACCATGCCAACTTGTGAGCGAATCTTCATGGCAACTTCCCTCAAATTTTCTGTGGCAGTGGTTGTGGCAAAGCGTCGTCACCCAAACCGCCAACATCGGTGCCATCGAGCCAGTCGACCTTGTGCATCTTGCGCACCACGACGAATTCGTCGCGGTTACAGCCCACCGTGCCGTAATAGTTAAAGCCGTACGACTGCTGCGCATAACCGCCAATCATGTGGGTCGGTTTGAGCACCACCCGGGTGACCGAGTTATGGTGGCCGCCACGGGTTTTAGTGGTTTCCGCGCCGGGCAGATTCACGATCCGTTCCTGGGCGTGGTACATCATCACCATGCCGTCTTTAACCCGCTGGCTGACCACTGCACGCGCGGTCAAGGCGCCGTTGGCGTTAAAGCATTCGACCCAATCGTTGTATTCAATCCCGGCGCTTTTCGCATCGTTCTCGGACAGCCAGATAATCGGTCCGCCACGGCTCAGCGTGAGCATCAGCAAGTTATCGGTATAGGTGCTGTGAATGCCCCATTTCTGGTGCGGCGTGATCCAGTTGAGAACGATTTCCTTGTTGCCATTGGGCCGCTGATCCTTCACCACTTCAATCGTGCGGGTGTTGACTGGCGGCCGATAACTCATCATCTGCTCGCCGAAAGCCTCCATCCACGGATGGTCCTGATAGAACTGCTGACGCCCGGTAATCGTGCGCCACGGAATGAACTCGTGAACATTGGTGTAGCCGGCGTTGTAGCTGACGTTCTCGTCTTCCAGCCCCGACCACGTCGGGCTGGAAATAATCTTGCGCGGCTGCGCTTGAATATCGCGGAAGCGGATCGCTTCGTGCGCCTTTGGCTTGGCCAAATGGGTGTGATCGAGACCGGTGAACTCCGACAGCGCAGCCCACGCTTTAACGGCCACATGGCCATTGGTTTCTGGCGCCAGCGAGAGAATGACTTCGGCTGCATCAATCGCCGTTTGAATCTGCGGGCGACCTTTGCTGACGCCTTCATCGGTGACCTTGTGATTGAGGCTGCCGAGGAAATCGACCTCATGCTGGGTGTTCCAGCTAATGCCTTTACCGCCATTGCCCAACTTGTCGAGTAACGGACCGAGCGAGGTGAATTGCTTGTAGATATTCGGGTAGTCGCGCTCAACTACCATCATGTTCGGGCAGTTTTTACCCGGTATTGGATCTTCACCTGCGGTTTTCCAGTCAGTACCGCCGTAAGGCTGAGCCAACTCTCCCGGGGTATCGTGAAGCAGCGGCATAGTGACCAAGTCCTGCTCAACACCCAAATGGCCCTCGGCCATTTTCGAGAAGTGCTTGGCGATACCTTTGTAAATTTCCCAGTCGGAACGCGACTCCCAGGCGGGATCAATCGCCGCGGACAGCGGGTGAATGAACGGGTGCATGTCGGACGTATTCATATCGTCCTTCTCGTACCAAGTGGCCGTTGGCAGAACGATGTCTGAGTACACACAGGTTGATGACATACGGAAATCGAGAGTGGTGACCAAATCGATCTTGCCGATTGCGCCCTCCTCGACCCACTCGACTTCCTTGGGAATAGCGCCGCCGGTTTTGCCGATGTCTTCGTTCATCACACCGTTTTTGGTGCCGAGGAAATACTTGAGCATGTACTCATGGCCCTTACCGGAAGAACCCAGCAAGTTAGAGCGCCAAATGAACATATTGCGCGGGAAGTTATCGGGATTATCCGGCTGCTCACAGGCAAAGCGCAGGCTGCCATCTTTCAGCGACTGAGTGACGTAATCGACCGGCGACAACCCCGCAGCCGCCGCATCACGGGTGATCTGCAACGGGTTACGGTTAAGCTGCGGCGCGCTTGGCAACCAGCCGCCACGCTCGGCCTGAATGTTGTAGTCGAGCGCGTGCTCGGGGAACTTCGACTTGTCGGCCATTGGCGAGAGCACGTCGTGCATGTTGAGCTTCTCGTGGCGCCACTGCGAACTGTGGTTGTAGAAGAAACTGGTGCCGTTCATTTGGCGTGGCGGACGGCTCCAGTCCAGTCCAAATGCCAACGGTAACCAGCCACACTGCGGCCGCAGTTTTTCCTGCCCGACATAGTGCGCCCAACCGCCGCCAGTCTGGCCCACACAGCCGCAGAGCATGAGCATGTTGATCAGCCCGCGGTAGTTCATGTCCATGTGATACCAGTGGTTCATCGCCGCACCGACGATGATCATGGAGCGGCCTTTGGTCTTGTCGGCGTTATCCGCAAATTCGCGGGCAATCTGAATCGCTTTCTCGCGGCTGACACCAGTAATCTGTTCTTGCCAAGCCGGGGTGCCCGGCACTGTGGCGTCGTCATAGCTGCTGGCCACATTGCTGCCGCCGATACCGCGGTCGATGCCCAGATTAGCGGCCATCAAGTCAAACACGCTGGCTACTTTGGCTGTGCTGCCATCGGCGAGGGTGATGCTGCGAGTCGGCACGCGACGTAGCTGGATCTCTTCGCCTTGAACATGCTGAAAGTAGTCGTGGGTCTGGCCGCCGAAATACGGAAACGCGACGTCACTGGACTCACCGCTGTCTATCAGGCTGAGCGTGAGATCGACCTCACGGCCGGCGCCACCCTCACGCGCTTCAATGTTCCATTTGCCCTTCTCACCCCAGCGATAACCAATCGAGCCTTGCGGTGAAACCAGCTCACCACTGGCATCAATGGCGATGGTCTTCCAGTCGGGGTTATTTTCCTGACCGAGGTTATCGGCCAGATCAGAGGCGCGCAGGAAGCGCCCGGCGCTGTAGCCTTCATCACGTGATTCAAGCAGCACCAGCACCGGCAGATCGGTGTAGCGCTTGGCATAATCGGTGAAATATGCGCTGGGCTTTTCCAGGTGGAATTCTTTGAAGATCACGTGGGCAAACGACTGCGCCAGTGCCGCATCCGTGCCCTGCTTCGGGTTCAGCCATTGATCGGTCAGCTTGGCAACTTCGGCATAGTCCGGCGTAATCGCCACGGTCTTGGTGCCTTTGTAACGAACCTCGGTGAAAAAGTGCGCATCGGGTGTGCGCGTCTGCGGCACATTAGAGCCCCAGGCAATGATGTAGTTGGAGTTGTACCAGTCAGCTGACTCTGGCACGTCGGTTTGCTCACCCCACACCTGCGGTGAGGCCGGTGGCAAATCGCAGTACCAGTCGTAGAAGCTCAGGCACACACCGCCGATCATCGACAGATAACGCGCGCCTGCGGCGTAACTGACCATCGACATCGCCGGAATGGGCGAGAAGCCAACTACGCGATCCGGGCCATATTGCTTGGTGGTGTATACGTTGGCAGCGGCGATGATTTCATTGACTTCATCCCAATGCGAACGGATGAAACCGCCCATGCCACGCTTGCTTTTGTAGCTCTCAGCTTTGACCGGGTCTTCAACAATGCTCTGCCACGCCTCAACCGGCGCCATCGTTGCGCGAGCTTCGCGCCAGAGTTTGAGCAGCGGCTTGCGCACCTTCGGATATTTGAGGCGGTTGGCGCTGTAGATGTACCAGCTGTAACTGGCGCCTCGCGGGCAACCACGCGGCTCGTGGTTAGGCAGATCATTGCGCGTACGCGGGTAATCAGTCTGCTGGGTTTCCCAGGTGATCAATCCATTCTTGACGTAAATCTTCCACGAACAAGAACCGGTGCAGTTAACCCCGTGCGTTGAGCGTACGATTTTGTCGTACTGCCAACGGGCGCGATAAACGTTTTCCCAGTCCCGGGACTCCTTGCGCGTTTCGCCGTGTCCATTGGCGAACTCACCCTGCTTGCGTTTAAAAAAGCGCAGCTGATCGAGTATATGGCTCATTTATCAATCCTCTCAGGTTTGGCGCCAGCTCTTACCTAACGCCCGCATGACTAACGGTTAGGTATTAACAAGGCGTCTCTGCGCCTTTGCGTGCGTACCACCACCAAGTCACGCCAATGCAACTCAGGTAGTAAGTAATGAAGATGTACATGGCCACTTCCGGGCCGCCGGCATCCGCCATTGCGGTGGCGAAAGCGATGGGAATGAAGAAGCCGCCGAAGGCACCAATCGCCGAGGTGAAGCCGACCACAGCAGCAGATTCCATACCCGCCTGTTGCTTGGCCTGCGCTTGCGCCTCCCGATCCTTGCCCGCACTCCAGCGTTGATGCAGCGTGCGGAAGATCACCGGAATCATGCGAAAGGTTGAGCCATTGCCAATGCCGGTGGTGATGAACAGCAGCATGAACATGCTCAGAAAGCCGTAGAAACTCCCAGGGTTGTCGCCCTGAGGCAGGAAATGCAGGACGCCGAAAATCGAGCCGATCATCACCACGAAATTCCACAGGGTGACGCGGGCGCCACCAAGGCGATCAGCCACCCAGCCGCCCAGAGGACGCACAGCCGCGCCTACAAACGGCCCGAGAAAGGCAAATTTAAGGGCGTCGACGTCTGGAAATGAGGTTTTGATCAGCATCGGAAATGCTGCGGCAAAGCCGATAAACGAGCCGAAAGTGGCGAGGTATAACCAGCACATCAGCCAGTTATCCTTACGCTTGAAAATCACCGCCTGTTCGCTGAATGACGCCTTGGCGCTGGTCAGGTCGTTCATGCCGAACCACGCGGCAATCGCCAGCAACGCAATCAGCGGAACCCACACATAACCGGCGTTTTGCAGCCACAGTTGAGTGCCATCTTTTAACTCTTGCGGCGCACCGGCAATGCCGCCAAACAAGCTGACGCCGATTACCAGCGGCACGGTGAACTGCATCACCGACACACCCAGGTTACCCAGGCCGGCGTTCAAGCCCAGCGCTGTGCCCTGCTGCGCTTTAGGGTAAAAGAAGCTGATATTGGACATCGACGAGGCGAAGTTGCCGCCACCAAAACCACACAGCAGCGCAATCAACACAAACACGCTGTAGGGCGTATCCGGGTTCTGTACCGCAATGCCCATCCAGATGGCCGGAAGCAACAGCGAGGCGGTGCTGATGGCGGTCCAGCGACGCCCGCCAAACACCGGCACCATAAACGAGTAAAACACCCGTAAGGTGGCACCAGAGAGCGCCGGCAAAGCTGTCAGCCAGAACAGCTGGTCGGTACCAAAGTTGAAGCCGATGGCATTGAGCCGCACGATCACTGTGCTCCAGACCATCCAGACGGCAAACGCCAGCAATAGCGCGGGAATCGAAATCCACAGATTACGCGTGGCTACACGTTTACCAATGCGCTCCCAAAACTCTGGGTCCTCTGGACGCCAGTCATCAATCACAGGCCCCACTTTGCTCGGCGCGGGCTTCGGTGTTGGGGTGTTATTGGGTGTACTCATGGCGAGTCTCCTGAACCTTAACTATCAAATCCGTTGATTGGCTGCGTCGCTTTGATCGCGCCCCATGACAGGTGCCCGGCGCACTTCGCTCAGATACATCCAGATCAACGAGACCCAGATCACGCCGTACATGAGCATGAAGCACGAGGAGCGCACGCCGGTGAGGTCAACCAGCGCGCCAAACATGATTGGCAAAATGAAGCCGCCCAGACCGCCGGCTAAACCGACGATTCCGCTGACAGCGCCCATCTCAGTGGGGTAGTCGTTGGCGATGTATTTGAAGACCGACGCCTTGCCGAAAGCGAAGGCAATACCTAGGACAAACATCAGCAGCGTGAACAGCCACGCGCTGAGGCCGATGTGAAAACTGACCGTGCCATCGACGGTCGCGACGGTGAGGTCGGTTGGCGGATACGAGAGCACAAACAGGCACACCCAACTGACCCACAACACCCACCAGGTAACGCTGTGCGCGCCCCACTTATCCGACATCCAGCCGCCAACCGCGCGCAAGATTCCGCCCGGCAGCGAGAAACAAGCCGCGAACAAGGCCGCCCGTTGCAAGCTGAAGCCGTATTCGTTGACATAAAACTCGGTCATCCATAAGGCCAGCGCCACATAGCCGCCGAAAACAATTGAGTAGTACTGGCAGTAGCGCCACACACGCGGGTCTTTGAGGGTGCGAAGCTGCTCGCGTAGCGGCACGCTGGCTGGCGCGTGATGGGCCTTGTTGTCATAGCTGAGAAACCAGAACAGCAAGGCGGTGATGAACATGATGACGGAATAGACTTTCGGCACCATTTGCCAGCTGGCAGCGGCAATAATCGCCGGAGCCAAAAACTTGGTCAGGGCTGCGCCCGCATTACCGGCGCCGAAAATACCCATGGCAAAACCTTGCCGGGCCGGCTCGAACCATTTGGCGACATAGGCAATACCCACGGAAAACGAACCGCCAGCAAGCCCTACAAACAGGCCCAAGAGCAAAAACTGCCAATACTCAGTGGCGTGACTGACCATATAAATGGGCAAAACACACACCAGCATCAGCACAAAGAACACCACCCGACCGCCAAAGCGATCAGCCAGTAAACCGAGTGGCAAACGCGACAAGGAGCCAGTCAGCACGGGGGTAGAAGCCAGCAAACCGAACTGGGTTTCGCTCAGGTGGAGCATTTCTTTGACGGGCACACCCAACACCGCGAACATCATCCACACCATGAAACACATGGTGAACGCGAAGGTGCTCATTCCGAGAACTAGGTTTTGCTCGGTCTTGAAGCTTGGCATCGGCTTATCTGCATAAGTGACAATGCCTGCAGACTAAATAACGCAGTGGCTGTATTGATGATCCATATCAATAGGCCATCTTCTGAAAAAGGCCACGGTATTGGCATGTACTTCTAAAGAGGTAGTCCAAATAATTTAAAAATATGAGCTAATTCATAAGGTTAAATAAACACAACAGCACTTGCGGGCTGTTTCCCCTGCCACCGACTATTAAGAGGTAGACCGCATGGCCCCTTGGTTCAGAAGCTCTTTACCAGCCAAAGCGGGCCTGGCTGTGGTGATTATTTCGGCGCTTGCGCTGTGCAGCGCCTTGAGCGCGGTGGTGATTGCCAATAACAGTGAAAACGACGCAGCGGCGATTAACGTTGCAGGTTCCCTGCGCATGGCCACGTATCGCCTCAACTGGCAGATAGAGGCGCAGGCGCCCGATAGCACGTTAAGTGAACTGGCTGCCGATATGCAGCAGCGCCTAGAAAGCCCAGAGCTGCTGCGCGTGGTTGGCGGGCAGCAGCACTCAGCTATCAGCACCGCCTATCAGGCGATTCACAGGCAATGGCAAAGCGTCATGCTGCCGGCGGTGCAACAAGGCGACGGCGCAACATTCATGCAAGAGTCCCGGGTATTCGTTGAGGCGCTTGAACAGTTCGTATCGCAACTGCAGCTGCAAAGTGAAAACCGACAAAACTGGCAGCAAGGGATTCAGGGCACAGCGCTGATCATTACCGTATTAATCTTGATGGTCGGCTTGTACCAACTGCAAAGCCTGGTGATTCATCCACTCAAGCAACTTGTAGACACGGCCAGGCGTTTCAGTGCGGGCGACTTGGACGCCCGCATTGCCTATCGTTCAGACGATGAGTTGGGCCAGATGGCGCGAAGTTTCAACGCCATGGCCGAAGCGATCAAACAATCCCACTTAACCCTTGAAAGCCGGATCAGCGAGAAAACTCGTGACCTTGAGCAGAGCAACTCCGCCCTACAAATGCTCTATCAAAGCAGCCGCAGCATTGCCAGCTCGCCCGCCAGCGCCGAGCAACTCGACAATCTGGTGAATGGTTTTCAGCAACGTCTGCCACACCTGCACCTGACCCTGTGCCTGAATGGCAGCTCCGGCGCGGGGCGCTCGCAACTCATCGTGCTGCACGGTGATCGTCAGCGCGAAATCTGCCTAGACAACAGCTGCGCCAATTGCGAGCGCCATCAACACCCCTCGGTCAAAACCTTTGCCATCACCTCGCAAGGAAACAGCCTGGGCGAATTGCGCGCCATATTCAGCGATGGGCACCCGTTACGCGACTGGGAAAGTGAGTTGATCGGCGCTTTGGCTAACCTCATCGGCACGTCACTGTCGCTTGAGCAACAGCGCGAGCAAGAGAACCGTTTACTGCTGCTGGCTGAGCGCACCACCATTGCCCGGGAACTGCATGATTCGCTGGCACAGGCGCTTTCTTATATGAAGCTGCAGGTCAGCCGAATGAGTACGCTGATTCGCCGTGGAGAGCCGACCGAGCAATTGGCTGAGGTCAACGACGAGCTACGCGATGGCCTGAATAGTGCCTACCGGCAGCTGCGCGAACTGCTCACCACCTTCCGCTTGCAAATCCAGGGTGGATTGCAGGATGCCTTGCAGCAAACTGTCGATGAGTTTGCCCAGCGCGGCAGCATGCAGGTGATTCTCGATCAACAGAACCTGAGTTTCAGCCTCTGCGCCAGTGAGCAGATTCACCTGCTGCAGATCGTTCGCGAAGCGCTTTCAAACTGCGCACGCCATGCAGCTGCCGACCATGCATGGGTGACTATCAGTCAGTTGGGCGAGTCTGTCAGGCTGCTGATCGAGGACGATGGTTGCAGCATCAATCACGATTTTGATACACGCCAGCATCATGGCATCAGCATCATGCGTGAGCGCGCCCGCAGCATCGGTGGAACCTTGCAGATCAGCCGCAGGCAACCCACTGGCACACGAATCGAGATGGAGTTCAAAGCGATGTTTTTCAGCGACCTAGCCGACACGAGCCGCACATGAGCCAGAAGCCTTTTACCCTGTTACTGGTCGATGACCACCCGATGATGCGCCGCGGTATGCGCCAACTCATTGAGCTGGAAGATGACCTCAGCGTTATCGGCGAAGCCAGCGATGGTCTTGAGGCGTTAGCGCTCGCCGAGCAGCTCAAACCTGACCTTATTTTGCTTGATAACAACATGCCGAATCTCAACGGCATCGAGACGCTGAAGCAGTTGCGCCTTGATCAATGCCAGGCAAAAGTGCTGATGTTTACTGTGTCCGACGCACAGGAGGATGTCAGCGATGCGATGCGTTATGAGGCCGACGGTTTCTTGCTCAAGGACATGGAGCCCGAGCAATTGATCGAACAACTGCGTGAGGCCCTCAAAGGCCATCTGGTCATTAGCCCTGCCCTGACCCAGGCACTGGCCAGCGCGCTGCGCCCTGCCAATGCTGACGCAACGCCTAGCCTGACGGATCGCGAGCAGCAAGTTCTGCGCATGATCGCCAAAGGACTAAGCAATAAAATGCTCGGCAACAAGCTGGGGATTACCGAGGGCACGGTGAAGGTTCATGTGA
This sequence comes from Pseudomonas sp. MS19, assembly GCF_013277615.1. Taxonomy (NCBI): domain Bacteria; kingdom Pseudomonadati; phylum Pseudomonadota; class Gammaproteobacteria; order Pseudomonadales; family Pseudomonadaceae; genus Pseudomonas; species Pseudomonas sp. MS19. The sequence goes on along the minus strand of NZ_VBTO01000016.1, from coordinate 60,637 downwards.
AGAACCTGTTGCATAAGCTTGGCCTGCGCTCGCGGGTTGAGGCGGCTGTCTGGGCCTTGGAACACCTCAAATAAACGGCCTTACCAGGCGAACATCATGCTCTTGGCCAAGACCACAATACAGATCATTTGTGTGAGTACGCTCAGGTGAATGATCCGCGAGCGTTTTGGGGTGCTTCGTCCGGTGCGCATCAGCCACACCACCACGATAAAGTGGCCCAGAATACTCAGGGCGAAGAGTATTTTCAGGCTCAGTAAAAAGCTGAAGCTGCTGGCGAACGGAAGGGCCAACACCGCCCGATGATTCCACGCCAGTGCAAGCCCTGCACCGTACAAAGCCAACACCACCCAATGCATCACCTTTCGCGCCCGGGCGCCCAGCGCCGTGCTCAACTGCGCACGCGCGTCAGCCGGTAATTGACTGCTGGCGCGGCTAAGAATCATCACCTCAAAAAACACCCCGCCAATAAAAAAAGCGGCAGCGCACAAATGAATAATCTTGATCAGTAAATAACTCACGGCGACTCCTTAGCCCGGATGGCCGTCAGCGCGTCCTTTGCACAACATCGGGCCGTAACACCAGACATACTGAGCAAAGGCCAGCGACCAAAACAGTGCGCCAACGCCAAGCGCCGGCATGTACCAACCGCCAACCCCAAACACCCGCGCAACAGCGCCAAGGTTGAGGCATACAAATGCCAGCCAGAAGCCCTTCGGCAGCACCAACGGGCGTCCGGTATGACCCAGCGAAACACGCGACAACATGGCCAGAATCAAGCCGCCGATGCAGCCGACCGTCAATGCATGCAACGCAGGGCTTGGGCTGGACAATACGTTGAAATGCCACAGGGCCATTCCCGCGCAGGCCACAATCAGCCAGCCATAAGCGAGATGCAGAGACCACAGCAAAGCGACCTTGAACACACCCGCATCGAACCAACGCACCAGCCGGATTAAATTCGCCAGCGCCAACAGCAAGAACAATTGGCCAATCCAGACGTGCGGCTGCAGGCCAACTCCGCCGGCTTCAAGTAGCGCAATCAGCAGCATGCCAATCAGCAAAAACCAATCCAGCCAGGGCCAGGGCGACAATGGCTCTTTCCGGCCGAGGCCCTTTTGGGTGAAGAACGGTATGACACGCCCGCCGATCAGGGTAATCAATGCAGCCACCAACCAGGCAGCCGCCAGTACGCCACGGCGCTGCAACTCCGGACTCTGCAGGATTACACCGCTGAGGTTGAGCGCTTCAGCCAGCATGAGTAATGAAAGAATCAGCACAATCGGATAATTGCGCACCTGTCGGACCGCCCATAACAGGCGAGCCATATTCACCGTGACCAGTAGCAAAAACAGCAGGTTCAGCGCCAGCAACAGCGGAGCTGGCATCGCTAGAAACCAGCTTAATCGCGCCAGCAGCCAGACCATGATCAGCAATAAAAGCGGCTTGCCACTCAGGCTCGGCTGCCCGGTCCAGGTTTGCACGGCTGTGAGCAGAAAACCGGCGATGATGGCACTGGTAAAACCAAACAGCATTTCGTGTTGATGCCACGCAAGCCAGCCCCCCACAGGCTGCCAATGCAAAAAAGTGCCTTTGAATGCAGCGATCCACAACGGCACCGCAATGACCGCAAACACACTGCCCAGCAGGAAGAAACCACGAAACGCCAAGCGCAGTAGCGGCGCAATTGCCAGTGCTTTACGCTTATCCAGAATCTGCATGATTATTCTTGCTCCTTAGAAGCGTCGCACCCTTTTAGTTATCGTCTACTGTGCGACAGGCGCGCGAGCCGAGTCGTGATATGGATCATAGCCGCTCAAGTAAAACCAATTACTATTTGAGTGGATGGCCATTTCAGCAATCCTTAAGCTTGAGCCATTATCATAAGGACTTCATTAACCTGTTTGAGTCGAGATCATGACCTGGAAAAACACTGAGAATCGCTACGGAAGCCTCTCGATAAGTCTGCACTGGCTAATGCTGGTACTGATTGCGGCGGTGTATGCGTGCATTGAGCTGAAGGGTAACTTCCCCAAAGGCAGCGAGACGCGAGACCTGCTCAAAGAGTGGCACTTCATGCTTGGGCTTTCAGTGTTTGCCTTGGTCTGGCTGCGTATCCTGGCGCGAATTATTGCGCCGACACCGAAGATTCAACCGGCGATTCCACAGTGGCAAGCCATACCGGCCAAGCTCATGCATCTGGCGTTGTATGCACTGATGCTCGGCGCGCCGTTCGCGGGCTGGTTGATCTTGAGTGCCGCAGGCAAACCCATCCCGTTTTTCGGCATGGAACTGCCGCCACTGGTGGGTAAAAATCCGGACCTCGCCAAAGAGATCAAATACTGGCACGAGTTGGCCGGCACCACCGGCTATTGGCTGATTGGCCTGCACGCGCTCGCCGGCCTGTTCCACCACTATGTCAGCCGCGACAACACTCTGACGCGCATGTTGCCAGAGCGCAAAAGCTCATAAAGGCGCAAAGCTGCGACTTTTAAGAAAGCGCCCGAACAACTCGGCCTGGGATGCCACGCCGAGTTTGCGGTACAGGTGCCGCCGGTGAATCTTCACCGTTTCAGGGCTGATATTCAGCTGCCGCGCAATCGCCTTCCCGGCAAAGCCGCGCAAGATCAGTTGCGCCACCTGCTGCTCACGCGGGCTCAACGCCTCCTGCCCCTCCAACTCCCCTAGCAACTCAGGCACACTTTCCGATACATCGGCCAACACCAGATTGCCCGCTGCCTCCTTGATGAATGCGCCGAGCAACGGTTGCACGTGGCTTAGCTGCTGTTTCAGGCCACGCGGGCTGCGACAACCGTAAAAGCCCAGCGATAACACCAGCACCACCGATTCCATGCTGTAGCACAGCATCAGCTCGTCTTGCAGGGCGATGCTCGCGTAATAGTGGCGGTAGTAATCGGAATGGCGAAAGCCTTCCGGCATCAACTGATCCAGCGTAACCAGACCGTCTTGCGGAAAGCGAATGGCGTGGTGATAAAGCGGGTCCAGCAAGTACATGCCGTCGATATAAGGTTCGATGACCGCCTTGCGGTTCTCTTCACCCAGATTATCCACCAGGCAGATGGGTGCCCGATCGGGGCGGAACAGAAACAGCGCAAAGCTACAATTGGCAAAAGCCTCTGCCATCACGCTTGGCAGCACCTCAAAGACACGCCCCTGGCGCACGGCGGCAACCAGAGGCGTGAACGGGCTTAGGTCAGATGAATTAGTCATCCGCTAAGCATGTCAGCCAGCCGAGATATCGTCCAGATGACCTTGCAAGGATTCAATCAATGCCAGCTGATGAGGTTGCACATTTTGCCCACCCCAGCGACTGACGTCTTCGGCGGCCGGGTCGACGACTGCTGTTTTGATTCCGGACAACGTCTCCAGAACCGCCTGCGCGCAAAACGGTACATAACCTTCCGAATAACCACCTTCGTGAGTCATGACCAAACGGCCCGCGCATAGACGCTCGGCGGCCTCGATCAACTGACCGGTCATCCACGCGTAATCAAGGCTGGTCAGCAACATGGTGCCCAGCGGATCGAATGCAGCGGCATCGAAGCCACACGCCACCACGATCATGTCCGGCTGGAAACGCTCCAGCGCCGGTAACACCAGCTTCTCGAATGCGGCGCGGTATGCACCGCCACCACAGCCAGGCGGCAATGGAATATTCAGGTTATAGCCAAAGCCATCACCCTCGCCGCGATCACAGGCATCACCACTGTCCACCGGATAGTTGTGCTCGTGATGCAGGGAAATCGTCAGCACCTCGGCGTTGTCGTAAAACGCCTGCTCGGTGCCGTTGCCGTGGTGCACATCCCAATCGACAACCGCTACCCGCTTGACCAGACCTTCCGCACGCACGGTTTCGATTGCCACCGGAATATTGCCAAGCAAGCAGAAACCACGGCCACGATCACGTTCGGCGTGATGGCTTGGCGGACGTGTCAGGGCGTAGGCGTTATCCGCCTCGCCTTTCAAGACATGGCGCATGGCGTCAATCGCCAGCCCAGCAGAGTGGCTGGCAATCTCAAAGGCATCCTGACGGAACGGCGCGCAATCGCCGGCATCGCCGAAGTTCTTCTTGCTCTCGGCTTGCAGCCAGTCGAGATAGCGCTGGGTGTGAAAGCGCGCCAGATCTTCCATCCGCGCCGGAGTACTGCGCGGTTGCTGCAACTGCTCAAGCAAACCGCTGACTTCAAGCAGGTTGCGAATCCGCCGCTTGGTTTCAGGATGCTCGGCTGCTGCCAATGGCTGGATAAAACCACCCGGCTTGTCGAACGGACCACAAGGACCCGGATCGTGCCAGAAACAGATTTCCTTGCTGAAAAACGCTGTGCGTCGCATAAGCCGCTCCTTAAGCCATCACGATAAATAGAACAGTGCTAAGCCCGGCGGCAATCAGCACATAAGGCAGTTGTGTCAGTGCATGCTGCAGCGCGGTACAGCCGCTGCCCTTGGCCGACAAAACCGTAGCATCGCCATAGAAACAGGCGTGGCTGCCAAAAGCGCCAGCCGATACGATCGCGCCAATGGTCAACGGCATGCTGGCATCCAGCGCACCGGCCAGCGGCAGAATGATCGGGAACGCAACAGCGAACGTGCCCCAGAACGAGCCGGTAGTGAACGTGATCAGGCTCAGGGTCAGGAACGCCACGGCAGGCAACCAGTTACCCGTCATCAGCGGCTCCAGCCCCTGAATAACGAAGTCTGTCAGGCCCAGTTGCTCATTGATGTCCTGCAACACGAACGAAGACACCACGATGCCGAGCGGCATCAACATGCTCTGAAAACCCTTTTGCACCGCATCGAACAGCTGCTCATGGGTGGCAAGGCGCTGCGCTGCGTAAAGCAGAATGGTCAGCAGCAATGCGCATACCGTGCCCTTGAGCGCATCGACATCGAAAAACAGGGTGAAGCCAATCAACGAGGCCAGAGGCAGGAAGAAGTTGATCAGACGCGGCGTGGCCTGTGAGGCGGGAATATCAAGATCGGAGTCTTCAATAACCGCTTTGCCTTCAGCAGTCAGGCGCTCGGCGGTACGCATCGGACCCAACGCCGGGATCAGGCCGATGGCAACCAGTGGCACCATCAACAAGGCAATCCAGGCGTAGAACATGTAAGGCACCGCCTCCATGTACAAGGCCAGCCCCTGCCCTTTTTCCGCAACACCGTTGCCTTCAAGCAGGCCGGCACTGTAGATCGCCCACGTTGAGAGCGGCACCAACACACACATCGGCGCGGCAGTTGAGTCGACCACATAAGCCAGCATGGGCCGGGAGATTTTGAAACGGTCGCACAGCTTGCGCATCGAGGCGCTTACGGCCAAGGCGTTGAGGTAGTCGTCGATGAAGATCACCAAACCCAGGCCCCAGGCACTGAGCAAGGTCATGCGACGACCTTTGACGCGATCACCCAGCCAATTGCTGAATGCTTGCGTGGCGCCCGACAAACCCAGCAGCGCGATCAGGCTGCCGAGAAACCCGCAGACCAGAATGATCCAGCCAATGGTCGGATTACCCATGACCTTGAGGCCAGTGTCGGCAAACTGCACCATAAAGTCCGTGCCGCCGAGCATCAGATAACCGAACAGGCAGCCACCGACCAACGCCTCCAGCGTGCGGCGCATGGTCAACGCCAGCACCAGCACCATAAAGGTTGGCAGCAAGCTCAGCCAGCCGGCATGCGCCGCCTCACCTTTGTCGAGCGGGCCAAGCCACAGCGTTATAAGTACGGTAACGATGAGCAACGCCCAGCCGAGATATCCGCGTGAGGGAAGTTCTGGCGTTTGTACGCCACTGTCTGCCAATCCTGCCATGAGGGATGACCTCTGATTTATGGTTATTTGGAGGTTTTAGCGAGACTAGGGCGATTTGCCAGCAAGACCAATAACCCCAGGGGGTTATGCGCAATACCGCAAAAATGTGTCAGTTAAGCGAGCAACAGGCAATTTAACGCCTGAATACCCGCCCTGAAGCGCTTGCATCAGCAAAAAACTCGACACATAGCCCTTCTCTTACGCGCGCTTCGCCGCTAAAATTGCGCACTTTTTGATCAACGGACGCTCTCTGTGTCCGCCGCTCGTAGCCAGAGGTTCGCCGCATGTCCACCACCGCTCCTAAAGTCGGATTCGTTTCACTGGGTTGCCCAAAGGCACTGGTGGACTCCGAACGTATCCTGACCCAGTTGCGCATGGAAGGTTACGAAGTCGTGCCGACTTACGAAGACGCCGACGTCGTGGTGGTAAACACCTGCGGCTTCATCGACAGCGCCAAGGCCGAGTCGCTTGAAGTGATCGGCGAAGCCATCGCCGAAAACGGCAAAGTAATCGTCACCGGCTGCATGGGCGTCGAAGAAGGCTCGATCCGTGACGTGCACCCAAGCGTGCTGTCAGTCACCGGCCCGCAGCAGTACGAGCAAGTGGTTAATGCCGTGCATGAAGTCGTACCACCGCGTCAGGATCACAATCCGTTAATCGACCTGGTGCCGCCACAGGGCATCAAACTGACGCCGCGCCATTACGCCTACCTGAAAATATCCGAAGGCTGTAACCACACGTGCAGCTTCTGCATCATTCCATCCATGCGCGGCAGGCTGGTCAGCCGCCCGGTGGGTGACGTGCTGAGCGAGGCCGAGCGCCTGGTTAAAGCCGGCGTTAAAGAGCTGCTGGTAATCTCGCAAGACACCAGCGCCTACGGCGTTGACGTGAAGTACAAGACTGACTTCTGGAACGGCCAGCCGGTGAAAACCCGCATGACCGAGATGTGCGAAGCGCTGTCGAGCATGGGCGTCTGGGTGCGCCTGCATTACGTGTACCCGTACCCGCACGTGGACGAGCTGATTCCGCTGATGGCCGCCGGTAAGATCCTGCCGTACCTGGATATTCCGTTCCAGCACGCCAGCCCGAAAGTGCTCAAAGCCATGAAGCGTCCGGCGTTTGAAGACAAGACTCTGGCACGCATCAAGAAATGGCGTGAAATCTGCCCTGAGCTGACCATTCGCTCGACTTTCATCGTCGGCTTCCCCGGCGAAACCGAAGAAGACTTCCAGTACCTGCTCGACTGGCTGACCGAAGCTCAGCTGGATCGCGTCGGCTGCTTCCAGTACTCGCCGGTTGAAGGCGCTTCCGCCAACCTGCTCGACAACCACGTACCTGCCGACGTCATGCAGGATCGCTGGGACCGCTTCATGGCGCACCAGCAAGCGATCAGCGCGGCACGCCTGCAGCTCAAAGTCGGCAAGGAAATGGAAGTGTTGATCGATGAGGTTGATGATCAGGGCGCCGTAGCTCGCTGCTACGCCGATGCCCCGGAAATCGACGGCAGCGTATTCCTCAACACCACAGACGTGAAACCGGGCGACAAAGTCCGCGTAGTCATCGTCGACGCCGACGAATACGACATGTGGGGCGAGCTGGTCTGAGCTGATTGCAGGCCATAGTTAATCAGCGATGGCCTTGTTTCATGCCGGAGGTTGGAATCCGCATAGTGGCTTCCAACATGGCGGTCTAACTGATTCACTCGGCGGTATCGGCGCCTGCGAAATTGCTCGACGGATTGCGTTGCTGCGCGCCGCTATCCATCCTCCGTTCGGTCAAGATGTGCGCGGAGTTTTCGAATGGTGGCCGCCGGAGGTTGGAATCCGCATCGCGGCTTCCGACATGACGGTCTAACTGATTCACTCGGCTGCAACGGCGCCTCCGCAATCGCCCGACGGATTGCGTTGCTTCGCGCCGCTATCCATCCTCCGTTCGGTCAAGATATGCGCAGAATTTTCGAATGGTGGGCTGCCGGAGGTTGGAATCCGCACCGCGGCTTCCGACATGACGGTCTATCTGATTCACTCGTCTGCATCGACGCCTTCGCAATCGCTCGACGGATTGCGTTGCTTCGCGCCGCTATCCATCCTCCGTTGGTTCGAGATGTGCGCGGAGTTTTCGAATGGTGGGCGCCGGAGGTTGGAATCCGCACCGCGGCTTCCAACATGGCGGTCTAACTGGTTCACTCGACGGCATTTGCGCCTTCGCAATCGCACGACGAATTGCGCTGCTTCTCGGTTTTTGAACGCTGTCGCTAAGCCGGAATGGCTGGTGTTCTTTGGTCAGCCTTTCGCCTTTACGGCGAGTGACTTTCTCTTTGTTTGCGCAAAGAGAAGAGTAACCAAAGAGAAAACGCACCCGGCATGCGGGTTTTGCTGCGCAAAACTTCCCTCGCGCCGGCGCCGCTCCGTTGGTCGCCATCAAGGGACGTCCCTGTCCCTTGATGGCTCATTTGGCGTCCTTGCCAAATGCCCAACTCCACAACACCTACACTCAGCCTCCTGACGGAACAGATGACCGAGTTGTTTGAACTGAATGCGCTGTGCAGGAGTTGAAACAAAGCTTCATCTGCTCACTTGCATGTCTGCAGTTCATTTACGCGATAGCCCAGACACCGCCAACGCCCCTTGCCAGCAGGCCAAATGCAATCGTTGTGCAGTGGGTTGAGCAGCATGGATGCTGCGAGAGCCGCGCTGGGCCAAGGACGGCCCATCGCGGCGTGCCCACGGAGCAACGATGGAATGCGGGAAGCCGAGCGCAGCGAGGCCCAATGGAGGGGAATAGAATTTTGGGTTACTTTTGCTTCGCTTGGCAAAAGTGACTCGCCGTAAGGGCGAAAAAGTGACCAGAGAACGCCCAAAAATCAGGCTTAGCGTCAGCGTTTACGACCGAAAATACACACCCCAATCATACGGAGGATGGATAGCGGCGCGCAGCAACGCAATCCGTCGAGCAATTTCACAGGCGCCGATGCCGCCGAGTGAACCCATCGAATCGCCATGTCGGAAGCCGCGATGCGGATTCCAACCTCCGAAAAAACCCACCATTCGAAAATCTGCGCAAAACCCAATCACACGGAGGATGGATAGCGGCGCGCAGCAACGCAATCCGTCGGGCGATTTCACAGGCGCCGATGCCGTCGAGTGAACCCGTCGAATCGTCATGTCGGAAGCCGCGATGCGGATTCCAACCTCCGGCAAGATACAAATCAACAGGCCACTTACAACCCAACTGTCGCAAACGCTGGCAACGGCTCACCGCGTTCTGCGCAAGCAGCTATCTGCTCAATCAACGGTTCCAACTCAAACCCCTGAGCTTTGAGCCACGCGTCGTCGTAATACGTACTGGCATAACGCTCGCCGCCGTCACACAAAATGGCCACGATCGAACCCGGCTGACCGCTGGCAACCATCCGTTCGGCGACGATCAACGAGCCGATCAGATTGGTCCCACTCGAACCACCCACCCGACGCCCTAAGCGCTGCGCCAGATAATGCATGGCCGCCAGCGACCAGGCATCTGGCACTTTACCCATCGCATCGATCACCGAGGGTAAAAACGAGGCCTCAACGCGCGGGCGGCCAATGCCTTCAATTCGCGAACCACAATCCAGCGTCAGGCTGCTGTCTGCGGTGCGATACGCATCAAAGAACACCGAGCGCTCGGCGTCGGCACAAAATACCCGGGTGCAGTGCTGTCGGTAGCGCACATACCGGCCCAGCGTAGCCAGCGTACCGCCAGTGCCGGGGCTGGAAACCAACCACGTCGGCTCGGGATGGCGCTCAAACCTTAGCTGTTGGAATATCGACTCGGCGATGTTGTTGTTGGCCCGCCAGTCCGTCGCGCGTTCGGCGTAGGTGAACTGATCCATGAAATGGCCACCGGTTTCACGGACCAGTCGCTCGGACTCGCTGTAGATCTGCATCGGGTCATCGACCAGATGGCATTGGCCGCCGTAGAAGCTGATCTGCTCGATCTTGGCCTTGGACGTGCTGGCCGGCATGACCGCAATAAACGGCAAGCCCAATAGCCTTGCGAAATACGCTTCCGATACCGCCGTTGAGCCACTCGACGCCTCGATCACCGGCGCATCCGGCTTGAGCCAGCCATTACACAATGCATACAGAAACAGCGAACGGGCCAGACGATGCTTAAGGCTGCCAGTGGGATGGCTGGACTCATCCTTGAAGTACAATTCGATTCCGGGCAGCCCCGCCATCGCCAGCGGAATCAAATGGGTATCGGCGCTGCGCTGAAAATCCGCTTCGATAATGCGGATGGCCTCGCGGGCCCACTCTCTGCAATCCATATTTAGTTCCTCAGTCCAGAACGCCAGCGGGAACCGGCGGTGTACTGCGCCACTGGCTCAGCGCAACACCCGCAAATACCAGCACGGCAGCACACATTTGCGTCACGTTAAGGCTCTCGCCAAGGAGCAGCATGGCAAATATGAGGGTGAACACCGGAATCAGATTGATGAACCCGGACGCCTGACTCGCAGGCAACCGACTCACCCCGAAGTTGTAGAGCCCATAGGCGCCAACGGTGACAATAATCCCCAGATACAACAGCGCACCGATGCCCTGAGCGGATACTTGCTCGGGAAAAGGAGCCTGCGCCACCGCCAGCGGCAGGAAAAACAACGCGCCGATAAAGGCTTGCATGGCCGTGAGGATGAATGCCGAATAACGGCCGCTAAGGTGCTTGAGCAGCAAGGTGTAACCCATTGCGCAGACCATCGCCAGAAATTCGTAGAAGTTTCCCAGCAGCGGATTGCTCGCATGCTCATCAGCACTGCCCGCCAAACTCAGCCACACGGCGCCCACTACCGCAACAATGAAGCCAGCCAGTGTGGTGCGCGTAATGCGCTCTCGCAGAAAGGCGTAGGCGCCTACTGCAACCAGCAAAGGCAGCAAGGCGGTGATCATGCCGGCTTGTGACGCGCTGGTGTTCTGCAGCGCCAGTGCCTCGAAAATGAAGTACAAACAAGGTTCGCAGGCAGCCAGACCGAGCAGGTATTTCCAGTCGCCCTGACGGTATTCGATGCGTCCACGCCAGCGCCAGGCGAGCAGAAAGATCAAACTACCGAGCAACATCCGCGCAAAGATGACCCACATTGTCGGAAGCTCGGCAAAAGCCAACTTGAGGGCGATAAACGAGCTGCCCCACAAGGCCATCGCGACCAACAGACAGAATACTGCCACCCCTCTACCCTGCGCACCCATGTCTGACCCCAGCAAAATACGCCAGTGTAATAGAGCGAATGGAGGCTGCACAGGTACAGTCACGCACAGGAACTGTGCGCAAGAGCGATGCACAAGAATAAAAGCCCGGAGGATGGATAGTGGCGCAGCAACGCAATCCGTCGAGCCATTTCACAGGCGCCGATGCCGCCGAGTGAACCAGTTAAATCGCCATGTCGGAAGCCGCGATGCGGATTCCAACCTCCGGCGACAAACACACAATGAGTCATGAATGAAAGACCGGAGGATGGATAGCGGCGCGAATCAACGCAATCCGTCGGGCGATTTCACAGGCGCAGATGCCGTCGAGTGAATCAGTCAGATAGCCATGTCGGAAGCCGCGATGCGGATTCCAACCTCCAGCGACAAACGAACAATGAGCTATGTATGAAAGACCGGAGGATGGATAGCGGCGCGTAGCAACGCAATCCGTCGAGCCATTTCACAGGCGCAGATTCCGTCGAGTGAATCAGTTGGATCGCCATGTCGGAAGCCGCGATGCGGATTCCAACCTCCGGCGCAAACACACGATGAGGTAGGAATAAAAGACCGGAGGATGGATAGCGGCGCGCAGCAACGCAATCCGTCGGGCGATTGCGGAGGCGCCGATGCCGTCGAGTGAATCAGTTAAATCGCCATGTCGGAAGCCGCAAGCGGATTCCAACCTCCGGCCTACAGACTCACTGCTCCCAGGGCTTACCGCGGGTCTGCTCGCTGATGGACAGCTTTTGCTGCATAGCAGCCTTGGCCAGCATGTGTGCGCTGACGGGCGCGGTGATGAACAGAAACAGGGTAATCAGCAGTTCATGCAAGCTGATGCCTTGTTCTTGACCGGCAAAGTAGATCATCGAGGCGATGACCATTCCGCCCACGCCAAGGGTTGTGGCTTTTGTCGGGCCGTGCAAGCGCATGAAAAAGTCTGGCAGGCGGTAAAGCCCGATAGCGCCGACCAGGCTAAATACGCTGCCGAGCAACAGGAAGATCGCGACCAAAATTTCCATCCAAGTACTCATACGCACACCTCCCTATTCAATGATGTCGCCGCGCAGCAGGTATTTAGCTACGGCCACGGTGCCGATGAAGCCCATCACGGCAATCAGCAGTGCAGCTTCAAAATAAAGATCGCTGCCCAACCAAACGCCAAACAACACCAACAAGGCAATCGAATTGATGTAGAGCGTGTCCAACGCGAGAATCCGGTCTGGCAGATCCGGCCCTTTGATTAACCGCGCCAACGTCAGTATCAGGGCGATACCGAGCATCAACAGGCACAGCGCAATTACGTAGTCGAGCATGTGAACACCTCCAACAGCGGCGCTTCATAGCGACTTTTAATTTCAGCAATCAATTGCTCATCGTCCGCCACATCGAGCGTGTGCACCAACAAGGTTTTACGGTCATCGCTGAGATCGGCGGACACAGTGCCAGGCGTCAGCGAGATGATGCTGGCGAGCATGGTCAGCGCCAACTCGTCTTCAAGCAGCATGGGAATCTCGACAAATGCCGGACGCAGTTTCGAGGTCGGCCCCAGAATCAATTTGGCCACTTGCAGGTTGGCGACGACGATGTCGCCGAGCACCAAGAAGAAAAACCGGAACAGGCGGAACGGCCGATAGATCCGCGGCGGGGTGATCCAGAAAACCTGAGTCACCAACGGAATCAACCAGCCCAAGATGGCCCCAAGCAGCAAATGGCCGAAGGTCATGTCATTCATCAACAGCATCCATACGCCCATCAAGCACAGGCTGAGGAGTGGATGCGGGAGGAATCGCCGCGCTTTCATGCGCCACCTCCTGGCTGAACCAACTGGTAATAGAGCGGCAGGTTGTGCAGTTGGGCAACCGTTGCACGGATGTAATCAAGCAGCGGCGCGGCAACACCAACCAGCACAGGACTGAGCAGCAACAGGCACGCACAGGCAAACAGGCGACCGTAATCCAGCTCGGCGCTGTCGAGTTGGCTAACCCCAACCCGCCAAAACAGCATACTGCCCGCGCGGCTGAGGGCGATCATGGTCATCAGCCCGCCAATGAGCACCGTCGGCCACAGGAACAACCCCTGCAAATCGGGATCGACCGAGCGCAGCAGCAGTATCTTGCCAAGAAAGCCTGAGAACGGCGGCAAGCCGGCGATGCTGATCGCACCGATAAAGAACAGGCTGCCAAGCAGATACGGATTTTGCAGCTCTGCGCCCTGAATCAACTCGGTGGTTTTCACCCCACGCTGACGCGAAATCAAGTCGGCCAACAGGAACAGGCCTGCCGAAATCCAGGTGCTGTGAACCAGGTAATAAAGCGCAGCGGTAAGCGAGTCAGGGGTGCCGAGCGCAATGCCGGCGAGCAAGGTGCCGACCGAGACTACCACCAGATAGGCGATCAATCGGTGCAGATTACGCGCTGCCAGTGCGCCAATTGCGCCGAGGCCGATGGTCAGCAATGCCAATGGCCAGAGCCAGTCCTGCGCCATGTTGGCGAGCGGGCCTGCGTCATCGCCGAAGATCAGCGTATAGACGCGCAAAATCGAATACAGCCCCACTTTGGTCATGACCGCAAACAGCGCGGCCACCGGCGCACTGGCTGCAGCGTAGGCACGCGGCAACCAGAAATACAGCGGCAGGAACGCCGCTTTCAAACCAAACACCACCAACAACAGCATGCCAGCCGCGCCAAGCAACGGCGCTTCTTGCGGCCCGGCTTCTGCTACACGCAGCGCCATGTCGGCCATGTTCAGGGTGCCGGTAATGCCGTACAGCACGCCCACGGCGATGAGGAAGAACGAGGACCCTACCAGGTTAAGTACGACATAGTGCAGACCCGACTTGACCCGCTCGGACCCACCGCCGTGCAGCAACAGCGAGTAGGAGGCGATCAGCAGAATCTCGAAGAACACGAACAGGTTGAACAGGTCGCCGGTGAGGAATGCACCGTTGATGCCCATCAACTGAAACTGGAACAACGCATGAAAGTTACGCCCGCGCTCATCATCGCCGCGCATGGCATAAAACATGGCAAAGAAACTCAGCACCGCCGTGACCACCAACATCAGCGCGCTCAGCCGATCGAGCATCAGAATGATGCCGAACGGCGCCGGCCAGTTGCCCAGCGAGTAAACCGTCAGGTCGCCGCTGTTGGCTGCGGCCAACAACCAGAAACTCAGCACTACCAGCACACTCACCACGGCAAACGAGATCATTCGTTTAACCGGCATACTCAGACGCGCACCGAACAACAACAGGCTGCCAGCAAACATCGGCAGCAGAATAGGCACAATTACCGCATGATTCATTTGCCAGGCTCCTGGCCGTCTACATGGTCGGATTCCGTTTCACCGACGCTGCGAAGTGCCAGCACCACGACGAACGCGGTCATGGCGAACCCAATTACAATGGCCGTCAGCACCAACGCTTGCGGCAAGGGGTCGGCATAATCGGCGCCTTCGCTGATGACGGTGGTCACGCCTGTTTGCAGGCGTCCCATGGCAAACAGAAACAGGTTCACCGCGTAGGAGATCAGGGTTAAGCCCATGACGACGGGGAATGTGCGGCCGCGCAGGAGCAGGTAAATACCGCTGCTGGTGAGGATGCCCAGTGCACTGGCAAATATGGCTTCCATCAAAGTACCTCTTTTCCAGGCTTGTCCTGAGTCAGCTTGCCCAGGTTAGCGAGTATCAACAGAGTGGCCCCGACTACGGTCAGGTAGACGCCAAGATCAAACAGCATGGCGGTCGCCAACTCCACATCACCCACCAACGGGATGTGGAAGTGGCCGAATGCCGTGGTCAAAAATGGTTTGCCGAATACCCAACTGCCCAGACCGGTCAGGCCAGCCAGCAATACGCCGGCGCCCGCCATGCGGTGATAGTTGAGCGGCAGGCGCGACTGGGTCCACTGCACGCCGCTGGCGACGTACTGCAAAATCAGTGCAACCGAAGTTACCAGGCCTGCGATGAAGCCGCCGCCCGGCAAATTGTGCCCGCGCAGGAAGATGAATACCGAGATCAGCAACGCCATCGGCAACAGGACCCGCGACAATGTAGCCAGGATCAGCGGATGGCGATCACGCGCCCAATTGCGGCCATCGGCATCGGCAATCGGCTGGATTAGTTTGAGGCCATCAAGCATGGCGTAGATGCCGACACCGGCAATCGCCAGAACGCTGATTTCGCCCAGCGTATCGAAGCCACGGAAGTCGACCAGAATCACGTTGACCACGTTGCTGCCGCCGCCACCGGACATACTGTTGGCGAGGAAGAAACCAGCGATGCTGTCATACGGCCGCGTGAGTACCGCAAAGGCGAGCATGGCAACGGTTACACCGCCGCCAATGGCCAGCACAAAGTCACGCAGACCGCGGATACTGCTCGACTCGACTCGGGTCACGGCAGGCAGGAAGAACAGCGCCAGCATCAGCAAGACCACTGTCACGACTTCGACTGAAAGCTGGGTCAGGGCCAGATCGGGCGCCGAATAGCGTGCGAAGGCCAAGGCAACCATCAAGCCGACCACACTGAGCATCAGCAACGAAACCAGGCGTTGGCGATGGAAGATCACAGTGACCAGTGCCGCCAGCGCCATGATGCCCAGTCCAAGAGCGGTAATGCCGTCAATCGGGCTGAGCGCAACCGGCCCCTGCAGCGTCGGCAAACTGCCCAGACCGATCACCAGCACGATCATGCCGCTGGCCAGCAATAGCGAAATGTAGCGCTGTAATGAGCCGTTTTCAAGACCGCCGGTAATGCCCCGGCAAAAGCCGACGAAGCCTCTCATGCAATCTTCAAATACATCCTTGGCATCCATGCTGGGTAAGCCTGCATACCAGCGAAACAGCGGCTGCCGGAAGGTGTACACCAGAATACCGAACAGCAAGGCGACGAAGCTCATCATCAATGGCAGGTTCAAACCATGCCAGATGGCCAGGCTGTATTCAGGTAGCTCACCGCCAAGCGAGGCCGAAGCGGCAGCAGCCAGCAACGGCGCCACAGTGTATGCCGGCGCAATGCCCACCAGCAGACACAGGAACACCAGAATCTCGACCGGCACTTTCATATAGCGCGGCGGTTCGTGCGGCGGATACTTGGGCAGGTTGATCGGCTCGCCGTTGAAGAACACGTCGTGAATAAACCGCAGCGAGTAAGCCACCGAGAACACTGCCGCCAAGGTCGCCAGCGCCGGCACCGCCCAATCGAAGCTTCCCAGTTTGTGCTGGTTGAGGGTTTGGCTGAAGAACATCTCTTTGCTGAGGAAGCCATTGAGCAACGGCACCCCGGCCATCGCCAGCGCGGCCACCATCGCCAGCATTGCGGTGTGCGGCATGTATTTCCACATGCCGTTAATCCGGCGCATGTCGCGGCTGCCGGTTTCATGGTCGATGATGCCGGCCGCCATGAACAACGACGCCTTGAAGGTCGCGTGGTTGATGATATGGAATATGCCGGCGACCGCGCCAAGGCGCGTATCGAGGCCGAACAGCATGGTAATCAGACCCAGATGGCTGATGGTCGAATACGCCAGCAATCCCTTCAGGTCATGCTGGAAAAGCGCCATACAAGCGCCCACCAACATGGTGGTGAGGCCGGTAAACGTGACGATGTAGAACCACCAGTCGGTGCCCGCCAGCACTGGATACAGCCGCGCCAGCAGGAATACACCGGCCTTGACCATAGTGGCCGAGTGCAGATACGCCGACACCGGCGTCGGCGCGGCCATGGCATGCGGTAACCAGAAGTGAAACGGGAACTGCGCGGACTTGGTGAACACCCCAAGTAAAATCAGGATCAGCGCCACCGGATACAGTTCATGCGCGCGAATCGCGTAGCCGGCGGCCAGCACTTGAGACAACTCGAAACTACCGGCGATATGCCCAAGCAGGAGCACGCCTGCAAGCAACGCCAGGCCGCCGCCACCGGTAATGGTCAACGCCATGCGTGCGCCACGACGGGCATCCGAGCGGTTGTTCCAGTAACTGATGAGCAAGAATGATGAGAGGCTGGTGAGTTCCCAGAACACCATCATCAACAGCAGGTTTTCCGACAGCACCACACCAAGCATGGCGCCCATGAACAGCAGCAGAAAGGCGAAGAAGCGCCCCATCGGCTCCTTTTTCGACAGGTAATAGCGCGCGTAGAGAATCACCAGCAAGCCAATGCCGAGAATCAGCACGGCGAAAAGGAAGCCAAGGCCGTCAAGGCGCAGGCTGAGATTAAGCCCCAACTCCGGCAGCCACTGAACCTTGGCTCGCAGAATTTCGCCTGAGAACACCCGCGACTGCTCGGAGAGCAACATGACCAGCGCGGTCAGCGGCGCGATTGCCGTGGCAACTGCGCATGCCGAACGCCCCAGTCGTTCTGCAAGTAGCGGCAGGATCACCCCAAGAAACGGCAAGGCGATTATCAGCGCGAGCGCCATAGACGAAACCCCTTAAACACACCCGGCACAAAAAATTCGCCGGGCAATAGACTTCAAAAAACTCCACACTGATAGCGTCAGCTAAAAACTGTTGAGCCATCCGTTGCAGTTCGAACAAGACTGTCTGCACTTAACGCACAGAGCTAAACCTTTGCTACAGCACAATAATTTATAGATTATTCGCGGCTATGAGCACCGCGTCATGAATAGAATTATTACTAAAAGCTATTGGCCCACACCTTGGGCCAATTCACACTTGAATATAGGGCCTGCACATTACCAGCCGATATGGTGCGCGGCACTATACCCCGAACAGCCGCTTGAATTTAACTGCTGCGGCATTTACGTCTATTTCTGACCTGCCGGCCACAACCAAACAGCACGCATGAAAAAGCCGGATCACCGAAACAGCCACTGAAAAGCTAACGCGTGCATGAGCAGTTGGGCAAAAGTTGCAGATGGCGACTTAGCCCAGCCAATCTTCTACGACGTACGATCTCAGCGCTTGCTCAAGATTGATCCGGCTTCAGGTTGCTTAATGCGTGACGCGGCTGTTGCCGTTAACGCTCATGATTCGGACGCGTTCGCCGACGCGGAAGATTTCGTTCTCTTCAACTTCCTGCACATAAGCACGCATACTGCCATCGTCTTCACGCACGGTGATTTCCACACCCTGCGTGCGGGTCAAGCCCTCTTCTGCTGCCGCGCCCAAAAGGCCGCCCGCCACTGCACCGATCACCGCAGCCACTGCGCTGCCGGTACCGTGGCCAATGCTGCTGGCTGCAACACCGCCAGCGATAGCACCGGCACCGGAGCCGATTGGCGTCTTGGTGCCTTCAATCTTCACCGGACGTAACGACTCGATCGTGCCCAGCCGAACGGTTTGCACTGCCCGCGCTTCGTCACGCGAATAAGTGTCACCGGTCAGGCTCGAGGCGCAGCCGCCGAGCGTTAAGGCCACGGCAGCGAATGAAGCGATGATTAAACTGGAATTGCGCATAGGTATAACTCCCGTGGGTTTCTACTATTAGAACGCGCCAGCGAGCAAAATGTCACGCAACGCCACACAAACTTCGGCGCGCCTATCGGCTAACGAGCCGACTGGGCCATGCGCCATACGCGGGCAACATCGGCTGCCCGGGCAGTTAATTCAGAAGCCGCCTGCGCGCAGGCCTGTTCCAGCGTAATCGGTCCGGGGGCCAGGCTGAATGCAGCGTCGATACCCACCGGGTACATCCGCTGATAACCCTCGCCAAGGCTTCCGGCCAGCGCAATCACCGGCACACCGGCTGCCTGCGCCACGCGTGCAACGCCCACCGGGGTTTTGCCATGCAGGCTCTGCGCATCCAGGCGCCCTTCTCCGGTAATGACCAGATCAGCGCCCTGAACGGCCTCTGCCAAACCCGACAACTCGGCAACCAATTCGATACCCGGCCTGAAGCCTGCCCGCAGGAACGCCTTGGCGGCAAAACCAAGCCCACCGGCCGCCCCTACGCCCGGCACCTGACTGAAGTCTTCGCCCAAGGTTGCCGCCACCACATTTGCCATGGATTGCAGTGCCGCGTCCAAGCTGGCGACTTGCTCCGGGCTCGCACCTTTCTGCGGGCCAAACACGGCGGAAGCGCCGCGCGGACCACACAGTGGATTATCCACATCGGCGGCAACGTCGACCTGCACCCCGAGCAAACGCGAATCGAGGCCAGCCATGTCAATCTGATACAACTGGGCGAGCGCTGCGCCACCGGCAGCCAGCTCAGCCCCATTGCGATCGAGCAGGCGCATGCCCAACGCTTGCAGCAAACCAGCGCCGCCGTCGTTGGTTGCACTGCCGCCCAAACCAAGAATGATGCGCTTGGCGCCGCCGTCCAGCGCTTCGCGAATCAACTCACCGGTGCCGTAACTGCTGGTGACCGTCGCATCACGCTGGCCACTCGGCACCCAATGCAGGCCACTGGCTGCGGCCATTTCAATAACCGCCGTGTTACCAGCAAGCCAACCCCAATGCGCCTGAACCGGCGCGCCGAGCGGGCCGCGAACCTGACACTCGCGGCGCTCGCCGCCTGTTGCTGCCAACAAGGCATCAACCGTACCTTCGCCGCCATCAGCCATTGGCAACAGGCAAATTTCAGCATCCGGATAAACCGACGCCCAGCCTTTGGCAATTGCCTCGGCTACTTCCAGCGCGCTCAGACTTTCCTTGAATGAGTCCGGTGCAATGACAATCTTCATAAAACCTCTCACGTGCAAATGGCGCCACGCAGGCGCCATAAGTTGGCAGGATCAGAGCAGCACGAAGCTGAGCAGCCAGACGGTCAACATGCCGACGACACCTTGCACCAAAGTCGCCATGGTCTGCGCGCGGTAAGCGGTTGATACCTTCATGCGACTGAACTGGCTCACGACCCAGAAGAAGCTGTCGTTGGCGTGCGACACGGTCATTGCCCCCGCGCCGATTGCCATTACGGTAAGTACGCGGCCCATTTCGCTGTCCAGCCCCAGATTACCCAGCAGCGGGGCCACCATTGCCGAAGTTGTGACCAGCGCGACGGTTGAGGAGCCCTGCGCAGTTTTCAAAGCGGCCGCCACGAGGAACGGCATAAACAAGCCAATGCCCAGCGCCGACAGGCTTTCGCCCAGATAGCTGCCCAGCGGGGTGATTTTCAGCATGGCGCCAAACGCACCACCGGCGCCGGTAATCAACAGAATCGGCGCAGCCGCCTTGAGGCCTTCCGCTACCTGATCGTGGAACTGCTGACGCTTGCCCTCGCCCTTGAGCAGGGTGCAGGCCAGTGCCAAACCAACCAGCAAGGCAACAACTGGCTGACCGAGGAAGTTGAGCAGAGTGAATAAACCGCCCTCGCCCACGGGCTTGCTTGGAAATGCCGCAACCGAGCCCAGGCAGATCAGCACAATCGGCAGAAAGATCGGCGCAAATGCCTGCCAGGCAGTTGGCAGCGTGCCGTAACTGGCTTTGAGCTGATCAAAGTCGATATCGTCCGCCAGCAGTTCGCTTGGCGCTTCTTCGAGGAGATCATCGTCGGAGCACTTGAGAAAACGATTAGCCCAGAGCATGCCAGCGAGCGCCGTCACCATCGCCACGAACAAGCCAACAGCAATGACTAATCCGAGGGATGACTCAAGGCCCAGATTACCGGCAGCGGCAATCGGCCCCGGCGTTGGCGGTACAAAGGTGTGGGTCGCGTACAAACCGGTCGCAAGCGCCACGCTCATGGCGACCACGGATATTTTCATCCGCGCGGCCAGGGCATTTTTAAGCGAGTTGAGAATCACATAACCGGAGTCACAGAACACCGGGATAGACACCAGATAACCGATGATGCTCATGGTCAGCGTGGGGAAGCGCTCACCGAGGATGCGAATCACCGTTTCAGCCATGGTAATAGCCGCGCCGCTGCGCTCGAGAATCACACCGATGATGGTGCCCAGCACAATGACGATACCGATGTAGCCGAGAATCCCGCCAAAACCTGCGGTGATGGTTTTGACGATTTCAACTGCCGGCACCTGATAGGCAAAACCTGCGAGGAAAGCCGCCGCCAATAACGCCAGAAAAGGGTGCAGTTTGAGGCGGGTTGTCGAGAGCACGATAAATGCAATCAATGCCACCAGAATTAGAACCAGTACCATGCAAGTCTCCTCGTTGTTGTTATGGGGTTGCCACTCAAGCGCAGCATTGTCGCCTAGACACGCCACACGACGCCCTGTGCGCAAGCACTATCGGCACGCTGTTGACCCCGGACTAAACTGTGCAGACGCACACGCCCGTAATCAGCCTTGCGGTGTCAGTAGCCCCAACCCCAACGATAACTGTAGCCGTTGATCGAAACGAGCAAGCTCGATTCCGCTCAACTCCGCGATCCGCTCAAGGCGGTAACGCAAGGTATTGCGATGAATCCCCAGCGCCTGCGCACACACCTGCGCCTGGCCATCATGGCGGCACCACACACTCAGCGTAGTCATCAAAACACCTGTGCGATCCTGCGCCTGCAATTGCTGCAGTGGCTGTAGCCAGCCTTTGAGCAGCCAACTGTTGCGCTGCGAATGCAGCAGTGTGGCCAATCGGTGTTCAGACAACTCCAACAAGCGCTGGCCGGGCAATTGTTCAGCGCTGAAAGCCTTTAGCGCCTGCAGCGCCTGACTTGCCTGACGCAACTCATCCAGATTGCTTACCGGATCACTGACCAGCAGGCGCGCAACGCCCCACTCGCGCTCATCGGCCTGCGCCAACCACGCACGGTCATCGCGCCGGGCACTGTACGGCCGGCACCAAAGGACCTCGGTTGCAGACAACGGCGCGCACAGGCAATCACTGATGCTGCGTAACGCCGTGAGAATTCGCGCCTGCCCCGCTGCGACCTGATGCGTGGCGTTGAGCTCAAGTACACAGACCTGGCTTGGCCAGTGCAAGCTCAGTTGCAGCCGGTCGGCCTCAACCTGCAGGCTGGGCAGGCTTACTTGCGGGTCAAACAAGTGGCGCAACCACGCCTCCAGCTGATGACGCTGCCAATCCCGCTCGGCATGCAACTGGCGCTGCTCAACCAGCATTTCTGCGGCCATGCGCAGCAGCTCGGCATAGGGCCGGACGATAGCTGGCTCTCCGGTAATGCCCAGCACGCCAATTAGCTGATCGCCCTGCACCAGCGGTACGTTGACGCCCGGCCTGACGCCGCGCAAACAGGCTGCGGCCTGTTCATCAACTTCAACCATCCGCCGGTTGGCCAACACCAACTGCGCACCTTCGTGACGCGTATGCAGCCGCTGCGGATCACCACTGCCGATGATCATGCCTTGGGCGTCCATCACATTGATGTTGTAAGGCACGATCGCCATGGCGCGATCAACAATGTGCTGCGCCAAAGGCAAATCAAGTTCGAGCATGGAATATCCTGATTACGGTGACTGACTATGAGCGCGACAGCGTGGCGATGGGCATTCAGGGCGCCAGTCGCTCACGCGCCCATTGGCCATCTTGCAGACGATAGTTGAGCCGGTCATGCAAGCGACTGGCGCGCCCCTGCCAGAACTCGATCCGCTCGGGCAGCAGGCGATAGCCACCCCAGTGCGGAGGACAATGCGGGGCCTTGTCGGCAAATTGCAGCTGAATATTTTCCAACAGTGACTCAAGTTCGGCCCGATCCTTGATGACCCGGCTTTGTGGTGAAGCCCAGGCGCCAAGACGACTGCCCATTGGCCGTACCTGAAAATAGGCATCGGAATCGGCCGGGCTGACGCGCTCGACCTGCCCTTCTATGCGCACTTGGCGCTCCAGTGCCGGCCAGAAAAATGTCATGGCAGCATAAGGCCGCGCAGCGAGTTGCTCACCCTTGGCGCTTTCGTAGTTGGTAAAGAAGGTAAAGCCGCTGGCATCCAGCCCTTTAAGCAGCAAGACACGGCAATGCGGACGACCTTGCGCATCAACTGTGGCAAGGGTCATTGCGTTGGGTTCTACGGGGGGTTGTTCAGTTTTCAGCGCATCCGCAAACCACTGCTCGAACAAGCTGAGTGGTTCAAGTGGAGCGTTTTCTTCGCTCAAACCATCGCGGGTATAGTCACGGCGCATATCCGCCAGCGTATGGGTCATTGCCAGAGCCTCCAAAAAGAAGAAGGCCTAGCTTACCCGAGCGCCGCTACGCTGGCATGATCTGTCGCAATGCACTGCCGTTTGCAGTGCATTGCTCAATACATTCAGGGCTTAGCTGGCGTGGTAGGCGTGGTTTTAGCCACAACCTGAACGTTTTCCGGCGTGATCGGCTGATTGTATTTGGCAACCAGTGCCGCCATGGTTTCCTTGGCGGTCAAAACCATCTCGACGCGACGGTTCAACGCACGACCAGCCACACTGTCGTTGGCTGCGCGTGGCATGTCCGGGCCCATGCCTTTAACCATCAGACGGTCACTGCGCAGGCCGCTCATGCGGAAAATCGAGGTAAAGGCACGCGCACGTTCCTGGCTCAGGGTGCGGTTCAACTCCAGCTTACCGGTGCTGTCGGCGTGACCCAGCACCAGAACAGCCATATCAGGATCGGTTTCGAGCAACTTGGCAACCCGGGTGATTGGACCCAAGGATGATGGCATCAGCATGCTTGGACGATCAGGGTTGAAAGAGCTGTCGACCGGCGCCGTTACCACCAACACAGCACCCTGACGCTCTACCTCAAACTTACTGCCTTTAACCGCTTCACGCACTTTCGGTTCGTAATCATCCAGCCAGGCTTTAGCCACTTTAGGGGTCGGCATGGTTGGCTTTTCAGGCGCGGGGGTAAACATTGAAGACAAATCCGGCATCTTCATCCCGGCACAGCCAGTCACCAGCAAAGACAGTGCAACAGGAATAAACTTTTTGATAATCATTGGTATCCACACCTAAAGCAGTAAGTTTGTTATCGGTAGTAAGCGCTAACAGACGACAGGTTCACGTTAGCGCGCAGTTTAGCTGAGGTCACGCCAGACATTCAGCTAACACTGCAGCAAGTTTTTGCGCTCGTGGGTCCATTAAGACGAACGGCCCTAGATTATTTACAACAAAACCAAAAGCAACCCCACTTTGTGGGTCTGCAAAGCCTATGGAGCCGCCTGCACCGGGGTGTCCAAACGCTGAAGCCCCCATACCATACGTGGCGTTTGCTACAGCCGGTTGATCCAGCATGCAGCCCAACCCGAAACGCGTTGAAGTCAGCAGGGTCTTATCCTCACCTACCGCGTGCTCACGGGTCAGTTCAGCAAGCATTTCAGGTTCAAGCAAGCTGCCATCAAGTAATCCACTGTAAAAACCGGCCAAACTTCGCGCGTTGCCATGCCCATTCGCCGCGGGTTGTTGCATGCGTCGCCACTCGGGCTTGTTGGTACTGGTCATGATTGAGGGTGGATTGGCAAAGGCCCGCGTGGTTAATGCATTAGGCTCGGTCATCATCACCTTCAACAGGCGTTGCGCGGCGGCATCGCCCATATTGCCTTTGCCACGCGTGATGGTGGCGACCCGGTCAAACTCGCTGTCAGCCAAGCCGACATGAAAGTCGAGACCGAGCGGTTGGCTGATTCTCGCAACTATCGACTCACCAGGCCCGCGCCCATCAACACGGCGGATTAATTCGCCCACAAGCCAGCCGTAAGTAATGGGGGCATAACCATGGCCATCCCCCAATGGCCACCACGGCTGCTCGGCTGCCAATGCGCTGGTCATCGCGCTCCAGTCATAGAGGGCTTCAGCGGGCAACATCTCGCGCAGGGCCGGCAAACCCGCCTGATGACTGAGCAGGTGGCGCAAGGTGATGTGCTCCTTGCCGGCGGCTGCAAATTCCGGCCAGTAGCGCGCAACCGGGGTATCGAGTTGCAATTTGCCTTCCGCAACCAACTGCAGGGCCGTTACAGCGGTGAAGGTTTTGGTGCAGGAAAACAGATTGGCAATGGTGTCTGAGTGCCAGGCCTGCTGGCCGTCTTTATCAGCGACGCCAGCCCAGATATCGATAACCGTTTCACCTTCGATCTGCACACACAGGGCACCGCCGCGTTCCTGCGTGTTGTCGAACAGTTCCGCGAAAGCATCTTTCAATGCTTCAAATTTGAGATCGAAATAACCCTGAATTTGCATGCGACGTCCTTAAATCGTTTGCCTGACTTTGACCCAATTGGAAACAGCCTACAGGATTATTGGTCATCGGCAGACCGGGCGTCCGGCGTTTCCAGCTGTTTGTATAGCTGCCAGTTGGTTTTGCGCACTGCGTCAACAAAGCCTGCAAAGGGACGGTCGGTGATCGCCACCAATCCCAAATGGCCGTTTTCACCGTCGAGCAAGCGCCCGGTTACTGGCTGATCCAGGTATTGGAACCAGTGCGCACCGACGATTACCGGCTCGGCAAAGGCGCGCTGCATAAAGTGCGCGTAGGCCGGCGCCCGCTCCTGCTCTTTATAGACACTATTGACCCCGGCCCAGAATGGCCCGCGGTCATTCGAGCCAAAGTGGAACTCGGTGATCATCACCGGCTTGTCGAGCGCCGCAAGTACCTTGAAGTCGTAGCCCTGCTGCGGTTCAGGCGCGTAAATATTGAAGCTGAGTACATCGCAGTATTTGGCGCAGGCCGCAACGGCCTCCGGCGTGCTGATAGCAAATCGTCCGCCCAGCAACATGTGATTCGGCGCGTGCCACTTCAAAGAGTCGGCGATGGTCTTGAAGTAAGTCTCGGCAAACAGCTTCTGAAAGTTTTGCAGGTCGGCTTCAATGGCCGGGTACTGTTCACTCGGCAAGGGGGCTTCGAAACCCGGGTCTTCCATCAACTCCCAGGCCGGTAACTCGATGCCCCAGGCTTTAGAGAGGCCTTGCTGATTGCGGTACTTATCGCGCAATTGCTTGAGAAATGCGCGCTTGGCCGGTACATCGGTGGTCGCCCGCAGGGTGTTGTAAGCCAGCGCGTACCGCCCTTTGGGGCCAGCGACCGAATGCGCCCAGGCCAGTTCGTTATCGGCGAAATAGCCCAAGACCCAGGGATCATTGCGATGGTCACGGGCGGCAATTGCGACAGCGCGTTCGGTGGCCATGGCAAAACGCGGATCGAACGGGTCCGGCATGCCGCCCCACCAATCGTCACCGGTGCTGATGGTCTGATAATCGCCGCTGATAGAAAGCGGCACGGTGTAGGCCATTCTTTGCGCAGCGCCCAACGCTGTATGGCTCCAGTTGCCAACCGTGTTGAAGCCCCAGCCCTTGAGACGATCAAGTGTGTGAGCCGCCCAGCGTTTATCATCCAGGCCTTGCGGGCAGGCCGGCGTCGTTGCTGGCGGCTGCGCAGCTTGCTCTGCCGGCTTCGCCTTCTGGCATTGTGCCGTGGCGTAAGTGCGCTCAAGGTTCGCCTGATAGAAGTCGAACCAACGCCCTTGTGCAAAGGCGCGGCCTTTATTGGCGCCGGTATCGGATCGCGAATCAGCGGTGCCGTAATAGCGGTTTAAGGGTTCACCCTGTTCAGGCAGTTTTGCAAACATCTGCTCGCGATTTTCGATGTAGGTCTGGCTCTGGTCCGGGGTCACAGCGTTAACGCCCAAGGAGAAGAATGCATGCCCTTCTGGTGTGACCAGATACCAGCGACCCGCTTTTTTCTCGGTGTGAAAATACCCGGATGACGTCAGCTCCGGCCCGTTAAGCAGGCCGCCAAACTGATCCACCGTATGCGGCTCACCCAGCCATTGCTTGAGTTGCTCCTGCTCCTTGGCGGCGGCAGCCTGCAACTCCTCAGCCTTTTTGATCTTGCCCGGCCAATCGGCGCGCGTGTATTGGCCAAACTCATCGACTATGGCGGTGTAGGCCGCTTGCTCAACCTTGTCGTCTGTCATCAGACCAGCACGCCCAAGCATGATGCTCTGCGGCGAATCTGGTTGATCCATAAACAGGGTGACTTTATTGATCTGGCTTGAATCGAGTTCACCCTCAACTTGAGTCGCCAACAGCACTGAATGGCCGGAGTACTTCCACGGCATCGGCGGCGCAGCCCGCATGCCATGTGCGCGCGGTGAATCCGCATGCAATGGCACCACCAAGGTTTGCGCAGGCCCTGCAGGCAACGCAAGGCGGGTAACGAGCACCTTGCCATCGGTGCTTTCAATGCGCACGTTGAGGGTCAGCGCCCAATCCATCGCATTCTGCACGCGCAGCGTCAGGCTGGAAGCCTTTGACCAGTCCCAGTGACCGCTGGCGGGTTGCAGGTGCAGACTCGGTTGTTTTTCAGGGGCGAAGACCACCCGCCGCAGAATCTCTCCACCGGCTGCTTCTTCAGCCTGAGACTGGGCAAAGTTCGCCCCGGCGCTTTCCACTCGCAACGCATCGGTTGGGCTAATGAAGCTATACAACGGCTGCTGCCCATCCAGAGCGGCAATCGCCGACGCCGAACACAGCCAGGTAACCACTAACAACATCAAACGCATTTTTACCGCCCTCAGAGTGACCTGCCCAAGACACCAGGCCAAGCAAATGGACAACCGAATGGAGAGGATTACTTAACTTATTTCACGGCGAAATGGCGGCAGCGCATTGAGAATGGCCTTGCCGTAGCGCTGAGTGACAACGCGCCGATCCAATAACGTGATGGTGCCACGATCCTGTTCTGTACGCAGCAGGCGTCCGCAGGCCTGAACCAGGCGCAATGAGGCATCTGGTACGGCGATTTCCATGAATGGATTACCTCCGCGCGCCTCGATCCACTCCGCCAGCGCTGCTTCCACCGGATCATCTGGCACCGCAAACGGAATTTTTGCGATAACCACGTGCTCACAATACGCCCCCGGCAAGTCGACGCCTTCAGCGAAACTTGCCAGCCCGAACAGCACGCTGTCTTCACCGCTATCAACACGAGCCTTGTGCTTGTTGAGGGTCTCTTGTTTGGACAAGTTACCCTGAATGAACACGCGCTTGCGCCAGTCCCGCTCCAGCCCGTCGAATACGTCCTGCATCTGCTTACGCGACGAGAACAGCACCAGCGTGCCGCGCGAACCTTCCACCAAAGAAGGCAGATCACGAATAATCGCGGCAGTGTGCGCAGTGGCATCGCGCGGATCAGCCTTGAGATCCGGTACTTTGAGCACACCAGCATCACTGTGATGGAACGGGCTGGGCACAACTGCGGTGACCGCCACCTTGGGCAGACCGGCACGCATGCGATAGCGATCAAATGTACCCAGCGCGGTCAGCGTGGCAGAGGTCACCAACGCGCCATATGCCACGTTCCACAGGCTGCGACGCAAGGTTTCGGCAGCCAGAATCGGGCTGGCATTGACCTCGATATCGAACAAGGCGCCACTTTCAGCCAGCGTCAGCCAACGCGCCATGGGCGGGCTGTCTTCGGGGTCATCGGCGGTAAATGCCAGCCACAACTCCCAATTGCCCTGAGCGCGGGCGAGCAAACTGCCAAACAACGGATACCACTCTTCGGCCTGATGGCTGGCAATGCCAATCTTGGCCTCACCGTCCATAGCCTCTTTAAGATGCTCGGTAACGCCGGTGTATAACTCGGTTAGCTTGGAGAAGCCTTTCTTCAGCTCAACGCCCAGCTCAACCAGATGCTCGGGAACCATGCCGCCGACAAACCGATGGCGCGGCCGCTCGCGGCCTTCCATGTCTTCAACCGGCTTGAAGTCTGCGACCTGCTCACAGGCGTTAAACATGAACTGCTGCTGGGTTTTGATCTCGCGGGCCAGTTCTGGCACTTGCTCGATCAAGCGACCCAGATCACCCGGCAAAGGGTGCTGAGCCAGCAACTTGGTGAGGTTCTTGGCACTCTGCTCCAGCCAGTCAGCGGTAGAGCGCAAACGAGTGAAGTGGGCGAAGTGACCGATTGCCTTGTCTGGCAAATGATGGCCTTCGTCGAACACGTAAAGGGTTTCACGCGGATCAGGCAGCACCGCACCACCGCCCAACGCGAGGTCCGCGAGAACCATGTCGTGGTTGGTGACAATCACGTCAACCTTGCCCATGCCTTCACGCGCCTTGTAAAAGGCACACTGCTGAAAATTCGGACAATGACGGTTGGTGCACTGGCTGTGATCGGTAGTCAGGCGCGCCCAGTCATTATCAGCCAGCTCTTGCGGCCAACTGTCACGATCACCGTCCCACTTGTTGCCCGCAAGCTTCTCGATCATCGACGTGAAGAGCTTCTGGCTTTGCTCATCCACATCAATCTTGAAGCCTTCTTCCTCGAACAACTGCGCGGTCGCACTTTGCGCATCGCCTTCCTGCAACAGCAAATCGAGTTTCGACAAACACAGATAACGGCCACGGCCCTTGGCCAGGGCGAAAGAGAAATTGAGCCCGCTGTTACGCATCAGATCCGGCAAATCTTTGTGCACGATCTGCTCTTGCAGCGCCACCGTTGCGGTGGCAATAACCAGCCGCTTGCCCGCCGCCTTTGCAGTGGGAATGGCCGCCAGACAATAAGCCACGGTTTTACCCGTACCCGTGCCCGCCTCTACCGCCACAACTGCCGCGTCGCTGCTGCGCTTGCCTTCGTCATCGGTCTTGATGGTGCCTAGCACTTTGGCTATTTCGGCAATCATCAAACGCTGGCCGTAACGAGGCTTCAACGACTTAGCCTCAAGGAAACGGCTATAGGCGCCCTGAATTTGGGTTTTGAGTTCGGTACTAAGCATGATGATCTGAGCGCAAAAGGCTGGATAAATTTTCAGTGTCGGTAAACGGCCGCTATCATAGCGCGCTAATTGATCCAGTGCTGGGCTGCGTGCAAATCGAGCCGCCCAACAGTAGGTTTTTTTTGCAACTTGAGCTGTACACAGGAGCTACAAATGACCGCTTATTCAGCGCTCTATGCATTACATGTGCTGGCCGCGATGGTCTGGGTGGGCGGTATGTTTTTCGCCTGGATGATTCTGCGCCCCGCTGCTGCCGGGGTGTTGGCAGCGCCGGAACGCCTGCAGTTGTGGCAGGAAGTATTTCGCCGGTTCTTTCTCTGGGTCTGGGCGGCGGTGCTGATTTTACCGATTGGCGGCATGGGCATGCTGCATATGCGTTTCGCGGGCTTTGATACTGCGCCGCAATACGTGCAAATCATGATGGGTCTGTTCATTGCCATGCTGGCGCTGTTCCTGCGCATTCAGCTGCTGCAACTACCAGAACTGCGTAAGACGATTGCCGAACAGAACTGGAGCGAAGCCGGCGCCGCGCTGGCGCGGATTCGAAAAGTGGTGGGCATCAATCTGATTCTGGGCCTGCTGGTCGTCAGCATCGCCGCTATTCGCCCAAGCTTTTAAAGCCGAACCGGCAAGCGCAGCACTTGCCGGTCAACTGATCAGAAGCGCACCAGATCCATCGAGCCATCCGGGCCCGGCAAGCCGGCTTGTCCGGAACGGCCCGTTTGGCCACCCTTGGCACCTTGCGCGCTGTAAATCCAGCATCCCTCATCCATCGCCTTGGCGCCGCCCTGCCCAGCTTCGCCGGCTCTGCCGCCAGAACCGCCTTCAAGGCGGGTGAGGATATGCTCGGCAGGGAAATCCTGCGGCACTTCGATACGAACCTTGCCGCCGGCCGCGCCGGTTTGGCCATCACTGCCATCACCACCGTCAGCGCCGCTCAGCGACTGCCCCCAGAGACAACCGCCCGGTTTCCCATTGGCACCATGCAGGCCATTGAAGCCGGGAGAGCCGGTGCCACCACGCGCATCAATCAGCAAAGATTGCGTCACCACGCGCTCAAGTCGCACGGTTAACGTACGCCCGGCAATCGCCGGTTTTAACGCTGTGCCAGGTGCACCGCGAGCGGTGATTTGCGCGCCCGTGGCGATCTCGCCCTGCAGCACATGCAGATAGAACGGTTGCAGGCTGGCAGCAATCGCAATGCGCCCCTCGGGCTCAAGCAGCAGCTCGCTGACGCGCACCTCGGTCACGCTCGCCGGCACCATCAAGGTGGCGTGCTCGCCAATATGCAGCCGCTTGATTTCCAGCACCTGAGCGCTGGGCGCCAACTGCAGCATCGAATTGGCGGCGACATGAATCAGCGCCTGCGCCGATGCCAGCGGGCTGGCCAGCGCCAGTAAAAACAGTGCGCTACGCATGTTTGGGCTCCAACTCAGGCTCAATCGACAACGCCAGTTGCTGCGGCTCAGCCTCTGCATGCTGGGAGTCGGCGGTGTCTGCCACGGCTCGCGTTTCAGGCTCAACTGGAACTGGCGTTGCTGCCTCAGCGGCGGTCGCGGCCGCGGGCGCTGTTACGGGTGCTGGAGGGAGCGTCAATGCATGAAAAACGCCGAACAAAAGAACCTGCAAGCGTGCAGCAAAGGACGCGGCAGTGTTCTTGATGCGTGCGCTGAACCAGCGCAACTCCAGGATGTGCAGGAGCAGTACAAAGCCACCGGCGAAATTGAGCAAATCGGCAAAAGGTTGCGCAACCGGCTGCAGCCAATTACCTGCAACGACTGCCCAAAAGGCCACAGTCAGGAGTTTTCCAAGCCCCATAAGCACTTTCATTGATGCCCCCACCGCTAGTTATTTGCCCGCACATTAACCGCTTTCGTACTGCCGGGGAAAGCCTCCCACACCGACGCGAGCAGCCAGATAATTCGTCAGAAGATTGAATGATGACTAATTCGCAAATTTGCCAATCACGTCACATATCAAACAGACTGTCATCGTCAGTTGCAGCGTGAAACGAACAACATTTCTACGCCCACACAAAAAACCGCCAATTGGCGGTGCTTTGAAAATAGCTGGATTAGATTGTGATCGAGCCTGCGCCGTACGATGTGCAACCACTCGCAAGGAATCCCACAGGTACCCGACTTACGCCGAGTACCTGTGAGCAAGTCTGCGGCAGACATCATGCAGACATTTTTTCTGAGACTCGCAGTCTACAAACGGCCCTTGGCAGTGCATAAACTGCCAAGAACCTGTCTAACGTCGCTTAAGGCTGAGCTTCCACTGCAGCTTCTACACGACGGTTGATTGCGCGGCCTTCGGCAGTCGCGTTATCCGCAACTGGACGGCTTTCACCGTAACCCACCGAATCAACACGGGTTGCGCCCACGCCATACTGTTGAACCAGCACGTCACGAACAGCGCTTGCGCGGCGCTCAGACAGCTTCTGGTTGTAAGCATCGGTACCCACCGAGTCAGTGTGACCTTCTACAACGGTAGAGGTTTGTGGGAACTGAGTCATGAAGTCAGCCAGGTTCTTGATGTCGCCATAGCTTTCTTCTTTAACCTGAGCCTTGTCGAAATCGAACTTAACGTCCAATTCAACGCGAACAGCTTCAGCAACTGGTTCTTCTTCGACAACAACAACTTCTTCAACCACCGGCTCTGGAGGAACCGCGCCATGCACCCAGCAATACGCTGCAGCCAGACCAGCGCCCACTGCGGCGCCGCCACCAGCCCATGCAGAGCTTTCAATCGCACCCAAACCTGCACCGCCGATACCACCGACAATGGCGCAAGTTGGCCAATCTGATTTTTGAATCCCTGCGCAGCCTGTCAGCAATGTTGAGGCCAAAATCAGGGGTACTGCTTTCCTTGTGATGCTCATAGACAAAGTCTCCTGTTATTAATCGGCCAAAAACCGATATATGGATTAAAGACGCCAGCTCTAAATTCCACAAGATCGGATTTACACAGATGTGCATAACATTCAGCTATAGGACAAAAGTCGGCCTCGGGGTAGTCTTTGCCAATAACTTCGAGGTTTCTGCATGACACTGAGCCCATCTTCGCGCTCGCCGTTACAGGCGATCGCCGCGCTATTAGAGCGCTACAGCCCGAAACGCCTGCTTCTGATCGGCGCCAGCGAACTGCCAGCAGTTACCGCTTTCAGCGAAGCTCATCCCGACTGCCAGATTTGCCACACCCAAACTGTGCCATTGCCAAGCGACATTGCCGGACAGCGCTTTGATCTGGCCCTGGTCGTCGATTGTCTCGAACACCTGAGCAAACGTCAGGGCTTAGAGCTGTTGGGCGGCATTCGCAACCTCAATGCCAGTCGAATGGCGGTGATGGTCGACCTTGATGCAAGCGAATGGCAAGAGACCGACATGTTTTCGCTGGCAATGCAGGCCAGCGAGCAATTTCAACGCGACTCGCAAACGCTGACCCTGTTTACCTACGACTTACTCGACTACAAACAGGTACCGGACTGGCTCAATGCCAAGTTCTGGGCTAATCCTGAAAATTTCGGCAAGTACTGGTGGTAAGCCTATGAACGCAAGCCCAGCCTGCCCATGCGGAAGCGGCAGTTCACTGAATGAATGTTGCGGCCACTTTCACTCAGGCACCGCAGCGCCCAGCGCATTGCTGCTCATGCGATCGCGCTACAGCGCTTATGTATTGGGACAAATTGACTATTTGATCGCGACCACCCTGCCCGCCCAGCAGGCGCAGCTTGATCGCCAGTCCATTAGCGACTGGAGCTTGAGCAGCACTTGGCTGGGTTTGGAGGTTGAGTCGAACGAGGTGCTGGGCGGGCAACCTGAACATGCGTTCGTCACGTTCAATGTGCGCTGGCATGACAACACGGGCGAACACAGCCACCGCGAGCGCTCAGCGTTCGTTCAGGTTGGCGAAAAATGGTATTTCATCGACCCGACTGTTGAACTCAAGGCCGGTCGCAACGACCCGTGTCCCTGCAGCAGTGGGCAAAAGTTCAAGAAGTGCTGCGCACCCTTCATTTGAGTGCGCATCATGCACCAGCTAACGGCGCTGCTGTGGATATTTAAGGCTGCAAGTTGATGTGTGACGTATCAGGCGCCGGAGCCGCTGGCGGGGCTTTCTGCTGACCCATGTCGCTGCCAACCGGAGCCAGGCTGAACTCGGACAAGTCCAACGGAAGCTCGGCCACTTCGGCTTTCTCTTCCAGCAGATCGGCGCCCACTGGGGCAATGTCGAAGTCCGGCGCGTCTACTTCACTGAAAGCTGCCATGTACTCGTCGCGCGGCAATAATCGCTTGCCGGATGCGGCAGTCGTTTGCGGTGCGCCGGTATCGGCAGCGGATGCTGTTGGGGAGGATTGCGGAGCGGCTTCTGCTGGGGGTTCTGAACCAGGGGATTCTGGCGCGTGGGTGCCTGCCGCAGGGTTGCCTGCCACAGGTACGCCTGCCGCACTTCGTACAGCAGCACCTTGTTCTGTTGCAGCGACTTCGGCCACTTCGACAACCGCGCCAGCGCGTTCGATAGTAGCGCGGTATTTTTCTGCCGTCGGGGCGTCGAGACCGGTTTTGATCACGATGCGTCGCCCGGAAAACAACAAGGCAATCCGCTGTTCATCGGCCTGAAACAGCTTGGCCAGGTTGGCCTTTACCTTCACAGGGTCCGCGCCCGGTACCAGTTGCCCGGCAAAAGCAATTTCAAAACGCAGCATCGTCACACTCCTGTCCTTGTCATACTTCAGTATGACGTAAGTTTTTTTAACCTCACAACATCTTGCAGCCGAGCAGTTGCTTGTTACACTGGGGCGTCTTACGGAGTATGAAATGTCATTTCAGGCCAAAACTATAAGAATCTTCAGCCTACTCGCGCTATTTGGCTTGCTCGCAGGCCTGGGCGGCTGTTCCACATGGATGACCGGCAACTTTAAAGACCCGGAGATTCGCCTGGTCAAGGTTGACGTAGTCAAAGCCAAATTGCTCGAACAGCAGTTTGTCCTGCGTTTCAGTATCAATAACCCCAACGATGTCAGCTTGCCAGTGCGCGGCCTCGATTATTCGGTGTTCCTCAACGATATAAAGCTGGCGGAAGGCGAATCTGATGTCTGGTTCACGGTTCCTGCCAATGGCACGCAAACCTTCAAGGTTCCGGTGCGCACCAACCTGTGGCGCCACGTGCGGCAGATCGTGAAAATGCTCGAAAGCCCGGACGAGGCAATTAAGTACAGTTTCTCGGGTGAAGTAAAAACCGGTTTATTATTCGGCCGCAGCGTGCATCTGTCGCGAGATGGCGAGATAATTCCCGGAGATTTCATCCCGGAGTAGTTTTGCATGACCCAACAACCTCACGTCCACGGCCCTGACTGCAACCATGATCACGATCACCACGATCATGATCACGGCCATGTGCACGGCCCGAACTGCGGCCACGCCCATCAGGAACCTGTGCGCAACGCGCTGAAAGATGTCGGCCGTAACGACCCTTGCCCATGCGGCAGCCAGAAGAAGTTCAAAAAGTGCCACGGCGCCTGATCCGCGCATGAGTACAACCAACCTGTTGTTGCTGCTCGCCGGAACTGCCGTTGTTCTGGCGCTGGCGGCTTACGCCCTGCACTTGTGGCGCCGGGTCTGGCTGCGCCAGCAGCAGCAAAAAGCAGCAAATGACGCCCAGCACATTCGCCTCAGGGATGATTTGCGTGTGCTTGCCAGCAGCCTGCTCGATGAGCAATTGCCGCTGATTGAGGGTGCGATCCGCATCAAGGTGCTGCTCGACAACTATGATCTCGGCCTCAGCAATGATGCGCGGTGTCAGGTGTTCCAGACGCTGTTTGCCGCCACCGAGCATGTGCCGACACATGCTGGCTGGAAAGCCCTGAGCAAAGAGCAACGGCGTCAGCATGAGAAGGATTTCTCCGCCCATGAGCTGCAACACAAGGCAGCAGCCCGCACAGCTGCACGCTGGTTGCTGGACGAGGGTTTAAGCGCCGCGTGAGAACAGCGTCTGACAATCTGCAACAACGCTTGTCAGGCGCCTCGCCGCTCACTACCTTACGCATCCACCGAACGCTACATAGCCAAAGGCCTGAAGACTGAACTCAAACGCCCACCGCGCGGTCCAGTCTTTGCATCGTCTGCCCGGCATCACTGCTAGGCTTTGCTCCCAATAAACTTATTATCCTGCGTTCTGCAAGGAGTCCGTTGCATGCAATCGCGCGTGTTTCGTCCCACCACTGGTTTTGGCCTTGGCGCCACTCTTATCGGCGCCATCACCCTCAGCGGTTGCCAATCGTTTCTCGACAGTCGCTACGGCGACAGTGTTGCGCCAGACCACGGCACCTTTGCCATCAAAGGGCTGGCGCAAAATGCAGTGGTCAGGCGTAACGCGTTGGGCATGCCCCTCATCGAGACCAACACCTTCCACGACGCGCTGTTCACGATGGGTTACGTACACGCCAGCGACCGCCTCAGCCAAATGGTCGGCATGCGCTTGATGGCAGAAGGTCGGCTGGCAGAAATGGTCGGCCCCGGCGCATTGGAAACAGACCGTTTGATGCGTGCTGTGAATCTGCGCAAAAGTGCCGACACGCTTTATAAAGAAGCCTCGCCGCGCCTTAAGAAGTTCTTTGAGGTTTACGCCCGGGGTGTGAACGCCTACCTGTACCGCTACCGCGACAATTTGCCGATGGATCTGGCCGAATCTGGCTACCGTCCGGCTTATTGGAAACCGGAAGACTCTGCGCTGATTTTCAGCCTGATGAACTTCGGCCTGGCGGTGAATCTGCAGGAAGAAGTCGCCGCGCTGATCATGGCGCAGAAAGTCGGCAGCGATCAGCTCGCCTGGCTGCTGCCAACCTATCCGGACGAGCCGCTGCCGTTTGCCGAGGCCGAGAAACTCAAAGGCCTCAAGCTAAATGGCCAAATTGCCGGGTTGGCTGCGGTTGAGAATGCCGCCGGGCAATTTGCCCAACAGCACATGCTCAGCGTCGCAGCCTCCAACAACTGGGCGATTGCGCCGCAGAACAGCCGCAGCGGCAAAAGCTTGCTGGCCAACGACACCCACTTACCTATCGCCCTGCCCTCGGCCTGGAATTTTGTGCAGATCAACGCGCCAAAATACAAGGTCGCCGGCGTTTCCATCGCCGGTATCCCAACGGTTGTCGCCGGCTTCAATGGCTCGCTCGGCTGGGGCATGACCATGGTCATGGGCGACAATCAGGATCTGTTCCTCGAACAGATAAAACGCCAGGGCAGCGGTTTGTCCTACCTCGCGGACGGTAAATGGGTGCAAGCGCAGGAGCGCAAGGAAACCTTCTTTATCAAGGGTGAGCGGCCGATTCGTGAAACCATTTACGAAACCCGCCACGGCGTACTGTTGAACTCGGTTCTGGGCGAACGGAAAAATCCGCTGCAGCCCCTGCAGGTTCAGTCGGGTTATGGCTTGGCGCTGAAAACCACACAGTTCGAAGCGGACAAGAGCCTTGATGCCTTCTTCGACTTGTCGCGGGCGCAGAACGTCGATCAAGCCTTCGAGGCTGCCCGCGAAATCCGCGCCACCCCGCTGAACATGGTGTTCGCCGATGCCCAGCACATTGGCTGGCAAGTCACCGGTCGCTTCCCCAACCGCCTTGCGGGCCAGGGGCTGATTCCCTCGCCGGGCTGGAACAGCCAGTATGAGTGGGACGGTTTCGCCGAACCGATGCTGCATCCATACGATCAGGATCCGCCGCAAGGCTGGCTGGGCACCGCCAACCAGCGCACAGTGCCACGCGGTTACGGCATGCAGTTGTCCAACTCCTGGTATTACCCCGAGCGTGCCGAGCGCATGGCTGAAATGGCGGCGAGCGGCAAGCACGACACGCAAAGCATGATCCGCATGCAATACGACCAGAAGTCCAACTTCGTCGCTAAATTGCAGGCGATGTTCACCGCCCCCGGCTTGGCCGAGTCGCTGCAAGGTGCGATATCTGCATTGCCAGCGGCCGAGCGCAGTAAAGCTGCGCAAGCACTGAAGAGCCTTCTGGCGTTTGATGGCAACCTGACTGCCACCTCCGCTGATGCAGCGCTTTACGAGAGTTTCCTGCAAGAAAGTGCCAGGCAGATATTCCTCGATCAACTCGGCCCCTTGAACAGCCCGGCCTGGACGGCGCTGGTCGAGACCGCCAACAGTTCCTACTCGGCTCAGGCGGATCACCTGCTCGGCCGCGATGACAGCCCGTTCTGGGATGACATCAGCACCACGCAAAAAGAGACCAAGCCACAGATTCTGGCGCGCAGCCTCGCCGCATCTGTTACCTCGCTGGAAAGCGCACTGGGCAGTAATCGCAGCAACTGGCAGTGGGGCAAACTGCACCAATACCAGTGGCTGAGCGATGCGAGCAAAATGGCGCCGAACATGAGCGCCAGCCAGCGCGCCAATATCAACTCGATCAAGAGTTATCTGGACCGCGGCCCTTATCCGGCCGGTGGCGACCACACCACCCTGAACGTGTCGGCGTACCGCTGGGGACAGGATTTTGATACCTGGCTGATTCCAGCCATGCGCATCATTGTCGACTTCGGTCGCGACGAGCCGTTCATTGGTCTCAACAGTTCCGGCCAGTCCGGGAACCCGGCAAGCGATCACTATGCAGACGGCATTGATGCCTGGCTCAAAGGCGGATATGTGAGTTTCCCTTTCAAATCGCAGAACGTCGACAAGGTCTACGGCAATAAACGTTTGATGCTGACACCGAGCCGCTAATGACCGTTCGTCGGCTTTTGAGTAACCGACTGTGAACCTTTTATGGAGTTAGCCACTCAGAGATAGTGGACTTACTCCATAGATCATCGTTTAGGGCGCTTTATAGCGCCCTTTCTTTTGCCCCGAATTTACCCAGGCAGCCCTCCAGCCCCCTGC
Organism: Pseudomonas sp. MS19; assembly: GCF_013277615.1. Lineage (NCBI taxonomy): Bacteria > Pseudomonadati > Pseudomonadota > Gammaproteobacteria > Pseudomonadales > Pseudomonadaceae > Pseudomonas > Pseudomonas sp. MS19. Next base: position 22,134 of record NZ_VBTO01000016.1, on the reverse strand, counting down.
TCGCGGCCATTCAACGCCTGCATGCGCCTGCACATAATTAAATCCGGCCTCCGCCCATTGAGTCGACAAACCCTGCGACAATGGGCAGCACCTTTGATTGATCAATAATTTGAACTTTCAATGAGGCGCCGGGCTCTATGGGCAGCCAGAAATATCCCCTATCTTTTATAGGCTTATTCTCGCACGGCGGGACGCATCTGCCTGTTATCGAAAAATCTGGCAACTCATTTAAATAGCCTCAGAGGGCCACTGGATTTCTGACCAACGGCTACACTGTTCTCATCGTCTACTTTAAAGACGCGCTCATCTCACGTTGTATGGCCCCTGCTCAGCCACTTAGAAAGGAACTCATATGTCGCTCACTCCGCCACCAGACCTGCAATTCTCGCGAAACTTACTGGATACGTTTATCCGCGCTGCGCTGATCGCCATTCTGGTTTACGGCTGCTATCAGGTTTTCCATCCGTTTCTGGGCATGATGCTCTGGGCGCTGATTCTGGGCGTAACACTGTATCCGCTGCAGGGAATGATCAAGGCGCGCTTGGGCAACCATGATGGTCGCGCCGCATCCTTGCTCGTGGTGTTGGCAATTGCTGTGCTGCTGGTTCCGGTGTACTTCCTTGGCACATCACTCACCGAGTCTGTGCAAGCCGCCATCGAGACGGTGAAGAGTGGCACTGTGCATATTCCCGCACCGCCCGCTTCGGTTGAAGAATGGCCGCTGATTGGTAAATCGCTGTATAGCTTTTGGGCCAATGCAGCGTCGGATCTGACCAGCGTGCTGCAGAGCCTCGCCCCTCACCTGAAAGGTTTCACTCTGGGTTTACTGAGTAAGCTGGCCGGCGTGGGCGCAGGTTTTCTGGTCTTCATCGGTTCGCTGATCATTGCCGGCATCATGATGGCTTATGGCGAAAGCGGCCACAGAAGCGCTGTGCGCATTGCCGACCGTATTATCGGCCCAGACCGTAGTCATAGCTTTATCACCCTGTGCACCGCCACCATTCGTGCCGTGGCGCAAGGCGTGATTGGTATTGCCTTCATTCAGATGGTGGTGATTGGCATAGGCTTCGTGGTGATGGGTATTCCGGGCGCGGGCTTGCTGGCCATGGTTGTGTTGTTGCTGGGCATCATGCAGTTGCCGGTCCCTCTGCTGACCATTCCGGTAATCGCCTTTGTGTTCTTCACCGAAGGCACCTCGCTGGCCACTATCATCTTCGCCATTTACACCTTTATCGGCGGCTTGCTGGATAACATCCTCAAGCCAATGTTGCTTGGCCGGGGTGTCGATGTACCGATGCCGGTGATTCTGATCGGCGCATTGGGCGGCATGCTTGCAGGCGGCATCATCGGCCTGTTCATTGGCCCGGTTGTGCTGGCCGTCGGCTACAAGTTGTTCTGGCAGTGGATTGATGCTGGCCAGACTACGCCGACGATTGTTGAAGCCGAAAGCGTTAAGCAGGATGCGCAGTAAGCGCATCAAGTCAGCGCTCACTGGACCCACCCGATTTACCCTGCCGCTGCTGTATGGCTGTGTACTCTCGGGCTGTGTCCAGCTTGGCCCTGATTTCACATCGCCTACCGAGCCCTGGGTCGATGGCTGGAGCAGCCAGTCAATCAGCGCGGTCACCGACCATCAGCCGCAGGCCGCCAATGTGCAATGGTGGTCGGCGTTTGACGACCCGTTGCTCGACCGCCTTATCAGCGAGGCCGATGCGCACAACTCCAGCCTGCGCATTGCCGGCCTGAGCATTCTTGAATCACGCGCGCGCCTGGGCATCGCTCAGGCGGGTCGCCTGCCGCAGGCCCGAATCGCCAGTGCAGATGCGTTCTACATAGACCGCAATCAGTCTGGCGGCAGCAACCCGCAAGACAGTCACTTCGCCCAATACAGCGCCGGTGTCGATGTTGGCTGGGAGCTGGACTTCTGGGGTCGTTACAGTCGCGCCATCGAGTCATCCAACGCCGCCTATTTTGCCGCCCAGGCCAATTATCAGGACTTACTGGTATTGCTCCGCGCGCAGGTGGCCACCAATTACTTTGCCCTGCGCACCGCCGAGGCTCGCCTGCGGATTGCCCGGGACAACGCCGAACGGCAAAAGCGCAGCTATGAAATCACGGAGCGCTTGTTCAAAAGCGGCAACAGCGCCGAGCTGGACCTGCAACAAGCCAAGAGCCAATACCTGGGAACCTTGAGCAGCATCCCCGACTTCGAAGCGCAGGTGGCCAGCACGCGCAATGCACTGGCCGTACTGATTGGCCGGCCGCCCAGTGATCTACCTGAGCTAGCCGAACAGACCGGTTTGATTCCACTGGTCGATAGCGCCGCAATCAATGAAGTACCGGCGAACCTGCTGCTACGTCGCCCGGATATTCGCGCCGCACAGTGGCAGGTTGCTGCGCAGTCGGCGCTGGTTGGCGTCGCCGAAACCGACCTGTATCCCTCGCTGACCCTGCTCGGCACTATTGGCTGGTCGGCAAGCTCGCTGAGCGCGGCCTCCGACAGCCTGACACTGGGCGCCGGTCCCAGCTTGAGCTGGAATATTTTTGATCAGGGCCTGCTGCGCAATAACGTGCGTGTGCAGGACGCCCGCCTGCAGCAGTTGATCGTGGCCTACCGCGACAGCGTGCGCCAAGCCGCTCGCGAGGCCGACGACGCCGCAACCGGCCTGATCAAATCGCTCGAGCGCGAACGCATTCTGCATGACGCCGCCGCCGCTGCCGAACGCTCACTGGAGCTTGCCACCGCGCAATACCGCGAGGGTTATTCCGACTTCCAGCGTGTTCTCGACGCACAACGGGCGCTGGCCAGTCAGCAAGACAGCTATCTGCTCAGCCGCAGCGCCGCTGTGAGCAATCTGATCAGCCTGTACAAGTCGCTCGGCGGCGGCTGGCAGAACCAGCAACCGCTGATAGATGACGCCACCCGCGAACAAATGTCGCAACGCACCGACTGGGGCGATCTGCTGGATGAAAGCAGCCCCACCTCCAATAAGGCCCAAGCCAATGACTGAATCTCAACAGCGCGCGGAGCAACCCGCCACCGAGCCTGCAGCCGCCAAGGCGCCAGATCCGAGCCGTAAAGGCGTACTGATTGTCGGCGTGCTGATCATTGTCAGCCTGATCTGGTATTTGCTCGCCGATCGATTCACGCCATACACCCAGCAAGCCCGGGTGCAGGCTTATATCGTTGCCGTAGCGCCAGAAGTTGCCGGACGTGTTACGCAAGTGGCCATCCGCAACAACCAGACGGTCGAGAAAGGCCAGCTGCTGTTCAAAATCGACCCACAGCCCTACCAGATCGCCCTTGACCGAGCTCTTGCCGATCAAGCCAACGTACGCACTCAAGTCGGCGCGAGCACTGCCGGCATCGACTCGGCACTGGCCTCGTTGCGCGCCGCGCAGGCCAATGAACTCAAAGCCCGACAGGACCGCGACCGTTTGGAGCGTTTGTACCGCGAAGACGCCGGAACCATCTCTCTGCGCCGCCTGGAAATATCCCGCGCAACGCTTGAGCAATCGACCAGTCAGGTTGCCGCCGCACGTGCCGAAGTCCAGCGCGCTCGCGAGCAGGAAGGCGGCAGCGGCGATGACAACGCCAAACTGCGCAGCGCCGCCAGCGCGGTCGAAAAAGCCCGTCTCGACCTGAGCAAGACCGAAGTGCACGCCAACTCGGCAGGTTTGATCACAGACCTGCGCATCGATGTCGGCCAGTTTGCCGCCGCCGGTGCCGCGCAAATGACCCTGATCGCCCTGAATGACGTGTGGATCAGCGCAGACATGACCGAGAACAACCTCGGCCATATGCAAACCGGCACGCCCGTCTCCATCGTGCTCGACTCCATGCCCGGGCACGTATTGAGCGGCAAAGTGCGCAGCATCGGTTACGGCGTCAGCGTCAGCCAGAGCACTCCGCCAGGCGCCTTGCCGACAGTGCAGAATAGCCGCGACTGGCTGCGCGCCGCCCAGCGTTTCCCGGTAATTGTCGGAATAGATGAAGGCCAGTTGGACAACTATGAAGGCTTGCGCGTTGGCGGTCAGGCCGAGGTCATGGCCTTTCCAATGGAAGGCAACCCGCTGAACCTGCTCGGGCACGCATTCCTGCGTTTCATGAGTTGGCTCTCCTACGCTTACTGATGAACAGCACAACTGTCGATCCACGTCCGCGGCGCGCTTTACGCGTCGCAGTCGGTACAGCGCTGTCGCTGGCCGTGAGCTTTTCGCTGGCCCTGCCACTGCCGTTTCTGGCGCCCATGTTAACCCTGTTTCTGCTGGTCATGCGCAACCAGCCACTGCCGCTTAAGGGCGGTATCGCGCTGGCTGTTGTGGTGGCATTGACGACCAGCAGCGGCTTACTGGTAACGCCGCTGCTGCAGTATTACCCCTTGAGCGGTGTGCTGGTTATCGCCCTCAGCCTGTTTGGCTGTTTTCACTACGCCTTGCGCGGCGGCAATAACCTGCTGTCGACCTTCGTGGTGATCGGCCTGACGATGATCGCTGCCGCAGGCGCCACCTCGTTCGCATTGGCGCTGATGGTCATCGAAGGGCTAATAAAGAGCGTTCTGGTCACAACCATTATGGTGATGATCAGCCACTGGCTGTTCCCCGAGCCGAAAGGCCTGCCAGCCCCCACTCCCCCGGCGAAATCGACGCCCGATGAAGCCAAGTGGATTGCCTTGCGCGCCGCCTTGGTGGTGATGCCATCGTTTCTGATGGCCCTGATTGATCCGGCCAGCTACATGCCGCTGATTATGAAGTCAGTCAACTTGGGCCAGCAGGTGTGCATTACCAGTTCACGCAATGCCGGCCGCGAGATAATCGGCTCGACTCTGCTAGGCGGGTTGCTAGCCATCGGGTTCTGGACGCTGCTGAGCATCCTGCCGCACATCTGGATGTTTTTTATTCTCACGCTGTTCTTCATCCTGCTGCTGGCCCGTCGCCTATACCGCCTGGTGCAGAACACTCTGTCACCGAGTTTCTGGCTCAACACCGCCAGCACCATGATCATCCTGCTTGGCCAATCGGTGCAGGACAGCGCTACCGGCAAAGATGTTTACACCGCGTTTGCCGTCCGCATGGGCCTGTTTACCGCCGTTACGCTGTATGCCTGCGCCGCCATCTACGTGATTGACAGCCGCCGTATGCATCGCCTGAAAAACCAACTTTCCGGATAACCCGAAATGCTTATGAACCTACTTGTTGGTATCCCCGTGATGCTGATCTGCCTGATATTCCAGGCGATATTCGTTGCCTTGTGCTTGCGTGCCTACATCACCCATCGCAAAAAAATCATCGATCTCGAAAGGCCATTCGTTAACAATATCGTGTTGCTGTCACTGATCATGATCCTGATGCTGGTCGGTAACTTCGTGCAGATGGCCATCTGGGCGCAGGTATTTATCTGGCTCGGCGAATTCAGTGACTTCACCACCGCGCTGTACCACTCCGGGGTGAATTTCGCGACGTTGGGTTACGGCGATATCGTCATGTCCGAACAATGGCGCCTGCTCGGCCCGCTGGAAGCCTCCAACGGTATCCTGATGTTTGGTGTATCGACCTCGGTGATGACCGCCGCCGTCATGGACATCATCAAACAGTCTCTGGGCAGGGCCAACTTCCCTTTATAAGGCGCTCTGAGTCGCTGAAGAACTCGCTTTCTACTCATCCCAACACTGAGGATGGGTAGAGCCAAGCGAAACCCGTCACGCGATAGCTGGTTTAATCCGCAACGAGCCTATCGACTCAAAAACGGCTGCGTTCTCGGCAAGGTTGGTTCAAGAAGTCCGAAAACTGCGCGCACAAGAAAGCCGAGCAAATGCTCGGCTTTTTGCGTTGTAGTGCGGGATCAGGCTTTAGGCAGGGTAACGCCCTGCTGGCCCTGATACTTGCCGCCACGGTCTTTATAAGAGACTTCGCAGGCCTCGTCAGACTCAAGGAACAACATCTGCGCCACGCCTTCGTTGGCGTAAATCTTCGCCGGCAACGTCGTGGTGTTGGAGAACTCCAGCGTCACGTGGCCTTCCCACTCAGGTTCCAGCGGGGTGACGTTGACGATAATCCCACAACGCGCGTAAGTGCTTTTGCCCAGGCAGATAGTCAGTACGTTGCGCGGAATGCGGAAGTACTCAACCGTGCGCGCCAGTGCAAATGAGTTTGGCGGGATGATGCAAACATCACTTTTAACGTCAACAAAACTTTTTTCATCAAAGTTTTTTGGGTCGACCGTTGCTGAGTTGATGTTAGTAAAAACTTTGAATTCATCTGCGCAACGCACGTCGTAGCCGTAGCTCGAAACGCCGTAGGAGATCAGCCGCTCGCTGCCTTCAGTCCGTACCTGGCGCTCGACAAACGGCTCTATCATGCCGTTTTCCTGGGCCATGCGGCGAATCCACTTATCCGATTTGATGCTCATGGCTGATGTCCTGAATGAGGTTATGAATGAACAATGCGCGCATCTTACCGGTGCTTGCCTTGAGGTTCAAAGTCTGTTGACGAGTGTCGTCATTGGCCGGTTATTTCGCGCCATCAGTCAATAAATAACAGAAAGGTGCACAGAGCATTCGCTCTTAGCGCAAAAAAGGGGTATGGTGCTTCCACTGTGCTGCATGTGTCACCGCGAATCGCTACTTGATGCCTAGATTTCGATCCAAACATCGTCCGACTCCTAGTACTCGTTGCACTCAGTCCCGGCCTGGTTTTTTCCAGGGCTGTAATTACTTTTGTTAGGAGATTTCACATGTCTAATCGTCAAACTGGCACCGTTAAGTGGTTCAACGATGAGAAAGGCTACGGCTTCATCACTCCACAATCTGGTGATGACCTGTTCGTACACTTCAAAGCTATCCAGAGCGATGGCTTCAAGAGCCTGAAAGAAGGCCAGCAAGTGACTTTCGTGGCCACCCGTGGTCAGAAAGGCATGCAAGCTGAGGAAGTACAAGTTATCTAACTTGTCCTCCCTATAAAAAACCCCGCTTCGGCGGGGTTTTTTTATGCCTGCAGAAATCCTAATCTTGCGGCGACGTATCAAACGCCCGACGGATTGCGTACGGCACAATGGGGTCGCGTCCCGACGGAGGATGGTTAACCCGAAGGGTAAACCGTCATAGCGTTCTGTGGGATGTACACGGCTGCGCTTTACAGGTGCGCGGGTGGCCAGTTGATCAATACGATCCAGATCATGCGGCGATTCACCAATCGCCCGACGGATTGCGGCGCAAGCGCCGCTATCCATCCTCCATGTTTAGTACGGCACGAATAGGTTCGCGTCCCGACGGAGGATGGTTAACCCAAAGGGTAAACCGTCATGGCGGTTTGTGGGGTGTACACCGTCGCGCTTTGCAGATACCGCAGTTGGCCGGTCAATAAACTCGACTCGCATCATGCGGCGATTCACCAATCGCCCGACGGATTGCGGCGCAAAGCGCCGCTATCCATCCTCCGTGTTGCGTATGACACGAATAGGTTCGCGTCCCGAGGAGGATGGTTAACCCGAAGGGTAAACCGTCATGGCGGTTTGTGGGGTGTACATGGCTGCGCTTTGCAGATACCGCAGGTGGCCGGTTGATCAATGCGACCCACATTATGCAGCGACCCATCAATCGCCTGACGGATTGCGGCGCATAGCGCCGCTATCCATCCTCCGTGTTGCACGCGGCGGGTTGATTGCTGTCAGTCGTCGCTGACTGAGATGGTCGGCATGGCCTGGGCGTTTGCGTCGCCCTGAGCGATGCGTGCGCCAACCTTTCTTGCGGTTTCCTGATAGATCATTGCGATCTGGCTTTCAGGGTCGGCAATGGTGGTTGGCTTGCCGCCATCGGATTGCATGCGGATGGCCATCGACAACGGCATCGAGGCCAACAGATCAACGTCAAACTGCGCCGCCAGCTTCTCACCACCGCCTTCACCGAACAGGTGCTCGGCATGGCCGCAATTCGAGCAGATGTGCACAGCCATATTCTCGACCACACCCAGCACCGGAATATTGACCTTGCGGAACATCTCTACGCCCTTCTTGGCATCCAGCAACGCCAAATCCTGCGGCGTAGTCACGATTACTGCACCGGCAACCGGCACTTTTTGCGCCAGCGTCAACTGGATATCGCCGGTGCCTGGCGGCATATCGACGATCAGGTAATCAAGGTTATCCCAGGCGGTTTGGGTAATCAGTTGCAGCAAGGCACCGGAGACCATCGGCCCACGCCAGACCACAGGCGTATTCTCGTCGGTGAGAAAGGCCATCGACATGACCTCAACGCCATGCGCCTTGATCGGCACAAACCACTTCTGATCCTTGACCAGTGGCCGCGTGCCTTCAGCAATACCGAACATAATGCCCTGACTGGGCCCGTAGATATCCGCATCGAGAATACCGACACGCGCACCTTCGCGAGCCAGCGCCAGTGCAAGGTTGGCTGCGGTAGTGGATTTGCCCACACCGCCCTTGCCCGACGCCACAGCAATCACATTCTTCACGTTTTCCAGCGCGGGCACTTGGGCCTGCGCCTTATGCGCCTGCACCACGCAATCGACTGTCACCACCGCGCTATCAACGCCATCGAGATTGCTCAGGGCCATTTCCAGCATTTGCGCCCAGCCGCTTTTGAACAGGCCGGCGGAATACGGCAACTCGAGGCGCACAGACACCTTGGCACCTTGTACATCCACTTCGCGCAGACACCCGGAAGTGACCGGATCCTGATTCAAGTGTGGATCGGTGTACTGACGAAGGGTGGCTTCAACCACTTCACGGGTGACAGACATGAAAACTCCCAAACTGAGGTCAAGTAACGCAAGCAGTCATCTTACCGCAAAGCCACTGTTGCGCCAGAACCAGACTTTTACTACGCAAACTCCTGCGCAGGATGAAAAAAATCGTCCGGCGCTATATAGTTACCGACCTCCTTTGTTTTACCAGTGCAGCGAATTCTATGTCTGAAGCCCGCAAGATTCTCGTTACCAGTGCCCTGCCCTACGCCAATGGTTCAATCCACCTTGGCCACATGCTCGAGTACATCCAGACCGACATGTGGGTACGCTTCCAGAAACTGCGCGGCAATCAGTGCATCTATGTTTGCGCAGATGACGCTCACGGCTCGGCCATCATGCTGCGCGCCGAAAAGGAAGGCATCACTGCCGAGCAGTTGATCGACAACGTCAAGGCTGAACACACCGCCGACTTTGCCGAGTTCCTGGTCGACTTCGACAACTTCCACTCGACACATTCGGAAGAGAACCGCGAGCTGTCTGCCGGTATTTACCAGACGCTCGCCGAACGCGGCCATATCGCCACGCGCTCGGTTACCCAGTACTTCGACCCTGAGAAGGGCATGTTTCTGGCAGACCGTTTCATCAAGGGCACATGCCCCAAGTGTGCGGCCGAAGACCAGTACGGCGACAACTGCGAAAAGTGCGGTGCCACTTATGAGCCGACCGAGCTGAAAAACCCGCGCTCAGCCATCTCCGGCGCCGTGCCGGTGCTCAAAGACTCCAAGCACTTCTTCTTCAAGCTGCCTGAATTCACCGCCATGCTCAAGCAGTGGACCCGCGGCGGCGCGCTGCAGGATGCTGTGGCCAACAAGATTGCCGAGTGGCTGGACTCTGGCCTGCACGAGTGGGACATCAGCCGTGACGCGCCGTATTTCGGTTTCGAAATCCCGGGCGAGCCAGGCAAATACTTCTACGTATGGCTGGACGCCCCAATCGGCTACATGGCCAGCTTCAAGAATCTCTGCTCGCGCCGCCCTGAGCTGGACTTCCAAGAATTCTGGTGCAAGGACTCGACGGCCGAACTGTATCACTTCATCGGCAAGGACATAGTCAACTTCCACGCACTGTTCTGGCCAGCCATGCTCGAAGGCGCGGGCTTCCGCAAGCCGACTGCGGTCAACGTACACGGCTATCTGACCGTTAATGGCCAGAAAATGTCGAAGTCTCGCGGCACCTTCATCAAGGCGCGCACCTACCTGGATCACCTGAACCCGGAATACCTGCGTTATTACTACGCAGCCAAGCTGGGCCGTGGCGTGGATGACCTCGACCTGAACCTCGAAGACTTCGTACAGAAGGTCAACTCGGATCTGGTCGGCAAGGTCGTCAATATCGCCAGCCGCTGTGCAGGCTTCATTCACAAGGGCAATAACGGTTTGATGGCGACCGGCAACGCCGCGCCAGAGCTGACCGACGCCTTCCAGGCCGCCGCACCAAGCATTGCCGAAGCCTACGAGAACCGTGACTTTGCCCGCGCCATGCGCGAGATCATGGGTCTTGCCGATCGCGCCAACGCCTGGATCGCCGACAAAGCGCCGTGGTCGCTGAACAAGCAAGAAGGCAAGCAGGAAGAAGTACAAGCCATCTGTTCGCTGGCGATCAACCTGTTCCGCCAGTTGGTGATCTTCCTCAAGCCGGTTCTGCCGAAGCTGGCCAGCGACGCCGAGGCGTTCCTCAATGTCGCACCGCTGACCTGGGACGACCATAAGACGCTGCTGGGCGCTCACCAACTGAATCCGTTTAGCGCACTGCTGACCCGAATTGAACCTGCGAAAATTGAAGCCATGATCGAAGCCTCGAAAGAAGACCTCGCCGCCGCTGAAGCCGGCAACCAACCTGCTGCTACCGGCAATGGCGAGCTGAGCAAAGAGCCCATCGCGGCGGAAATCGCCTTTGATGCCTTCGCTGCCGTCGACCTGCGCGTTGCCTTGATCGAGAAGTGCGAATTCGTGGAGGGTGCCGACAAACTGCTGCGCCTGACTCTGGATATCGGCGATGCCAAGCGCAACGTGTTCTCCGGTATCAAGAGCGCCTACCCGGACCCGAGCAAGCTCGAAGGCCGCCTGACCCTGTACGTGGCCAACCTGGCGGCGCGCAAGATGAAGTTCGGCGTGTCCGAAGGCATGGTGCTGGCAGCCGGCCCTGGCGGTGAAGAAATTTACCTGCTGAGCCCGGACAACGGCGCCAAGCCCGGCCAACGCGTCAAGTAAAGCAGCTGCAATCGGCGTTACCCGGCAACCCCGGGTAACGCCAACCAGCCCCGCAGCAGCCGCCACCAGCGGTGCTAGGCTTATGGGCGGATAACACGCCAGACAATGCTGACTTGTCTGCAAGTGCCAGCTTAACGATAATACGCGCCCTTTTTATACGGCCTTTGCCCGTCCAAACGGTACCTGCAATGACCGAACTCGCTCTGATTCTGGTTAGCGCCATCCTGGTAAACAACTTCGTGTTGGTGCAGTTTCTTGGCCTGTGCCCCTTCATGGGCGTGTCCAAGAAAATCGAGACCGCTATCGGCCTGTCACTGGCCACCACCTTCGTGCTGACACTCGCGGCGATGTGCAGCTATCTCGTCCAGCAGTACGTGCTCAAGCCACTCGATATCGAGTTCCTGCGCACCATCAGTTTCATTCTGGTGATCGCCGTCGTGGTGCAGTTCACTGAAATGGTGGTGAACAAGACCAGCCCGCTGCTCTATCGGGTGCTGGGGATTTTCCTGCCACTGATCACCACCAATTGCATCGTGCTCGGCGTGGCCCTGCTCAACGCCAACAAAAGTGAGTTCACCTTTATCACTGCCACCGCCAACGGCTTTGGCGCGGGGCTGGGCTTCTCTTTGGTGCTGGTACTGTTCGCCGCCATGCGCGAGCGTATTGCGATTGCCGATGTACCCAAGTCGTTCCAGGGCGCCGCGATAGGCATGGTCACCGCCGGCCTGATGTCGCTGGCATTCATGGGCTTTACCGGTTTGATCAAGCTATGAGTCTGGTCATCAGTGCAATTCTGGCGCTGCTCGGCCTGTGCCTGATCTGCGGCGCGATTCTCGGCTACGCGGCCGTGCGTTTTAAGGTCGAAGGCGACCCGATTGCCGAACAGGTCAACGCCCTGCTCCCGCAAACTCAATGCGGCCAGTGCGGTTATCCGGGCTGCAAGCCCTACGCCGAAGCCATTGCCGGCGGCGACAAGATCAACAAGTGCCCGCCGGGTGGTGAAGCCACGATTCAGGCGCTGGCCGATTTGCTCGACGTCGAGCCCGAGCCGCTGGACGCCGTTGAAGGCGAAAAGCCGCAAATGGTTGCCTTCATTCGCGAAGCCGAATGCATCGGCTGCACCAAGTGCATTCAGGCCTGCCCGGTTGACGCCATCGTCGGGGCCGCCAAGCAGATGCACACGGTAATTGTCAGCGAGTGCACCGGTTGCGACCTCTGCGTCGAACCGTGCCCGGTGGATTGTATCGATATGATTGAAGTAGGCCGCACCGTGCAAACCTGGAAATGGGAACAGCCGCTGGCACCGGGCCAGTTGATCGCCAGTGATCGCGATGACAGCGACCGGGGCAAAGCCGCATGAGCAGCCTGAAAATCTGGGATATTCCGGGCGGCATCCATCCTCCCGAGCGCAAAGAACTCTCCAACCGCACGCCGATCCAGACAGCGCCGCTGGCCAAGCGTCTGGTGCTGCCACTCAACCAGCACATTGGTGCGCCTGCCGAGCCGATTGTTGCCGTCGGCGACAACGTGCTCAAGGGCCAGTTGATTGCCAAGGCCAATGGTTTTGTCAGTGCACCGGTACACGCCCCCACTTCCGGCACCGTCAGCTTTATCGGCCCGCAACCGTACCCGCACGTCTCGGGTATGGACGCGATGGCGATTGTTATCGACAGCGATGGCAATGACGCCTGGGCCGCGCTGACGCCGCATCCGGATTATGCGCAACTGGAAACTACCGAGCTGCTGGGGATTATTCGCGAGGCCGGTATCAGCGGCTTGGGCGGCGCGGGCTTTCCCAGTGCAGTCAAACTGACCTCACGACCGACGCAGAAGGTTCATACGCTGGTGATTAACGGCACCGAATGCGAGCCGTACATCACCGCCGATGATGTACTGATGCGTGAGCGCGCCGAGGCGATGCTCAGCGGTATCGAAATTCTTGCGCAACTGATTCAGCCCGAGCAGGTGTTGATTGGCATTGAAGACAACAAGCCAGAAGCCATTGCCGCCGTAAAAGCGGCCTTGGGCGAGCGCCCGTTTCAGGTTTGCGTGTTCCCGACCAAATACCCCTCTGGCGGTGAAAAACAGCTCATCCAGATTCTAACCGGCGTTGAAGTCCCGAGCGGCGGCCTGCCTGCCGACATCGGCATTCTGTGCCAGAACGTCGGTACTGCCGTTGCCGTGCATGATGCAGTTGTACTGGGCAAACCGCTGATCTCGCGCATCACCACCCTCACCGGCGAAGCGCTGGCAAGGCCGATGAACGTTGAAGTGCTGCTCGGCACGCCCGTGCGCGAACTGCTCGAATTTGCCGGGCTGGATCAAACCAAACTCAACCGCCTGATCATGGGCGGGCCGATGATGGGCTTCACCCTGCCCAACATTGATGTACCGATTATCAAGACCACCAACTGCTTGCTGGCCTCGACAGCAGCCGAGTTGCCAGCACCCCCCAAAGCCCTGCCCTGCATCCGCTGCGGTGATTGCGCCGAAGTCTGCCCGGCCAGTTTGCTGCCGCAGCAACTGCACTTTTTTGCAATCGGCCAGGAGCACGAACAACTGCGGGCGCATAACCTGTTCGACTGCATCGAGTGCGGTGCATGTGCTTACGTGTGCCCGTCGAGCATTCCGCTGGTGCAGTACTACCGCGCCGCCAAAGGCGAGATTCGCGAGCTTGAGCAAAAGCAGCTCAAGGCCGAACAGTCCAAACAGCGCTTCGAGCTGCGCCAGGAGCGTCTGCGTCGCGCTGAAGAACAGAAAGAAGCCGAGCGCAAGGCACGCTCTGAGCGCGCCGCCAAAGCCAAGACCGCACAGGCTGAAGCCAGCACCAACACTCCAGCGAGTGACGCCGCGCCTGCCGGCAAGTCCGCCGGGCTCAGCGATGTGCAGAAGAAGCTCAAAATCGAAGCCAGCATGGCCAATGTCGCCCTGAAAAAGGCGCAGAAGCAGCTGGAAGCTCACGACACAGCGGAACTGCAAGCGCAGGTCAGTGCACTTACGCTTGCCGCCGAAGCCGCGCAAAAAGCGCTGGACGAAGCCATGGCCAGCGCTGCACCCGCAGCGGCCAAGCCGGTGGATGACGCGGCGCTGAAAAAGGCCAAGATCGACGCCGCCATGCTCCGCGCGCAAGTGCGCAAGCTGGAGAAAGTCGAATCGCCAGACGCCGAGCAGCAAGCCGAACTGGAAAAACTGCGCAGCCAACTGGCCGCCGCCGAGCAACAAGTCGCCAGCCTGCAGCCAACTGAATCTGCAGCGCCTGCTGCGGCCAAGCCAGTCGACGACGCAGCGCTGAAAAAGGCCAAGATCGACGCCGCCATGCTCCGCGCGCAAGTGCGCAAGCTGGAGAAAGTCGAATCGCCAGACGCCGAGCAGCAAGCCGAACTGGAAAAACTCCGCAGCCAACTGGCAGCCGCCGAGCAACAAGTCGCCAGCCTGCAACCAACTGCAGCGTCGGCGCCTGCTGCGGCCAAGCCGGTTGATGACGCAGCGCTGAAAAAGGCCAAGATCGACGCCGCCATGCTTCGCGCGCAAGTGCGTAAGCTGGAGAAAGTCGAAGCGCCAGATGCCGAGCAGCAAGCCGAGCTGGAAAAACTGCGCAGCCAACTGGTCGCCGCCGAGCAACAGCTCGCCAGCCTGCAACCAACTGAAGCGGCGACGCCTGCAGCGACTAAGCCGGTTGATGATGGCGGCCTGAAGAAAGCCAAAATCGAATTGGCGATGAAACGTGCCGAGCTGAAAAAGGCCGAGAAAGCCGAGGCCAGTGAAGAGCTGCTGATGCCGTTGCGCGAGGCAGTCAAGCAAGCTGAGCAACAGTTGCATGCGGCCGAGGAAAACTCGAACAAGCCAGCACCCGTGCTGGAGCGCAAGGACAAGCAGCCGATTGATGAAACGACCCGTGCACTAAAGACCGAAGTGGCTTTTGCCCGTGCGGACTTGCGCAAGCTGGAACGCGATGACAATAGCGCTGCTGAGGCGCTTGAGTCCGCCCGCGCGCGGCTAGCCGATGCAGAACAAAAGCTTGCAGAACACAGCAACGCCTAACGAGAGATGCCAATAGCGCCCGACGCTATAGCCTTGACACTCAAGGGCCCGCTGCACCGCTAATAGGTGCAGTGGCAACCCCGACGTAGAGCAACTGGAGCAACGATGGCCCTGCCACGTATTACATCGCCGCATGCCAAAGGCAACAACCGTACTCAGCAGGTGATGCTGCAAGTGCTGCTGGCCACCGTGCCGGGCATTCTAGCCCTGACCTGGCTGTATGGCTTTGGCACGCTGATCAATCTGCTCTGGGCATGTCTCTGCGCCATCGGCTTTGAGGCGTTGATACTGGCCCTGCGCAAGCGTCCGCTGGGGTTCTTCCTCAAAGATTACAGCGCCGTGGTCACGGCCGTATTGCTGGCACTGGCATTGCCGCCCTACTCGCCCTGGTGGCTGACACTGGTTGCGGTGGGCTTTGCGATTGTATTGGGCAAGCAACTTTACGGCGGCCTTGGTCAGAACCCATTCAACCCGGCGATGATTGGTTATGTTGTGGTGCTGGTGTCGTTCCCGGTAGAGATGACCACCTGGCCAGCACCGCACATGACCGGGCCGCTGAGTGCGTTGCAGCACATCTTCGGCTTTGCCAACCTGCCAGATGGCTGGGTGCAAGCCACCGCGCTGGATACGCTGAAGATCAATAAAAGCCTGACCATCGATGAGCTGTGGACACAGAATCCGGCGTTCGGTTATATCGGCGGTGCGGGCAGCGAAATGGTCAATCTCGGCTTTTTGCTGGGCGGCCTGTACCTCCTGCGCAAGCGTCTGTTTACCTGGCACGCGCCCGTAGGAATGCTCGCGGCGCTGGCCATCATGAGCCTGATTTTCTGGAACGGCAGCGGCTCAGATTCACACGGCTCGCCGCTGTTTCATTTGCTCAGCGGCGCGACCATGCTCGGCGCATTCTTTATCGTCACCGATCCGGTATCAGGCGCCACCAGCAACCTCGGGCGCCTTATATTCGGCGCAGGTGTGGGCATTCTGGTTTACGTGATCCGCGCCTGGGGCGGTTATCCTGACGGCATCGCCTTCGGCGTGCTGTTAATGAACCTGGCGGCACCCACTATCGATTACTACACACGACCACGCACGTACGGCCATCGCAAGCCGACGCGTGGCTTCAAGCTAGGCGAATAAGCATGGCACTCCCTGAAATCAGCCGCTCGATGCTCAAGAACAGCCTGGTACTGGGCTTGTTCGCGATCGTGACCGTTGGCGTTGTCGCCCTCACCCAACTCGGTACCCGTGACCGGATTGCCGCCGCCGAGCGCGACGCGCAGGCACGTGCACTCAGCGAGATCCTGCCGGCTGGCAGTTACGACAATCACCTGCTCGATAACAGCATCAGCGTGTTCGACCCTGAACTGCTCGGCAACAAAACCGCGCAAGATGCCTACATTGCACTTAAGGGCA
Source organism: Pseudomonas sp. MS19 (assembly GCF_013277615.1). NCBI lineage: Bacteria > Pseudomonadati > Pseudomonadota > Gammaproteobacteria > Pseudomonadales > Pseudomonadaceae > Pseudomonas > Pseudomonas sp. MS19. Next base: position 5,707 of record NZ_VBTO01000016.1, on the reverse strand, counting down.
CCCAGCCGACAGCCGTGATTCTCAAGGTCACTGCGCCCGACGGTTACGGCGGCGCGATTCACCTGCTGGTTGGCGTACAGTCCAGCGGCTCTTTGGCGGGCGTACGCGCGCTGAGCCACAAGGAAACACCGGGGCTGGGCGACAAGATCGATCTGGCCAAGAGCCAGTGGATTCGCGCTTTTGACGGCAAGTCGCTGAGCAATCCCGACGCCGATGGCTGGGCTGTGAAAAAGGACCGTGGCCAGTTCGATCAGTTTGCCGGGGCGACCATCACTCCACGCGCCGTAGTAAAAGCAGTGCACAAGGCGCTGCAATATGTGGATGCGCACAAAAGCGAACTATTCGCCGCCAAATCATCTGAATCGGGGGCTAACTGATGAGCGTCAGCTACCGCGAAATAACCATCAACGGCCTGTGGAAGAACAACCCGGGGTTGGTGCAGCTGCTGGGGCTTTGTCCGCTGCTGGGCACCAGTAACTCGACGGTAAACGCCTTGGGCCTGGCACTGGCCAGCGCACTGGTGCTGATCTGCTCCAACACCGCGGTGTCGCTGGTTCGTGGCGTAGTCAACACGGCAGTGCGCTTGCCGGCGTTCGTCATGATCATCGCCGCGCTCACCACCTGCATTGAGCTGCTCATGCAGGCTTACACCTATGAGCTGTATCAAATTCTCGGCATTTTCATCCCGCTGATCACCACCAACTGCGTGATCCTTGGCCGCGCCGATGCCTTTGCCGCCAAGAACGATCCCGCCCGCGCGGCCTACGACGGCTTGATGATGGGCTTGGGTTTTGGTGCGGTGCTGGTCGTGATTGGAGCCCTGCGCGAGCTGTTTGGCACCGGCGCGCTGTTCGCCAACATGCAGTTGTTGTTCGGCCCTTCTGCAGCCAACTGGCAAGTTACCGTATTCAGCGATTACAAAGGCTTCTTGCTGGCTATTCTGCCGCCGGGCGCATTTATTGTTTTGGGCCTGCTGATTGCCCTGAAGAACCGTATTGATGAATCGCTGGCCGAACGCGCCAAGGCCCGCGAGCCCGCGGTTGCGGCACAAAGCCGACGCGTACGCGTGACCGGAGTTGTCGAGTGAACGCCGCCAAACGTTATGAGATATTCCGCCGGTTGCGCGAAGACCTGCCCGAGCCGAAAACCGAGCTGGCGTACAGCACGCCATTCGAACTGCTGATTGCGGTGATTCTGTCGGCGCAAGCCACCGATGTCGGCGTCAACAAAGCTACTGCCAGGCTGTTCCCGGTTGCCAATACCCCGGAAGCCATTTATGCGCTCGGATATGACGGCCTGTGCAGCTACATCAAAACCATCGGCTTGTACCCGAGTAAGGCCAAAAACGTTATCGAAACCTGTCGCATGCTGGTCGAACTGCACGGCAGCCAGGTACCCGAAACCCGCGAAGCACTCGAAGCCCTGCCCGGTGTTGGCCGCAAGACTGCCAACGTGGTGCTCAATACCGCGTTTCGGCAACTGACCATGGCGGTCGATACGCACATTTTTCGCTTCGCCAATCGCACCGGCGTAGCCCCCGGCAAGAACGTGCTTGAGGTCGAAAAGAAGCTGCTGAAGTTCGTCCCCAAGGAATTTTTGCTGGATGCCCACCACTGGATGATCCTGCACGGCCGCTACGTTTGCCTGGCTAGAAAGCCGCGCTGTGGCAGTTGCCGGATCGAAGATCTGTGCGAGTTCAAGCAGAAAACTTCGGACGATTGATTTTTCCCTGAGTTTTTGTCTTATCCGATTGAAAAAATCTTTTTTACCCGCTCATGTTTTACCGCTATAAGGTGCGCAAATGGCCTGTGTAGCCGGGAGTGAAACATATGAGCACTGATAAAGAAGACCTTGAGCTCGACGACGACTTTGTCTCTGAAGACAGCGACGACACGGAAGCACCGATCGAGGTGGCAAAAACCAACCTGACCAAGCGTCGCATCATCGATAATTTCCTTGATGAGCGCCGTTTGAACAAGCAGTTGGCAGAGTACGACTTCGACCTGTAAACCGCTTTGCGTTACCGATTTACCAAGCAGTACCGCGCCAATCAAAGGCGCCGCAAGACTCAGATATACACAACGGCTGCCAACGCCAGAACAGCGCATGGCAACGATTGTGGCTCTACCAACCGCGACTCCCGGGTTGTTGAAACCCGGGAGAGACTGTTTTTTACAGCAAATTTACCCCGCCAGAACCTGATCCAGCGCCTGCGCCAACGTGTCGATCGTACGGTCGATGTTGTAGAGCTTATCGAGCCCGAACAAACCGATCCGGAAGGTCTGGAAATCAGCGCCCTCATCACACTGCAACGGCACGCCCGCCGCAATTTGCAGGCCTTGTGCTGCAAACTTTTTACCGGTCTTGATATCGGCATCATCGGTGTAGCAAACCACCACGCCAGGCGCTTCAAAGCCCTGCGCGGCAACACTGTTGATACCTTTGCTGGCCAGTAAGGCACGAACCCGGTCACCCAACTCCTGCTGGTTGGCACGCAGCGCAGCAAAACCGTAATTTTCAGCTTCGCGCATCACATCGCGAAAACGCACCAGCGAGTCGCTTGGCATGGTCGCATGATATGCATGGCCGCCCTGCTCATAGGCCTGCATGATCTGCAGCCATTTTTTCAGGTCGCAAGCGAAGCTGCTGCTTTCAGTGTCGGCAATCCGCGCAAGCGCTTCGCCACTGAACATTACCAGGGCGCAGCAAGGCGATGCGCTCCAGCCCTTTTGCGGCGCGCTGATCAACAGATCGACACCAATGTCCTGCATGTCGACCCACAGCGTTCCGGAGGCAATGCAGTCGAGCACAAACAGGCCACCGACCGCGTGCACAGCCTCGGCAATCGCACGCATGTAAGCATCCGGCAAGATAATCCCGGAAGAGGTCTCAACGTGCGGCGCGAACACCACATCAGGCTTATTGGCATGGATGGCGGCGACCACCTCGTCAATCGGTGGCGGCGCATAAGGCGCTTGCTTGTCGGCAGATTGCGGGCGGGCCTTGAGCACCGTGGTCTCGCTGGGAATGCGGCCCATGTCGAGAATCTGCGTCCAGCGGAAACTGAACCAGCCGTTACGCACGATCAGGCATTTCTTGTCACCGGCAAACTGGCGGGCAACCGCTTCCATGCCGTAGGTACCACTGCCAGGCACAACCGCAACCGCTTCGGCGTTATACACCTGTTTGAGGGTCTGCGAGATGTCGCGCATGACTTGCTGAAATGCTTGCGACATGTGATTGAGCGAGCGGTCGGTATAGACCACGGAATATTCGAGTAACCCTTCCGGATCGACCGCAGAAACTGAGTTATGCATAAAGGCACCTCTAGACGTGGGCAGTAAATTCAACGCGCCGTTTGCGCAAAACCTGATAGAACCGCACAAACGGGGCGCTTTGCAACCTTAGTCAGCTCAGTCGGTGCGCAAAGGTGACAACAACTCGATCTTGTAGCCGTCCGGATCTTCGACAAACGCCAGAATGCTGTTGCCGTGCATCATCGGGCCCGGCTCGCGGGTGATCTTGCCGCCCCGCGCGCGAATGTCTTCGCAGGCCTTGTATACGTCTTCGACTTCAAGCGCGATGTGGCCGTAACCATTGCCCAACTCGTAGCTCTCTACGCCCCAGTTTTGGGTCAGCTCGATCACCGAGTTGTGCGCTTCATCGCCGTAGCCGACAAATGCCAGAGTGAATTTACCGTCGGGGTAATCTTTGCGGCGCAACAGGGTCATGCCCAACACTTCTGTATAAAAAGCGATGGACTTGTCCATATCGCCAACGCGCAGCATGGTATGCAACAGGCGCATGATCAGGATTCCATAGAAAATTTGCAGGTAAAGACCAAAGGGCACATCGGTTTGTGGCCTTTGGCACTGCACATATTGTGAGCCCACATGGCTGAGCTGACCACCCTCACAAGCCTGTTGTGAATATGGCCGGCAGGTTCACCGCCAATAGAAGCTGAGGATCATCATTAAGCTGAGGTATCTGGAGCGTCTAATCGAGGCAGCCATCCTTCAGCGCGACGCTAGTTCAGCCTCGCGCTGAAGGATGGCCTGCTCCAACTCGGGAGAGCGTTTGGCCCATTGTTCAGGGGGTAGCGGTTTGGACCATTCGATAACTTCAGGGGCGGTGAGGTCGGGGACGACAACCATTTTTTTGCGCAAGAAATAGTCATATAGAATGCTATTGAAAATAATTTCGCCCAGAAATGCATCCCAAACTAAAGCCAGAAGCCAACCCCGCTCTTTAGCCGCTTGCTTAACATCAAACACATAGCTTTGCCAGATGCTCATATCGCGATGACGAAATACCGAAGCCTCCGGTACAACATCAGGGCCGACCTCCATAAAGCTGCGTATACACTCCCACTGCGCCATTGATGAAATCCCACCACCGGGATTAACCATCAATATCCAACCTTTTACATCCGGCGCATAGGCTTTGTGCTCTAAGCCTTTAAGTGGAAACCACAGTAAGAGACTGCCATGTCTTGTAGCTCCACCAGTATTTAAACTCGTCACACTGGGCGCTATGGCATGCACTTTTTCCCACGGCACAAACCAATAACTGCCATCTGGTTTGGTAATACAAACTTCCCTGCGTTGCCGGTTAAAGCGAATGGGCGGAATAAGTGGCTTGCGCCATTGTTTGATGAATAAGTACCAGAGAGGGCCCATTATTCCCCCTCCTGTAACACTCAGCACTGCAAAGCCAGCCCAGTAATCTCCTATGCCCCAAGCTGCATATGCTGCGCTAGCAATGAACAGAACTGAGCCCATATACAAAGTAAGCCAGCCAGCCCCCATTGCGAAACTTCCAATATCTAAGAACACATGATTTTTGCGCCAAACGATATTCATCAAATCACTGGCAGGCTGGCCTGTGGGGATGGGTAAAGGTGCAAGATGTTCTTGCTTCCATAGAAAAACTTGCTTGATGTCGCCTACCTGCTCGGTCATGAAGCATCCTTGCCTTTGATGATGTAGCGCATGCTTTCTGAGTATTAGCGGCTAGACCTGTACTGCTAATTCAGCCTCGCGCTGAAGGATGGCTTCTTCTAACTCAGGGGAGCGTTTGGCCCATTGTTCAGTTGGCAGCGGTTTGGACCATTCGATGACCTCAGGGGCGGTGAGGTCTGGGATGTGCTTGAGTTTTTTCTGAGTTATCCAGTATGCACCCATAGGGTTGAACACTGGAAACATGCAACCAACCTCCCAAACCACCGTTAGGAAGAGGCCTATTTTCTGGCGAGAGACTTCAAATTCGCGCCAGAAAATCTGCCCAAGACTTAAGCCACAAATGTTCTCAAGCGCCTCCGGTACAACCTCAGGCCCTACCTCCATAAAGCTGCGTATACATTCCCACTGCGCCATTGATGAAATCCCGCCGCCGGGATTAACCATCAATACCCAGCCCTCTACATCTGGCCCGTAATTTTCATGCTCTAAACCTTCAAGCGGAAACCATAAGAGCAAGCTACCGTGCTGGCTGGCCCCTCCAGTGTTCAAGTTAGTCACACTGGGCGCGATGGCATGCACTTTTTCCCACGGCACAAACCAATAACTGCCATCTGGCTTGGTAATACAATGTAGTGGTCAACTAATCCCGGACACGGTTTTAAGTTTTTCTTCAGCAACAGCGGGCGCCAGCCCGCTGTTGAATTGATGTGGCCTTTGCCAGTTATAGCGCTGCATCAAAAAGCGTC